>DATHOE010000012.1:0-262814 GCA_035485275.1 bacterium
GGTGACGCCGGACCCCTCCCTCCTGGATTTCACCAAGCTCGCCCTGGCGCAGGTGAATTTCTCCTACAGCGATCCGGCCAACAACATCTCGCTGCAGCAGGAAGTGGTGCTCAAGTCCACCGGCGTGACCCCGCCCACCTGGACCTTCTACGTCAAGGACCCCACCAAGACCTCCTACAGCTACCAGACCACCTATTACCTGTCGGGGCCGCCGGCCTCCCAGGTGCAGCAGCCCTCCGCCACCAGCAGCGATACCGACCTCGTCCTCATGATGCCGTCCTAGCCCGCCCCAGCCACGCCTCCGGAGGTATGAATGCTGTTTTTGAACCCGCCTTATTTCGTGGTCAACGGGGTGTCCGTCTTCCCGGACGACAGCGACCCCTTGCAGTTCTATTACCTGCCGATGATGCCCCAGTTCACCATGGTGGCGGGGGCCGGGGGCGTCTCCCTGCCGCAGCTGCAGTTGATCGAATACACCGGAGCGGCGGGGACGGGGGGATTCCTCAACTTTGACGTCAATCTCGGCATCGCGGACCAGGTCCTCAACCAGGTGGCCCAGCAGGTCCAGCAGCAGATGAAGCTGACCGGCCAGGTGAAGCTGTCGCCGGTCATGTTCGTCGGCGGCACCGTGCAGCTGGAGCTGCTGGGGGCCCAGACCGTCCTGCCCGCGCCCGCCACCGGTCCGGGGGCCCCCAGCGCCCCGGCCGGGCCGGCCACCACCACCACCACGGCCGCCGCCGCGCCCGGCGCGCCGCAATTCGTCGTCAACATCGAGGGCTCCTCGGTCCCCGCGCTCTACGGCAACAACCAGGCGACCTTTTCGGTCCAGTTGGACCAGAACGGGGCGACCATCCTGCAGCAGGCCCTGCAGGGGCAGATGGCGCCCATCGGCGTGGTCTATTCCCTGGATTTCCTGGGCTTGAGGCCGGCCTTCAACGTGCGGATCACCGCGGACTGGAACCGGGTCCAGACCTACCTGGACCAGAGCTACCACGCCGGGATCCTGTTCTTCTCCAGCGACATCGAGAACACCGTCGACAAGCTGATCGAGAGCCAGATCATCAACATCGACGTCTCCTCCTACGACACCGACGCCGGGCTCGGCACCTCCGCGACCTCGGACCGCGACCAGGCGGTGGCCGAATGCTATGAGCTGGTGAAGACCAATTTCTTCCAGTCCAGCCTGCCCCCGCCCACCCCGGGCCAGCCCGACGGCTGGGACAAGGCCGGGCAGCTCATCAACCAGGTCAGCGATATCGCCCTGACCGGCGGGGCCTCGGCCCTGGCCTGTTTCTCCTACAAGAGCGTCAACCTCTCGCGGACCGACCAGAAATCGCTGAACTTCGACCTGTCGGAGCGCACCACGGTCCAAAGGACCATCTATCCGCAGGGGCACCTGTCGGGCCTCTTCAGCGCCCTGACCCAGTCCGGCGTCAACCTGAGCCAGTTCGTCACCCAGGTGGACCTGGACAACCCCTACTTCGAGCGGCGCCAGGTCAACGTCACGACCAACGCCGATTTCGCCACGGACAGCATCGGCTCGATCAACGTCGACCTCACCTACAACAACATCGTGCAGTCCGTGACCCTGACGGCGGCGGCCCCCCAGGCGAGCGTGAGCTGGGCCAGCCTGCTGGTGAAGGGCCAGATGTCGACGCCCGTGTCCTACGTCTACACGGTCTACTTCAAGGACGTGGACACGACCCAGCGCCCGGGGCAGCTGAGCAGCGCGACCTATACGGCGAACGGCAACGTGGACATCGAGCCGCGCGGCCAGCTCTACGACGTGACGGTCATCCCCGTGCAGGCCTTCGGGCTGCCCTGGGACCGCTACACCAGCGTGGAGGTCGAATGCCAGTACGTGGACGCGGCCAACGCCATCAACCAGCAGCCCAGCGCGGTCCTGAACAGCCAGAACACGGCCATCAACTGGTCCCTCTTCCTGATCAACCCGGAGCTGCGCAGCTTCAACTACCGGCTGACCTACGCGCTGGCGACCGGCGGCACCAGCGTCTCGGAATGGATCAGCACCAACGAGGCCACCATCAACATCTCCGACCCCTTCCCGGACAAGGTCGGCCTCACCGTGCTTGCGGCCCTGGACTGGACCCAGTTCTCCCAGGCCCTTGTCTTCCTGGCCTACCCGAGCAAGGCCAGCCCGGCCGCCCAGCAGACCTACACGCTCACGCAGAGCAACCCGACCTCGCCGGCCTTCGAGGCGGAGCGCCAGAACAGCTCCCAGGTCTTCGTCTACTACGAGGCCCAGTTGGTGATGCTCAACGGGACCGTGTGGAGCGTGCCGGGCTCGGTCACCTCCAGCGCCTACCTCATCCTGCAGAACGGCATGAAGGGCCACCAGATCGTGGTGGTGCAGGCGGCCGCCGCGCCCACCTTCGCGGCCTGCAAGGTGACGGAGATCGACGTGCAGGTGAGCTACGCGGACCCGGCCAACTCCATCAACGTGTCCCAGACCTTCACGCTGTCCAGCCAGGGCGACACCTTCAACTTCGCCTACGACTACCTGAACCCCCAGATCAGCGCCCAGTACAGCGCCACCATCAAGCTGAACAACGGCCAGACCAAGAGCGTGGCCCTGACCCCGGTCAGCGGCAACGCCGTCGTCATCCCGCTCAGCCAACTGACCTGATCCCGTCCGGCCGGCACCTTAGCGGCCCAAAGAGGCGCCCATGCTCCTGTTCTCAAGCAACTCCTTCACGGTCAACGGGATCACCGTCTTCCCGGACCACATCGACCCCAACCAGTTCTGGTACCTGCCGGGGCCGGTGACACTGGAGTCGGAGCCCGGCAGCGCGGAGCCGCAGTTCCTGCTCATCACCTACGCCCCGGACGTCGCGGCCGCCGGGATACAGGGGACGGGCTTCCTGAACGTCACCGTGTGCCTGGCGCTGAGCCAGCAGAACAAGGTCGCCATCATGGGGCAGATCCAGAATATCTTCCCCGCGGCGAACAACCCCCTGCTCTCCCCGGTCTCCTTCGACTCCGGCACCGTGCAGATCGTCGCCCTGGACATGCAGGGCGGCGGCGGGACGACCCTGGCGGCGGGGAGCGTCGCCTCGAACCAGGCGGTGGACGGCATCCTGGGCGCCTCGGACCCCGAACTCTTCGGCAACAACGACGCCCTCTTCGCGCTGACCCTGAGCGAGGAGGGCGCGACCATCCTGGAGAAGGCCTTCCAGGACGGCATGACCCCGGTCGGCGCGATCTACAACATGCAGTTCACCGGCATCCAGCCCGCGCTCGACGTCAAGATCACCGCGGATTTGAGCCGGGTCTACACCTCATTCAGCGTGGACCTGTCGGCCAAGGCCTATTTCGCCACCGCGGACATCGACGCCACCTTCGAGAACCTCAAACAAACCGGGGCGATCAAGATCGACATCGTGAACATGTTGGCGGGCACCGCGGGCGTGGACCAGCAAAACCAGGCCCTGAACCTGTTCAAGGACCAGATCCTTTCCCAGTGGTTCACGCCCAGCCTCTCGCCCACCACGGAGGCCGCCGCGGACGCCTCGAACCTCAAGCCCGCGTTCGGCGCGGGAGGGGGCGCCGCGCCCGCCACTTCGACCACCACGACCACCACCGCCGGGAGGCCGGCCGGAGGGACGGGATCGAACATGACCTCGGCCGCGCCCTCCAGCAGCAGCATGGCGGCCCCTGCCGCCAACAAGGGCTCCTCGACCATGACCTCGGCGGCTCCCGCGGCGGGCGCCCCGTCGAGCGGCGCGGCCCCCGCCGCGGCCCCGGCAGCGAGCGGCTCCTCCGGCGGGGCGGCCAAGCCGGCCTCCGGCACCACCACCACCACCGCGCCGCCCGCAGGCGGGGCGGCGGCCAACCCAGTGGGCGCCCTGCTGGGCTCGGCTGCGGGCGCCTCCCAGGCGGCCTCGCCCTTCGGCGTGGCCCTGAAGCTGAAATACGTGTCCCAGACCGAGCAGAAGACCGTCGAGTACGACTACAACCAGATGCAGGCGGTGCAGAGGACCTACGCCCCGCAGGGATATTTCGGCCTGCTGCTGCAGGGCATCGACCAGAGCAAGCACTTCCTCCAGGTCGACGGCACCGACCCCTTCTTCAACCAGTTCGCGGTGACCGTGAACCCGCCCGAGGATTTCACCGGCATCGGCCTGCTGGAGGCTGACGTGGCCCTGCAGTACGGAAATCCGGCCGCAACGGTGCCGGTCAAGACCGGCAATTTCACCTTCACGCCGTCGACCAACACCACCCAGACCTGGAACGTCTTCCAGGGCCTCATCCAGCAGACCCAGTTCAGCTATACCGCCAATTACAAGTTCGACCCGGAATCCGGGTGGGTGGGGGAAAAGACCGCCTATGCGCTGCCGGCCGTGACCACCGAAAACCGGGTCTTGAACATGGATCCCTACGATTTCCTGGGCTTCCTGAAGGTGTCCGTGTCCGCGGACCGCCTGGACCCCAATCTGGTGGACCGCATCGAGGTCCCCCTGCAGTACACCGCCGCCAGCGGCTGGCAGACCTCGACGACCATCATCGTGCGGGCCGGCTCCGCTCCCCAGTTCTGGATGCTGCGGCTCACCGACAAGACGGTCAATTCCTACACCTATTCGACGAACTGCTACCTCAAGAGCGGCACGCTGATCAGCACGCCCGCGGCCGCCTCGACCGCCAGCGCGATCATCGTCAACGACCCCTTTGTGGCGGGCGTGGACCTGACGCTCCAGCCGGCCTTCAGCGCCGCCGCGTACAGCCAGGCCATCGTGGAGATCTCCTACCAGGACACGGCCAACAACTACTCCTTCCAGACCACGGTGCAGATCGCGGCCGGGGCGCCCACGCCCCCGGCCGTGCACATCTCCTTCATCAATCCGGCGCTCACGAGCTACCAGTACCGCCTCACCTTCATCACCGTCGCGAACCAGCAGCAGCAGGGCGCCTACATCACGGCCACCGATCCCTTGGTCCTGGTGGGCCCGCCCGGGAGCTAAAGGGGGTGGCCATGGAAAGTCGGGGTTTGACCTCTGATGTCCAGGCCACGGCGCTGGCCCTGGCGGGCGTGGCCACGGTCCTGGCCGGGGCCAGGGAGGGGTCCGCGGCCCTGGGGGTGGCGCGGGCGCTGCCGCAGTGCCTCGGCGTCCTGGCGGCCACGCGGAACCCGGAAAAGGCGTGGAGCTTCAGCGGCCTGTGCGCCGACGGCTGCCCCCTGGAGTTCACCTTTTCGAACCGCCATGTCGGGCTGAGCTTCACCGTCGACGCGGCTCCGCCGGAGTGCGCGCCCCAGGACAGGCTGGAGGCCGCGGTGGCCCTGGCCCTGCGCCTGGGTTACGCCGGCCCCTCCCCGCAAAAGGTCCGGCAATGGGGCGCGATGCAGGCCGGCCGGACGCTTTTGTGGGGCGCCCGCCTGGGGTTCAGGGAACAGGGGAACCGGGCCGCCCTGAAGTATTACGTCGAGGTCCCGGCGGCCGCGCCCGCGGCCGGCATGCCGGCCACGGTCCCCAGGTTCGACGACTCCCACGCGGTGATGATCGGGCACGATCCGGACCACGACCGGACGGAATTCTACTTCCAGAGGCGCCTCTTCTCGCTGAAGGACCTGCGTCAGGTGCTCGATGTCCTGCCCTCCGCGGCCGGGCGCGGGGCCCTGGAGGACGGGATAGAACAGTTGTGCGGGAGGAGGCTGCTCGAGGCCCTGTATTGGACCTACTTCGGGTACAGCGTCTCCCTGGGCGCGGACGGGGAGGCGGTCCCGGCCTTTTTCGCCAAGAGCGGCGCCATCGGCGGCGCGCGTCGGGCCCGCGGCCGGATGCTCCAGACCATGCCCGAGGCTGTGAAGGAACGTTCCCTGTACCACCGCCTGCTGGCCGGCCTTCCGGACAGCGCCTTGCCCGAGCACGGGATCATGTCGGTCTGCCTCGGGACCGGACCGGGCCCGGAACTGCGGACGGGTTTGAGCGGCCTGGCGCTGGCGCGCCTGCTGGCGGACGCGGGGGTCCGCTGATGCGCGCCGGACCCAGCCCCCTGCCTGCCGCGCCCGCGGCTTTCTGCACGGCCTCGGCCTGCCGCTTCCTTCTCCGCGCCCAGGACGCGGACGGCGCCTGGCGGGACTTCCAGCTCCCTCCGGGCCGTTCGGAGGCCTGGACCACGGCCTATGTCGGCGCCTGCCTTGTCCAGGCCCGCGAGCGCGGCGCCGCCGCGGACATGGAAGCGAGCCTGCGCGCGGCGGTCCGTTTCCTGGAGGCGGCCCGCAAGCCCGGAGGCTGGTCCTACAACCGTTCGGTCGAAGCCGACGGCGACAGCAGCGCGCGCGTCATCCTGTTCCTGAACCGCTGCGGCGCGTCCCCGGACCGGAAGGCCTACGCGGACCTGGTGAAGTTCCAGCTCCCCGACGGGCATTTCGCCACCTACCTCGACCGCGGCCTGCGCCGCGGCTGGGCCAAAGGGCACCCGGACGTGACCGCGGTCGCGATGCAGGCCCTGGGCGCGGTCCTGCCCGCCGCGCATCCGATCCTGGCGCGGGCGGCCCAGGCCCTGCGCCTCCATGGCCGGGGCCCCCACGGGGCGGCCAGCTATTGGTGGGCCTCGGACCTCTATCTGGCGCGCGAACTGTGGGCCCTGGAAAGGGCCTATCCCGGAGCCCCCCGGCTGGCGCTTCCGGCGCCGAGGGGAAGCGGGCCGAGGACCTTTTTCGACCGCGGGCTGGCCTTGGCCCTGTCCGCCCGGGACGGGCAGGCGGGCGGATTCCTGAAGGAGGCGATCCTGTCCTTGGAACGGTCTCAACTCGACGACGGAAGCTGGCCTTCGGCCCCGATCCTGCGCCTGACGGATCCCGCGGCCGAGGATTTCGACGATCACCGCTTCAAAAACAGCCCCCTCTTCGCGGACGTGCGCCGGATTTTCACCACCGCGACCGTGCTGGGGGGCCTGACCAGTGACTAGGGCCCTTCGCGGGACCGCCGCCTGCCTCCTGGCCGCGTTTTTGTGCGGGGCCTGCGTCGAGATATCCCCCTTTGACCAGACCGCCTACGAGCACGCGACCGCCCTGAAGGCGGAGGCCCTGGAGACCATGGACCTGGCCGGCGAGGACTATTCCGCCCATGTCGCCGACGTGCGCCATGTCCGCCTGGAGCTGGACCAGAACTATGAGTACGCGAAGGGGAGGCCCCACAACGAGATCTCGACCATGCAATGGGCCATCATCCGGGACCCCAAAGGGCATTCGCTGGGCGGTTTCCTGACCCAATGGCAGGCCAAGAAGAAGCTCAAGCCCTACTTCGTGTCCGAGTCCGAAAAGATAATTTCCGACGGCTTCGACATGGTGATCGGGCTCGAGAGCGGCAAGATCAAACGATGACGGTCCGCACCCACTCCGGAGAATGCCATGGCGCTCTTTGACGACTTTTGGGACGCGCTGAAGCCGGCGCTGTCCCAGTACGCCCAGACCAACTGGGCGCCCTACCAGGCGGCGGCCTCCTCGGACGCCAGCGCCTACCTGCAGTCCGCCAGGGAGGACCTCCAGAACTGGACGGCCGCGGTAAAAAAAGGCCTTATCCAGGAGTCGGACCTCAAGGAACTGCTCGCCGAAAAGGAGGATTTGGCCACGCTGGTGGCGCTGAAACAGCTGGGCCTTGAGGAGGTCGCCCTCGCGCGCTTCATCGACGGGCTGCAGAACGTGGTCGTGTCCACGGCGGAGACCTTTTTCAGGGTTTGAGCGCCCTCGCGGCGGCTCCAGGAGGCCTTATGGCGGCCAAAAAGACTGCGACCAGAACGAAAAAGAGGGCGCCCGCGGCGCGCCGCAAAAAATCCCCGGCCGCCGGGGACGCGCCCCAGCGCTTCGCCAGCCCGAGGCCCCTGGCCCACGACGGCAAGAAGTGGGTGCGAGGCAGGGTGCCGGCCTCCCAGGCCCCGGCCCGCAACGAAAGCTACGAGGCCCTGCCGCCCCCGCCCGCCTCCGGCCAGTTCCACCTGGACCTGGCCCAGGTCCTGCCGGCGGCCGCCATGCGCGCCATCCAAAAAGCCGGCAAATTGGTCTTCCACGTGGACGGGGACGTGGGAGGCATCGACGGCACGGGCCCGCAGACCGCGGTGGCGGACGCCATGGAGGAGGAGATCAAGTCCGCGGACCCCGGGGAGGCCGCAGCCTTCCTCTACCTGGTCGGGGACCTGGTCTATTTCAACGGCGAAAGCGACAAGTACTACCGGCAGTTCTACCTGCCCTACCAATTCTATCCCGGGCCGATTTTCGCGGTGCCGGGCAACCACGACGGCGAAATGGACCCTGGCACCAGCAACGACTTCAGCCTGGAAGGCTTCATGCGCAATTTCTGCGCCGCCGCCCCGGGACCCAGCCCGGACCGCGGGGACACCGACCGCGACGCCATGGCCCAGCCCTACTGCTACTGGACCCTGGACACGCCTTTCGCCACCCTGATCGGCCTCTACAGCAACGTGCCGGCGCACGGGAAGATCGAGGATCCGCAGGCCGCCTGGTTCACCGCCGAGCTGAAGGCCGCGAAGGCGGCGCGCGCCAAAGGCGGGCGCAAAGCGGTGGTCGTGTGCGTGCACCAGCCCATTTTCTCCCAGGACGCCTTCCACGGCGGCAGCGCCGTGATGGAGAAGTTCTTCGAAAGCGCCATCGCGCGGGCGGGGCTGGCGCCGGACCTCATCCTGACCGGCCACGTGCACAACTACCAGCGCTTCACCTGGAGGACCAAGGGCCGCTCCGTGACGCAGCTGGTGGTCGGTGCGGGCGGCTACAACCACCTGCACGCCATGGCCAAGGGGCCGGACAAGGAGAAGCCGGAGGCGCCCCTGGAGATCGACGCGGGGCTCACCCTGGAGCAGTACTCCGACCAGGCCTGGGGCTATCTGCGCCTTGAAATCGGCGCGGGGACGATCACCGGAACCTACAGGGACGTGATCGCCCCGCATGCGGCCGCGAGCCCGGCGCTGAGGGACAGCTTCACGATCGATTTCTGAACCGCGTCCGATTTTCAACCATCATCGCCATTCCACGGGAGGATCCATGAAACAGCGACACGTACGGCATGCGGCGGCGGCCTTGTTGACGGCGGCCTTGTGCGGATGCGCGGGCATGATGCCCACGCCCTCGAACCAGGTCACCCTGAACTACTCCGTGCCCGAGCTGGTGCCTGTGCAGGGCGCCCAGGAGGACCAGCAGCAGGGCGGGGTCGACATCTCGACGCAGGGCGCCCAGTACAACGTCACCAAGGTGATGCACAGGGAGTACAACGTCGCCGCCTCCGCGACGGCGGTCAACAACATGTATCCGGCCCAGGTCCGGGAGATCCCCGCCGTCGCCATCGCGCCCCAGGACCTGCAGTTCAAGGTCAGCATCCGCAACCACCTCGCCAGGGTGCTGTCCCTGTCGGGCCTGACGGTCTCCTTCGTCGTGGGGGACACCACCACCCTGCTGCCCGCCTCGCAGGTTTCCGACCTGCTGGCCACGAGCATCCAGCCCGGCGCCGAATACGACACGGTGATCAACGGGCCGTCCACCGCGGGCCTGGCGGACGGGACGCCGGTGACCCTCACGCTGGCAAACCTGGTCACCTCCGAAAAGACGACCATCATGGTCGAGAGGATGGCCATCGCCACCGGCATGCCGACGGTGGCCACCATGGACCCGCTGATCATGAAGAGCAGCTTCGGGTTCCACTACACCCTGCAGCTGCAGGCCCAGACCGAGCAGGTGCCGGTGACGATCACCCAGACCAACCTGACCCAGGAACTGGTCCAGCTTCTGGCGCAGAGGGTCGGCCAGGGGATCTGGGGCGCCCTGCCTGAGCTGGACCAGCAGGCGCAGCAGCAATAGCGCAAGGGAGGAGGGGGGCGGCATGGACATCACCATCGCCAACATTTCCGGGATGGACGGACCGACCCTGCAGGCGGCCGTGGCGGCCATCGGCCGCCAGGTCACCGAGCATTTCCAGCCGGAATGGGGCCTGGGCGGGACCTTGACTGTCACCGCCGTCGTCCTGGGCCAGCAGCAGGCGCCCATACCGGCGATCCAGGACGCGGTGATCTACATCGGGAACTCGTCCCAGGACCCCACCAGCGGCGTCGACGGAACCTTGGGCTACCACTTCCAGAATTTCGCCCATGTCCCCTACGGCTTCGTGTACCTGGACGTTTGCGCCAAGGCGAATGAGCCTTGGACCGTGTCGCTGTCGCACGAGGTCCTGGAATTGCTGGGCGACCCCGAGGTCACCCAGACCGTGACAGGGCCGGCTCCCGGCGGGGCGGCGGGGCTCGCCGCCTACGATCTGGAGGTGGCGGACCCGACCCAGGGGGACAGCTACCTGATCGACGGGGTCAGCGTCTCGAATTTTGTGGGACGCGCTTATTTCGGGCAGAGCGGGGGAAGCGGGCGCACCAACTACCTGGACCTGCCGCTGGCCGCCTTCGGGGTGCGCCCGAAGGGGTATTTCCAATGGGAGGACGGCAACGGCGGGGCGAACACGGTCAAAGGCTTTTTGGTCACGGATGAGCAGTTCGCCGCCAAGACCCTGTTGAAAAGCGGCCGCCGCAACGAGCGCCGGAGGCAGCGCCTAGCCGGGGCGACGGCCGCCAAGAAAGGGAAACAAGCCCGCCGCGGCTAGGGGCCGCGCCGGGGACAAAAAAAGGGGGCTCCCGGTCACGGGAGCCCCCTTTTTTTCCATGGCGTCATACCTTTTTCGGCTCAGCCGAGCTTTTCCGGCCAGCGGTGGGCGGCCGTCACCACCGTGTGTATCCCGCCGCGCACGTTGAAATCCGCGATCAGGCGCGCCCGGCGGGGCTGGACGGCCTTGACCAGGTCGTCCAGGACCTTGTTGGCGACGTGCTCGTGGAAGACGCCGACATTGCGGTAGCCGTGGACGTAGAGCTTCAGGCTCTTCAGCTCCACCAGCTTCTTGGCGGGCGCATAGTCGATCTTTAGCGTGGCGAAGTCCGGCTGGCCGGTCTTGGGGCAGATGCAGGTGAACTCGGGGATCTCGAAGTGCACCAGGAAATCCCGCTGGGCGTAGTGGTTGTCCACCACCTCCAGTTCGGGCAGGCGGGCGCTCAGGAATTTCTTCTGGTGGGGCTGGTAGTCCGATTTTTTTGGCATGCTTGATCCTTGCGTTCGGGGCCTTCGGGCGCGGCGCGGCCGGACCATCCGGTGCTTACGAAGCGGGTCCCGCCTCCAGTTTCGCCTCGATGGCTTCGAATTTCTCCAGCAGCTCGACGCGGTGACCGTCCAGGTCGAACAATTCCTGCACTCCCTGCATGTACTGGCAGTTCGCGCAGGCGGGCAGCTCGCTGCGCCGGTTGCTGAGGTGGAGGCGGCGCACCCTCGCCAGTTCCTTGCCCCTCCAGATTTCGCCGACCGGCGTGTCGGACGCGTTGGCCATGATCAGGCCCATGGCCCAGTCGCTGCAGCAGGGCGACACGCTGCCGTCGAAATTGATGCCCAGCATCTTGAAGGGCTCCGGGCAGACGATGCGCTCCTTTTTCAGGGGCGTGACCCCGTCCATCCCCACGCTGGGGCTGAAGCCGAGCATGAAGTCCTTCTTTTCGGAGTGCCCCCAGCCCATGAGGCTTTCTATCCGAGCCAGGTCAGAGATGGGGCCGAAGTCCTCCTTGAATTTCCGCTTGTCCTCCGCGCTCAGGTCGACGTCGAGGATCTTCACCAGAATGCGGAGGCCGCTCTTGCGGCGTTCGCGTTCCTTGTACAGGCCGGCGACGTTGTCGACGATCTTCTGGTAGTTGCCGTAGGTCAGGGTGACGTCCTTGTAGCCCTTGTCGGTGACGTGCTCCACGGAGATCCGGATCGTGTCCAATCCGGCGTCGAGGAGCATGCCCGCCATCTCCGGGGTCAGGAGGGACGCGTTGGAGGTCACCTCCACGTTGGCGGCGACCTTGGCGGCCTTGGCGTACTTGATCATCTCGCCGATCTTGCGGTTGAGGAGGGGCTCCCCGTCCTTGTGCAGGGAGACATAGGTGATCTTCCCGTCGAACACCTTCAGGTCGTCGATGATTTTGGTGAACAAGGCGTAGTCCATCATGCCGATGGGGCGCCCGACGCTTTTCAGCAGTTCCGTGTCCCCGGTGGGGCAGAAGGTGCATTTGAAATTGCAGACGTTGCAGATGTCGATCATCACGTTCTGGGGGGCGCTCAGGGGCAGGGCCTTGGCCAGCGGCGCGAAATTGCGAACGAAATAGCGTCCCACCGGATTCCGTCGGAAAAGGATCTGCCCAAGGTCCGATTTGACGAATTGGTAGCCTAGATTGGCCAGGGACGAGTAACTCGGCATGCTGTTACATCCGCGAAAAATTAGATCGTCTTTGGGGCCTGATCCGGCGATGACGGCGTTTTTTGGGGCACGATACGTCAATTAGTTTGTCAAAAGCACGTCCTGAGTACAATGGTTTTTTCCTGGCCCCGTTTTTTTACAACTATACAAAAATATAAAAAGGAAATTCGGACTCAAAGGTTCAGGCCCTTCAAGGGCGCGTTGAAGCTGTCCCCGGCGTAGAGCACCTTTTCCAGGAACAGGCCCTGCGGCGGGGCCGTGTAGGGGGCCAGCACGGCGCGGTCCTGCTGGAACATGGCCGAGGTCAGCCCCGGCTTGTAGCGCCCGCGTCCGACCTCCACCAGGTATCCGGTCAGGCGGCGGGCCATTTTCCACAGGAAAAAGCGGGACCGGAAGCGCAACAGCAGCATGGACCCTTGCGCCGCGATCTCTATGGAGGAAAGGTCCAGGGTCGTTTCCTTGGGCTTTTCCGGGTCCTTGTCGCTGAATGCGGCGAAGTCGTGCCGGCCCGTCAGCAGGGCGGCCGCCTGGCCCATGGCCGTGGCGTCCAGCCGGTCCTTCACCCACCAGGCCGTGGCCGTCGAGAAGGCGCTGCGCCTGCGCAGGATCTGGTAAAGGTAGACCCGCTCGATGGCGTCGCGCCGGGCGTCGAAGGCCTCGGGCGCCTTGGCCACCCGGGTCACGGCCACGTCCGCGGGCAGGGCGTCGTTGAGGGACATCAGCGGGTTTTTGGAGGACTGCTTCGGCCCGGCGCTGCGCACGTGCACCACCTGGTGCAGGGCGTGCACGCCCGCGTCGGTGCGGCCGGCGGCCACGACCTGCCGCACGTCCTTGAACACGGCCTTGCAGGCGCCCTCCACGGCGTTGGCCACCCCCACGGCGTTCTTCTGGGTCTGCCAGCCGCGGTAGGCGGTGCCGAGGTATTCCAGGTCGAGCCGGTGGTTGTCCATGGGTCCTCAAAGTCCTGCTTAAAGTCGGCTTGGCTTTTGGTATAGTGAAGCCCCTTAGGCTCCGGCGCAAGATCTTCCTGCGGCCGGGGCCTGTCTTTGGAGTCCACGACATGGCGAAAGTTGCGGTTCTTCCCGGCGACGGCATCGGCCCCGAGATCATCGAGGCGGCCCTTCCGGTCATCGAAGCGGCGGCCCGCAAGGCCTCGCTGAAGCTGGAATTCACGCACGCCCTGGTGGGCGGCGCGGCCTACGACGCCACCGGCCACCCCCTGCCCCCGGCCACCCTGAAGCTGTGCGACGCGTCCGACGCGATCTATTTCGGAAGCGTGGGCGGGCCCAAGTACGACAAGATCCCCGACCCCAACCTGCGGCCGGAGCGCGGCGCCCTGCTGCCCCTGCGCAAGCGCTACACCCTCTACGCCAACGTCCGCCCGGCCGTGGTCTACCCCGGCCTCGAGCAGCGCTCCGCGGTCAAGGCCGACCGCATCACGGGCATGGACATGCTGGTGGTGCGCGAACTGGTCGGCGGGGCCTATTTCGGCAAGAAAGAGCTGAAAAAGGACAGCGCCTACGACGTCATCAGCTACGACCGCAAGCAGATCGAGCGGGTCCTGCATTTCGCCTTCGACGCCGCCATGGGCCGGAAAAAGCGGCTGACCCTGGTGCACAAGGCCAATGTCCTTCTGACCAGCGTGCTGTGGAAGCAGGTCTGGGACAGGGTGCGGGTGAAGTACCCCAAAGTGAAGGTCGACGACTGCTACGTCGACGCCTTCACCATGTACCTCATCTCCCGGCCCACGGACTATGACGTGGTCGTCACCGAGAACATGATGGGCGACATCATCACCGACGAGGCGGCCCAGGTCACGGGCAGCATCGGCCTCATCCCCAGCGCCAGCCTCGGCCCCCGCAAGACCCGCCACGGGGTCTTCGGCCTTTTCGAGCCCAGCCACGGCTCGGCGCCCGACATCGCCGGCAAGGGCATCGCCAACCCCCTGGCCACCATCCTGTCCGGCGCCCTGATGCTGCGCTACAGCTTCAAGGCCGAGAAGGCCGCCGCGCGCGTCGAGGCGGCGGTGCGCAAGGTCCTGGCGAAGGGCCTGCGGACCGGCGACCTGGCCGGCGCCAAGGGCAAGGCCCTGGGCACCCGCGCCATGGCCCAGGCAGTGCTCAAAGCCCTCTAGGTGGCCCGCCTCAGGCTCCTCGCCGCGCTGCTCCTGGCCGCGGGCCTGTCCTGGGGCTGCTTCGCGACGCTGGAGCCGGTCCGGCACTACGTGGTCCGGCCGGTCCCGGCCAGGGCCATCGTCCAGGCGGCGCTGTCCCAGCTGGGCAAGCCCTACGCTTACGGCGGACGCAGCTCCATCACCGGCTTCGACTGTTCGGGCCTGGTCTATTGGTGCTACCGCCGCAACGGCTCGGTCCTGCCGCGCACGGCCCAGGAGCAATACACCCTGGGCATCGGGGTCAGGAAGCACGACCTGCGCGCCGGGGACCTCGTGTTTTTCGACACGGCCAGCGGGCGCAACAAGCCCGCCCACGTGGGGATCATGATCAGCCACGACCGCTTCATCCACTCCCCCTCCAGCGGGGAGACGGTGCGCGAGGACGAGCTGAGGAACAATTACTGGAAAAGGGTCTACTATGGCGCGCGCCGCATCGAATAGGCCGGCGGCCCTGCTGGGGCTGGCCTTGGCGCTCACGGGCGCGGCGCCGCTGCACGCCGACCTGCGCACCGAGGAGCAGGCCAGGCTCTGGGACCGCGTCAACGGGAACATCCGCCAGGCCCTCTTCGGCCAGCGGGTGGTGGCCCAGGCCCGCCGCCTGCTGGGGCAGCCCTATGTCTGGGGCGGCAAGGATCCCGCGCAGGGCTTCGACTGCTCCGGCTACACGGCCTATGTCTTCGCCAGCCTGGGCGTCCCCCTGGCGACGACGGCCCTTGGGCAGTACCAGCAGGGGATCGAGATCGACCAGGGGGCGCTCCAGCCCGGAGACCTGGTCTTTTTCACCGGCCAGGGATCGCCCCTGCATGTGGGCATCTACGCCGGGGACGGCGCCTTCCTGCACGCCCCCGGGACCGGCAAGGTCATCGAGGACAGCCAGCTCAAGGCACGCTACTTCGCCCTGCGTTTCGTGGGGGCGCGGCGCATGGCACCACCGACACCCAAGGCACCACCTCCTTCATCCCCTAAGGGGCAACCGTGAGCATACTGTCCGACCGTCAGATCACCCACCTGGCCAAGACCCAGGGCATGATCAAGCCCTTCGTGAAAAAGCAGGTGCGCAAGGGCGTCATCAGCTACGGGGTCTCCAGCTACGGCTACGACATCCGCGTGGCCCGCGAATTCAAGATCTTCACCAACATCAACAACACCGTCGTGGACCCCAAGAATTTCGACGCCAAAAGCTTCGTCACCATCCACGCCGACAGCTGCATCATCCCGCCCAACAGCTTCGCCCTGGCCAAGACGGTCGAATACTTCAAGATCCCGCGCGACGTGCTGACCGTGTGCGTGGGCAAGAGCACCTACGCCCGCTGCGGCATCATCATCAACGTCACGCCCTTTGAGCCGGAATGGGAGGGCTACGTGACCCTCGAGATCAGCAACACCACGCCCCTGCCCGCCAAGATCTACGCCAACGAGGGCATCTCCCAGGTGCTGTTTTTCCAGGGATCCGAGCCCTGCCAGACCAGCTACAAGGACAAGAAAGGCAAGTACCAGAAGCAGAAGGGCCTGGTCCTTCCCAAGATATAGATGCCGACGCTGTATCTCGCCTCGGCCTCGCCCCGCCGCGTGGAGCTCCTGCGCCGGGCCGGCTTCGACCCCAGGGTCCTGGCCTCCAAGGTGCCCGAGGCGCGCAGGCGCGGAGAAAGCCCCGCGGCCATGGTCCTGCGCCTGGCACGGGCCAAGGCCGGCGAGGTCGCCGGACTGCTTCGCGCGAAGGGCGCCCGCGAAGGCCTGGTGCTGGCGGCAGACACCACCGTTGCCCTGGGGACCAAGGTCTTGGAGAAGCCGCGCCACGCCGCCCAGGCCGTCACCATGCTCAAAAGCCTGTCCGGACGCAGCCATACCGTGCACACCGGGGTCTGCGTCCTGAGCCTGGGTCCCGTCCCCAAGGAAAGCGCGGCCTTTGTCGAAGCCACCAAGGTGTTCTTCCGTGGTTTAAGCGAGGCGGAGATCAGGGATTACGTGGCCACAGGCGAGCCCTTGGACAAGGCCGGGGCCTACGGCATCCAGGGCGCGGCGGCGGCCTTTGTGCGGCGCATCGAGGGCGATTACTGCAATGTGGTGGGCCTGCCGCTGGCGCGGGTGGTGGAAGCGCTCAGTTCACAATTTTAAGTACAATGTAGCGCCAGTCCCTGTGGGAAGATTGAATTTTATACTGATTTTGGTATAATTATCCATTCCACGTCCCGAAGAAATACCGGCCCATTTCATGGGGGCTTCTCTAAAGGCCCTGAGGGCGCTCCCGAAAGTGGCACGGAGCGTGTTTGGCCATGCGATTGACCAAGCCCAAATCGGCAAAACGCATCCACAAGCTTCACGGCTTAAGGGCAGCGAATTTAGAGGTGTCGTCGAGGTCATTGAAGATGACGACGGCAATGCCTATCGAGCGTTTTATACCGTCCGATTCAAGAACGGGATCTACGTTTTGCATTGCTTACGGAAGAAGTCAAAGCAAGGTATAGCCGCCCCTAAGTCGGATCTCGATTTGGTGCTTCGGCGTCTTGGCGAGGCCGAACGGCATTCGAAAGCGGAGGGAAAATGAATGTCACGACAGGAAGCGGTAATATTTTCGAGGATCTCGGCTTTGATGACGCCCCCGAAATGTTGGCGAAATCCCGGCTCGCCTCCAAAATCAACGAGTTGATCCGCGAAAAAGGACTCCGCCAGCAAGCGGCGGCGGATTTGCTTGGAATTAAGCAGCCTAAATTATCGAATTTGCTCCGTGGGGATTTCAGGGGCATATCGCAACTGATGATGTTCGAATTGCTGCGCAAACTCGGGAACGACGTCAAAGTGGTCGTTGAACCTAAGCCCAGGACACACAAAGCCGGACAATATTCGATTGTATTTGCTGAAGGCGCCATGGTAATTGCTGATGGCCCGATCCGACGCCGGGCGAAGAAGGCCGGTTCGACTACTAGGGACTAATCTAAATTTGCCGATCTAATTCCACGCCCGCCGCACGCCCAAAAAATCCAGGCGTGCGGCCAAAGCGCGGCGTAATAATTACTGGGCGGCTACGTCCGACTGCTTGATCAATTCGCCGTCGACCATCAGTTCCACTTTGTCGCTGATCATCATGGTGTTGCCCGGGCCGACCTTGTAGTCCAGGCGATGGATGCTTCCGCGTAGGCTGAAGCCCCGGCGCACTCCGCCCATCATCGGACCCACATTCACGGGATCGGTCAGGGTGGCATCCAGGGTCACGGGCTTGGTGATGCCATGAATGGTCAGGTTTCCGCTCAGGGCGTATCCGTCCGCGGTCTTGGCGACTTTGGTGGATTCGAAGGTGATGTCGGGGGTCTTGGCCACGTCAAAAAAATGGTCGCTGCGCAGGTCCTTGTCGCGCATGCCCACCCGGGTGTTCACGCTGGAGGCGTCCACGTCCAGGCTGACCTTTGATTTTTCCAGGTTGTGTTCGTCCAGGTCCACGGTCCCGCTGAACTTCGCGAAGTTTCCACGGACATGGGACAGGGTCATATGGACCACCTCGAATCCGACTTCGGTGTGCATGGGGTCTATCTTGTAGCTTTGGGCGGACAGGGAGGCCGCCCCGAGGACAAGGGCCAGACCGAGCAGGGCTGAGCGCATACGGTGTTCTCCTGGAGTTTGTGGCGAATTTAGCGGACGGGAGCGCTTCATGGGCGCCCTTATACTCATACAATACGCACGGATTCCAGGATGGTTGCAGATTTCGCCCTATAAATGTCGCGGCCACCCCCGGGTATGCCGCCGGGCTCTGGGTCCCCGGCTAAAAGCGCTACTTCCTGCCGGCCGCCGCCCTGATGCGGACCGCGGAGGGCAGGGGCTCGCCCGCGGCCCGCGCGGTTTTGAGCGTCTGGCCCATCCAGGCGAGATCCTCAAGCAGGACGCTCAAGGCGATGTCCTGGACAGGGACGCTCGGCTTGCCTTCGGCGTTGAAGGCGTTCTCCACGAAGGGCACCAATACGGGCGAGCGCAGCGGGACCGCGTCCGCCTCGAGCATGATGGCGCAGAGGTGCTCTACAGCGCGGGCGCCGGCCGTGGCGCCGATGCTGTATGCGGCCATGGCGACCGGCTTGTGCCGGAAGCGGAAGGAGAAGAAGACGGAGTCGATGGCGTTCTTGAGAACGCCCGGGATGCTGTGGTTGTATTCCGGGGTGATGATGAGGTAGGCGTCCCCTTCCGCGATTTTGTCGTTCCAGCGCTTCACCAAGGGGTCGGAATAGGTGGGATTGCTCAGGTCGCCGACCGTGGCGCGGGTCTCCTGGAAAAAGGGCAGGGGCCAGTCGCGCAGGTCCAGGGTCTCGACCTCGAAAGCCTTCTGGGCCGCGGCCGCGGGGCCGATCCAGCGCAGCAGGGCGTCGGCGTTGCGTTCGGGGCGTGTGCTTCCAACGATGATCTGCAGTTTGAGCATGCGTTCCTCCACGATCGGATTGCGGCGGCGGGGACTGCTGGGATTTTGGGGGACCATCAACTATACGGCCGGGGCCGGGCGGCGGTCCATCGGCCGTCGAAACGTTTTTTTCCCGGCCCTATTGCTGTAAGATGTGCCGCCCATCCATCCGCATTGTTGACTCAGGTTGCCCATGTCCCTGACCCTCGTCACCGGCGCCAACGGCCACCTCGGCTCCCGCATCGTGCGCAAGCTGCTCGAGCGCGGCCGCCGCGTGCGGGCCCTGGTGCGCGCGAATTCGAACTTGCGCGGGCTTGAGGAGCAGGGGGCCCTGCTGCCCGGCCTGGAGCTCGTGCGCGGGGACATGCTGGAAGCGGCTTCCCTGGACGCCGCCCTGCGGGGCGTGGACCGCGTCTTCCACACCGCCGCGGTCTTCGACACGCGCCTCGCCGACGAAAGCGTCATGCAGAAAGCCAACGTGGGGGGCACCTACAACCTGATCCAGGCCCTGCGCGCGCATCCGGTCGAGCGCCTGGTCCACACCAGCTCCGTGGCCGCCATCGGCTACAGCCGCGACCCCTCCGTGGTGCTGGATGAGAGCACCTGGAACACGGACCCCATCGACGTCTACACCGCCAGCAAGACCGAGAGCGAGCGCCTGGTGCAGGCCGCGGTCAAGGCCGGCCTGCCCGCGGTGGTGGTGAACCCGGCCACGGTCCTGGGGCCCGGCGACCACAAGCCCACCCCCAGCAACGCCTTCATCCTCCTGGCCCTGAGCAAGGGGGCGCCCGTGACCTTCAACAGCGGCCACACCTATGTCGACGCGGACGACGTGGCCGAAGGCCATCTCCTGGCCGAGGAAAAAGGCCGCGTCGGCGAGCGCTATGTCCTGGGCGGCAGCCCCCAGAGCAACGACGCCCTCCTGGCCGACCTGGCCAAACGCCGCGGCGGACGGCCGCCCTTTGTGCACCTGGGCCACGCCAGCGTGGAGGTCCTGGGCTGGGCCGTGGAGCTCAAGGCCAAAGTGACCCGCTCCAAGCCCCTCTTCACCCGCGCCAAAGCCCACAAGCTCATCGATTACTACGGCTATTTCAGCCACGCCAAAGCGGCGTCTGAACTCGGCTACAGCCCCCGCCCCCTTCCGGAAGTCCTGGACCGCGCCGTGGCCTGGTACCGTTCCCAGGGCTGGCTGGCCACGCCGGCCTCCTGATCCGATTCATACCCATTTTTTAACCCAAAATCGGCACGGCTTCAGGAAGGGCTTGAAAATCCGCCGGAACTGAGGTCCCGGGCTCCGGAAAACGAATTTCCCCGGTTCCGGCAGCGGGGGTGCCGCATGTCAGATTTTTGGGAAGTTTCAAAACACCCTTTTTCCCTTATTAGGATTGCGCTAAACCCTTGATTTTGCTAACCTTCTTGCGGTTGGCGTCCCAATCCGGCGCCAATGAAAGCGGGCCGCGAGGCCCGTTTTCTGTTTTTCAGGCCCTTCTAGATTGGGGCCCCGGCGGCCATAGGCCCGAAGATCTAACGAAAGAGGTAAGCATGAGCTCGATTGTCCTGGAGGCTCTGGAAGCCCTGGAGCGCAGCAAGCGCATCGACAAAAAAGTCCTGCTGGAGGCACTGGAAGCCGCGATGGCTTCGGCCGGCCGCAAGGCATACGGCGCCAACCTGAACATCGCCGTCGAATTCAACGAGGTCAACGGCGAGTTCAAGGCCTATTCGGTCAAGAAGATCGTCGAGGCCGTGGCCGACCCGGACCTTGAGATCAGCCTGGAGGAGGCCCGCAAGAAGGACTCCGAGGCGCAGATCGACCAGGAAATCAGGATTTTGCTGCCCAAGGTCGACTTCGGCCGCATCGCCGCCCAGACCGCCAAGCAGGTGGTGCTGCAGCGCGTGCGCGAGGCCGAGCGCGAGAAGGTCTTCGAGGACTTCAAGAACCGCCTCAACGACGTGCTGACCGCGGAGGTCCTGCGCATGGACGGCCGCAGCGTCATCCTCGACATCGGCGGCGGCACCGAGTCCGTCCTGCCGCCCAAGGAGCAGATGTTCAAGGAGGAGGTCATGCCCGGCGACCGCCTCAAGGTCTTCGTGGTGGACGTGCGCCGCACGGCCCGCGGCCCCCAGGTGGTGGTTTCCCGCACCCATCCCAGCCTGGTGAAGAAGCTGTTCGAGGCCGAGGTGCCCGAGATCCAGGAGGGCATCGTCGAGATCAAGGCCGTCGCCCGCGAGGCCGGCGTGCGCACCAAGATGGCGGTGCAGAGCTACGACGAGAAGGTGGACCCCGTGGGAGCCTGCGTGGGCATGAAGGGCATCCGCGTGCAGGCCGTGGTCACGGAGATCCTGGGCGAGAAGATCGACATCATCCCCTGGTCCGACGAACCGGCCAAGCTGATCGCGGCCGCGCTCAGCCCGGCCCGCGTCTCGCGCGTGCTCATCGAAGAGGCCGCCAAGAAGTCGACCGTGGTGGTGGCCGAGGACCAGCTCAGCCTGGCCATCGGCAAGAAGGGCCAGAACGTCCGCCTGGCGGCCAAGCTCACCGGCTGGAAGGTCGACGTCAAGAGCGAGGTCCAGATGGCCGAGGAGCAGCTGCGGGAAGCCAGCCAGGAGCTGGCCGCGCAGGAAGCCGCCGCGGCGGGCTCCGAAGAGGAAGTGTTCGAACTGCCGGGCATCGGCGCCAAGCTCACCGCGCGCCTCATCGAATCGGGCTACGACGACCTCGAGAAGATGGCGGCCGCCGAGGTCGAAGAGCTGGTCAAGATCGAGGGCATCGGCCAGAAGACGGCCGAGCGCATCCGCGACGTGGCCGCCCGCCTGATGCGAGGCGAAGAGATCGAGGAGACGGACCCGGAGGCATAGACGCCGGGGCGCCCAAGGCGCCCCTTCGGCGGGTCCTTCGAATGCGTGGCGCGTTGATGGAGTTACCCAGAAGGGAAGGAAGACCGTGAGCAAGATCAGAGTGTTCGAACTGGCCGAGAGGGCGGGTTGCACGCCGCAGGAACTGCGCGACGAGCTCCTGAAGCACGGCAAGCCCGTGCACAGCAATCTTTCGTTGGTGGAAGACCCCTTCATCGAGCTGATGATCGCGCATTTCGGCGGCGGCAAGGCCCCCGTGGCCAAGCCCGAGCCGGTGGCGGCCGCGGTGGCCTCCGAGGCGCTTCCGGCGGCGCCCGCGCGCCCCGTGGAGAAGATCGGCGTCACCATCGACATGACCATCCCTTCCGTCCCCAAGTTCGCGATCCCCAAGAAAAAATTGAAGGTGGTCCCCAAGCCCGAAGAGGCGCCCGCGCCGCCGGCCCCGGCCGCCGAAGCCCCGGCCGCGGTCGTGGCGGATCCCGCCGACCCCGCGGTGGCGGCCCCGCCCGCGCCCAAGCCGGCGCCCCGCCCGGAGCCGCGCGCCCTGACCTCCGTGAATTTCGACATCCCCAAGCGCGAACGGCCGAAGATCGTGGAGGTGCTCGCCCCTGAGCGCCCCAGCGGCATCGTGCGCAGGGACGGCTCCTCGGTGCCGAGCTCCGCCCCCGCCATGGGCGGCCCGGCCGCGCGCCGTCCCCGTCCCGGCGACGCCCCCGCTGCCGGCGCGACCGGCGCTGCCGCCGCCACGGCCCCCGCCCCCGGCGCGGCCCCCGCTGCCGGCGCGGCCAAGCCCAGCGGCCCGCCCAAGCCCGGCGTCAAGGGCAAGCCCGGCAAGAAGGACCGCCGCGAGAAGCAGGAGCAGGATTTCGGCCTGAAGCCGAGCGAAACGAAGATCACCGCCCCCGTCAAGATCGACGGCGCGCTGCGGCCCCTGCTGCTTCCCGAAGGCGCCAGCATCTCCGAAATGGCCCAGGCCATGGAGGTGAAGGCCAGCGAACTGATCAAGAAGCTGATGGTGGACTTCAAGGTGATGGCCACCGTCAACCAGAAGCTGCCCAAGGACGTGGTCGAGACCCTGGCCGTGGACTACGGCTTCGAGGTCGTCCACGAGGGCCTGTACGGCGAAAACCTCCTGAAGGAGGAGAACGACGACCCCGCCCGCATGGTCCTGCGCGCCCCGGTGGTGACCATCATGGGCCACGTCGACCACGGCAAGACGACGCTCCTGGACGCCATCCGCGACGCCAAGGTCGCCATGGGCGAGGCGGGCGGCATCACCCAGCACATCGGCGCCTACAAGGTCAAGCTGCCCGAGCACGAGGGCTTCGCCGGAGGCGAAGTGGTCTTCCTCGACACCCCCGGCCACGCGGCCTTCACGGCCATGCGCGCGCGCGGCGCCAAGGCCACGGACATCGTGGTGCTGGTGGTGGCCGCGGACGACGGCGTGATGCCGCAGACCGTGGAAGCCATCGACCACGCCAAGGCGGCCGGAGCCCCCATCGTGGTGGCCATCAACAAGATCGACAAGGAAGGCGCCAACCCCGACCGCGTGATGCAGGAGCTGGGCAAGCACGGCCTGGTGCCCGAGGAATGGGGCGGCGCGACCATCATGGCCCGCCTGAGCGCCAAGAAGCGCCAGGGCGTCAAGGAGCTGCTGGAGCTGCTGGCCCTGCAGGCCCAGGTCATGGAGCTCAAGGCCGACCCCGGCCGCCGCGCCGAGGGCGTGGTGATCGAAGGCAAGCTCGACAAGGGCCGCGGAGCCGTGGCCACGGTGCTGGTGCAGAAGGGCACCCTGCGCGTGGGCGACCCCGTGCTGGTCGGAAACCATGTGGGCCGCGTGCGCGCCCTGGTCAGCGATTTCGGCGGCAAGCTCCAGGCGGCCGGGCCCTCCACCCCCGTGGAGCTGCTGGGCCTCTCGGGCGTGCCCGAGGCCGGCGACCGCGTGCAGGCGGTGGACGACGAGAAGCTGGCCCGCCAGATCGCCACGCGCCGCCAGGCGGTGGCCCAGGACCGCGACCGCGCCAACCGCGGCCACGTGAAGCTGGAGGACCTCTTCGACCGGATCCAGACCGGCGACGTGAAGGAGCTCAACATCGTCATCAAGGCCGACGTTTCCGGCTCGGTCGAGGCCCTCAGGGGAGCCTTCGCCGACATCAAGTCGGACAAGGTCAAGGCCCGCGTCATCGGCGGCAGCGTCGGCGCCATCAACGAGAGCGACGTCCTGCTGGCGGCGGCCTCCGACGCCCTGGTGCTGGGCTTCCACGTCAAGGCCTCCCCCGAGGCCGTCGACCTGGCCCACCGCGAGAAGGTGGAGATCAGGCTCTACGACGTCATCTACGACGCGGTCAACGACGTGCGCGACGCCATGACCGGCCTGCTGGAGCCCCACTACAACGAGGTCTCCATCGGCACCGGCGAGGTCCTCAAGATCTTCCGCATCAGCAAGGGCTTCATCGCCGGCTCCATCGTCAAGAGCGGCAAGATCACCCGCGACTGCAGCCTGCGCTTCACGCGCGGCGGGGAGAAGGTCTGGGAGGGCAAGCCCATCGGCCTCAAGCGCTTCAAGGACGACGCCCGCGAGGTGCTCGAGACCCAGGAGTGCGGCATCAGCCTGGACCCCTCCTGCGACATCAAGGAAGGCGACCTGTGGGAAGCGCTGATCCAGCAGGAAGTGGCGCAGAAGCTTTAGCATCGAGCCTGGAGGCCCCTGTGGATTTCAAGCGTTCGGACCGGGTCGCCGACAGGGTGCGCTCGGACATCAGCGAGCTGCTGCTGAAGAAGGTCAACGACCCGCGCATCGGCTTCGTCAGCGTGACCCGGGTCAAGACCAGCGACGACCTGCGCAACATGACGGTCTACGTCTCCGCCTTCGGCGCCGACGAGGCCAAGAAGAAGCGCACGCTGCAGGGGCTGAAGTCGGCCACGCCCTTTTTGGAGCGCGAGATCTTCCGGCTCCTGAACATCAAGGTGGCCCCGGAGCTGCTGTTCAAGATCGACGACAGCCTTGAGCAGGGCCAGCAGGTGCTGAAACACATCAAGGAAGCGGTGGCTTCGGACCGGAAGGAAAGGGAACCGTGACCAAGCGAAGGATCGCGCCGCCCAAGGCCCTGGTCGAGGCGCTCTTGGGGGCCCGCACGGTGGCCATGGTCACCCATATCAACCCGGACGGGGACGGGCTCGGCAGCCAGGCCGCCCTGGCCAAGGCCCTGCGCTCCCTGGGCAAGGCCGTGGTGGTGGCGAACAACGACCCCACGCCGGCGCAATATTCCTTTTTGGGCCTGGACGCCTTCGCCGGCGACCCGGCCGGCGCGGAGCTCTGCGTGTCGCTGGACTGCCCGGTGCTGGAGCGCCTGGGCGCCAAGGGCAAGGCCGCCTTCCTGGCCGCCCCCATGGGCGCGGTGATCGACCACCACGTCCCCAAGGAGCCCTTCGGCCACAGCGTGTGGATCGCGGACCACGCCGCCGCCACCGGCGAGATGATCGAGGCCCTCCTGCCCGAGCTGGGCGTCGCCCTGGACGCGCCCATGGCCACGGACCTCTACGCGGCCCTGGTCAACGACACGGGCTGCTTCAGGCACAGCAATTCCGACGCCTTCACCTTCGCCTGCGCCGTGCGCCTGCTCGAAGCCGGCGCCGACAGCCGCGAGGTCAACCGCCGCCTCTTGGACGAGAAGCCCCTGCGCCAGGTGCGCCTGCAGGCCCGCGTGCTGGACACCATGCGCCCCCTGGCCGGCGGCCGCGCCGCGCTGGTGACGGTGAGCGCCGCGGACCTGGCCGCCTTCTCCGCGACCTGGGAGGACACCGACGGCCTGGCCGAGACCCTGCGCTCCATCGAGGGAGTCGAGGTGGGCGCCATGCTGCGCGAGGAGGGGCCGCTCACGGCGAAGCTCAGCCTGCGCTCCAAGTTCGCCTTCGACGTCAACGCCTTCGCCAGGACCTGGGGCGGGGGCGGGCACGCCAAGGCCGCCGGGGCCACCCTGGCCCTGCCCTTCGGCGAGGCGGTCAAGGCGGTCTCCGATGCGCTGGACCAGGCCATCTCCGCGGCCCGGCGTCCCTGATGGAGGGGATACTCCTCATCGACAAGCCGGCCGGTCCGACATCCCGCGCCGTCCTGGACAGCGTGCGGAGGGTCCTGGAACTGGGGCCGAGGGAATTCGGCCACGCCGGCACACTGGATCCCCAGGCCACCGGGCTGCTGGTGCTGGCCATGGGCGGCGCCACCCGTTGGCTCCCCTACCTTCCGGCCGGGAAAAGCTACCGCGCCACGGCGCGCCTGGGCCTGGCCACGGACACCGAGGACATCTGGGGCGTCCCCACGCCCAGCGAGGCCGCGGCCGCCCCCGCCCCGGAAGCCTTCAAGGCCGCGCTGGAAAGCCTGTGCGACCTGCGCGAGCAGGTGGTGCCCATGGTCTCCGCGGTGAAGCACGGCGGGCGCAGGCTCTACGACCTGGCCCGCGAAGGCCTCAGCGTCGAGCGGGCCGCGCGCCCGGTCCAGGTGCACGCGGTGCGGGTGCTTGAGGTGCGCGGCCTGGAGGCGGATTTCGAGGTGGACTGCGGGCCCGGCACCTACGTCCGCACCCTTTGCGTGGAGGCGGGGCGCCGCCTGGGGCTGCCGGCCTGCATGGCCGGCCTCCGGCGCCTGGCCGCCGGCGGATTCACGGTCGCGAAGGCGCTGCCGCGGGAGCGCTGGACGCCTGCGGAGCTGCGCGGGGCGCTCCTGGATTCCGCAGCGGCCCTGGCCCACCTGCCCGAGCTCGCGCTCAATCCCGCCGAAGCGGACGCCGTGCGCCACGGCCGGCCCCTGCCGCGGGCCGGAGTCGGCTCCGCGGACCATGAAGTGTGGCGCCTGACGCTGGGCGGCCGTCTGCTGGCCCTGGCCGAAGCCGCCTCCCTGGAGGGGGGCATGCTCAGGCCCAAGCGGGTCTTCGCGGTCTGATGAGAGAAGCCTCCACCCTTCCTTTGCGCGGCGCCAGCGCCCGGCCCCTGGTCCTGGCCATCGGAGTCTTCGACGGCATGCACCTCGGCCACCAGGCGGTGCTCAAGGCCGCCGTGGGCATCGCGCGCCGCAAGGGCTGGACCGCCGCGGCCCTGACCTTCGATCCGCCGCCCGAGGCCGCGCTGGGACTGCCGGTCCCGCCCCGGCTGGAGCATCCGGACGAACAGAGCGCGGTGATGGCCGGGCTGGGCCTGCGCGAGCTGTACCGCATCCCCTTCACCAGGGCCCTGGGGCGCCGCAGCGCGGAAAGCTTCGCGGCCTCGGTGCTCAAGGGGCGGCTGCGCTGCGGCGCGGTGGCGGTGGGACGCGGCTTCCGCTTCGGGGCCGGCGCCGCCGGCACGGTGGAGACCTTGAGGGCCCTGGGGGCCCGTCTGGGCTTCGGGGTCGAGGAAGTGGCGCCCGTGCTCGGGGGGGGCAAGCCCCTGTCCTCGACGCGCCTGCGCCAGGCGGTGCAGGAAGGCCGCATGGACGCGGCCGGGCGTTTGCTGGGACGGCCCTGGCTGTACCGCGGCGTCGTGGTCCGCGGCCGCCGCCTGGGCAGGACCATCGGCTTCCCCACGGCCAACCTGGAGGGGCCGCAAGAGGTTCTCCCCCCGCGCGGGGTCTGGGCGGGCCGCTGCCGCATGGTGTCCAGGTCCGGGCACTCGCGCTGGTGGGCTTTCGCCGGCAACCTGGGCCTGCGCCCCACGGTGAAGCCGCTTCCCGGGCAGGAGCCTTTGCCGAGCGTGGAACTGCACCTGCTCGGCTTCCAGGGCGGGCTCGAGGGCAAGACGATCGAAGCCGAGTTCCTGCGGCGCCTCAGGCCCGAGAGGAAGTTCGGCTCCTTGGCCGCCCTCTCCGCGCAGATCGGCCGGGACGTTGTGGCCGCGCGGAAGCTCCTGGGGAAGCTCTAGCCCCTTGTCCGATGCGGAGCGGGGATCGCCCAAGGGCGGTCCCCGCCCCGGATCGAGCCCACAAGGGTTTCAACGCGATCCGCCGTCGCAAGAGCAGGGGCCCGCGGCCCAAGCTGGGACGGCGTTCACGGGCCACACGGCCCTCGCGGGGCTTTCGGGCCCCGCTTTTCCGGCCCTTTCCTCGGCCGTCCGCTTCTCCGGCGGCGGACTGGGGATCGGGCGTCATTGCAGCACAAGGAGGCAACACCATGGTCATGGCCAAGGACCGCAAAACCGCCGTTATCAAGGATTTCGCCCAGAAGAACGGCGATACCGGCAGCCCTGAGGTGCAGGTGGCTCTGCTCACTGAGCGCATCAACTACCTCACCGAACACTTCAAGACCCACAAGAAGGACCACCACAGCCGGCAGGGCCTGCTGAAGATGGTCAATCACCGGCGCAAGCTGCTGGAATACCTGCGCAAGAATTCGCTGGACCGCTACAAGAAGGTGATCGACCGCCTGCAACTCCGCAAGTAGCGGATCCCTTCGAAGCATCCCAAGACTCATACGGAGAAAACGATGGCATTGGAACGGGCAAGCCTCGAAATCGGGGGCAAGACGCTCACACTGGAGACCGGCAAATGGGCCAAACAGGCCGCCGGCTCGGTGGTGGTGCGGTACGGAGATACGGTTGTTCTGGGCGCGGTCACCTCCGCCAAGACCGTGAAGGAAGGCCAGGATTTCTTCCCCCTGACCGTGGACTACCGCGAGAAGGCGTACGCGGCCGGCAAGATCCCCGGCGGCTTCTTCAAGCGCGAAGGCAAGCAGCGTGATTCCGAGATCCTGACCTGCCGGCTGATCGACCGCCCCATGCGGCCGCTGTTCCCCGAAGGCTTCCTCAACGAGGTCTCGGTGAGCCTGATGGTCCTGTCCTCGGACAAGGAGAACGAAAGCGACATCCCCGGCATGATCGCGGCCAGCGCCTGCGTGGCCTTGTCGGACATCCCCTTCAACGGGCCCATCGGCGCGGTGCGCATCGGGATGATCAACGGCGAGTTCGTGGTCAACCCGACCTTCGCGCAGATGGAAACCAGCGACCTCGACCTGGTCGTGGCGGCCACCAAGGACGCCATCATGATGGTCGAGGGCGGGGCCAAGATCATCCCCGAGGACAAGCTGCTGGACGCGCTGCAGTTCGCGCATGAGGAGTGCCGCAAGGTGGTGGCCCTCATCGAGGACCTGGTCAAGCGCGGCGGAAAGCCGAAGAAGGCGGTCGTGCTGCACAAGGTCGACGAGACCGTGAACGGCGCGGTGCGCGCCAAGTTCGAGGCGTCCATCAAGGCCGCCACCAAGAACCCCGACAAGCTGGCCCGCCAGGACGCGGTGGAGAAGCTCAACACCGAGGCCAAGGCGGCCTTCGCCGTGGAATTCCCGGACAAGGGGCGCGACGTGAAGGAAGTGCTCGAGCAGATCGAGGTCGAGGCGGTGCGCCACATGATCGCGGTGGAGGGCAAGCGCCCCGACGGACGCGCCATGAACGAGGTGCGCCCCATCGACATCGAAGTCGGCGTCCTGCCCCGCACCCACGGTTCCTCGCTCTTCACCCGCGGCCAGACCCAGGCCCTGGTGGTGGTGACCCTGGGCAGCAAGAGCGACGAGCAGTTGATGGAGGAGCTGGAGGGCGAGGGCTGGAAGAAGTACAGCCTGCACTACAACTTCCCCAGCTTCAGCGTCGGCGAGACCAAGCCCAACCGCGGCCCGGGGCGGCGCGAGATCGGCCACGGCATGCTGGCCGAGCGGGCCATCAAGCCGACCCTGCCCATCCACGACAAGTTCCCCTACACCGTGCGCATCGTGTCCGAGATCCTGGAGAGCAACGGCTCCAGCTCGATGGCCTCGGTGTGCGGCGGCTCGCTGGCCTTGATGGACGCGGGCGTGCCGGTGTCGGCCCCCGTGGCCGGCATCGCCATGGGCCTGATCAAGGAGGAGGGCGGCTTCGTGGTGCTCACGGACATCCAGGGACTCGAGGACCACTTCGGGGACATGGACTTCAAGGTGGCCGGCACCCGCGAGGGCGTCACCGCCATCCAGATGGACATCAAGATCGAGGGGCTTAGCCGCGACGTCATGGCCAAGGCGCTGACCCAGGCCAAGGAAGCCCGCCTGCACATCCTCGGCAAGATGGAGGCGGTCCTGACCCAGGCCCGCACCGGCCTGTCGCAGTATGCGCCGCAGATCGAGAAGATCCAGATCAACCCCGAGAAGATCGGCATGCTCATCGGGCCCGGCGGCAAGAACATCAAGCGCATCCAGGCCGAGACCAAGTCGGACATCAACATCGAGGACGACGGCGGCGTGCAGGTGGTGGCGGAGAACGACCACTACCTCAAGCTGGCCGTGCAGGCGGTCCGCGATTCGGTGGCCGAAGCCGAGGAAGGCAAGACCTACCTGGGCAAGGTCGCCAAGGTCATGGAGTTCGGCGCTTTCGTCACCATCCTCCCCAACGTCGACGGCCTGTGCCACATCAGCGAACTGGCCGAGAGCCGCGTCGCCAAGGTCGAGGACGTGGTGCGCGAGGGCGACGAGATCCTGGTGAAGTGCATCGGGGTGGACTCGGGCAGCGGCAAGATCCGCCTGAGCCGCAAAGCGGCCCTGAAGGACCGCCAGCCGGCCTGACCGGAAAGAGACCGTGCGAGCGCACCAGCGCAAGGCGCGTACCCAGGCGCCGGAGGCCTTCCAAGGGCCTCCGGCGCCTGTTTTTTTCGGGCCCCGCCGCTGGATCGCGGGGGAGGGGGCCTGGGAGGCCGCCGCGGCGGAGCTCAAATCCTGGCCCGCGCCCCTGGGGCTGGTGGGTGAGGCCGGCCTGCTGCGGCGTTTCCGCCGGCCCCTGACCCAGGCCTGGCTCGAGCAGGGGCTGGAGCTGAGGCTGCTGGGCCTCGAGGACGGCGCGGACTGCTGCGAAGTGGCCCTGGAGGGGCTGCTGCGCAAGGCGAAATCCGAGGGCCTGAGGAGCCTCATCGGCCTGGGCGGCGGCCGGGCGCTGGACCTGGCCAAGCTGGCCGCGGACTCCCTGGGCCTGCCCCTGGCCACGGCGCCGACCAGCGCGGCCACCTGCGCCTGCGCCACGGCCGTGGCCGTGCGCAATGACGGCCTGGGTGGCTTCGTGGACGTGGCGGACCTGGGCGCGCCCCCGGAGCTGTGCCTGGTCGAAAGCGGGGTGCTGCGCGCGGCCCCGCGGCGCCTGCTGGCGGCGGGCCTCGCGGACACCTACGCCAAATGGCTGGAGTGGAGCGCGGTGGAGCCCGCGCCGGCCGGTTTCGGCGGCGGGGCGGCCTGGGATCTGGCCCGCCGCGGCGCGGAATTGTGCGAGGCCCTGGGCGCCGAAGCCCTGGCCGACCCGGCCTCGGCGGCCTTTGAAAGCGTCGTGGAAGCCTGCCTTTTGTGGTCCTCCTCGGCCTCCTGCCTGGGCCGCGCGCCGGCGGCCGCGGCCCACAGCCTGGCCAACGCCCTCAGCCGCCAGGATCCGGGCAAGGCCCTGCTGCACGGCGAGGCGGTCGGCCTCGGGCTGCTGTGGCAAGAGTCCTTGCTCGCGCGGGCCGGACGCGCGACCATAGGGATGGACGCGATGACGCGCCTTTTCGAATCTTGGGCCCTCCCGACGCGCCTGCCTTCCGGACTGGATCTGGGGCGGCTGATGCGGGACGCCCTGGCCGCTGACGAAAGCGTCCACCTATTGGGCCTGGACCCCGCCGCCTTGGGCGGGATCCCGGATCCGTCGTTCAGGGGAGATTGAGATGTCGAGCAAAGACGGCCCGTCCGGAGCCCAGCGGCATTCGGCGTTTTTCGACCTCGAGCGCGACCCCCAGCGCGACGCCATCACCCGTCCGGCCTCGATGCTGCGCAGCACCGAATGGGGCGGCCTGACGCTGGTGAGCATGCTGGCGGGTCTGGCTTTCCCCCCTTATTTTTTCGCGGTCATGGCCCTGGCCTGCCTCAACGCCGGCGGCATGCTCTGGGTCACGCACCTCAATGAGGCCGGCCGCAAGCGCCTCAAGGAATTCGAGAGCGAATTCGCGGTGGGGCACGCGCTGGAGGAGGCGGGCGACTTCGCCGCGGCGGCCGCCCACTACACGGCCCTGGTCCCGCGCTACGAGGACCAGCCCAAGATCGCCCAGATCGCCGTCCACCGCGTCGCCCATTTGAAGCAAACCCATCCGGAAGCCTTCAGTGCGCATCCCCTTAAGTCCGCCGCGTCGAAGCGCGCCAAGCGCGCGCCCGCCGCCGAAAGCGCCAAGCCGGCCGAGGCCGCCCGAGCCGTCGCGGCCCCCCCCGTCCATAAAAAAATGGAGAACGCCCGGCCCGCCCGGGCGGTCCTGCGCAGGAAGCCCGCGTGAAGTGCCCGGGCTGCGGAGCCAAGACCCCCTCCCAGGCCCGCTTCTGCCCGAGCTGCGGCCTCCCCCTGCGGGGCGACGGAGGGGACGAGTTCTGGGCGGCGGCACTGCAGCGCTTCGTCCGCGGCGACTACGCCGGGGCCGTGGATGAGCTCGCGGAACCTTTGAAGGCCGGCGGCAGCGTGGCGGCCAGGGCCCGCGCCTGGGTCGGCCACGCGCTTTTTTTCCAGGGGCGCGAGTCCGAGGCCGAGGCCGCCTACAGGGCCGCGCTGGAGGGCGCGCCGGCCCTGTGGGGCGCGGCCTACCAGCTGGGCGCCCTGGCCTTCGCAGCGGGCAGGCACAAGGACGCGCTGGAGGCCTTCACCCGGGCCTCGGCCCTGGAGCCGACCCTGGACAAGGATCCGCTGGCCTCGTTGTTTTCGGGCCAGGTCGACATCGCGCGCGCGCGGGTGCACCTCTTCCGGGGCCTGAGCCTGCGCGAGCTGGGGCGCACCGCCGAGGCCGAGGAGGCGCTCACGCGCTCCATCGCGCTCGACGCCGCCAACCCCCTGCCCTACGGCGTCCTAGGCAACCTGCTCATGGCCTCCGGGCGCTTCGGCGAGGCGGCCCGGCGTTTTTCCGAGGCCCTGAAGACGGTGGACGACGAGCGGGCCCTGATCAGCCTCAGCAACGACCTGGGGGTGGCCCACTTCCAGGCCGGGGAGCTGGACAAGGCGGCCGCGGCCTTCAAGAACGTGCTCAAGGCCAAGCCCGACGACCCCAACGCCCTGCACAACCTGGGCATGCTCTACCTGAAGCGCGGCCTGGGCGAGGAGCTGCGCCAGGACCTGCGCGAGTTCCTCAAGGCCGACCAGGCCGAGGCCCTGCTGCTGGGGCTGACGCGCAGCATGGTGGAGGGCGCCCGCGGCGCGCCGCTGCCCTCCGACACCGGCATCATCGGCGCCAGCCAGGCCATCCAGGACACCCTGCAGCTCGTGGACCGGGCCGCGCGCATTGACGCCAACGTCCTCATCCTGGGGGAGAACGGCACGGGCAAGGAGCTGGTGGCGCGGGCCATCCACCGCCTGGGGCCGCGCTCCCAGGGGCCCTTCGTGGCCGTCAACTGCGCCGCCCTGCCGGAGACCCTGCTGGAGAGCGAGCTCTTCGGGCATGAAAAGGGGGCCTTCACCGGCGCGGCGGCGGCGCGGCCCGGGCGCTTCGAACTGGCCGCCGGGGGGACGCTCTTCCTCGACGAGATCGGCGACCTGATGCCCTCCCTGCAGGTGAAGCTGCTGAGGGTGGTCCAGGAAAAGGCCTTCGAGCGGCTGGGCGGCACGCGCACCCTGAGGCCCGACTTCCGCCTGATCGCGGCCACCCACCAGGACCTGCGCAAGGCCGTGGTCGAGGGCTCCTTCCGCGAGGACCTTTTTTACCGCCTCTTCGTCCTGCCCATCGAGCTGGCGCCCCTGCGGGAGCGCGTCGAGGACATCCCCCTGCTGGTGGACCATTTTTTGCGGCGCTTCGCCGCCCGCGGCAAGCGGCGCGTGCAGCGCCTGAGCCCGGCCGCCATGGACCGCCTGCAGGGCCACGCCTGGCCGGGCAATGTGCGGGAGCTGGAAAACTGCGTGGAACGGGCCGTGGCCATGCACGAGGGCGAGATCCTCCAGGCCGGGGATTTCCAGCTCTCGAGCCTGGAGGCCCCGCGCGGCGTGCCCGCGGCTCCGGCCGGGCCGGCGCCGGCGCTGGGCAACTGGAAGCCGGTGGAGGCGGCCGAGCGCGAGGCCCTGCTGAAAGCGCTGCGCCAGAAGGGGCGCAAGGTGGATTCCGTGGCGCGGGGCCTGGGCCTGAGCCGGGCCACCCTCTACCGCAAGATGGCGAAGTATGGTCTTAAAAGTCTCATAAATGAGAATTTGTCTCAATAGTGAGACGACAAAAGTGTAAAAACGCTGGTTTTTCGAAAGCCCCCGGTTTAAAAACCCATATTTTCCATGGATTTTGTGATTTCAAGGGATTTGGCACCCATCTTGCTTAAATAGAAGGTGGAGGTTCCAATGTTCTTGTTTGATTGCATCGTCCGCATGGGTCATCAAGGCGCCGGCCGTTCGCTCGACCGGCATGTGCGGGTGCGCGCGGACAATGCTTTGGAGGCCCTTCGTCGGGCTAAATTCCTGCCCGGCGTGAAAAAGGGCCTGCAGTGCGCCAACGGAACCAGCGTTCTTTCGGTCATGCTGGTCCGCTAGGTCGCCGGAATCTTGGTTTCCAGCCCCCAAGCCCCCAGGGTTTGGGGGCTTTTTTTTGTTTCCGATCCGCGTCCCCGGCTTTCCATGGAACCCGGGCCCGGGCCGCGCCGTTCTCATCAGGGAGCCGCTTTGAAGGGGCTTCCCGTTGATTTTTCGTTGTGGCATGATGATTGCGAACCGCCAGGCCTAAAGCGGCTTTTCCGGCGCGGCGCAGGGGGCTTTGCCGATGATCCTGCTCAACAGCGGCCAAGCGCGGGCCTTTGACGCGCTGGTCAGGGAACGGCTTTCCCTGTCCGAACGCGCGCTCATCGAGCGCGCCGGGTCCGCCGCGGCCGCCCTGCTGAGGGACCGCTGCTCCGGCCTGGCCGGCAAGCGCATCGCCGTGTTCTGCGGCAAAGGCAACAACGCCGCGGACGGCCTGGTGCTGGCCCGCGAGGCCGCGCTCCAGGGCGCCGGCGTGGGCGTGGTGCTGGCCTTTCCGGAGCCCGATCTCGGGCCCCAGGCCGCCTGGGCCCTGGGCCTGTGCCGGGCCGCGGGCCTGCGTGTTGAAGGCCCGGACAAGGCCGCAACGGCGCTCCAGTCCGCGGACCTGGCCGTGGACGCGCTGGTCGGCACCGGAACCCGCCTGCCTTTGGCCGGGAATCTGGCGCTGCTGGTCCGGGCCTTGGAGGCCTTCCAGGGGCGGGTGCTGTCCCTTGACCTGCCTTCGGGCTTGGACGCGGACACGGGCGACGCGCCCGGAGCCTGCGTCCGGGCCACCTGGACCCTGACTTTTTTGGCCGCCAAACTGGGGCTGGCGCTGGGCGAAGGCCCGGCCCGCTGCGGGGAATTGAACGTCGCGGGCCTCGGGGCCGAGGAAGCCTGGGCCGCGGCTCCGGCCGCGGAACTCTTCGATCCCGCAGCCGCGCGCGGGGCCCTGGTGGCCCGTCCCGCGGCCTACCACAAAAAAAGGGCCGAGCTGCTGGTGGTGGCCGGTTCAACGGAATACCTGGGCGCGGCCCTGCTCTGCGCCCGCGGCGCCTACCGTTGCGGCGCGGGCCTGGTGCGGCTGGCGCTGCCCCAAGCCCTGGCGCCTTTCGCCCAGTCCGCCCTGCCCGAGGCCGTGGTCCACGGGCTGCCCTGCGTGGGCGCCCCGGGCACGGATGAACTGCAGGCCCTCCTCGATCTCGCGCAGCTTGCCGGCGCGGTGGTGGTGGGCCCGGGCCTGGGACGCAGGCCTGAGACGCAGGGCCTGGTCCGCGAACTGTGGGCGCGCATCGCCCGTCCCGCGGTTTTCGACGCCGACGCGCTCAACGCCCTTGAACTGGGCCGGGCCCCGGGCGGCCCGCGCATCCTGACGCCGCACGAGGGCGAGCTCAAAGCCATGCGGGGCGCGGGCGCCCTGGACAAGGGCAGGCCGGCCGCCGCGCGGGCCCTGGCCGCGGCGGCGTCCGCCGTGGTCCTGCTCAAGGGCCCGGCCAGCCTCTGCGCGGGCCCCGACGGGACCCTGAGCGTGAATTCCGAGGGCAGCTCGGTGCTGGCCACGGCCGGCACCGGGGACGTGCTGTCCGGGGCCATCGGCGCCCTGCTGTGCCAGGGCACGGCGCCTTTTCCCGCGGCGGCCCTCGGCGCCTGGCTGCACGGGCGGGCCTCCGCGCTTTGGGCGGGCCGCCACGGGGGGCGGGGCATGCTGGCCTCGGACCTGGCCGACGCGCTTCCGGACGCGCTGGCCCGGATCGCTTCCTGACACCGCTCGACACCGCTTCAATGATCACCGGTAAAAAAAAGGGGGTACCATGGAACAAAGCGTCATGATCGGGCTCGCCGTAGCCCTCGTCTTCTTCGTCTGGGTCTGGATCGGCCTGACGATCGTCCAGCGGATGTCGCTGGAGCAGAAGATCGAGAAGCTCGAGAACATCGAGAACCGCCTGCCCGAGGAGCAGCGCAGCCTGGACCATTTCATCGAGCTGCGCGCCATCGAAAAAAACAAGATCGGTTCGGCCAAGTTGACCGTGGCCTTCTTCGGCGTCCTGCTGCTGGCCGCCCTGGGCCTGGGCACCTTCGACGCCAAAGTGCAGGACGTCTTCGGCTTCGAGAACCTCAAGGTCTTCAGCTATTTCGCCATCATCGCGCTGTCCTTCATCGTCCTGCCGACCTTCGTGGGTCTCACGCTCGCCAGCGGCGGCCGCTCCGCGGTCCGCAAGAAAGTCGTGACCGAGAGCAAGTGAGACGCCGCCCGAACATTCCGCGTTTCGCGCTGCTCGCGGCGGGGCTCGGGGTCCTGGCCCTGGCCGGCTGCCAGCGCGGCCAGATCGTCGGGAGCCGCCCCTCCGTCCTCCTGGTGCAGATGGTCCCGGTCTCCCCGGCCCGACTGGACCCCGGCACCCTGATCAGCGTCACGGCCCGGCCCGAGCCGCCCGTGGCCATGGCCTGGGTCTCGGGCACCGTGCAGATCTTCGGGGCGCCGGTGGCCCCCTTCCGGCGCGGCGCGGACGGGGCCTGGAGATTCAGGACCGCCGTGCCCCCCATGGTGGACGTCCCGCCCGGCGCCTACGGCGTGAAGGTGTGGGGCCGGACCCTGGACGGCCAGGAACTTCGCGGTGCATCGATTTACGAGGTGGAGTGAGGCATGGAAACGAAATCGGTCGGATCATCCGGTTCGGACGCCAGCATCATCCGCAGGCAGCTGCTGTGGATGCTGGCGGCCTTGGCCCTGTGCGGGGCCGCCTGGGGGGTGGCCTGGTGGGGCCAGGACACCGGCTGGGGGGACCCGGCCCGCGCGGTGTCCGAACGCATGGACCTTGGCGAGAAGGACCTGGTCGCCGGACGCGTCGAGGACGCCGCCCGCCAGTACCAGAGCGTGGTGGACCGCTACCCCGAGGACCCGCGCGCGTCCCAGGCCATGACCCAGCTGGCCGCGGTCCTGCAGCAGCTCGGCCGCGACCAGGACGCCCTGGACGTCCTGCAGAAGCTGAACAGCTCCCTCCAGGGGCAGCCGCAGAAGGCGGACCTGCAGGCCTACACCGAGCTGCAGATCGGCGACGCGAAAAAGGCCGTCGGCGACTACGCCGGCGCGCTGGACGCCTACGCCGATGTGCGCAGCCGGCACCCCAAGACGGACTGGGCGGGCGAGGCCCAAAGCGGCACCGGGGACGTGCTGCGGGCCGAGGGCAGGTACAAGGACGCCCGCGCGGCCTACGCCGGCTTGGTCAAGGAGCTGCCCGGGGGCTTCCTGGCGGCCGAGGCCCAGACCTCCATCGGTCAGTGCTTCGAGGAGGAAAAGAACCCCAAGGCGGCTCTGAAGGCCTATGAAGTGGTCCTGCGCAAGTATCCCCCCGCGGTCTGGGACACGGCCAAGGCCCGTGTCGACGCCCTGAAAAAGCAGCTTGAAAACCCCGGCAGCGACTCCGCGTCCTAGGGCTGAGCCCTTTTCGGAGCGCGCTTTTTTGTCCCGACTGAGGCGCGCCCTGCCCCCCGCATCCAAGACCGGGCCCCTGGTGCTGGGGCCCGGGGATGACGCCGCCCTGTGGCGCCCCAGGACCGGCCGCGAGCTGGCCCTCAGCTGCGACCTCCTGGCCGAGGGCGTGCACTTCGACCTGCGCACGATCGGCCCCTGGGAATTGGGCGCCAAGGCCGCGGCCGTGAACCTTTCCGATCTCGCCGCCATGGGCGCCCAGCCCCGCATCTTCCTGGTCTCGACGGCCCTGCCCAGGACCCTCGGCGAGGCCTGGCTGGCCGCCTTCCAGGCGGGCCTGCGCTCCATGATGGGCGCCTTCGGCGCCCTGGCCGCGGGCGGCGACCTCAGCGCCTCGAAGCAAGGGCTCTTCATCGACGTCACCGTGCTCGGCGAGGTCGAGCGCGGCCGGGCCCTGCGCCGCTCGGCGGCGCGCCCCGGGGACGCCGTGTTCCTCAGCGGCGCGCTGGGCGGCAGCTCCGCGGGCATGGAGACGCTGAGGTCGAAGCGCCTCGCCGCCGGCCTCGACCCGAAGACCGCCCACCTGCTCGGCAACCGCCACCGCCTGCCCGTGCCCAAGGTGCTGGCCGGGCGCTGGCTGCTCCAGGAACGCGCCGCGCGGGCCTGCATCGACATCAGCGACGGCCTGGCCAGCGAGGCCTGGCACCTCTCCCAGGAAAGCGGGGTGCGCCTGGACCTCGACCTGGACGCCGTCCCACTGCACGCGGGGGTGCGCGCGGTGGCCAAGGCCCTCGGCCGCGATCCCTTGTCCTTCGCCCTGGAAGGCGGCGAGGACTACGAGCTCCTGTTCACGGTCCCGCGGGGATCCGTGGGGAAGGTTCTGGCGAAGATGGACCACTACACCGGCTGCATGCCCTGCCGCATCGGCGTCGTCGCGCCGGGCCGCGGGGTGCGCGTCCGCACGGGCCCCGGCCGGCCTTTCCGGCCGCTGCGGGACGGGGGCTATGACCACTTCCGCGGCTGAGCACTCCTGCGCCGGCCCCGCCGACACCGAGGCCCTGGCCGCCGAACTGGCCGCGGAACTGCGGCCCGGGGATGTGCTCCTCCTCAGCGGGGTGCTGGGCGCGGGTAAGACCTGTTTCGTGCGCGGCCTGGCCCGCGGCCTGGACCTTCCGGAGGGGGCGGTCCTCTCCCCGACCTTCCAGCTGGTGCGGGAGTCCCACGGCGGCCGCATGCCGCTCTACCACATCGACCTGTACCGACTGGAAGGCCCCCGCGAAGCCCTGGGCCTGGGGCTGGAGGAATACTTCGACGGCGACGGGGTCTGCGCCGTGGAATGGCCCGAGCGCCTGGGTCCCCTGGCTCCGCAAGGGGCCTGGCGGGTCTCCATCGAGCCCCGCGACGACGGGGTGCGGCTGCTGAGGGTCGCGCGGCCATGAAGCTGCTGGCCATGGAAGCCGGAGGGCCGGTGCTTTCCGCGGCCCTTTTTGAGGACGGACGGCCTGTCGGCCAAGCCTGGCTGCGGGCCCACCAAAAGCCGGCCGAGCACCTGGCCCCCATGGTGGACGGCCTTCTGCGCGCCCAGGGCTGGAAGCCCCTGGAGCTGGACGCCCTGGCCTGCGGACGCGGGCCGGGATCCTTCACGGGCCTGCGCTGCAGCATGGCCTTCTGCGCGGGCTGGGCCCTGGCGAAGGAAGGCCTGCTCCTGGTGGCCGTGCCCACCCTGCAGGCCTGGGCCGAAGCTTTCTGCCCGGCGGACCGGGGCCGGGCCCTGGTCCTGCTCGACGGCCGCCGCTCCCAGGTATACCGGGCCCTGCTTGAACGCGAAGGCGGCGCCTGGATGGAGCTGCTCAAGCCCGCCTTGGTGGACCTGTCCCTGGCCCTTGAGGAGGGATCCCCGGGGGAGGGAAGCGCCCTGCTGAGCGATCTGGCGTCCCTGCCGAAGGCAGGGCCGGACGCGGCCCGGCTCGAGTCCGCGGCCCTGGCCCTGGCCGTGGGCCGCCTGGCCTGCGGCACCCTTGAGCGCGGCGAGGCCCTGGCGCCCTGGGAGCCGGATTACCTGCGCCGCAGCGAGGCGGAACTGCTATGGGAACGCCTGCACCCCGCCGCGCCCGGGGCGGCCTGAGATGGACAAGGGAAGCCCGGCCATGGAACTGGGCGCCCTGCGCGCGGAGGACCTCGCGGAAGTCTGCGCCATCGAGATCGAAAGCTTCAGCACGCCCTGGCCGCGCTCCCTCTTCGAGGAGGAGCTGCGGCGCCCGGAGCTGTGCTTCTGGCTGGCCCTGCGCGACCCGGCCGCGCCGCCGGGTTCCCGCTTGGCTGCCTACGGCGGATTTTGGAAGGCCGTGGACGAGGCCCACTTCACCAACGTGGCCGTGCATCCCTCGCGGCGGCGCCTGGGGCTGGGCCGCCGCATGCTGCGCTCCCTGCTGGACAAGGCCCGCGAGCGGGGTTGCCTGAGCGCGACCCTGGAGGTGCGGCCCTCCAACGCCGCCGCCCTGGCCCTGTACACGTCCGAAGGCTTCAGCCCCGCGGCCATACGCCCGCGCTACTACAGCGACGACGGCGAGGACGCATTGATCCTGTGGAAACGCCCTCTGTGAGGATCCAAGAGCGATGAAGGAACAGCTTCGCATTCTCCGGGAACACCTCAAGCGCGCCGGGCTCAAGCGCACGAGCCAGCGCGAGGTGATCCTGGGGATTTTCCTGGGGCTCCAGGACTACCTGTCCGTCGACGAGATCGGGCGCGCGGTCCAGGAGCAGGACCGCCGCATCGGCCTCAGCACGGTCTACCGCAGCCTGAAGCTGTTCGTGGAGGCCGGCCTGGCCCGCGAGCACCATTTCCTGGCCGGCAAGACCCGCTTCGAGAAGTCGGCCGGGCCCGGCGAGGAGCCCCGCAACTACCTGGTGTGCACCCAGTGCCACAAGGTCCAGGTCTTCGCCGACCCGCTGATCGACGCGGTGCGCGACAAGGTGTGCAAGGGGCTGAAGTTCGCGCCCAAGTTCAACCGGCTCGAAGTGTACGGCCTGTGCGCCGACTGCCGCGGGCCTGCGGAAGAGGACGACTAGCTAGAGGCGCCAGTGGACAAGACCAAGATCATCCAGAAAATGAACGCGGCCCTGGAGCGGGAGCTCCACGAGGTCGTGCGGTACATGCACCAGAGCTTCTGGGTCAAGGGGCCCAGGGCGGTGCGCCTGCGCGCCTTCTTCCGGGAGCAGAGCGCCGAGAGCATGGGCCACGCCACCCGCCTGGGCGAGGAGATCGTGGCCCTCGGCGGCAGGCCGGTGGTCAAGATCCTCGAGATCTACGAGCCCAGCGCCCTGAGCGACGCCGAGCTGCTGGAGCAGTGCGTGGCCCACGAGGAGGCCGCCTGCGAGGGCTACAAGAAGATGCTGCCCCTGGTGGCCGGGCATCCCCGCCTCAAGCGGGTGATCGCGGGACTGGCCCGCGAGGAGGGCGAGCACATCGAGGCCATCCGCAGGATGGCCAAGCGCATCAGGGGGCGCGGTGTTTGAGACGGTGCGCGAGGACCTGCGCTCGGTGCTGGAGCGGGACCCGGCCGCCAAAAGCGGGCTGCAGGTGGCCCTGCTCTACAGCGGCCTGCACGCCATCTGGGCCTACCGGCTGACGCACCGCCTGCACGTCCGGGGCATGGTGTTCCCGGCCCGCTGGCTGGCCCAGGCGGCCCGCTTCCTGACCGGCGTGGAGATCCATCCTGCCTGCGCGATCGGCCGCCGCTTTTTCATCGACCACGGCATGGGCGTCATCATCGGCGAGACCGCGGTGATCGGGGACGACGTGCTGCTGTACCAGGGCGTGACTCTGGGCGGCACCGGCAACCAGAGCGGCAAGCGCCACCCCACCCTGGGCGACCGGGTGGTCGTGGGGGCCGGGGCCAAGGTGCTGGGCGGCATCACCATCGGGTCCGACACCCGCATCGGGGCCAACAGCGTCGTGCTGCACGACGTGCCCCCCCATTCCACGGTGGTGGGCATACCCGGCAAGGTCGTGCGCCGCCGCAAGGGCGACGAGAACGACGTGCTGTCCCACCAGAACCTTCCCGACCCCACCATGGACGAGCTGGTGCGCCTGTCCAAGCGCCTGGACGCCCTGGAAAAACGCCTGCGCGGGGGCAAGGCGCCGCGCGTGAAGCGCTGACCGTGGCGCGGCCCCGCAGCAAGGAGGCCGCCGCGCGCGCGCTGGAGCTTCGGCGCGAGATCGCGCGGCACGACGAGGCCTATTACCAGAAGTCCGCCCCCCTGATCAGCGACCGCGCCTACGACGCCCTCATGGGCGAATTGAAGCGCATCGAATCGGAACACCCCGAATTGGCCGGCCCCGACAGCCCCACCCAGACCGTCCGCGAAAAACCCACCCAGGGCTTCAAGCCCTTCAAGCACGCCCGCCCGCTGCTGAGCCTGGACAACACCTACAACGAGGAGGACCTGCGGGCCTTCGACGAGCGGGTGCGCAAGCTGCTCAAGCGCGAGGCCGTGGGCTACGTCGTGGAGCTGAAGATCGACGGCCTGGCCGTGGCCCTGCACTACGAGCAGGGCCGTTTCAAGGCCGGGGCCACCCGCGGCGACGGCGAGACCGGGGACGACATCACCGAGAACCTGCGCACGATCCGGGACCTGCCGAAGGCGCTGAAGGGCAAGGCCCCGGCCAGCCTCGAGTTGCGCGGCGAGGTCTACCTGGAGCACGCCGGCTTCGAGCGCATCAACGCCGAGCGCGCGGCCGCCGGGGAGCCGCTCTTCGCCAACCCCCGCAACGTGGCCGCGGGCAGCCTCAAGCAGCTCGACAGCGCCGCCGTCGCCCGCCGCCCCCTGCGCATCTTCCTCTACACCCTGGGGCACGCCGAGCCCATGCCCTGGACCGCGCACAGCGGCTTCCTGGCCGCGCTCAAGGGCCTGGGCGTTCCCCACGACGGGCACTGGAAGCTCTGCAAGGACATGGACGCGGTGCTGCGCCTCTGCGCGCAGTGGGAGGACAGGCGCCGCGAGCTGCCCTTCGACATCGACGGCCTCGTCATCAAGGTGGACGCCTACGAGGACCAGGCCGTGCTGGGGGCCACCGCCAAGAGCCCCCGCTGGGCCATCGCCTACAAGTTCAAGGCCGGCCAGGCCGAGACCACCCTGCTGGGCATCGAGGCCAGCGTCGGGCGCACGGGCGTCATCACCCCCGTGGCCCTGCTGGAGCCGGTGAAATTGGGCGGCTCGGTGATCAGCCGTGCCAGCCTCTACAACGCCGAGCAGCTGGCCGCCCTGGACGCCCGGCCCGGGGACCGGGTGCTCATCGAGAAGGGCGGCGAGGTCATCCCCAAGGTCGCCGCGGTCCTCGTCGAACGGCGCACGGGCCGTGAAAAGCCCTGGGCCTTCCCCGACCGCTGCCCGGTCTGCGGGGGCGAGACCGGGCGCGACGAGGGGATGGTGGCCCTGCGCTGCCTCAACCCGCTGTGCCCCGCCCAGGTGGCGGGCCGCCTGGAGCACTGGGCCAAGCGCGACGCCATGGACATCGAGGGCCTGGGCCCGGCGGTGGTGGAGCAGCTGCTCAAGTCCGGCATGGTCAAGGACGTGTCCGACCTCTACCGACTGACCCCGCTGGAGGTGGCGGGCCTGGAGCGGCTGGGGGAGAAGTCCGCCGCCAACCTCATCGAGGGGATAGCGGCCAGCAAAAAGAGGGGCCTGTCGCGCCTGCTCTTCGCCCTGGGCATCCCCGGCATCGGCGAGCGCTCGGCCGCGGCCCTGGCCCGCCGTTTCGAGAGCCTCCAGGCCGTGGCCGCGGCCGGGGACGAGGATCTGCTCAAGACCCCCGACTTCGGGCCCGCCGCGGCCGAGGCCGTGCGGGGCTACTTCAAGATGAAGGAGGCCAAGGCCCTGGTGCAGCGCCTCAAAAAGGCCGGGCTGAACACCCAGCTCCTGGCCGAGGAAAAGCCCGTCAACGACCGCCTCAAGGACAGGACCTTCGTGTTCACGGGAGAGCTGAAGGATTTCAGCCGGGCCCAGGCCGAGGCCGAGGTGCGCAAGCTGGGGGGCAAGGCCAGCGGCAGCGTGAGCGCCAAGACCTCCTATGTGGTGGCCGGGGAGGCGCCGGGCTCGAAGCTGAAGCAGGCCCTGAAGCTGGGCGTGGCGGTGCTGGACGAGGGCGCCTTCAGGAAGATCCTGGCCAAGGGCGGGGGATAGCGGCGCGGCGGAGGCCTCCGCCGCGGTTCGAGGAGCGATAGAAGAAGCCGGGGCCCGATGGCCGCGGCCTTTTTTCGGCCTTGACAATGCATAAGGTTATGCTTATATGTGTGTATGCAACGAGAGAGCGCGATCTTCCGGGCCCTGGGCGACCCCAGCCGCCTGGCCATCTTTGAGAGCATCGCCCGCAGGGAAGCCCCGGTGAAGGAGCTGACCGCGCAGTTCCGGATCTCGCAGCCCGCGGTGTCCCAGCACCTGGCGGCCCTGCGCAAGGCGGGCCTGGTGACCGTGCGCCGCGACGGCCGCCTGGCCTACTACGGCCTGAAGTCCTCCGGCCTGAAGCCCCTGGCCGACTGGCTGTCCCACTTCCAGGCCTTCTGGCCGGAGCGGATCGGGCGCTTGAACGCGCTGCTGAAGGAGGTGGATTGATGCCCCCCAAGGACGGAACCATCAGCCTGGCCTGGGATCTGCCGCACCCGCCGGCGAAGGTGTGGCGGGCCCTGACGGACCCGGAGCTGGTGTCGCAGTGGCTGATGAAGACGGACATGCCCGCGGAGCGGGGGAAGGCCTTCACCTTCCGCGCGGAGCCGATGCCCTACTGGGACGGCATCGTCCACAGCGAGATCGTGGAGCTGGAGCCGCAGAAGCGCCTGCGCTACACCTGGAAGGGCGGGCCCGGGACCGAGGTCCTCGACACGGTGGTGACCTGGTCCCTTTTCCCGGTGGAGGGCGGGACGCGGCTGGAGCTGGAGCACAGCGGCTTCAGGCCGGAGCACGGCCGGGCCTACGGCGGGGCCAAGCTGGGATGGGAACGCAAGGTGGACGGCGGAATGAACGGGGTTTTGGCGGCTTTGAACTGAATTCCAACCCGATGGAGGGCAACCATGAACATCCTGCTGTGGGTCCTGCAAGTGGGCACGGCGTTCTTCTACATCGCCGGGGGCAGCTACAAGATCACCCATTTCGAGCAGCTCAAGAAGATGGGCGCCTCGATGCGGGCGCTTCCGAAGGCCTTTTGGGCCTGCGTCGGCGCCTTTGAGGCGCTGGCCGGCGCGGGCCTGGTGCTGCCCGCCGCCCTCCACATCTTCCCCGTCCTGAGCGCTACCGCGGCGGCCTGCCTGGCGGTAGAATCGGTCCTGGTCGTCGGCTTGTTCCTGTCCTACCGGGACTTCGCCCCGGTGCCCTACGCGGCGGGGGGCGGGCTCGTGGCGGCCTTCATCGCCTACGGAAGGTTCGCGCTGGCGCCGTTCTGAGGGGGCTGCCCATGGCAAAGACGGACAAAAAAACGCCTTCGGTTCCGGCCTCCGGGCCGAACCCGAAGGTCGATTTTTATTTCAACAAGAACGAGCGGTGGAAGGGGGAGATCGCCCGCCTGAGGAAGATCCTGCTGGGCTGCGGACTGACCGAGGAGCTCAAGTGGGGCGTCCCCTGCTATTCCCTGGAAGGCAGCAACATCGTCCTGATCCACGTGTTCAAGGAATACTGCGCGCTCTTGTTCTTCAAGGGCGTGCTGATGAAGGACCCCAAGGGCCTCTTGATCATACAGACGGAGAACGTGCAGGTGGCGCGCCAGATCCGTTTCACCCGGGTCGAGGACATCGCGGGGAAGGAAAAAACCCTGGTGGCCTATGTCCGCGAGGCCGTCGCGGTGGAGCGGTCCGGCGCCAAGGCGCCGATGAAGGAGACCTCGGATTTCCCGGTCGCCGACGAGCTCAAAAGGAAGCTGGACGCGGACCCGGCCCTGAAAGCCGCCTTCAAGGCGCTGACCCCGGGGAGGCAAAGGGGCTATCTGATGTATTTTTCGCAGGCTAAGCAGGCCCGGACGCGGGAAGAACGGGTCGAAAAATGCGTGAAGAAAATTCTCGCCGGCAAGGGGATGCTCGACGACTAGCCCCGGCGCTCCGCCCTAACGCAATTCCACATAAATCATGACGCTGTCGGCCGCCCCGCCCGCCGCCGGCGGGCTGTAGGGTTCGGCGTCCACCGCCGAGGCCTTCATTTTGGCCAGGCGGGCCAGGGCGCCGCCGACCTCGGCCGCGCGCGCCTTCGAGCGCTCCTCTTGCGAGGAGTAGAGGCCCTTCAAATCGGAGGAGTCCAGCGGCCCGACCACGTCCAGGCTGTCCCCGGGATACTGCCGCACGCGCTTGGCCAGCTTGCGCAGGGCGGCCAGGGACTGGGCGTCCAGCTGGTCCTGGTCGTCGAAGGAGGCCCTGAAGCGCATGCGCAAGCTGGCGGCCCTGAGCGCGGGCCTGGACACGGCTGCCTTGGCCATGGGCGCGGCCTGCGCCGCGGCCGGGGCTTTCGTCGGGGCCGCGGCCGGGGCCTGCGCCGCAGGCTGGGCCGGGGCGGCCGTGGGCGCCGCCGTCGCGACGCTGGTCGGAAGCGCCGTCGGGACCGCGGTCGGCATGGGGGTCGGGACCTGGGTGGGAAGCGGGGCCGGGGCCGCGACAGGGCCGGAGCCCAGGGGCAGGGAGGTCCAGGCCGGGGAAAGGCCCCCGCCGTGGGTGATCCGCTTGGACGAATTCCCTTGGGCGTCCCCGACGTAGAGGTCCCAGGTCACGGTGTCCGCCTGGGCCGAACTGTACAGGATCTGCGCGCCCGAGGGGCTGAATACGGCCGAGGCGCTCAGATGGTCCTTGGTGAGCATGTCCGCGTCGGAGGTGGGCGCGTCGCCGCCGGAGGAAAGCTCCACGATGTCGCTGTCCTCGCCGCGGGTGCGGGTGAGCATGATGCGGCCGCCGTCCGGGGACCAGCGGGGCGAGCCCACGGAGTAGTCGTTGAAATCGGTGAGCTGGGAGGTGTCGTGGTTCTCCACCGAGGTGACCCACAGGTCGAAGTGCCCGTCCGGGCCGTTGACGTAGGCGATCTGCTTGCCGTCGGGCGACCAGGCCGGGGCCCAGCTCGACCCGTCGCTGATGAGGGTCTGCGCGTTGTTTCCGTCCGCGTCCATGATCCAAAGGTTGCCGTTGAAGCTGTAGGCGATCTGCTTGCCGTCGGGCGAGCAGGAGGGGGCGTTGTCCAGGTCCAGCTTCTTCATGGGCGGCTCGGCCTTTTCACCGGTGTCCGTCAGCACGCTGACCCGGCCGGTCAGGCCGATCCGGGCGATGTCCTGCGTGCCGTCGCCGCGCGAGAGCCAGACCAGGAAGCCGTCGCCGTTGGGGGAGACCACCGGGAACCAGAAGTCCTCGTCCTCGCCCGGCGCCGCCAGGAGGTGGGCGCCGGTGCCGTCGGAATGCGCGACCCACAGGGCGCCGGAGCGGGTGAAGGCCACGGTGTCGTTGATGGGCGTGGGCTTCACCGTGGGCACCACCGTCTGGACCACGACGGCGGTCACGGGCTTCTTGCAGCCCGAGCCGAGGAGGGCCAGGGCCAGGAGGGCGGCCGCGAGGGGGAGGCGCGTCTTCATCACTTGCAGCCCCCGGGAAGCGGAATCAGGGCGCCCAGGCTGATGTGGTCCACGGGCACCGCGCCCAGGGGCTTGGCCCTGCTGCCGTCCAGTCCGCAGGACCACAGCAGGTGGTCGCGCATGAAGTAGAGGGCCTGGCCGTCGGGGAAGGCCCAAACGCCGCTGGCCCCGCCCTGGGTGACCTGGTTCGGAGTGGCTCCGTCCGCCGTGCCGATCGTGAAGACCTCGGTGCGCGCGCCCATGGGGGCCGCGGCGAGCAGGGCGACGGAGCCCGGGAGCAGCGCGAAGGTGTTGGGGTCGATCGGGGAGGCCATCAAAAGCTGGGTGTCCAGGGCCTCGTCCACCCTGTTGAGGCCGTGGCCGAGGTAGAAGATGTCGTTGGGGGCCTGGGCGTTCGTGCTCCAGGCCACCACGGGCTGGGTGCAGGCGCCGGCGACGATCGCCATGTCGGAGCTGCCGTTGGCGGCCACGCGGCGCAGGTTCTTGTCCTGGACCACGGCCAGGGCCTCGCCGGAGGGCGCCCAGGACAGCGCGTGGACCTCGCCGTCGAAGGTCAGTGTGCGGGCCTGCCTGTCCGCCAGGGTCTCGATCCAGAGCTCGCCGCGCGCGATGTAGGCCAGGGATTTTCCGTCGGGTGAGAATGCCATGCTGTACTGGCTGGCGTCCGCGGCCGGCATGATGCCGGTGTCGTCCTGCGTCAGGGGCTCGTACTTCATGGCGTCGGCGCTGAAGAGCCAGATGTTGAGGCTGCCGCCGCGGTTGGTGAGCAGGGCGAACTGCGAGCCGTCGGGAGAGCTGACCGCGATGAGGTCGTCGCCGGCGGGGGCCGGATCAGGGTAGGTCAGCCAGCCCTGGCCGAAACGGCCCAGATAGGCTTTGCAGGTCCCCGCGGCGTTGCTGCGCCCCAACACGCTGTGGTGGTTGGCCTTGACCGTGAAAAAAATGGTGTTTTCGGATTTGGGTTTGACAGGGGTCGGGCTGGTCGCGGGCGCGGCAGCGCCCAAAGGCAGGGACAGGAGAAAAACCGCTGTCCCGCCAAGGACGATTCGCCGAATCATGGAGACGCTTGGGGAAAACAGGTTCACGCGCTGCGGCTCGAAAAAGGCAAGGGATATATAGTTTTTTACAATATTAAAGAACTTATGCTCAAGCGTCAAGAAAGATTTGCACAATTGCCTGTGGGTATCTTGGGCCTTCAGCCAATGATGACAAGGGACCTTCAAAGGCCTTGTCCGGCTTGGCGTTTTTTCTGTTCCACCCAGGCCAGGTATTCCCGGAAGTTTTTTTCCCGGCCCCGGTCCGAAGGGCTGTAGAAGTCCCGGCTGCGCAGGCCTTCCGGCAGGCAATCCATGTCCGCGACCGCGCCTTCCTGGTTGTGGGCGTGGACATAGCCCGCGCCGTGCCCCATTTCCTTCATCAGCTTGGTGGGGGCGTTGCGCAGGTGCATGGGCACGGAGCGGGAGCCCGTGGCCTCGATCTCAGCCTGCACCCCGTTCCAGGCGCGGTAGGCCGCGTCGCTCTTGGGCACGCAGGCCAGGTAGGCGGCCAGCTGGATGACGGCCAATTCGCCTTCCGGCGAGCCCAGGAATTCGTAGGCCTCCCGCGCGGAGCGCGCCAGCCCCAGGGCCGCGGGATCCGCGTTGCCCACGTCCTCGCTGGCCATGCGGGTGAGGCGCCTGAGCACGTAGAGCGGGTCGTCCCCGGCCTTGAGCATGCGGCCGCACCAGTACACCGCGGCGTCGGGGTCGGAGGAGCGCACGCTCTTGTGGAGGGCGGAGATGATGTCGTAGTGCTGGTCCCCGCTCTTGTCATAGAGCAGGACCTGGGCCCCCGCGGCGCGCTCCACCGCGCCCATGTCCAGGGCAGTCGAGTCGCGCCTAGCCAGGGAGGCGGCCTGCTCCAGCAGGGCCAGGGCCCGCCGGGCGTCGCCGTCGGCCATCGAGGCCAGGGACTCCAGGGCGCCCGCTTCCGCGCTCAGCTTCCAGGCGCCCAGCCCGCGGGCCTCGTCGGCCAGGGCCCGCCGCAGCAGGTCCAGCAGGCTGTCCGCGGACAGCGCCTCCAGGCGCAGCACGCGCGCGCGGGAGAGCAGGGCGGCGTTGAGGGCGAAGCTCGGGTTTTCCGTGGTGGCGCCGACCAGGGTCAGGGAGCCGTTCTCAAGGGAGGGCAGGAAGGCGTCCTGCTGGGCCTTGTTGAAGCGGTGGATTTCGTCCAAAAAAAGCAGGGTGCGCCGGCCGTACAGGCGGCGCTGCTCCTGGGCCGTCTCCATCACCGCGCGCACGTCCTTGAGCGTGGCCTCCACGGCGCTGTGGGAGACGAAATGGAAGCCGCCGCTCTGGGCCAGCAGGCGCGCCAGGGTCGTCTTCCCCACGCCCGGCGGCCCCCAGAAGATCAGGGAACCGGCCTCGCCCTTGAGGAAGGCGTCCCGCAAGGGACGGCCCGGGCCGAACAATTTCTCCTGGCCCAGCACCTCGTCGAGGCTGGCCGGGCGCATGCGCTCGGCCAGCGGCAGGAAGGGCGACGGAACCGCGTCGAAAAGGTCGTCGGACATCGCGGGCCTTAAAAAAATCCCCTAGGACATCGTCCGCAGGATGGCGCCGGTGATCAGCTTGGGCTGGAAGTAGGTGCTCTTCTGGGGCATCACGTCCTTGGCGTCGGAGACGGCCTGCAGCTGCTCCATGCGCGTGGGGTTGAGCAGGAAGGCGGCCTGGGCCCGGCCTTGGGCCACGGCCTGGGCGGTCTTGGCCGCGTCCTTCTCGAAGAAGAGGTTCTCCTGGGCGGCGATGCTTTCCGGGCTCATGCCCAGGATCTTCTCCAGCACCAGGGCCTGCAGGAGGCTGACGTCGAGGTGCTTGTAGGCGGCCGAGCGCTTGTCCTTCACCGCCTTGATGGGATCCACCCCGGCCTTGAGGCTCAGGAGCTGGAAGGAGCCCGACAGCACGAGGCCGAAGGCGTGGGCCTCGGCGGCGGGCTTGGCTTTGCCCTTGGACTTTTTCCCGGCGGCCGGCTTGGCCTTCTTGGCCCCCGCGTCCACCTTGGCCAGCTCCTTGGTCAGCGCGTCCAGGCTCGGCATGGCCTGCACGTCGAAGTCCGCGGCCAGGCTGCGCAGGAGCTTGTGCGCGTCGAAGCCCTTGAGCCCGTGCACCAGGCGGTGGGTGGGCAGGATGATCAGGCCGGGCTGCTGGAAGGGCGTGAGGCAGACCAGGGTGTGCGCGGCCTCCTTCTTCACGGAGGCGGGGGCCTCCTTGGAGAAGGCCAGCATGGTCTCGTAGCGGTGGTGGCCGTCGGCGATGTAGATGGGCGCCTTGGCCAGCTTGGAGGTGAAGGCTTTCACGGCCGCGGGCTGGTCCACCACCCAGAGCTGGTGGCGTTCGCCCGAGGCGACCCTGAAGCTGGCCGTGGGCTTGCGCTTCATCTGCGCCGCCATCCAGCGCAGGCCCGCCTCCTTGGCGTCGTCGTAGAGGAAGAAGATGGGGGAGAAGTTCGTGTGGGTGGCGCGCGTCAGCTCCAGGCGGTCGGCCTTGGGCTTGCTCAGCGTCTTCTCGTGGGGGCGCACCACGCCCTTCTTGTATTCCTCCAGCTTCAGCTGGGCGTAGACGCCGGCGAAGCTGCGCTTCCTGCCGTCGGGGGCGGTGTAGGTCTGGGTGGCCAGGTAGAGGGCCGGCTTGGGGTCGGACTTCAGCACGCCCTGCTCGCGCCAGAGCTTCAGCAGGGTCGCGGCGCGGCGGTACTTGTTGCGCTGGGCGTCGTCCCCGGCCTGGGTCTTGCCGAAGTCGAGGCGGATGACGTTGAAGGGATGCAGGGCGTAGTAGGCGTCCTGTTCCGCGGGCGAAATGATGTCATAGGGCGGCGCCACGACCTTCCCCAAATCCTTGTCCTTGATCTTGGAGGGGCTGTAGCGGAGGGCGCGGAACGCTGAAATTTGGGCCATGGTTTCCTGTCGGGAGCGGCGGTCTTGGGGGGATGGGGAGGCTAAAGCTTTTCCAACGCGAGGTGCATGTCCTTGAGGCCCTGGTCCAGGCCGCGGGCCTCGAAGCCCAGGGAGCGCAGGCGCGCGGTGTCGAGGCTGGCGTCGGCGGGCCGCGGGTCGCGGAAGACCATGTCCTTGAGCGAGGCGGCCTGCATCTGCTCGGCGGGGAACCTGAACTCCCGGGCCAGGCGCACGGCGAAATCGTGGCGGCTGGCGCGTTCAGGGCCGGCCAGGTGCAGCAGGCCCTTCCAGCCGCGCTCCGCGCCCAGGCGCATGGCCTCGCAGGCGTCCTCGGCGTAGATGGGCGTGCGCCATTGGTCGGTGAAGGCCGGCACGCGCCCTCCCGTGAGCAGGGTCTTGAGCCACTGTTCGGCGAAGTTGCGGCCGTGCGCGCCGCCGCGCCCCCATCCGTAGGTCAGGGCCAGGCGCAGCACCAGGGCCTCGCCGTCGCTGGCCTCCAGCACGGCCTTTTCCGCGTCTCGCTTGCTGCGGCCGTAGGCGCCCAGGGGTTCGGGGACGTCGCTTTCGGACCACAGCGCGCGGCTGCCGTCGAAGACCTGGTCCGTGCTGGTGAAGACCAGGGCCGCGCCGGCGCGCCGGGCGGCCTTGGCCACGATCTTGGCGCCCTGCACGTTGATGTGGCGGGCGGCGGGCTCGTCGTCGGCGCAGGCGTCCGGCTGGGCGATGGCCGCGAGGTGGAAGACGACCTCCGGCGCGCTTTCGGCGACCAGCGCGTCCACTTCCGCGGGGACGCACACGTCCAGGTGGCGCGCCTGCACGCCCGCCAGGCCCGGGTCCTTGCCGTGCCAGGAACCCCACACGGACCAGCCGTGCCTGGCCAGGTGCAGGGCCAGGTTGCTGCCCAAAAATCCGCCCAGCCCGGTGATGAGGGCGCGGCGTCCGGGAACTGCCGGGGACTGCGGCTCAGCCATGGCTCGGCTCCGGCCGGCCTTGGGCGCTGATTTTCTGGCGGGAGGGGATTTCCGGCGCGCCGGAAGCGGTCGGGCTGAGGGCCTCGGGCTGGGCGCTGTCCTTGCCCTGGCGGCCCCAGGACACGCTGAACAGGGCGATGCCCAGGCTGGTCCCAAGGGCCGCGGCGCCCACGCCGGCGTAGAGGCCGGAATTGAACTTGGGCGGCAGGCGCCGCTGGGCGACGCTTTCCACGGCCCCCACGGCCAGGCCGTACCACAAGACGGTGAAGGGTGCGGAGAGCAGGGTGACCACGGTGATGTATTCCCAGCGGCTGGGGTTCTGGAGCTTGGGATGCTGCGGGCGTTTGGGCAGGAGGGGGAGCTCCTGCGCGGTCGCGGAGTCGGCCTTCGCGGCCGCGCGCGGCGGGGCGCTGGGGGACAAGGGCGCCGCGTCCGTTTGCGCCCCCGCCGGGCATTGGGCCGCCAGGAGCAGCGCCGCCAGGGCGAGCGACCTTACCATTTTTTGACGACCACCTTGCCCGCGCGCGCGGCCTCAAGGTTCTCGCGCACGTAGTCCGCCTTGGGGCTTTGGGGCTCCAGGACCAGGTAGCGCTCCCAGGCCGCGATGGCCCGGTCCACCCAGCCGCGGTTGAGGAAGATGACGCCGAGGCCGAAGTGGGCGCCGGCGTGGTCGGGCTTCATCTCCAGCACCTTCTCGTACTCGGTCAGGGCCTCTTCCCACCAGTTTTTCGCGAAGTAGGCGTTGGCAAGGTGGAAGTGGGCCTGCGGATGGGCCGGGTTCAATTCCACCGCCTTGAGGCAGTGGCGCACGGACTCGTCCAGAAGGCCGTTCTTGAACAGGGCGATCCCGAGGTTCAGGCGCGAAGGGAAGTGCCTAGGTCCCGCCTCCACGGCCTGCCGGAACACGGCGCAGGCGCCCGCCAGGTCGCCCTGGCGGTACAGATCCTGGCCCTGTTTGTTGAGCTCTTCTTCGGAGGGCATGGCTTTAGTAAATGACCTTGTTGAGGGGATATTCCACCAGGCCCTGGGCCCCGGCGCGCTTCAGGGCCGGGATCAGGTCGCGGGCCAGCTTTTCCTCGATGACCGTGACCACGTCCACCCAGTCGCCCTTGGCCAGCGGGCTGATGCTGGGGTTCTTCATGGAGGGCAGCAGGCCCAGGATGCGGGAGAGGTCCTTCTTGGGCACGTTCATCATCAGGCCCACCATGCGCTTGGCCAGCAGCGCGCCCTGCAGCAGCGTCGCCAGGTCCTCGATCTTGGAGCGCTTCCAGGGGTCCTTCCAGGCCTTCTTGCCCACCACCAGGCGGGTGTTGGTCTCCAGCACCGTGTCGACGATGCGCAGCTTGTTGGCGCGCAGGGAGGAGCCGGTTTCCGTGATCTCGACGATGGCGTCGGCCAGGTCCGGGCACTTCACTTCGGTGGCGCCCCAGCTGAACTCCACGTTGGCCTTGACCTTGTGGCCGTCCAGCCAGCGCCTGGTCACGCCGACCAGCTCGGTGGCGATGCGCTTGCCCTTGAGGTCCTTGACGCTCTTGACCGGGCTGTCCTCGGGCACGCACAGCACCCAGCGCGCCTTGGTGTCGGTGGCCTTGCTGTAGTCGAGCTCGGCAAGCTCGATGACGTCGCTCTGGTTCTCCACCACCCAGTCGTGGCCGCAGAGGCCGGCGTCGAGGACCTCGTCGGCGACGTAGCGGCTCATCTCCTGGCTGCGGATGAGCATGCACTGGATCTGGGGGTCGTCGATGGTCGGGTAATAGCTGCGGGAGCTGATGGAAACCTGGTAGCCGGCCCTGCGGAAGAGGTCCACGGTGGCCTGCTCCAGGCTGCCCTTGGGGATGCCGAGTTTAAGAATGCCGCTCAAAAGTCCTCCATAGCCGTTGGTGTCCTTGGCGCAAGATTCCAGTTTAGGACGCGGTGGGCGCAGGGTCAACGCGGCCCGCGCCCCGTTCCCAGCGCTGCCCGTCCTTGGCGTCCTTCACCATGATGCCGCGCCGCTCCAGCTCCCGGCGCAGCTCGTCGCCGCGGGCCCAGTCCTTGCGCGCCCGGGCCTCTGCGCGCTGGGCGAGCAGGGCCTCCTCCTCGGGGTCGAGCCCCGCCTTGGGCGCCCGCGGCGCCAGCAGGTCCAGGCCCAGCCAGGCGTCCATGGCCAGGATGAGGGCGGCCTTGAGCGCGGGATCGAGCTCCGCGTGCTTGGCGGTCTCCCAGACCACGGCCAGGGCGCGCGGCGCGTTGAGGTCGTCGGCCGTCTGCTCCCAGAACCTGGCCCACAAGGGGTGGCGCTTCGCCGCGTCCGCGCCGGCGGGGGCGACCCCGTCGAGCTCGGCCAGGCGGGCCTTCAGGCCGAGGCGCCCGGCGCGGGCGCCGTCGAGGGCCTCGAAGCTGAAGTGGAGCGGGGCGCGGTAATGCGTGCCCAGGCACAGGAAGCGGTAGTCGAGGGCCTCGTAGCCCCTGTCCAGCAGCGACTGCAGGGTCAGGAAGTCCCCGCCGGTCTTGCTCATCTTGCCCTTGTCCAGGATCAGGAATTCGCCGTGCATCCACAGGTTCACCCAGGGGTGCACGCCCAGGTAGGCCTCGCTCTGGGCGATCTCGTTGGTGTGGTGCACCGGGATGAGGTCGATGGCGCCGCAGTGGATGTCGAACTGCGGGCCCAGCAGCTCCAGGCTCATCGCCGAGCATTCGATGTGCCAGCCCGGGAAGCCCTTGCCCCAGGGGCTGTCCCATTCCATCAGGCGCCGGCTGTCCTTGGGGCTGAGCTTCCACAGGGCGAAGTCCTCGTGGTTGCGCAGGCCGGCCCGCGGCTGGGTGCGGGCCGCGGCCTCCTGGCCCTTGAGGTCCTTGCGCGCGAAGTCGGCGTAGCGCGGGTAGCTGGCCACGTCGAAGTAGACCCCGTCCAGGCCGACGTAGGCGTGGCCCTTGTCCAGCAGGCCCTGCACCATGGCGATCTGCTGGGGGATGTAGTCCGTGGCCTTGGGCCGGTGGGTCGCCTCCACCGTGTTGAGGCGCGCCAGGTCCTGGAGGAAGAGGCGGGTGTAGTGCGCCGCGATGTCCCACACGCTGCGGTTCTCGCGCCGGGCGCCCTGCTCCATCTTGTCCTCGCCCGCGTCCGTGTCGCCGGTGAGGTGCCCCACGTCGGTGATGTTGCAGACGTGGTTGACCTCCAGGCCGTCGAGGCGCAGGGCGCGCACCACCAGGTCCGCGAAGACGAAAGTCCTGAGGTTGCCGATGTGGGCGTCATGGTAGACTGTGGGGCCGCAACAATAAAGGCCGACCTGGCCTGCCACGCGGGGCTCGAAGGGTTCCTGGCTGCGGGTGCGAGTGTTGTAGAGCTTGAGCGTCGGCATGATCCATCCCGGCCGCTGCCCCCGCGTCGTTGCCGGGGGCGGGCCTTAGTGCCCCGTCCAGGGGCGTTTTTTGGAACCCTATCCGGGAAATCCCGGACCCTTCAGGAGGACCGTCCCATGACCCAGCCCAAGGGCATCCATTCGTTCACGCTCAAGGCCATCGACGGCCGGGAGCGCAGCCTCGCCCAGTACGCCGGCAAGGCCCTGCTCCTCGTCAACGTGGCCTCGGAGTGCGGCTTCACGCCCCAGTACAAGGACCTGGAGGCCCTCCACCGGAGGTACCAGGACCGCGGCTTCATGGTCCTGGGCTTCCCCTGCGACGACTTCGGCCACCAGGAGCCGGGCGCGGACGCCGAGGTCAAAAGCTTCTGCGAGCGCAACTACGGCGTGAGCTTCGACCTCTTCTCGAAGATCCGCATCAAGGACGAGCCGCGGGCGCCCCTGTACCAGTACCTCACGGCCGAAGCCGGCTTCGACGGCCCGGTGGCCTGGAACTTCGCCAAATTCCTGGCGGGCCGCGACGGCGCGGTGCTCGCGCGCTGGGACCCCAAGGTCAAGCCCCTGGCCCCGGAGATCGTCTCGGCCGTGGAGAAGGCGCTGCAGTAGGGGCCCTTGGGGCCCGGTCCGTATTTTTCCCGTCCTTCCTTCAGCCCGTATTTTTCATCCCCGCCGCGATGCCATTGATGGAGAGCAGGATGGCCTCCTCCAGGGCCGTCTCGGTCTTCAGGTCCGGCCGCGCGCGCATGCGCTTCAGCAGCTCGATCTGGATCATGTGCAGGGGGTCCAGGAAGGCGTTGCGCCGGTCCAGGCTGTCGCGCAGCTCCGGCTCGTGCTCCAGCAGGCCGCCCACCTGGGCCACGGCGCAGACCGCGGCCACGGCGCTGTGGTAGGCGTCCTCGATGCGGCGGTGCACCTCGGCGGATCCCGGCGCGGCGCTCAAGGCCGCGTAGCGCCCGGCGATGTGCATGTCGGCCTTCTTCAGGGACATCTGGGCGTTGTCGACCAGGTCCGCGAAAAAGGGCCAGCGCAGGTACATGCGGCGCAGGCGCTCCAGGTTGGCGCCGTTGGACGCGAGGCGCGCGCTCAGGGCCTGGCCCAGGCCGTACCAGCCCGGCAGCAGGTGGCGGCTCTGGGTCCAGGAGAAGACCCAGGGGATGGCCCGCAGGGACTCGAAATCGAACTGGGCGGAGTCGTCGCGCCGCGAGGGGCGGCTGCCGATGCGGTGGCGCGCGATCTCGTGCAGGGGCGTGGCCTGCTGGAAGTAGTCCATGAAGCCGGGCTGGGCCAGCAGGGAGCGGTAGGCGTCCTCGGCCTCCTTGGCCAGGGCGTCCATCTCCTCCTCCCAGTCCGCGGAGGGCCGCAGCTCGTCCCTGGGGAAGCCGGCGTCGAGCACGGCCGAGGCCAGGTGGTCGAGGTGCAGCACGGCCCAGGAGGCGCGGAAGTAGTGGTCGTTGACCACCTCGCCCTGCTCGGTCAGGCGCAGGCCGCCCTCCACCGTGTCGGGCGGCTGGGCCATGATGGCCCGGTGCGTCGGCCCGCCGCCGCGGCCCACGCTGCCGCCGCGGCCGTGGAAGAGGCGCAGGCTCACGCCGTGGGTCGGCGCGCCCTTGTGCAGGGCGCGCTGGGCCTGGTAGAGGTACCAGCGCGAGGCGACGTAGCCGCAGTCCTTGTTGCTGTCGCTGTAGCCCAGCATGATCTCCTGGCGGTTGTGCCGCAGGCGCAGGTGGTCGCGGTAGGCGGGGCTCAGGTAGAGCGCGTCCATGAGCAGGGGCGCGTTCTCGAGGTCCCGGCTCGTCTCGAAGAGGGGCACCAGGTCCAGGCGGCTGGACTTGCCCGGCACGTAGATCCCGGCCTCGCGGCACAGCAGCAGCAGGCCCAGCAGGTCGCTCTGGCGGTGCGTCATGGAGATGATGTAGTACTGGAAGGCGTCGGGGTCGATGTGCTCCAGGGTCCGCGCGGCAAGCCGCAGCGAGCCCAGGATCTCCGCGGTCCCCGGGCCCAGGCCCGCCATGTTGCGGGCCAGGGGGCGGGGGCTGGACAGCTCGGTTTCGAGCAGGGCCAGGCGGGCGGGCTCGGCCAGTCCTTCCCAGTCCGCGCACACGCCCGCCTCCTTCAGCAGGTCCGCGACGGCCAGGCTGTGGGCCCCGGAATGCCGGCGCAGGTCCAGACGGGCGAGCTGCAAGCCCAGGACCTCGACCAGGCGGCGCGTCTCGTCGAGCACGCCGTCGGCGACGATGGCCGCGTTGTTCTCGCGCAGGCTGGCGTCGATCAGGTCCAGGTCCTCGAGCAGGGCCGCGGCGCTGGGGTACCAGGTGCCCGGCTCCGGGGCCGAGCCGGGCACGCGCTTGAGCACGCGGCGGCCCTCCACGGCGCTGCGGCGCAGCTTCTCCAGCATGAAGGACAGCTTGCGCCGGTAGGGTTCGGCGGCGATGTCGTCGCTGAGCCGCTCGTTGAGCCGGGGGAAATTGTTCTCGTCGTCGCGCAGGGAATGGATCAGGGCCCGGCTGACGCCCACCTGCTGCTGGCTCATGCTCAGGCGCTGGTACAGGCGCCTCAGCGAGCGCGCGTGCAGGCGCAGGGCCATGCCCCGCATCTCCGCCACCACCTCGGCGGTGACCTTCGGGGTCACGAAGGGGTTGCCGTCGGCGTCCCCGCCGATCCAGGAGCCGAAGTTCAGGAAGGCCGGCAGGCGGAAGCCGGCCTCCGTTCCGTACACCGCCTGCAGGTCGAGCTGCCAGCGGCGGTACAGCTGTGGCACCGCCCGCACGAGGCTTTCCTCGAAGTAGAAGAGGTTGCGCCTGGCCTCGGTGAGCACGGAGGGCCGGTCGCGGCGGACGTCGTCGCTCTGCCACAGCACCACCAGCTCCTCCAGCACCCTCAGGCGCCGCGCCTCCTGGGTCTCCTCGTCGAGGCCCTCCTCCAGCAGGGCCGCGGCGGCGGTGGTGAGGCGGTGGAGGATGTCCTGGGTGGTGCGCCGCCGGCTCTCCGTGGGATGGGCCGTGAACACGGGCGTGATGCGCGCGGCGGAGAAGTAGGCGCGCAGTTCAGCGGCCGGGACGCCGCGCTCGAAGAGGCGCTTCAGGGACTGGCGCAGCACGCTGGGATGGGGCCGCGCATGGGCGTGCAATTTCTCGGCCAGGTTGGCCATGCCGAAATAATGGGTGAAGGCCTTGATCAGGACCACCAGGTCGGCCTCGGCCAGGCCCCCCACCCAGGTGCCCAATTCCTCCAGGCGTTCGGGGTCGCCGTTCCTGCGGAAATCGCGGGCCAGGCGCCGGGCGCGTTCGACCCGCTCCAGGGCCTCCTCGCCCTCCTGGCGCGCGACGACTTTGCCCAGGTTGCCGGCCAGAGAGCGGACTAAAAACGAAAGGGTATTGGCATTGTTCATAGGATCGGACATTTTGCCTGGACTAAATCCGCGGCGCAACGGATTCCGGGCGCCAAGCCCCTCGAAGTCCGGGCTCCAGGGGTGCTATGATCGGGCTTCCTTTTCGCGAGAGACGCATGGCGGAAGCGCCCATACTGGCCCAAGGCTGGACCGATTATTCCCTGCTCGACGCCGGCGACGGCATGAAACTGGAGCGCTGGGGCCGCTGGACCCTGGCGCGGCCGGATCCGCAGGCCCTGTGGCCGCCCGCCGGCCCCTGGAAGGACTGGCACGCCTGGTACCACCGCTCCTCCCAGGGCGGCGGGGCCTGGGAAAAGCGCCTGGAGCTGCCGGAGGAGTGGAGCGTGGCCTGGGGAGAGCTCAAGTTCAAGGTGCGGCCCACGGACTTCAAGCACACCGGCATCTTCCCTGAGCAGGCCGCCAATTGGGGCTGGCTGATGGAGCAGGCCCGCGCGGCCAAGCCCATGAAGGTCCTCAACCTCTTCGCCTACACCGGGGCCGCCACCTGCGCCCTGGCCTCGGCCGGGGCCGAGGTCACCCATGTGGACGCGGCCAAGGGCATGGTGGCCTGGGCCAAGGAGAACGCGGCGCTGAACGGCCTGCAGGAGGCCCCCGTGCGCTGGCTGGTCGACGACTGCCAGAAATTCGTGGACCGGGAGATCCGGCGCGGGACTTTGTACGAGGGCCTGATCCTGGACCCGCCCAGCTACGGACGGGGCAAGGAGGGGGAGGCTTGGAAGCTGGAAAAACACCTGTGGCCCCTCCTGAAGTCCTGCGCCCGCCTGATGTCGCCACGGGCGCGCTTCGTGGTGCTCAACGCCTACACGACCGGCCTCTCGCCCCTGGTCCTGGAGCACCTGCTCGCCTCGATGATGGCGGGGAGGGCGGGCTCGGCCAGCGCCGCGGAGCTGTGCCTGCCGATCGCCGGGGGCGGCCTGCTGCCCTGCGGGGCCACCGCCCGATGGTGCGCGCTCTAGGGCGGGTCTGGGTCCTCGTCGCCTGCGGGGTCCTGGCGGCGCTGGCCTTGTGGCAGCTGTTCAGCCTGCCCGACACGCGGCCCCTGCGCGACTCCGCCTGGATGGAGCGGCGCTTCGGGCTCAGCGGGTGGACGCCGCTGAAGGACTGCTCCAAGGCGGCGGTGCGCGCCATCCTCCTGAGCGAGGACGACACCTTCTACCGCAACGACGGCCTGCGCCTCGACGCCGTGGGTTCGGCGGCCTGGGACGACCTGGTCCATCTGCGCTACCGGCGCGGGGCCAGCTCGCTCACCCAGCAGGTGGTGAAGAACGCCTTCCTGGGCAAGCAGAAGACCCTCATGCGCAAGGGCCGCGAGATGCTCCTGGCCCAGAGGGCGGACCGCCTGGTGGACAAGGAGACCCTGCTGGAGGACTACCTGAACCTGGCGGAATGGGGCCCCCACCACGAGCGCGGCATCGCCTGGGCCTCCCGCGCCTACTTCCAGTGCTCGCCCGCGGAGCTCAGCGCCCGCGACGGCGCCCTGCTGGCCTGGCTGCTGCCCGACCCCGGCGGGCGCTCGCGCCTCCTGCTCAAGGGCCGCCTGCCCGCCTCGGCGAAACGGCACGTCAAGGAGCTGCTGGCGCGCATGCGCGCCGGCGGAGCGATTTCGGCGGACGAGCTGGCGGCCGAAGAGGCCCTCCCCTACCCCTTTGAACGCGGCTCCGCGCCTCCGGGCGGGGGGCGAGGAGACGCAGAATGACACCCAAACGCGCGGGCCGCGGCCCGATCAAGGCCTGAGGCGATGGCGGGACTGCGCACGCGCATGGCGGCCTGGACGGCCCTGATCGCCCTGGTGACCACCGGCGGCCCCGGCTACTTCCTGACCTGGCGCGCCTACAAGGCCCTCAGCGCCGACGCCTACGAATCCCAGCTCAACCTGGCCCACAGCCTGGCCGCGGAGATCGACGACCAGCTCTCGGAGTCCATCGGCGCGGTGGAGGCGGTGGCCTCGCGGCCCTCGGTTCTCAGCCGCAGCGGGGCCCTGGTCCCCAGGCTGGCCCTGGTGGCCAGCACCACCGAGCAGCTGGACGACCTGCTGGTGGCGGACTGGGACGGGGACCTGCTGGGCCGCGCGCCGCGCGACGAGCCTCCGCCCGACTTTTCCCTGGCGGACCGCATGCAGCTGGTGCGCCTGGCCGAGGCCAGCCAGGGCCAGACCATCAGCCTCGTGCACACCTACGCCGGCGGCCAGCTCGTGCTCAGGCTGGCCCGGGCCATGGGCAAGCACGCCGCGGCCATGGGGCAGCTGCGCCTGGAGTCGCAGGGCATCGGCAACCTGGAGGGCCTGCGCCTGGGCACCACCGGCTTCGCGTACCTGGCGGACGACCAGGGCCGGCCCCTGGTCCTGCCCACCCTGGCCAAGCGCCTGGGCGACAGCGACCCCGCGGCCCTGGCCTTCGGTTTTTCGGGCAAGGATTTCGTGCGCGAGGAGGACAACCGCCGCGGCCGGGACCTTCTGGCGGTGGCCCCCCTGGAGTCCCTGGGCTGGGCCGTGGCGGTGCGGCGCTCGCTCGACGAGGCCCAGGCCCCCGCGCGGCGCATGCTCCGGGACCTCGTCGTGTTCATAGGCCTGGCCATGCTCCTCAGCGGGATGCTGGTGCTGGCCGCGGCCCGCCCGCTGGTGAACAACCTGCTGGCCCTGGCCGCGGCCGCCGGACGCATCGAGGCCGGCGAGCTGGACTCCCCCGAGCTCGGGCGCCTGAAATCCACGGACGAGGTCGGCCAGGTGGCCGGCGCCCTGGCGCACCTGGGGCGGGCCCTGGAGGCCCAGAAACTGGAGCGGGAACGCGCCCTGGCGCGGACCCTGCAGGCGGAGAAGCGGCTGGCCGCCAACGAGCGCCTGGCCGCCCTGGGCCAGCTGGCCGCGGGCCTGGCGCACGAGCTGAACAACCCCCTCATGGTCATCCACGGCGCCGCGGCCGAGGCCGGCGCGCTGTCCCGGGCCAAGGCCCGGCCCTGGCTGGAGCGCGTGCGCAGGGAGAGCGAACGCTGCTCGCGCCTGGTGCGGGAACTGCTCGAATACGCGCGGCCGCGGCCCCCGCGCTCGCGGGCCTTTGACATGGCGCTGCTGTGCCGCGAGGTCTTCGACGCGGCCGGCACGGGCAGGGACAAGCGCTATGAGCTGCGCCTGGTCGCGCCCAAGCCCGTGGTGCGGGCCGACCGCGACCAGTTCCAGCAGGTGCTGCTCAACCTCTTCAGCAACGCCATGGACGCCATGCCCGCGGGCGGGCCGCTGGACGTGAAGCTGGCCGGCTCGCCCAAGGGCTGGCGCCTGACGGTCCGCGACGCCGGGCCGGGGGTGCCCGCGCGGTCCCGTGAGACGATCTTCAGGCCCTTTTTCACCAGCAAGCCCAAGGGCACGGGCCTGGGGCTGGCCATAGCCCGCAACCTGGTGCACGGCCACGCCGGCAGCCTGCGCTGCCTGCCGCAGCGCGGCGCGGGCGCCTGTTTTGAGGTCCGCTGGATGTCCCCTTTTAAGGAAGAACATGGCTGAGGAGCGCGCGAAAGTCCTGGTGGTGGAGGATGAGGAGGGCCTGCGCGAATTGCTCAAGGCCTCGCTGGGCCGCCTGGGGCACCAGGTGCGGGCCTGCGGCTCGGCCGAGGACGCGCTGGCCTGCCTGGCCTCCTATGACCCCGACGTGGTGCTCACCGACCTGAGGCTGCCCGGCATGAGCGGCGAGGACCTCCTGCGCCGGCTGAAGCGCCTCAAGCCCCTGCTGCCGGTGGTGGTCCTCTCCGGTTTCGGCAAGGCCAAGGACATCGTCGAGGTGATCCGCGCCGGCGCCGAGGACTACCTGTCCAAGCCCGTGGAGGCCTCCGACCTGCAGGTGGTGCTGCTGAAGGCCCTGGAGAAGCAGCGCCTGCTCAAGGAGAACGAGAGGCTCCGCAAGGAGCTCTCCGGCCTGAGCATGTCCGGGCTCAACGGGCGCAGCAAGCCCATGCGCGAGCTGTTCAACCTTGTCGAGCGCCTTGCGCCCAGCGACGCCACCGTGCTGGTGCAGGGGGAGTCGGGGGTCGGCAAGGAGGTCGTGGCCAGGGCCCTGCACGCCCTGTCGCACCGGTCCGCGGGCCCCTTCGTGGACATCAACGCGGGATCGGTCCCGGCCACGCTGTTCGAGGCGGAGCTCTTCGGAGCGAAAAAGGGCGCCTTCACCGGCGCTGACCTCACCCGCGACGGCAGTTTCCAGGCGGCGCAGGGCGGCACGCTCTTCCTGGACGAGGTGGGCGAGGTGCCCCTCGAGAGCCAGGCCAAGCTGCTGCGCGTGCTGGAGAACCACGAGGTGAAGATGCTGGGCGAGGCCCGGGCGAAGCGCGTGGACGTGCGCGTGGTGGCCGCCACCAACCGGGACCTGGAGGCCGAGGTGCGCGCGGGCCGCTTCCGGCGTGACCTCTTTTTCCGCCTCTCGGTGCTGCCCATCCGCGTGCCGCCCCTGCGCGAGCGCATGGAGGACATCCCCCTGCTGGTCGAGGCCCTGCTGCAGCGGCTGTCCCCCTCCTCGCGTCTGTCGGCCGCGGCCCTGAAGCGCCTGCTGGCCCACCCCTGGCCGGGCAACGTGCGGGAGTTGCGCAACGTGCTGGAGCGGGCCGTGCTGCTGGCCAAGGGCGATGAAGTGGGCCCGGCCGACCTCTACCTGGATTCCTCGGGCTCGGTGCCCCTGCGGGCCGGTCCCTTCATGCAGGCCAAGCGGGGCGTGGTGGAGGCCTTTGAAAAGGATTTCGTGCGCCGCACCCTGGACGAGAGCCTGGGCAATGTCAGCCACGCCGCCCGGGCCGCGGGCATGGACCGCAAGAATTTCCAGATGTTGATGAAGAAGCACGGCCTGAAAGCCGGCCAGGCCCCGGATGCGAGGTAAAAATGCCGCAGTGCGGTAAATCTACCGCACAAAAACGAGGGTTTCGTTGACCGTTATTTATGCAAAAAGGTTTAATTATAAAGGCTATTAAATTTGGTACGGAACTTGCTTTTTATTCCTATGCACGGCGGAGCATTCCGCTGACTAGCTGGAATCTCCAGCCGACCCACCTAATGATGGAGGAATACCCATGAAGAAAATCATGATCCTGGCCGCGATCCTGGGCCTTGGCTTTGTCAGCATGGTCCACGCCGACGACGCCGCCACCGCCATGACCCCGACCGCCAGCACCACCCCGATGGCGAAGAAGGCCCACAAGCACCACAAGCACCACGCCAAGAAGGCCATGGCCGCCTCGGTTTCCGGCACGGCTTCCTCGATGAGCGGGACCGCGAAGTAATTTTCGCGACACGCGCAAAAAAAAGACCCGCCCTCAGGGGCGGGTCTTTTTTTTTGCGCGGACCTGGTTCAGGCTTTTTTCAGGGCCGGAGGCGGCAGCTCGTCGTCCGCCCTGGGCAGGAAAAACAGCGCCAGAACGGTGAGCAGGGCCAGGACCGTGGCGCGCAGCGCGGGCCAATAGCCCAGGGTCAGGGAGGGGCTGAGCCAGAGGGCGTCCACGCCGTCCATCAGGCCGTGGGCCAGGACCAGGGAGAACAGGGAAGCGCCCCTCAGGCGGGCGACGCCCAGGGCCAGGCCGGCGGCGGCGGCGAAGGGGATGTTCCACAGGCTCTGGTAGCCGCCGTGCAGCAGGGCGAAGCCGAGGCTCCCCAGGACCAGGGCCCAGACGGTCCCGGCCTTGCCCGCCCATTCCCGCACCGCGAGGGTGAGGGCGCCCCGGAAACCGATCTCCTCGCAGGCCGCCACGCACAGGGCGCTAACGAAGCCCGCCGCGCGCAGGGGCAGGTGCGCCAGGTCGAAGTCCGCGGCCGGGCGCCGCCACTGCAGGCAGGCCGCGGCCGCGCAGAGGCCCAGGACCACCGCGCAGGAGGCGCCCCAGGCGCCGGGCAGGCGGCGCAGGGCCTTGCCGCTGTAGCGCAGGCGGGCCAGCCAGTAGAAGAACAGGGCGCAGGCCAGGGATCCCAAGCCCACAGCCAAATCCTGCGGCAGCAGGTTGAAGTCCGCCGTCGACGGCAGCAGCTGGGCGAAGAAGAAATGGTAGGCGCCCTCCGCGGCCAGCGCCAGGAGGCACAGCAAAAAGACCCGGCGGGCGGTGGGAGGGAGGCGTTGTGGGCGCGGCATGGGGGCAGTCTACGACAAATCGGCCGTTTTGTCCCTTGTTCCTGCCCCTGGCAGCCGATAGGATAAGCCGTTTTTCAAACGGAGGCGCCTTTGCGTTCGCTGATCGTCACCGGTGGGGCCGGCTTTATCGGCTGCAATTTTGTGCGCCACGCCCTGGAACAGCCCGGCCTGGAACGCCTGCTGGTCGTGGATAAGCTCACCTACGCCGGCTCCCTGCTCAACCTGGAAGGTCCGCTCAAGGACCCGCGCCTGGGCTTTGTGCAGGCGGACATCGCCGACGCCGCGGCCATGGAGGCCCTGTTCGCCAAGGAAGCGCCCCAGGCCCTGGTCAATTTCGCTGCGGAAACCCACGTCGACCGCAGCATCGACTCGCCCGAAGCCTTCATCCAGGCCAACCTGGTGGGGGTCTTCGTCCTGCTGGAGGCCGCGCGCAAGCGGCTCAAGGCGGCCGCGGGCATGCGCTTCCTGCAGGTGAGCACCGACGAAGTCTACGGCAGCCTGGGGGAGGAGGGGGCCTTCAGCGAGGAAACCCCCTACGCCCCCAACAGCCCCTATTCGGCCAGCAAGGCGGGCGCCGACCACCTCGTGCGCGCCTACGTCCACACCTACGGCCTCGACGCCGTCATCACCAATTGCTCCAACAATTACGGGCCCTACCAGTTCCCGGAAAAGCTCGTCCCCCTGATGATCCTCAACGCCCTGGAGGGCAAGCGCCTGCCGGTCTACGGCGACGGCGGCAACGTGCGCGACTGGCTGCACGTGCGCGACCACTGCGCCGGAATCTGGACGGCGCTCACCAAGGGCCGCGGCGGCGAGAAGTACAACATCGGCGGGAGCAACGAGCGCAGCAACCTCGCGGTGGTCCGGAGCCTCTGCCTGGAGCTGGAGCGGGCGCGGCCGGCCAGGCTCAATCCCGCGCTCAAGGCCGGGGGCTTCTCCGCTTACGCGGACCTGATCAGCTTCGTCCAGGACCGCCCGGGCCACGACCGGCGCTACGCCATCGACGCCCGCAAGATACGGCGGGAGCTGGGCTGGGCGCCGAAGTTCGACGTCGAACAGGGCATGGCCGACACCGTCCAATGGTACGTGTCCCAGCTCGACTGGTGCCGCCGCGTTCAGGAAGGCAAGTACCAAAGGGAGCGCCTGGGCCAGGCCTGAGGCCCGTCCGGCGTTCAAAGACCTCCCCACCCCCGCTTTGGCGGTCCGATGAAAGGCATCATTCTGGCCGGCGGCTCCGGCACGCGCCTGTATCCGGTGACCCTGGCCATCAGCAAGCAGCTGGTGCCCATCCACGACAAGCCGATGATCTATTACCCCCTCAGCGTACTGCTGCTGGCGGGCATCCGCGACATCCTGGTCATCACCACCCCCGAGGACCAGGCGCAGTTCCAGCGCCTGCTCGGCGACGGGTCGCGCTGGGGCGTCAAGATCAGCTACGCGGTCCAGCCCAAGCCCGAAGGCCTGGCCCAGGCCCTCACCATCGGCGCCGGCTTTTGCGCCGGGGGGCCCTGCGCCCTGGTGCTGGGCGACAACATCTTCTACGGCCACGGCTTCGGCGCGCGGGTGCGCGCGGCCTGCGGGCGCGTGGAGAAGCAGGGCGGCGCGGCCGTCTTCGCCACCCAGGTCACGGACCCCCAGCGCTACGGCGTGGTGGCCTTCGACGCAGAGGGCAGGGCCGTCAGCCTCGAGGAAAAGCCGCTCAGTCCCAGGAGCAACTACGCGGTCACCGGGCTTTACCTCTACGACGGCGGCGCGGCGGCCAAGGCCGCGGTCCAGAAGCCCAGCGCCCGCGGGGAGCTTGAGATCACGGACCTGAACCGCAGCTACCTGGACGAGGGGCGCCTGAGCGTGGAGATCCTGGGCCGCGGCATCGCCTGGCTGGACACCGGCACCCACGAAAGCATGCTGCAGGCCAGCACCTTCATCGAGGCCGTGGAGAGCCGCCAGGGCCTCAAGGTCGGCTGCCCCGAGGAGATCGTGTGGCGCCAGGGCTGGATCAGCCGCGCCGAGCTGGAGGCCCTGGCCGCGCCCCTGAGGAAAAACCAGTACGGCCAGTACCTGATGCGTCTCGCCGGCGAAGTCCCCGCCGCGGAAGGGCTCTGAATGCGCGTGGAAGCCATGGACATCCCCGGGGTGCTGCTGATCACGCCCGATGTGTTCCGGGATGCGCGCGGGTTCTTCGTCGAAACCTACCATGAGGCCCGCTACCAGGCCGCGGGGGTGCCCGACCGCTTCGTGCAGGACAACCATTCCCTCAGCGCCCGCGGGACCCTGCGCGGCCTGCACGCCCAGCGCAGCCGGCCGCAGGCCAAGCTGGTGCGCTGCGTGCGCGGGCTCATCTGGGACGTGGCCGTGGACATCCGGCAGGGCTCGCCCCATTTCGGCCGCTGGGTGGGCGCGGAATTGGGCGCCGAGAGCGCGGCGCAGATCTACGTGCCCAAGGGCTTCGCGCACGGCTTCGCGGTCCTGAGCGAGACCGCGGAAGTGGAATACAAGTGTTCGGACTATTACGCGCCGGAAGACCAGTTCACCATCCGCTGGGACGACCCTGAGATCGGCATCGCCTGGCCCGTGACGGATCCGCTCCTGTCGGACAAGGACGCCAAGGCGCCCCTGCTGGCGGCCTGGGCCGCCCAGAAATTCCTCCCCCACTTCGGTGCCTGACATGGCGGACCTGGCCCCCTTCGACGCCGGCGATCTCGCCCAGCTGAAGGACGCGGGCATCGGCCTTGAGGAAGCGCGGCGCCAGCGCGCGCTCCTGGCCTCCCCCCCCGCCCCCCTGCTTCTCGAGCGGCCCTGCGTGGTGGGCGACGGCATCCGCCGCCTGGACGCGCGCGAAGAGGCGGACTATGAGGCCCGCGGCGCCGCCCTGCTCACAAGGCAGCGCGTGGCGAAGTTCGTGCCGGCCTCGGGCGCGGCCACCCGCATGTTCAAGGACCTGCTGGCGGCCCTCTCCGGCGACGCGGCTTTCCCGCCCCCGGCGGCCGCGACGGTCCTGGAATCCGCGCAGAGTTTCGCCTTTTTCGAGCCCTGGTGCCTGGCCCTGGAGGCCGCGGACGGCAAGGCCTTTGCTATGGTCCTGGCCAAGGGCCGCTGGCGCGAGGCCTTGCAGGCCCTCCTGAAGCGCCCCGGCCTGGACTACGCCAGCCTGCCCAAGGCCTTCCTTCTCTTCCACCGCCACGCCGGCCGCGCGCGGACCGCCCTGGAGGAGCATTGGCGTGAAGCTGCGGCCCTGGGATTGAAGCGCCTGCACTTCACCCTGTCCCCGGAACATGACGAGGAATTCCAAGCCCTGACCAAGGCCCTGCGCGGGCTTGGCTCCCAGGACCTGCCCGCGGACCTGGACCTTTCCAGGAGCTTCCAGGACCCTTCCACCGACACTTTGGCCGGCGACGGCGCGGGCGGTCTGTTCAGGACGCCCGAGGGCCGCCTGGTTCTGCGTCCGGGCGGGCACGGCGCCCTCATCCATAACCTCCAGGCCCTGGCCCAGGGCACGGACGTGGCCCTGCTGCGGAACATCGACAACATCGCCCATCCGCGCTTGTGGCCGCGCGCGCTGCGCGCCAAGCGCATCCTGCTGGGCCTGCTCGACGAGGCCACCCAGGGCAGCTTCGAGGCCCCGGTGCGGGTGGTGGGCGTGGTCCCCAACACCGGCGAGGCGGGCGGCGGCCCCTTCTGGGTGCGCGGCCTGCCCCAAGCGCAGATCGTCGAGTCCGCCCAGGTGTCCGGCGACCCCGCGCAAAAGGGGATCTTCGCGTCCTCCACCCACTTCAATCCCGTGGACATGGCCTGCCGCCTGACCGACGCGCAGGGGAAGCCCTTTGACCTGGCGCGCTTCATGGATCCCGGGGCCGTGTTCCTGAGTTCCAAGAGCCACCTGGGACGGCCCCTGACCGCCTTGGAGCGGCCGGGCCTTTGGAACGGGGCCATGGCCCGCTGGAAGACCCTCTTCGTGGAAATGCCGCTGGAGACCTTCAATCCGGTGAAGACCGTGGCCGACCTGCTCAAACCCGCGCACCAGGAATTGCCGTGAAGGGCTGCGCGAACTGCGGCAAGGCCATCGCCGACGCGGCCGACCGTTGCCCCCACTGCGGCATGGTCGACGGCGCGCGGATAACGTCCGTCACCAGCGAGCACGACGAGCCCTTGGGCTACCAGCGTTCACCCATGGTGCAGGCGCTCATCGTGGCCTTGCTGGTCCTGCTGGTGGTGGTGGCCGTGGCTTGGATCTGCGAGTGAGTTGTTCGGATTTTTAACGGGTCAGTTTTTTTTCCAGGGCGCGAAGGCCGTCTTCCAATGAAATCGGTTTTGCATTGCCCTGCTTTTGTTTGGCTTCCACTTCAGCGATGAAGGCCTTGTTTTCAGGCGACAATTTTTCCACGGGTTTGACGGTCAAAGCGCGTTCCCAAGCGACGACAAAAGGATCTTTGGGTATTTCGGGTTCTTGACCCGTCTGCAATCGCAGAAGGGCGCCTTTCAAAAGGAATTGGCTGACGGACTCATTCGCATCTGCTGCGGCCTTTTTTAAAATTTCCCGGACATTGTCAGGGACGCGGATATTCACCATGGCCGATTTCATAAACGCTCCACATTGGATGGATCGTGCTAGGCGACAATGATTCGATAGATTTGAATTTTGCGCCGGCCTTCGTCTATTTTTGCCAGGTAACTCAGGCGACGCCCCTGACGCCTGAGCGCGTGGGCAATCCCTGGGACATCGCTTGCCTGGGGCGGCCAGTCCAAAACCGCTTCCGGCGTCCTTGGCATCGTCACACCTAGATCCGATCGCATTTCTTCTAACAGGCGCTTCCAGTCCTTTTCCAATGGATACTTCGACCGGATATATTTCTCGGCGTCTTCGAGGATCAGAGAGTTAGTGAATTCGATCTCCCATAGGGGAGCCTTGTCCGGTAGACTTGATGTCATAGTGGCGCCTCGCTATGGGTATGTCAATATGTAAATCAATATAGATATACATAATGTATTTAGTTGATCCTCAGGACTTCAACAACATCAAGAAATTTTATATTATTACCATACATTTGTATAGTAAGATCGGCGTGAAGCGCAGTCCAAAAATCTGTGGACAGCCGCCGTTCGAAAGAATAGTGTAGCTACATAAATGTAGCTACACGGAGGACACTGTGGCGGGTATTGCTTTCACACTCACCGGACAGGAACTGCGCGCGATTCAGAACGAAAATCAAATTAGTGAAATTCGCTTTCGTGTTACACCTAGCCTTAAAAAATATATTGAAGCATCTCTCGATGAATTGGGCGTGAAAGGAGTCAGCGACTTTGCGCGCGGCGCTCTTCTCAACGCTATTGAACTTGCCAAGTTGAGCCGGGATCCAAAGTGGCGAAAATTCATCGCCACCGTCAGCGAGGGTCCGGCCAAGGCAATACTTGGCCATGGATTGACTTTGCCTGATGCTTCGGATATTGAAGGTCGAGGTAGGGGGAGAAAGGGAGTGAGCATAGAAGAATTGAAACGAAAACTAGCAGAGAGGCACAATAAGAAAACTTCCATCTGAGAATAAAGATTGGATGGAGGGAGGAGTCAGGATGAAACGCTGCCAGTTGAGTTACGCCAAAGCGCGCCTCAGTGGGTTGGTGTCCCGGATCACCGGGGACGGGCCTTTTATTATCACCGTGCGCGGAAAACAGAAGGCGGCTTTGGTCCCCATGGAAGTGTATGACCGCATGTATCCACGCTCCCGGGAATCCTTGCTCGAATTTTTCAGGCGTTCGCCGTTGCGCAAAGAGAATCTGTCATTGGAGCGGGATCGATCACCGATGCGCACCGTGGATTTTTAAAAAATTTTTGCATCTCAATTGAAAAAACGGCCGTGAAATTCAACCCGGAAGCCTGCTGCTGATCTGCTTCGCGCTCAGGGCCCGCCCCTGCGCGTCGGTCTCCACCAGCAGGGCCCAGAACTCCACTTCCTTTTCCTCGGGGCTGTGGCGCGCGGGCAGGGACAGCAGGAATTTGCGCAGCACGCTGTCGGCGGCCATGCCGATGACGCCCGCGTAGCCGCCCGTCAGCCCCAGGTCGCTGAGGTAGGCCGTGCCCCTGGCCGAGACCCGCGCGTCGGCGGTGGGTACGTGGGTGTGGGTGCCGACCACCACGCTGGCCTCGCCGTCGAGGTGCCGCCACAGGGCCACCTTTTCGCTGGTGGCCTCAGCGTGCATGTCCACGATCACGGCCCGCGCGCCCTGGGCCTTGAGCCGGGCCACCGCGGCCTTGGCCGCGGGGAAGGGGTCGTCCACTTCCACCGGCATGAACACGCGGCCCATGACGTTGACCACGCCAACCAGGCTTCCGTCGGCGCAGGTGAAGAGGGTCTCGCCGCGGCCGGGCACGCCGGAGGGGTAGTTGCAGGGGCGCAGCAGGGTGGGGAAGGCGGCCCAGCAGTCCGCCACCTCTTTTTTGTCCCAGATATGGTTGCCGGAGCTGAACACGTCGACGCCGGCCTCCTTCAGCTCGTTCAAGGTCCCCGAGTTGACCCCGAAGCCGCCCGCCAGGTTTTCGACGTTGGCCATCACCAGGTCGATCTTGTGCTCGGCCTTCAGGGGACGCACGAACGCGGAGCAGGCCTTGCGGCCGGGGGCGGCGACCACGTCGCCGATGAGGAGGAATTTCATTTCGCGAACTCCACGGCGCGGGTCTCGCGGATGACCTGGACCTTGATCTGGCCCGGGTACTCCATCTCGGCCTCCACCTTGCGGGCGACGTCGCGCGCCAGCTGCAGGGCCTCGGCGTCGCTGACCAGGTCGTGGGCCACCATGATGCGCACCTCGCGGCCTGCCTGCAGGGCGTAGGCCTGGGTCACGCCGCGGAAGCCGTGGGCGATCTCCTCGAGCTTCTGCAGGCGCTTGATGTAGGCTTCCAGGCTTTCGCGCCGGGCTCCGGGGCGGCTGCCGCTGATGGCGTCGGCGGCCTGCACCAGGAAGGCCTCGATGCTCTCCATGGGGACGTCGTTGTGGTGCGCCTCCACGCAGTGGATCACGGCGGGGTGCTCGTTGTAGCGGCGCATCATCTCCACGCCCAGCTGCACGTGGGTGCCCTCCTTGTCCTGGTCCACGGCCTTGCCGATGTCGTGCAGGAAGGCGGCGCGCTTGGCCACCTCCACGTCCGCGCCCACCTCGGCGGCCAGGGTGGCGGCCAGGTGGGTCACCTCCAGGGTGTGGATGAGCTGGTTCTGCCCGTAGCTGGTGCGGAAGCGCAGCTTGCCGACCAGGCGCATCAGCTCCGGATGCATGCCGTAGATGCCGGCCTGCTGGCAGGCCTGCTCGCCGATGTGGATGATCTGGGCTTCCATGTCGTCGCGGACCTTCTGCACCACCTCCTCGATGCGGCTGGGGTGGATGCGGCCGTCGGCCACCAGCTGCTCCAGGCTCAGGCGCGCCACTTCGCGGCGGAAAAGGTTGAAGCTGGACACCACCACGGTCTCCGGGGTGTCGTCGATGATGAGGTCCACGCCCGTGGCGTTCTCCAGGGCGCGTATGTTGCGCCCCTCGCGCCCGATGATGCGGCCCTTCATGTCCTCGCTGGGGATGTGCACCACGCTCACGGTGCTCTCGGCGGTGTGGCTGTGGGCCCAGCGCTGGATGGCCACGCTCAGGATCTGCTTGGCCCGCCGGTCGGCCAGCTCCTTGGCCTCGTCCTCGAGCTGCTTGATCATGTCCGCGCATTCGTGGCGGGTGTCGCGCTCGATGGACTTCATCAGCTGGCGCCGGGCCTCGTCCTGGGTGATGTGGGACAGCTTCTCCAGGCGCTGGCGCTCCTCCAGCATGAGGCGCTCCAGCTCGTGCTCCTTGCGGCTGAGCTGCTGGGTGCGGCCGCCCAGGTCGTGGCGCCGGACCTCCAGGTCCTTGGCGCCGTCCTCGAGCTCCCGGCGCAGGTTCTGGAGCAGGCGCTCCTCGTCCTGGGCCCGGCGCCCGGCCTCGCTGAGCTCGTCGCGCATGCGGGTGGCGGCGGCGTCGAATTCCTGGCGGTCGCGCAGGATCTCGGCCTTGGCTTCCAGCACAAGTTCCTTGGTTTTGGCTTCGGATTCGCGGCCCGCGAGGTCCAAAATGCGGGCGGCCTGGGCCTCGGCCGATTTGATGGCGGCCTGGCTGCGTTTACGGTCGTACAAAACCCGGCCCAGGATGCCGCAAAGGACACCCGTCGCCAGGACCAGCACTAAAAGGGAAATCATGGATGCTCCAAAACGGTCGTTTTGGAGGGAAGGACTGGCGCGCAGGGGATACGCGCCGCCGGCAGAAGACTGGCCCGGCGCTCAGATCAGGATCGGGACGGCATACTCCACCAGCCGCAGGAAAAACCCGCGGCAAGTTTATGGCCCATCGCGGGGCGGAACGGTCCGGAAAGGCAGGCCTGACTTTTGGAGTCGGCAAGCCCGACCGGCCACGTCGCGAAGTCCTCAACGGGCCGTGTAAACAAATAACAGTGGATGAATGTCAAAAGCAGCATGTCTAGCGGTGCCCCTTGCACCCGGGTCATAGTCTGAGTCAGCCTTCCCCCTTGGCTTATGGGCCTTTGAGGAAGCTTGAGGGGAGTTTAGACCGGACTTTGTCCAGGGTCAACAAAGCAAAAAATGCGTCCCAAGGGCCTGCCATGGGGCATGGCCGCAAAATAATGCCCCACCTGTGCCGTGGAGAACCGGTTTTTTGAACCCTAGGATCAGGTGGGTTACCTCAAGACCGGCCCCTAAGGGCGACCTATTCGGATTCCCTGAAATAGAGTTACGGATCAAAAAAGACCGGCCCCCAGCACGAACACCGCAGGGAGTAATCCTATTTACCACAGTCGGGCCCCTCGGGGCAAGGCCTGCTTGACCCTGGCGCAAGGCCCTGCCATCATGCGCCGATGCTAGGTTTGCGCCCCTTTCCTTGGCTGTCCCGGCTTCCTGCCCGGCTATGGTCGTCCAGGAGGGCGGCCGTGCTGTTTGGCCTGGTCCTGGCCCTTGTTTTGCCCGCCCTGGCCCATGCAGACAACGACTGGCTGGGCATTGAGGTGCCCAGGCCCATGGATGTGGGCAAGTTGTCCCTGAACGTGAAGGCGGGCCAGACCGAGAACCAGTGGTGGGCGGACGGTTACAACACCTATTACATGATCCCCAGCCCGGGCCAGGGGCCGCAATTCCAGGATCTGGCCACCGTAGACACCCGCCTGGACTGGCAGCTGGCGAAGCGCTCGGTCCTGGAGCTGGACCTTCCCACGGTGTTCAGCGAATTCTCCCCGGACTCCTTCGGCGTTCCGGAGTATTACAACGTCAACACCCCGGGGGTGGCGGAAAGCCAGGGCCTTGGAGACCTGCGCCTGGGGCTGCGGGAGGCCCTGCGGGACAGTGCCCAAGGCTTCAACGCCGCCTGGAGCCTGGCCCTCGTCGCGCCCACGGGCCTGGGCCCCTTCGAGGCCCCCCAGACTTTGGCCGCCACAGGGGACGGCCGCTGGCAAGCGCTTCCGGGCATCGTTTTCGGCGGGCAGTCGCAGTCCTGGGAAGGCTGGATCCAGGTCATCGGCCGTTATCAATTCGGCCGGCAGGCCGTCTCCTCCGGGCAGGACTATCTGTCCTGGGGCCCCTCGGGCGGGATCGCGCCCGAGGAGGGCGGCATCTGGCTGGGGCCGCGCTACGGGGCCGACAGCGTGGCCGGCCTGGCCTGGATCTGGTACCGTGACGCCGATTCCCGCATCGGGCTGGCCCTTGAGGCGAAATACCATTGGCTCAGCCCCTGGACCATCGGGTCGGAAACCATCGGCTTGCCGGCGGAGCAGTACTTTGTTCTGACCCCGGAGATGCAGGCCCGTTTCGGCCGCTACAGCGCCATCGTAGGATGGCAGGGCCAGAGCAACTGGGCCGTGGACGAAGTTCTCGCGGAATACGGAGAGATCCTCTTTGACGTCGCCTACACCTTTTGACCCTGCCATAGTGCAGGCCCTGCTCTTTGACCTGGACGGGACCCTGGTGGAGTCCACCGCGGACCTGGTGGCCAGCGGCAACTGGCTGCGCGCGCGCCACGGCCTGCCGGCCCTGGAGACCGCGGTCATCGCCGGATACGTGGGCGACGGGGTGGAGTCCCTCATGCGCCGCCTGCTGGCCAAGCCCGAAGGCGACGTGCGCGACAGCATCGAAGCCTTCCTGCTCCACTACCACGAGCACTGCCTCGACCGGACCCGCCTGTACCCGGCCGTGGCCGCGACCCTGGAGGCCCTGCAGGCCCGCGGCTACGCCATGGCGGTGGTCACCAACAAGCCCGAGCGGGTCTCCCGTCATATCCTGGAGGGCCTGGGCGTGGCGCGGCGCTTCGGCAGCGTCGTGGGCGGAAACACCTGCGCCCACAAGAAGCCGCACCCCGAGCCCCTGCTCAAGGCCTGCGGCGACCTGGCCTGCGAGCCGAAACGGGGCCTGATGATCGGCGACAGCCGCGTGGACGTGGAGGCCGGCCACAACGCCGGCATGCAGAGCGTCGGGATCCTGGGCGGCATCGCCGACGAGGGCCTGATGAAAGCCGCGGCCCCTGAAATCCTTATACAAGGCTTCGAACGTCTCTTGGAGATCCTATGAACACCGGCATCGCGGGCAAACCCGCGCGCACCTTCCATATCCGCTTCACCGAGCGCATCTACCGCCTGCACTTGGGCGGCATCATGAACCACGCGCCCCGCGGCGGCGGCATCTTCGAGCTGGTGGAATTCCCACCCGACGCCGAGGACGGCAAGGTGCTCTATGTCGGCCACATCCCCCAGGGCGGCAGCATCGCCGAGCACCTGCAGGCCATCGTGGAGAACCGCGGGGGCCTGCCCCCGGAGAAGCTCGAGGCCGTGCACGCCCGCATGGCCAACCTCTACTTCGACGCCGTGCTCAGCGCGGACTGCGAAAGCGAGGCCGACTGGCAGGACCTGGCCTGGGCCCTGGTCCACGCGAAAACGCCCCCGCTCAACGATCCGCTTTCCCAGCCGAAAAGCGGGCGGTACAGTGACATCGGATTCGAGGACCTCTCGTCCTAAGGGGGGCGATTAGCCCGCGTACGCGCCACACCAATTGACCTTAGAATACCAACCCAAGCAGGAGGCAATGCAATGGAACGCACAGGACAATACACCCTCAAGGGCGGCCCGCTCACGCTGGTGGGACCCGAACTCAAAGCCGGAGACGCGGCCCCCGAGTTCACCGCCTTCGCCGGTTTGGGCAAGATCTTCGACAGCAAGGACATCAAGGGCAAGGTCCGCTTCATCAACGTGGTTCCCTCGGTCGACACCGGCATCTGCGACGCCCAGACCAAGCGCTTCAGCGACGAGGCCAACAAAATCACGGGCGTGGACTGGATCACCATCAGCTGCGACGCCCCCACGGCCCTGAACCGCTGGTGCAGCGCGGGCAGCATCACCAACCTGCGCATGCTGTCCGATTTCCGCGACCACGATTTCGGCACCAAGTACGGCGTCTATGTGAAGGAGCAGGGGCTGCTGCAGCGCAGCATCTTCATCGTCGGCGCCAACGACAAAATCGCCTATGTGCAGCGCGTGGCGGAGATGGCCAGCCATCCCGACTACGACGCCGCCCTGGCCGCCCTGAAAGGGCTTGTCGGCTAAGCTTTTTCCTGTCTAGGCCATGTAAGCAAGCCCTGCCGGAGCGCTCCGGCAGGGCTTTTTTTGAGCACTTGAAGCTTCCAATCTAAGGAACATTGTTTCAAAATATGACATGATTTTTGCAAGCCTGTTCACAAGGATCAGAGGAATTATCCCGTCATGGTGAAAAGAAAACGCCAGTCCAAGGATCTCATGAGCCTGCTCGCCGATCTGGGCAGTTCCGCCACCTTCGTCCGGCGTTCCGCCATCATCGAATTGGTGAAAAAAGCCCCCCCGGAAGCCACCCTGCCTCTGGAAGGCCTGCTCCTGGACAGGGAAGCGGCCATCCGCGCCTGCGCGGCCTGGGCCCTGGGAGAGATCGGCGCGGAGCGCTCCTGCGCCGCCCTGCAGACCTGCCTCAAGGACATGGACGTGGACGTGCGCCGCGCCGCGGCCCAGAGCCTCAGCCTCATGGCCCAGCCCGAGCACCAGGCGGGCCTGGAGAGCGCCAGCGTGGATTCCGACCGCTGGGTCGCGGAATGGGCCCGCCGCGGCCTGGCCCGCCTGCTCAAGGCGCCGATCCGGCGCCGCCGCCCCAAGGCCGCGCTGGGCCTGGGCTAAGCCCCGGCGCCCGCGCTCCGCTTGCCAGGGCGGGGCGGCCCAGGCATAATCTGCCCTCAACTTCAGGACGAAGCCAGCACCCGCGGGCTTCGTTCTTCATTTTTCCGGTATCCGCATGATTGAACGCTACAGCCGACCGGCCATGGCCCGGGTCTGGTCCGAGCAGAACAAATTCCAGATGTGGCTGGACGTCGAAGTGGCGGCCTGCGAGGCCCAGGCCAAGCTTGGGCGCATCCCCAAGGCCGCCGCCGCCGCCATCCGCCGCAAGGCCGGTTTCAGCCTGAAGCGCATCGCCGAGCTCGAAAAAGTCACGGACCACGACCTGATCGCCTTCGTCACCTGCATGGCCGAGCACGTCGGCCCGGCGGGCCGCTACATCCACCTGGGCCTCACCAGCACCGACGTGGTCGACACGGCCCAGGCCCTGCAGCTGCGCGACTCGGCCGACATCCTGCTGGAAGGCTTCGCCGGCCTGCGCAAGGTCCTCGTCCGCCGCGCCCGCGAGCACAAGCACACCCCCCAGATCGGCCGCACGCACGGCATCCAGGCCGAGCCCCTCACCTTCGGACTGAAGCTGGCCCTGTGGGTGGCGGAGCTGGACCGCACCACGGCCCGCATCAGGGCCGCGCGCGAGACCGTGGCAGTGGGCATGATCTCCGGCGCCGTGGGCACCTACAGCAACATCGACCCGCGCGTGGAGACCCTGGCCTGCGAATACCTGGGCCTCAAGCCCGACCCAGCCACCAACCAGACCCAGAGCCGCGACCGCCACGCCGAGTTCATGGCCACCCTGGCCGTCGCCGGCAGCAGCCTGGAGAAGTGGGCCACCGAGATCCGCAACCTCCAGCGCACCGAGATCCTCGAGGTGGAGCAGTACTTCGCGCCGGGGCAGAAGGGCTCCAGCGCCATGCCCCACAAGCGCAACCCCATGCTGGCCGAGCGCGTGGCCGGCCTGGCGCGGGTGCTCAGGGGCAACGCCCTGGCCGCCTGGGAGAACGTGGCCCTCTGGCACGAGCGCGACATCACCCACTCCTCCGTGGAGCGCGTCATCTTCCCGGACAGCTGCACCCTGCTCGACTACATGCTCGCCAAGTTCACGGACCTGATGGACCGCCTGGTGGTCTATCCCGCCTCCATGATGCGCAACCTCGAGCTGACCGGCGGCCTGGTCTTCAGCCAGCGCGTGCTGCTGGCCCTGACCGAGGCCGGGCTCAAGCGCGAGGACGCCTACAAGGTGGTGCAGGACAACGCCATGGCCGCCTGGAACGCCCGCCTGGACGGCAAGCCGGGCCCCGACTTCCGCGCCCGCCTGAAGTCCGACCCCCGCACCAAGGGCCTGGCCCCGGCGCAGATCGACGCGGCCTTCAACCTGAAGGAATACCTGCGCCACGTGGACATGATCTTCCGGCGCCTGAAAATCTAGCCGCTAGGGAGGGGCGCCGGCGGCGCCCCGAGTGGGCTCCAGTATGGAGGTTTAGAAATGTATCTCGCCAAGATCCATGTGACCCTCAAGCCCAGCGTGCTGGACCCCCAGGGCGTGGCGGTGGGCGCGGCCCTGCGGCACATGGGCTACAAGGAGGTCGCCGGGCTGCGCCAGGGCAAGTACCTGGAGCTGCGCCTGGAGGACAAGGGCCTGACGCTGGAGAAGGCCAAGGCCCGGGTCGAGCAGATGTGCGCCAAGCTGCTGGCCAACACCCAGATCGAACGCTACGAATTCAGCCTCAAAAAAGCGCCCAAGGCTTAGGGAGCATACGCATGCGTTTCGCTGTCCTCGAATTCCCCGGCAGCAACTGCGACCACGACTGCATGCACGCCCTGGGCACGGTGATGAGGCAGAAGGCGGAGCTGGTCTGGCACGAGCGCGACCGCCTGCCCGCGGGAACGGACTGCGTGGTGGTCCCGGGCGGCTTCAGCTACGGCGACTACCTGCGCTGCGGCGCGGTGGCCCGCTTCTCGCCCGTGATGAAGGCCGTCTTCGAGCACGCCCGCCGCGGCGGCCTGGTGTGGGGCATCTGCAACGGCTTCCAGATCCTGGCCGAGAGCCACCTGGTCCCCGGCGTCCTGTTGAGGAACAAACATTTGCGTTTCCTGTGCCAGGACGTGTACGTGCGCGTGGAGCGCCGCGACAGCGCCTTCACGAGCGCGGCCCGCGAGGGCCAGGTCCTGCGCCTGCCCATCGCCCACGGCGAGGGCAACTACTTCTGCGAACCCGACACCCTGAAGCGCCTGCAGGACCACCGCCAGATCGTCCTGCGCTACTGCGACGCCGGCGGCGAGGCCAGCGAGGAGTCCAACCCCAACGGGGCTCTGGAGAACATCGCCGGCGTGCTCAACGCCCAGGGCAACGTGCTGGGCATGATGCCCCATCCTGAACGCGTCTCCGAAGCCATTTTGGGCGGCACCGACGGGCGCGTGCTGTTCGAAAGCGCCCTCCAAGCCCTCACCACACGATGAAGCAGACGACCGCCTTGCCCCCGCCCCTGCCCCTGCCGACCGACCCCGAAGTGAGCCTCAAGCTGGCCCGCGAATACGGCCTGAGCGCCGACGAATACGGGCGCATCGGCGGCATCCTGGGCAGGGAGCCCACCCACACCGAGCTGGGCATCTTCTCGGTGATGTGGAGCGAGCACTGCAGCTACAAGACCAGCAAGCCGCACCTGCGCGGTTTCCCCACCAAGGGCAAGCGGGTCCTGCTGGGGCCCGGCGAGAACGCCGGGGTCCTGGACATCGGCGGCGGCTGGGCCACGGCCTTCAAGATCGAGAGCCACAACCACCCCAGCGCCATCGAGCCCTACCAGGGCGCGGCCACGGGCGTGGGCGGCATCCTGCGCGACGTCTTCACCATGGGCGCCCGGCCCATCGCCGGCATGAACAGCCTGCGTTTCGGCGACCCGAAAGACCCCCACGTGCGTAAATTGATACAGGGGGTGGTGGCGGGCATCGGCGGCTACGGCAACTGCGTGGGCGTGCCCACGGTGGGCGGCGAGGCGGTCTTCGACCCCGTGTACCGCGACAACTGCCTGGTCAACGCCTTCGCCCTGGGCGTGATGCCCCACAAGCGCCTCATCACCGGCAAGGCCAGCGGCCTGGGCAACCCGGTCATGTACATCGGCGCGACCACGGGCCGCGACGGCATCCACGGCGCCACCTTCGCCTCCGTGGATCTGGGTGAGGACGCCGGCGAGAAGCGCAGCGCCGTGCAGGTGGGCGACCCCTTCATGGAGAAGCTGCTCCTGGAGGCCACCCTCGAGCTCATCGAGTCCGGCCACCTGGTGGGCATCCAGGACATGGGCGCCGCGGGAATGACCAGCTCCTCGGTGGAGATGGCCTTCCGCGGCGGCGCCGGCATAGACATCTACGTCGACAAGGTCCCGCGCCGCGAAAGCGGCATGGTCCCCTACGAGGTCATGCTCTCCGAGAGCCAGGAGCGCATGCTGCTGGTGGCCAAGAAGGGACGCGAGCGCAAGGTGGAGGCCATCCTCAACAAATGGGGCCTGCACGCCAGCGTGGTAGGCCGCGTCACGGCCGGCGACCGGCACCGCGTCTTCCAGGACGGGCGCCTGGTCTCGGACCTGCCCGTGGCGGCCCTGGCCGACGACCACCATCCGGACTTCCCCCTGGTCCGCCGTCCCATGAGGAAGCCCGCCTATCTGGACCGGGCGGCCTCCTTGGACTTAAAATCAATCAGGGTCCCCCGCGACCTGAACGCGGCCCTGCTCAAGCTGCTGGCCTCGCCCAGCCTGGCCGACAAGCAGTGGATCTTCGGCCAGTACGACCACCAGGTCCGCACCAACACCCTGCTTAAGCCGGGTTCGGACGCGGCCGTGATCCGCGTCAAGGAGAACGGCAAGGGGCTGGCCATGGCGGTGGACGGCAACGGCCGCTACTGCTGGCTGGGCCCCCGCGAGGGCGGGCGCCTGGCGGTGGCGGAGGCCTGCCGCAACGTGGCCGTCAGCGGCGCGGAGCCGATCGGCCTGAGCGACTGCCTGAATTTCGGGAACCCCGAGGATCCCGGCATCATGTGGCAGTTCAGCGAGGCGGTGCAGGGCATGGCCGAGGCCGCGCGCGCCCTGGGCGTGCCGGTGATCAGCGGCAACGTCAGCCTCTACAACCAGGGGCCCAAGGGCGCGATCGATCCGACGCCCATCGTGGCCGCCGTGGGCCTGCTCGAGCCCGTGCGGGGCGCCTTAAGGCCCGTGCCCCAGTGGTTCCGGCAGTCCGGGGACCGCGTCTACCTGGCCGGCAAGACCCGCGAGGAGCTGGGGGCCGGCGAATACCTGGCCGTGGTCCACGGGATGAAGCGGGGCAAGCCGCCGCGCATCGACCTCAAGGCCGAAGCCCGCCTGCAGAAGTTCTGCGTGAAGGCCGCCCGCCGCGAGCTGCCGCGCAGCGCCCACGACCTCTCCGACGGCGGCCTGGCCGTGGCGGCCGCGGAATGCTGCATCTCCGGCGAGCGCCACGGGGTTCCCGCCCTGGGCGCGGTCCTGAACTTCAGGGCCCCCTCCGGCATCCGGGCGGACGCCCTCCTCTTCGGGGAAAGCGCCTCCCGCGTCCTCTTCAGCGTGGCCCCCTCCAAGGCCAAGGCCTTCGAGGCCCTGGCGAAGGCCTCGGGGGTGCCCCTGGGCTACCTCGGCCTCACCGGCGGCCCGGCCCTCATCCTTTCCCTGCACTCCGGAGGCCCGGGCAAGCCCGGCGCCGGCCTGAACCTGGGGCTCGACAAGATCAAAACCGCCCACCTCAACGCCTTCAAAGGACTGGATGAAATCTGAGGAGCCCGCCATGCGCACGGAGCAGGAGCTGGTCGAACTCGTCGAGAAGGCGGAGCGCACGGCCACCCTGGCCAACGACGGCAAGGGCGGGGAAGCCTGCGGCGTGATGGGCGTCTACGGCCATCCCGAGGCCTCCAAGATGGTCTACCTGGGCCTCTACGCCCTCCAGCACCGGGGCCAGGAGAGCTGCGGCATCACCAGCAGCGACACCGAGAGCCTGCACGCCATCAAGCGCATGGGCCTGGTCGCCGACGCCTTCGGCGCCGACGAGCTGGCCAAGCTGCCGGGCCCCCTGGCGGTCGGGCACGTGCGCTACTCCACGGCCGGCGGCACCAGCCTGCGCAACGCCCAGCCCATCACGGTGGAATACGCGCGCGGCGGGCTGGCCGTGGCCCACAACGGCAACCTGACCAACGCCGAGATCCTGCGCAGCGAGCTGGAGGCCTACGGCAGCATCTTCAGCACGACGGCCGACAGCGAAGTCATCGTGCACCTGATCGCCCGCAGCAGCGGCCGCCGCTTCGCCGACACGGTGGTGGACAGCCTCAAGCGGGTGCAGGGCGCCTACAGCCTGGTGCTGATGAACGACAAGCAGCTCATCGGCGTGCGCGACCCGGCCGGCTTCCGCCCCCTGGTGATCGGAAAGATGGGCGGGGCCTACGTGCTGGCCTCGGAAAGCTGCGCCCTGGACCTGCTCGACGCCGAGATCGTGCGCGAGGTCGAGCCCGGCGAGATGGTCGTGATCGACGAGAACGGCATCACCAGCTCCAAGCCCTTCGCCTCCAGCCGCCGGGCCCAGTGCGTGTTCGAGTTCGTCTACTTCGCCCGCCCCGACAGCTTCCAGTTCGGCGAACAGGTCGAGAAGGTGCGCCGCGCGCTGGGGCGCCAGCTGGCCCGCGAGTGCCCGGCCGAGGCCGACCTCGTGATCGCCGTGCCCGACAGCGGCGTGACCGCGGCCATCGGCTACGCCGAGACCGCCAAGCTGCCCTTCGAGATGGGGCTCATCCGCAACCACTACGTGGGCCGCACCTTCATCCAGCCCAGCCAGACCATCCGCGACTTCGGCGTCAAGGTGAAGCTCAACCCCGTCCGCGGCATCCTCAAGGGCAAGCGCGTGGTGGTGGTGGACGACTCCCTGGTGCGCGGCACGACCAGCCGCAAGATCATCAAGATGCTGCGCGCGGCCGGGGCCGCCGAGGTGCACCTGCGCGTCAGCAGCCCGCCGGTGGCCCATCCCTGCTTCTACGGCATGGATTTCCCCACCAAGAGCGAGCTGCTCATCAACACCATGAACCACGCCGAGATCGTGCGCTTCCTCGACGTGGACAGCCTGGGCTACCTGTCCGTGGCCGGCATGATGCAGGCCACCGGCACGCCCGAAGGCGACTTCTGCAAGGCCTGCTTCGACGGGAACTATCCCATCGGGGTGCACGGCGTGGTGGCCAACGAGAAAATAGCCGAAGGGGTCGGGGCAAAATGCGACTGAGCGTCTACAAGAAGGATCGCGGGGCCGAGCAAGGCCCGGCGCGCAAGCCCATCACCTACAAGGACTCGGGCGTGGACATCGACGCCGGCAACGAGGCCGTGCGCCGCATGAAGGGCTTCGTGCGCTCGACCTTCAACAAGCGGGTGCTGGGCGACCTGGGGTCCTTCGGCGGGCTCTTCCACTTCGACAAGGCCGCCTACAAGGACCCCATCCTCGTCAGCAGCACCGACGGCGTGGGCACCAAGATCATGGTGGCCGCCCAGGCGGGGGTGTACCACACCGTGGGCCAGGACCTGGTCAACCACTGCGTCAACGACATCCTGGTGCAGGGCGCGACCCCGCTGTTCTTCCTCGACTACTTCTCCACCGGCAAGCTGCAGCCCAAGGTCACGGCCGAGGTCGTGCGCGGCCTGTCCATCGCCTGCAAGCAGCAGAAGACCGTGCTCATCGGCGGAGAGACCGCGGAGATGCCGGGCCTCTACGCCCCGGGCGACTTCGACCTGGCCGGCACCATCGTGGGCGTGGTCGACCGCAAGGACCTGATCACGGGCGACCAGGTGCGCCCCGGCGACTGCATCATCGGCCTGGCCTCCAGCGGCATGCACACCAACGGCTACAGCCTGGCCCGCAAGGTCCTGCTGGAGCGCGCCAAGCTGCCCCTGCACGGCAGGCACCCGCGCCTCGGCCGCACCCTGGCCCAGGCCCTGCTGGCGCCCCACCGCTGCTACGCGCCCTACATGCTGCCCCTGCGCAAGTTCGTGAACGTGCACGCCATGGCCCACCTCACCGGAGGCGGCTTCACCGAGAACATCCCCCGCGTCCTGCCCCAGGGCTGCCGGGCCGTCATCCGCAAGGGCTCCTGGAAGGTGCCCCAGCTCTTCCAGATGATCCTGGACCTGGGCGGGGTCCCCGACGCCGACGCCTACCGCACCCTGAACATGGGCATCGGCCTGGTGTTCATGGTGTCGGACAAGGAGAAGGACAAGGCCCTGGCCGCGCTGAGGAAGCTCGGCTGCCCGGGGCGCGTCCTGGGCTGGGTGGAAAAGGGCACGAAAGAAGCCGTGTTGGTTTGATGCTTAAGCCGGAGCGTGGATCAGGCGGGGGCCCTGCCCTCGCCTTTTGCATTGGGGGGGCCTTTGCGGCCCTCGTCCTGCTTCCCACGACCCAGCTCCTGGACCTGAAAGCCTGCGCAGCCATGGCCCTGGCCTGCCTGCTCTGTCTGGGCCTCGCCTTGCCCGGCGGCGCGGCCGCCGGGCCCGCGCGGCCGCCCAAGGCCATGGCCTTGGCCTGGGGCGCGGCGGGCCTGGCTTTCTTGCTGTGCCGCCTGGCCTCCCCGTACCGGAGCCTGGTCAGCGGCCTGGACGGCTCCGCGCTCGCCGGGGTCCTGCTCTGCTTCTGCCTGGCCAGCGGCCCGCGCGCCTGGGGCCGGGCGGTCCTGCGCACCTGGCCCTGGGCCGCGCTTGTTCTGGCGGCCTATGCCCTGGCCCAGCGCGCGGGCTTTGAACCCATTTCCGCGTACGCCCTGGCGGGCTCCAGCCAACGCGCCATGGGCAGTTTCGGGAACGCCGGCTGCCTGGCCGCTTTTCTGTGCCTGAGCTGGCCCATGGTCCTGTCCTGGAACGGATTGCGCCGGGCCGGCGCCTTGACCCTTTTGTTCAGCGCCCTGGTGGCGACCCAGAGCCGGGCCGCTTTGCTGGCCGTGCTGGTTCAAGGCCTCTGCCTTGGATATCTGCTGTGGTCCCGGCGGGGAAGGCCGGAATCCGCAAGATCAGGGACCGCCCCCGCCTGGACCCGCGGCCCTCTGGCGGGCCTGGTCGCGGCGCTGGGTCTGAGCCTCCTGGCCCTGTACCTGTTTCCGCCCTCGGCCTGGCTGCGCCCCACCGCGCGCTGGCCCCTGTGGCAGGCCTCCTTCCAGCTGTGGACGCAAAGGCCCTTGCTGGGCTGGGGTCCGGGATCCTTTGCCCTGGCCTTCCAGGACCACGCCACCGGCTCCCTGGTGTCCCTGGTGAACTCCGGCAACCAATACGCGGAGGATCCCCACCAGTTGCTCCTGGCCGTGGCCTGCGCCGGAGGCCTGCCGGGGCTGGCGGCCCTGGCCTTTGGCTGCGCGGTGTTTTTCCGGCAGGCCCTGCGCTCTGCTTCGGCCGAAGCGCCCTTGCTGGCCCTGGGCGGCCTCGGGCTCCTGGTCGAAGCCCAAGCGGACCGCTTTTTTTTCCTGCCCGGGGTTTTCGTGCCGCTGTGCGCGGCCTTCGGCCTTTTGGCCGCGGACTCAAAGGACGCGGGCGCGCAGGTCCGGGCCGAGCCCGAGCGCGGCGCGGCCCCGGAATGGCTCAGCCTCCTCTTCCTGGGCCTGGCCTTTGTCTTCGCCCGGCAGGCCTATCTGCCCCTGGCACGCAACGCGCAGGGCGTGGGCCCGGCCCTGGACGCGGAGGTCGGCTCGCTGGCTGTCGCGGGTGATCCGACAGCCCTTGCGGCGCAGGCTTCCAAGGGCGACCCCCTGGCCCTGGAAAAACTGGGCGATGCCCTGGCCGCCCAGCGCCGCTACGCTGAAGCCGCGGACGCGCTGGCGAAGGCCTTGGCCATCCAGCCCACGCGGGGCAGGGCCCAGAACCTGGGGAACTGCTCCATGATGCTGGGCGACTACAAGGCCGCGGAAGCCGCCTTCCGCCAGGCGGTGGCTTTGGAGCCCTCCAGCGCGGACGCGCACTTCAGCCTGGGCTACGCCCTCTTCTACCAAAAGAGGCTCAAGGAAGCCGTGGCCGAGCTCGACATGGCCCTGCGCCTGGATCCCTCCCATGCCGGCGCCATGCAATTGAAGAAGCAGATCCTGCAGTGACGGGAAAAACGGATACGGCCGCGAAAGGGCCCGCCTTGACCGAGAGACCGAACAGCTTCGTTCCGGCATTGGGCCGCGTCCTGGGCTCCGCGCGCGTGGGACTGATGGCCGCCTGCGTCCTGGGTGTGGTCCTGAGCCAGGACGCCGCGTCCGCGGATCCGCTGGCGCCCAAGTCCGTCTGCTTCGCCCTGCTGCTGGGAGGCCTGCCCGCGCTCTCCGCCGCGGGCCTGTGGTGGGACGCGCCGCTGCGCTTTCCGCCCCGCTCCACCCTCTTCGCCTTGGCGCTTTTTTGCGGGGCGGCCAGCCTGTCGTACTTCCTCTCCCCCCTGGGCCCCGAGTCCCGGCTTTCCTGGCAGGTCTGGCTGCTCTGCGCCCTGCTCCTCGTCGCGGCCTTTGACGTGCTGTCCGAGGCCGGAGGCCGGCGCTGGCTCCTGCGCAGCCTGGTCTGCGCCGCGGGCCTGGCCGGCGCGCGCGGCCTGGCCCAGCGCCTGGGGCTCGACAGCAGCGCGGCCGCGCTGGCCGACTCCGCGTCCTTCGGGAACCGCGTCGCGGCGAGCTTCGGCAATCCAAATTTCGCTGGCGGCTTCTTCGCCCTGGTGCTGCCGCTCCTGGCCCAGCAGGCGCTCGCGGCCGAGGGACGCGTCTGGCGCCGGGTGGCCCGCGTCGCCCTGGTGCTGGCGGCCCTGGGCCTTTGTTTGAGCGCGAGCAAGGCGGCCTTCCTCGGGCTCTTCGTGTCCGCGGCCGTGGCGGGACACCTTTTCTTCTGGTCCGACGCGGCCCCCGCGCAGCGCAAGCGCGCCCTGAGCTGGCTCGCTGCGGCGCTGGGCCTGGGATTGATCGTGGGTGGCCTGTGCCTGCCCAGGGATTCCCTGCAGCGCCTGGCGGGCGGTCCGCGGGCCTGGTCCGACAGCGTGGACTTCCGTAGGGTCACCTGGGAGGGGACCCTTGACCTGGCGCGGGCGCGTCCCTTGTGCGGCTGGGGCCCCGGAACCTTCAGCGCGGCCTACCCGTCTTTCCGGCGTCCGGAAGCCATGGCCGCGCAGCAGGAGCACTCCTATGAAGTGACCGCCCCCGAGAATTGGCTGCTGCAGGTTTTCGCCGAAAGCGGCCTCATCGGGCTGGCTGCCGCGCTGTTCCTGCTTGCGGTCCTGCTGTGGCCCCTGCGCAAGGCCGCGCGGAGCTGGGCCACGGACGCGGACCGGGGCCTCTGCCTGGCCCTGCTCTGCTGCGTGGCCGCCTGCCTGGCCTGCAATCTGGCCTCCCTGGACCTTTTTCTGCCCTCCACGCTGATGCCCCTGCTTCTGCTGCTGGCCCTGGGCGGCGCGCTGAGCGCGCCGGAGTCCTTGTCCCTGTCCTTGAACCCGCAAAATTACACGCGCCTGCTCCTGAGCCCGAACCTGACCCGCGTCCTGGTGGCCATGGGCCTGGCCCTCATGGCCAGCGTGCCGGTGGTCCAGGCCCTCCTGCACAGCCAGGCGGCCCGCCTGCTCTACAAGGGCCGCGCCCTTTCCCAGTCCGGGAATTTCAAGGAAGCTGTGCCCGTGTACCAGCTGGCTCTGCAGTTCGACCCCGGCCTGCTGGAGGCCCGCTATTTCCTGGGCAACAGCCTCATGGACGGGGGCGGCCCTGCGGCGCTCACGCAGTCCGCCGAGGCCTACGCCCAATTGCAGGGCTACGCCCCGGACTACGTGCAGGTGCACGCCAAGCTGGGGCGCCTGGACGAGCTTGAGGGGCGCGTGCCTGAGGCGGCGCAGGAATATGCGCGGCAGCTGGCGCTCGATCCCTGGGACCTGGGGACCGTGCAGGCCCTGGCCACGCTCGACGCCCGCAGCGGACGCCTGGACGAGGCCGCCGCGGTGCTGCAGGCGGCAAGCCGGCGCTGGCCGGGGAACACGGATATTAGCGGCAATTTGGCCAGGGTGAGGGCGGCGCTTCAACGCAGGAAAGGCGGCGCATGACGGATTTCGATGAAGCAAGCATGATCGAGGGCCGCGGGCTCTCCAAGACCTATGCCCGCGCCAAGAGGCCCGCCCTGTCCGAGGTCTCCTTGCGCGTGCAGGCCGGGGAGATCCTAGGCGTCATCGGCCCCAACGGCTCGGGCAAGACCACGCTGATGGGCTGCATGCTGGGGCTGCTCAAGGCGGACCAGGGCGCCTCCTTCCTGGGAGGCCAGCCCGTGGCGGGCATCCCGGCGCGGCGCCTGGTCGGATACCTGCCTGAACGCCTGGGCTTCGATCCCTGGATGAAGGGCGCGGATTTCCTGTCCTACCACCACGCCCTGGCGGCCCTGCCCGCCTCGGACCGGGCCAAGGACGTCGAAGCCATGCTCCTGGACATGGGGCTGGACCGCGCGGCCTGGTCGCGTCCCATCCGCGGATATTCGCGGGGCATGCTGCAGCGTTTGGGGCTCGCCCAGGCCCTCATCGGCAAGCCCCGCTGCCTTTTCCTGGACGAACCCACCAGCGGCATGGATCCCGACGGCGTGCTGAAGACCCGCTCGCGCATCCAGGCCTTTGCCGCCTCAGGCGGCGCGGTGGTGGTCAATTCCCACCAGCTCGACCAGTTGGGCAAGCTTTGCCACCAGGTCCTGTTCCTGAAGGAGGGCCGCATCGAGGCCACGGAACGCCTGCAGGGCGCGGCGGGCCTGACCTGGTTCGTGGAGTGGCTGCCCAGGGAGGGAGGCCAGGCCAAGGCCAAGGCGGCGCTGGAAAAGCTGGACCTGAAGGCCCGGACATTGAAAGCCTCCTCGGCCCAGGTGGATCTGCCGGACGAGGAAGCCGCGGCGGCCCTGGTGGCGGCCCTGGTCAAGGCCGGCGTGCCGGTGCTCAGCGCCGGGCCCCTCAAGGGCGATTTGGAGCGTTTCTTCACGGGGGCTGCGCATGCGTCTGAATAGGCCGGTATACCTCAACACCCTGCGCTGGTTCCTGGACTCGCCCCCGCGCCTGCTGTGCGCCGGGCTCATGGCCCTGCTGACCTACCTGGTCGTGGGGGGCATGGCCCACATGGAGATCAACGGCGTGTCCTCAGAGGGCATGTTCGACACGCCCCAGGCCCTGGCCTCGGCCGGGGATAAGATCCTGGTCCTGCTGGCCTGGATCCTGGGCGTGGGCCTGATCCGCCGGGAGATCTCCAGCGGAGCCATCCAACTGGTCCTGCTCAGGCCCTTGAGCCGTCCCAGCTACGTGCTGTCCAAGTGGGCCGCCCTGGCCACGCTCAATGCGCTTTTCCTTGTCTTCTGCTGGGCGGTCCTGATCCTGCGCGGCGGGATCCTCCAGGCGGACAAGGCCGGGGACCTGGGCCTTTTGTTCGGGGCCCAAGTGCTGCAGATTTTCGCCCTGGCCGCGGTGCTGTGCTGCCTGTCCTGCGTGCCCAGCAAGCTCGGGGAGATGGGCACGCTGGTCCTGGCCGGGATCGGCATCCTGATCCTGTCCCACTACGCCGAGAGCCTGGACCAGGCCGCCCTGCGGGCGGCGGTGGACTTCCTGTGGAAGGTCCTCTTCCCGAGGGTTGGCGCCTTCATGGACACGGACGGCAGCGGGGCCGCCATGAGCCTGGCCTTCAACGCCGGGGTCACCGTGGCCGCGCTGGGCGGGGCCATGGCCCTGCTGCAGGCCCGCGAGTTCAGCTACGCGGAGACCGGGGCATGAAAAAACGCGTCGCCTTGCTCGCCAGCGGAGGGGGCTCCAACGCGGAGGCCCTGCTCAAGGCCATGCGGGAGCCCGGCTTTCCGGCCGAGCCCGTGCTGGTGTTCTGCAACCGGCCGGGCGCCGGGGTGCTGGAGCGCGCGGCCCGCTTCGGGGTGCCCAGCCTGCTGCGCGACCACAAGGCCTACGCCACGCGCGAGGCCTTCGACGCGGAGGCGGTCCGCTTGATCCGGGAATCCGGGGCGGACCTCCTGTGCCTGGCCGGATACACGCGCATCCTCACGCCGGAATTCACGCGGGCCTTTGAGGGGCGCATCCTCAATGTGCACCCCTCCCTCCTGCCCAAGTTCGGCGGGCCGGGCATGTTCGGCCGCAATGTGCACGCCGCGGTCCTGGCTGCGCACGAAACCGAGAGCGGGGCCACGGTGCACTGGGTGAACGAAGGCGTGGACAGCGGGGCCCCCATCCTGCAAAAATCCGTCCCGGTCCTGCCGGGCGACACGCCGGAAAGCCTGGCGGCCAGGGTTCTGGCCGTGGAACACGTCATTTTTCCCGAAGCCTTGCGCAAGGTGTGCTCGGCCTGATAATATAGATGTTTTGAGGTGCTTTTTGGTCACGGTCCGCAGAGCTTTGTTATCGGTAACCGACAAGTCCGGCCTGGTAGATTTCGCCCACGGCCTGCGCAGCCTTGGTATCGAGCTGATTTCGACTGGCGGAACGGCCAAGACCCTGCGCGCGGCCGGGATTGAGGTCAAAGACATCAGCGAACACACGGGCTTCCCGGAGATGCTGGACGGACGGGTCAAGACCCTGCATCCGCGCATCCACGGCGGGCTCCTGCACCTGCGCGACAATCCCGAACACCTCAAGACCATCGCCAAGCACGGCATCGAGCCCATCGACATGGTGGTGGTGAACCTCTACCCCTTCCAGCTGACCGTGGCCGACCCGGCCTGCAGCCTGGAGGCGGCGGTGGAGAACATCGACATCGGCGGGCCCTCCATGATCCGCTCGGGCGCCAAGAATTTCAGGAGCGTGGCGGTCCTCACCCAGCCCGCCCGCTACCCGGAAATCCTGGCCGAGATGCTGGCGAACCACGGCGCGGTGGGCGACGCCACCCTGGAATCCCTGGTGGTGGAGGCCTTCGCCCACACCGCGGAGTTCGACCGCTCCGTGCACGCCTACCTGCAGTTCAAGCTGCAGGGCGAGCCGCGCTTCCCCCAGGAGCTCAGCCTGCGCTTCACCAAGGCCCAGGCCCTGCGCTACGGCGAGAACCCGCACCAGCACGCCGCCTTCTACGTGCATCCCGGCGAGGGCGGCCCGAACCTGGGCGCGGCCGAGCAGCTGCAGGGCAAGGAGCTCAGCTACAACAACATCGCGGATTTGGACGCGGCCCTGAACGTGGTCAAGGAGTTCAAGGCGCCGGCCGTGGCCATCATCAAGCACGCCAACCCCTGCGGCGTGGCTCTGGGGCCCGAGACCAAGACCGGCGCGGCCGAGGCCTACCAAAAGGCCTTCGACGCCGACCCGGTGAGCGCCTTCGGCGGCATCGTGGCCTGCAACCGCGCCGTGGACACGGACTTCGCGGAGAAGATCGGCGCCACCTTCCTGGAGTGCCTCATCGCCCCGGGCTTCAGCGCCGGGGCCCTGGCGGTGCTGGGCGCGAAGAAGAACCTGCGCCTGATGAAGACGCCCTTCGACACGCCGGCTCCGGCGCACCCGCCCGGCCTGGGCTACGAGACCTTCGCCATGAAAAAGGTGGCCGGCGGCCTGCTGCTGCAGACCCGCGACACCCAGCGCGTGGACCGCGCGGACTGCCGGGTGGTCACCAAGCGCGCGCCGACCGAGGCCGAGTGGGCCGACCTGCTCTTCGCCTGGCGCGTGGTGGTGCACGTCAAGAGCAACGCCATCCTGCTGGCCAAGGACGGGGCCACCCTGGGCGTGGGCCCGGGCCAGACCAACCGCGTGGGCTCGGTGGAGATCGCGGCGCGGGCCGCGGGGATGAGGGCCAAAGGCTCGGTGCTGGCCTCGGACGCCTTTTTCCCCTTCCCGGACGGCCTGCTGGCCGGCATCGCCGCGGGCGTCACCGCGGTGATCCAGCCGGGCGGCTCGGTCAACGACGCCAAGGTCATCACCGCGGCCGACCAGGCCGGCATCGCCATGGTCTTCACCGGAATGCGGCACTTTTTCCACTAGAACAGGCGACACCAACCCGAACGCCGAGCAAAACGTGGATCGCATCAACGTCCTTCTCATCGGGTCCGGCGGCAGGGAACACGCCCTGGCCTGGAAGCTCGCGCAGAGCGCGCGGCTGGGAGACCTCTACGTCAGCCCGGGCAGCTCGGCCCTCCTCACCCTGGCCAAGCCCCTGGGCGTGGACGTGGAAGACCACGCGGCCCTGGCGGCCGCCTGTCTGGAGCAGGGCATCTCCCTGGTGGTGGTCGGGCCCGAGGGGCCCCTGGCCCAGGGAGTGGCCGACGCCCTGCGCCACACCAACATCGCGGTCTTCGGACCGGGCAGGGAAGGCGCCCGGCTGGAGGCCAGCAAGGATTTCGCCAAGACCTTCATGCTCAAGCACGGCGTGGCCACGGCCACGGCCCGCGCCTTCAGCAAGCGCCGCGAGGCCCAGTCCTACGCCGCCACCCTGGGCTTCCCGGTGGTGGTCAAGGCCGACGGCCTGGCCGGGGGCAAGGGCGTCATCATCTGCGAAAACCGTTTCGACCTGGACAAGGCCCTGCTGGACTGCTTCGACGTGGGGGTCTTCGGCGCGGCCGGCTCCAAGGTGCTGATCGAGGAATACATGGCGGGCGAGGAGATTTCCCTGCTATGCTTCTGCGACGGCAAGACCCTGATCCCCATGGCCTCGGCCCAGGACCACAAGCGCGTGGGAGAGGGCGACACCGGCCCCAACACGGGCGGCATGGGCGCCTACAGCCCGGCGCCGGCCCTGACCGGAGCGGTGCTGTCCCAGGTCTGGGAGCGCATCCTCAACCCCACCCTGGCGGGCCTGCGCAGCGAAGGCCTCGATTTCAGGGGCTGCCTCTACGTCGGACTGATGCTGACGGACAAGGGCCCCAAGGTGGTCGAGTTCAACGTCCGCTTCGGCGACCCCGAGACCCAGGTCCTGGTCCCGCGCATGGATTTCGACCTGCTGGAGGTCCTGCTGGCCTGCGCCGAGGGGCGCCTGGCCGGCCTGAAGCCCCTGGACTGGAAGGCCGGTTCCTGCGCCACGGTGGTCTGGGCCGCCAAGGGCTATCCCGCGGCCAACACCAAGGGCCAGACCATCGAGGGCCTGGCCGAGGCCGCGAAACAGCCCGATGCCATGGTCTTCCATTCGGGGACGGCCAAGCAGGGCCCGGCCTGGTCCACCCAGGGCGGGCGCATCCTGAGCGTCACGGGCTGGGGGCCGGACCTGCGCACGGCCCTGGACCGCGCCTACAAGGCGGGCTCCAAGATCCATTTTGACGGCATGCATTTCCGCGGCGACATCGGCCACCGGGCTTTGGCCCGCGGTTGAGGCGTCCATTGAAGGAGGTTTCCATGCGCGTGTTCCTTGGCTGGCTCGTGCTGACCCTGGGCATCGGACTCTCCGCCGGCCTGATGGCGGACAGCGCCCCTGCCTCCGCCCCCGCGGCCCTGAGCCCGGCGGCCGCGGCCGCGGCCATGGCAGCCCCGGCGCCGGCCACGCCCGCGGCCGCGGCCCTGGTGACGCCCATGCCCACGCCCCTGTCCACGCCTTTGGCCCTCACCGTGTCCCTGAAGGACGGGCAGACCGCGGACCTGAGCCTGCACAGCTTTGACCGCTTCTACCTGTCCGCGGACAACTCCATCGGCACCCGCTTCAACCTGCCCTGGGCGGAGGTCGCGACCCTGGACTCCCCCAACGCGGCCGCGGACCTGGGGCCCCTGCGGGCCAACATCACGGCCGAACCCACGAACGTGACCAGCGTGATCCAGGCGCGTAGGCCCATCAAGGCCTTCTATCGCGCCCTTTGGCCGGGTTTCGTGGTCCATGGCTCGGGTTACAACTACGCCGGCGACAAGGCCAGTTTCTATGACCTGGCCGGAGGGGAGGTCTTCGGCGTGGCCCTGGCCGCCTTCGGAGGCTACCAGCTCGCCTATCCCAACAGCGCGGACACCAACCGCAGCGCCTCCCAGAGCCTGCTCATCGCCGGCGGGGCCCTCTTCGCCGTCACCTGGCTCTGGGACCTGGCCTTCTCCCACCAGGCCGCGGCCTCCTTCGACGATCGCCACGGCCTGGCCCTGCTGCCCGCGGCCCAGGGCGGGGCCACGGGCGCCCAGCTCGCCTACCGCTTCTGAGGGTCCAGCCATGAAACTCGCCATCGCGACCGACCACGCCGGCTACGACTTCAAGGAGGGCCTGGCCGCCTTCCTGAGGTCCAAGGGACACGAGGTGGAGGACCTGGGCGCCTACAACAAGCAGCCCTCGGACTACCCGGACTACGCGGGCAAGCTCGGCCGCTACGTGGTCGAGGGGAAGGCCCGCTTCGGCATCCTCATCTGCGGCAGCGGCATCGGCATGACCATCGCCGCCAACAAGGTCCACGGCGTGCGCGCGGCCCTCTGCCACGACCTCTACACCGCGCGCATGAGCCGCAGCCACAACGATGCCAACGTGATGGTCCTGCCCAGCCGCCTGCTGGCCCTGACCATCTCCGAGGAGATGACCGAGCTCTTCCTCGCCACCGAGTTCGAGGGCGGCCGCCATGCCGGCCGGGTCGACAAGATCATGCGCATGGACGCCTGCGGCGGTGCCGCCGAAGGCGAATGAACTTTTACCGAAGGGAAAGCCAGAGATGAAATACCCAGCCATCAAGAAGCAGGACCCCAGCGTCTTCAAGATCCTCAAGGCCGAGACCCTGCGCCAGGAGGAGGAGCTGCAGCTCATCGCCAGCGAGAACTACGCCAGCCCGGCCGTGATGGAGGCGCAGGGCTCGGTGATGACCAACAAGTACGCCGAGGGCTATCCCGGCCGCCGCTACTACCAGGGCATGAAGCACTATGACGAGGTCGAGAACCTGGCCATCGAGCGGGCCAAGAAGATCTTCGGGGCCGAGCACGTCAACGTGCAGCCCTCCTCGGGCTCCCAGGCCAACATGGCCGCGACCCTGGCGGTGCTGGAGCACGGCGACACCCTGATGGGCATGGACCTGGCCTGCGGCGGGCACCTGACCCACGGCATGAAGCTCAACTACAGCGGCCAGATGTTCAAGGTGGCCTCCTACCCCGTGCGCAAGGACGACTTCCGCCTGGACTACGACCAGATCATGGGCCTCGCCCGCGAGGCCCGCCCCAAGCTCATCATCTGCGGCGCCAGCGCCTACCCCCGCACCATCGATTTCGCCGCCTTCCGGCGCATCGCCGACGAGGTGGAGGCCGTGCTCCTGGCCGACATCGCCCACATCGCCGGGCTGGTGGCGGGCGGGGCGCACCCCTCGCCCTTCCCCCACGCCGACATCGTCACCACCACCACCCACAAGACCCTGCGCGGCCCCCGCGGCGGCATGATTCTGTGCAAGGAGGCCTTCGCCAAGAAGGTCGACAGCCGGGTCTTCCCGGGCATCCAGGGCGGCCCGCTCATGCACGCGGTGGCGGCCAAGGCCGTGGCCTTCGGCGAGGCCCTGAAGCCCTCCTTCAAGCGCTACGCGGCCCAGGTGGTGAAGAACGCCCAGGAGCTGGCCAAGGAGCTGTCCAAGCGCGGCTACAGCATCACCACCGGCGGCACCGACAACCACCTCATGCTGGTGGACCTGCGCTCCAAGGGCGTCACGGGCAAGGACGCGGCTTATGCCCTGGAGGAGGCGGGCATGATCCTGAACAAGAACGGCGTGCCCTTCGACGACGCGCCGCCCCAGACGACCTCGGGCATCCGCCTGGGGTCCGCCGGGGTGAGCACCCGCGGCATGAAGGAAAAGCAGATGCGCCAGATCGCGGAATGGATGGACATCGTGATCTCCCGCCGCGACGAGGCCAAGCTGAAGGCGCGCGTGAAGAACGAGGTCGCCAAGCTTTGCCGAAAGTTCCCGGTGTACGCCTGAGCCTCAGGGAGAGCCTTTGAGTTACTATTCCTCGGATGCGCGCGCCGCGCGCGTGGTGGACCAGCTGCTCGACATGCTGCTGGTCGCCACGTTATTGGCTGCCCCGCTCATCTTCTACACCCGCGGCTACGACGTCTTTGAGTTCAACAAAATCACCGTGCTGCGCGTGCTCACCACCGCGGCCGCGGGCCTCATGCTGTTCAAGCTCCTCTTCGTCCGGCCCCTGGCCCTGATCCGCAGCGCCCTAGACATCCCCGTGCTGGCCTGGCTGGCGGTCTGCCTGGTCTGCACCTTCCACACGGTGAACTGGCGCCTCTCCGTCCACGGGGTCTACGAGGACTTCGAGGGCATCACCACCTGGTTCATGTACGTCTTCTTGTTCTGGTGGCCCCTGCAGCACGTGCGCTCCGAGCGGCAGATACGCCTGCTCTTCGGAGCCGTGGTCCTGGCCGGCACCATCGCCGGCTTCTACGGCCTGCTGCAGAACTTCGGCATCGATTTCGTGCCCTGGAACCCGGACACCTACAACCCCGACCGCATGTTCTCCACCATGGGCAACCCGGACTTCCTGGCCGCCTACACGGTGATGAGCATGCCCATCACCTTCATCTTCTTCCTGGACCTGCCCGCCAAGATCCGCACCGACCGAGGCTTCTGCACGGTCCTGGTGGTGGCCAGCGTCTTCGCGGCCGGCTTCCTGGCCATCCTCTTCAACGTCGACTACTTCAACACCAGCCCCTCCGCCTACGGCGCCTCGGACTTCGGGGGCATGCTCCTGACCCTGAAGTTCTGGATCCCGAAGTTCCTGATCGCCTTCCCGGTGATCTGCGCGGTCCTGCTGTATTTCGGCCGCCTGCGCCTGATCCTGCTGCTGTCCCTGGCCGGCCAGCTCATGGCGACCCTCTTCACCAAGTCCCGCGGCGGGGTCTTCGCCATGGCCGCGCTGGTCCTGCTTTTCGGCGTGGCGGCGGTCTTCGAGGTCTTCGGCGCCACGGCCCTCTTCTCCCTGACGGGCCTGCTGAGCGGGATGGGGCTCCTGGGCCTGGTGGTCTTCGTCTTCTACAGCGGCATCTGGGAGAACGCCCTCAACTTCGCCTTCGTGGACCACCCCTGGTGGGCCTTCGTGCTCTTCGCCGGCCTGCTGGTCCTGGTCAACCGCCTGGTGCGGCGCCGCGGCCAGGACGACCTCCTGGCCCGCAACCTCAACTACGTGTACGGGCTGGCCCTGACCGTGTGGGGGCTCTTCTTCATCCCCGTCATCCGCCAGACCACCTTCGAGATGCTGGAGCGCACCTCCAAGCTCTTCCACCCTTCCCAGGTTAAGATCACGCCGCGCCTCTTCATATGGAAGTCGGCCCTGGCCATGCTGCACGACCACTTCCTCCTGGGCAGCGGCCTGGACACCTTCCAGATCTGCTTCCCGAAGTACCGCGAGGCCCTGTACTGGATCCTGGAGTGGAACGGCACCCCGGAGAAGGCCCACAACTTCATCATGCAGACCGCGGCCACCATGGGCTTCGTGGGCCTGCTGGTCTTCGCCTGGATGCACGCGGCCTGGACCGCGCAGAGCTTCCGGGACTGGCGCCGCCAGAAGGACGAGAGCCGGCGCCTCCTGATCCTGGCGGGCTTCGCGGCCTGGCTGGGCTTCTTCGTGCAGAACCTCTTCAGCTTCACCGTGGTGGGCTACGGCACCCTGTGGTGGGTCCTCTGGGGCCTGATGCCGGCCATGCAGCGCACCTGGGAGCTGGAGACCGCGGGAAGCGGCGGCCTGGACAGCGCGGGAGCGCCCAAGGGCTGGAGCTCGGCCAAGGCCGCCTGGATCGGCGGGGTCGTTTTCCTCAGCCTGAGCCTGCTGGCCTGCGCCGCGGCCGGACCCTCCTTCTTCGACGACCCCGGCGCCAACATCCTCGGCCTGGCCGCGGCCGCGGTGGGCCTGGCCTGCCTGGTCTGGGTCCTCAAGGAGGGCCCCCTGGCCGAAGCCGGCCCGGGCATGCGGTCCTGGGTCCTTCTCTGCGCGGCCCTGCTGGGCGTCTTCGTGTATTCCTGGTATTCGGTGCGGATCTGGGTCGCGGACAGCTTCTACAAGCAGGGGCAGGTCGGCATCAACTCCAACCAGATGGACTTCTCCGTGGCCATGTACCAGAAGGCCTGCGGCTCCATCGCCGCGCCCCTGAGCGACGACCAGATGCGCGGCCTGTATGAGGCCGAGCTGCCCCCGGCCGCGGACAACCTGAGGATCAACCCCGGCCTCAACCCCGACCAGGAGCTCTACTGGGTGCGCCTGGGCATCGCCTTCGAGACCGCCGCCGCGGAGGAGAGCGACACGGCCAAGAAGATGAGCTATTTCCAGACCGCCCTGGCCGTGCACCAGTACACCCTGGAGATGAACCCCATCAACGGCTACAACTTCAACAACAAGGGCCGGGTCCTCAGGGCCATGGGCGACGCCAGCGGCGACAAGGAGTACTTCCAGAAGGCCCTGGACCACTATAACCGGGCCACGGACCTGGACACGAACAACGTCTACTTCAACATGGACAAGGCCACCACCCTGATCGCGCTGGGGCGCCCCCAGGACGCCTTCAGCCTTTGCATCCAGCTGATGAAGAAGTTCCCCGACTTCGCCATGCCCTACAGCTACGCCGGCTTCATGAAGATGCAGGCCGGGCAGGACGACGACGCCATCAGCCTGCTGGAGAAGTCGCTGGTCTGCGACTGGAAGGGCGACCAGGGCTCCGAGGCCGTGGCCGCCACGAACCTGGCGCAAATCTTCGACCACCACAAGCGCTGGGCCGACGCCACCCAAGCCTACCGCGCCGCCCTGGCCGTGAACCCGGACCTCCCCGCCGTGTACCTGGCGCTGGCCGCGGACCAGAACCGCCTGGGCCAGAAGTCCTCGGCCGTCGCCACGCTCCAGCAGGCCCTCACCGCCAGCCCCGGGGACGCCACGGTCGAGGCCGCCCTCAAGAAACTGGGCGCCACCCCCTAGACGCGAGGCCGCATGAAATGCCCGTTCTGTTCCAGCCTCGAGGACAAGGTCGTGGACTCGCGCTCCTCCAAATCCGGGGACGCCATCCGGCGGCGCAGGGAGTGCCTGCAGTGCGGCAAGCGCTTCACCACCTATGAGCAGCTGGAGGACACCCAGCCCATGGTAGCCAAGAAGGACGGCCGCAGGGAGGCCTTCGACCGCGTCAAGATCCTGGGGGGCCTGCGCAAGGCCTGCGAAAAGCGTCCCATCAGCGAGGAGACCCTGGAGGGCCTGGTGGACGACGTCCAGCGCGAGCTGGAGATCCGCTTCGACAAGGAATACCCCAGCAACGAGATCGGCGAGCTGATCATGCGCAAGCTGTACCTGCTCGACGAAGTGGCCTATGTGCGTTTCGCCTCGGTCTACCGCCAGTTCAAGGACGTGAAGGCCTTCAGCGACGAATTGAAACAGTTCATGTCCCGCTTCAACGAGGTCGGGGACGGAAAATTGCCCAAGGCCTGAACCTTTGGGCAGGGGAAGAACGTATATTATTGGGAAGTTTGTGAAGGAAGCTGTTTGCCCAAGGAGCCTCCCCGTGCGCCGTCTGTTCCAGCTTTTGTCCCTGATATCGGCCTGCCTTGCGCCGGCTTTGCTCCAGGCCTCCCCGGATGTGCCGGCCAGAGCCAGCCTCATTTCCGAGACCCAGGGCTTTGTCCCGGGCCGGAGCTTCACCGTGGCCCTGCGCCTGGACCAGGATCCAGGCTGGCACACCTATTGGCAGGACCCCGGCGACGCGGGCCTGGCCACAACCCTGGACTTCACGCTGCCCCAAGGCGTGCATGCCGGCGCCCTGGAATGGCCCAAACCCATGGTCTTCAAGGCGGCGGGCAACCTCACCTGTTATGGCTATGAAAACCCGGCCCTGATCCTGGTCCCCATCACCGTCGACCCGGCATACAGCCAGGACAGCCTGGTCCTGAACGCGAAAGCCACCTGGCTGGTGTGCAAGGATGTGTGCCTGCCCGGCAAGGCCATGGTCTCCCTGACCCTGAAGCGCATGAGCGCCAACGCGCCCTCGGCCAACGCCCCGCTCTTCGCGGCCTTGCGTCCGTCCTTGGGGCAGGCGCCGGACGGATACAAGCCGCAGGGCGCGGCTCCTGGGGCCCCCTTGCTTCCCGAGACGCCGGCTGCAAGTCCCCACGCCCAGGCTGTGTCAGCCTCTGCTGCGCCCACTGCGGCTCCTCCTCCCGCGCCAGTCCCTGCTGTGCCTGAGAACCGCAGTCTGGCTTGGATGCTGTGCCTGGCGCTCCTGGGCGGCCTCCTGCTCAATCTCATGCCTTGCGTCCTGCCTGTGCTCAGCCTCAAGGCCCTCAGCTTTGTGAAGCAATCCCATGAAGGCCGCGCCCAGGGCCTGGCCTTGGCGGGTGCATTCAGCGCCGGGGTCTTTTTCAGTTTCTGGGTCCTGGCCGGCGTGGTCCTGGCCTTGAAGCGGGGAGGGGAAGCCGTGGGCTGGGGCTTCCAGTTCCAGCAGCCCGGCTTCATCCTGTTCATGGCCGGTTTGGTCCTGGTTTTCAGCCTGAACCTCTTCGGGATCTTTGAAGTCTGGCTGCCGGGCAATGCCGCGAACGGGTTGTCCAAGGCCGGCAGGGGCAGCGGCCTGGCCGGCGCCTTTGGCCAGGGCCTGGTCATGACCTTGCTCGCCACCCCTTGCACAGCGCCTTTCTTGGGCACGGCCCTGGGCTTCGCCTTTGCCGCGCCCGCCCTGGTCTTGGTGGCCATCTTCACGGCAGTGGCCGCGGGCCTGGCCCTTCCCTATGTCCTGCTGGCCGCCATTCCCGGTGCGCATGCCTGGCTGCCCAAGCCCGGCCCCTGGATGCTGCGCTTCAAGGAAGCCATGGGCTTCCTTCTCTTGGCGACCGTGCTGTGGCTCCTGTGGCTCCTGGGTGGCCAGGTTGGCGTGGATGCGGAAGCCTGGGCCAGCCTCTGGATGCTGATCCTGGCCACGGGTGCCTGGATCTGGGGCCGCTCCGGGGGCCTGGAGCAGAGCGCTTCCAGGCGCAGGGGCGTGGGACTGGCGGTCCTGGCCCTGGTCCTGGTGTCCAGCTTCTGGCTCTGCCCCAAGGTGGTGAACGGACAAGCCGCGCCCATGGCCACGGAGGCGGGCTGGCGGCCCTGGAGCCAGGCCACGGTGGACAGCCTGCACGCCCAAGGCAAGCCGGTCTTCGTGGACTTCAGCGCCCAGTGGTGCTGGACCTGCAAGATCAACGAGCGCGGCACCCTGGCCTCGGACGCCGTGCAGGAGGCTTTCAAAGCCAAAAACGTGGCCCTGCTCAGGGCTGATTGGACCCGCCAGGATCCCGCCATCACCGCCGCCCTCGGCGCCCACGGGCGCGGCGGGGTGCCCATGTACCTCTATTACCCGCCCCAGGGGGCCGAGGTCCTGCTGCCGGAAGTGATCACTCCGGACATGGTTTTGAGGGTTTTGGGGGCCAATCCCTAGGGCTTTGGCGCCTTGACCCGGACCGGAAAAATGGATATAAATGCGGTCCGTCCTTTGGGGTATAATGGGTACGGAGGCTCCTGAAAGGGCCTGAAAGCCACCGCGGTCCTCGATAGCTCAATGGTGGAGCATTCGACTGTTAATCGAAGGGTTCCTGGTTCGAGTCCAGGTCGAGGAGCCAAACCAAATAGCCCCCTGCCGAAAGGTCGGGGGCTATTTGCTTTATAAACCAACAACATTTCCGGTTGAACATCCAAGATGGCAGTACGAAAACCCCGGACTTAGTCGTCCGGGGTTTTTCATTCTCTGTCATCTGTTATCAATTTTTGGCACAAGAATGGCACAAAAAAGGCACAGTAAAACGGAAACCGCCTCGGCACGGAGGGCCGCGGTCCCCTCGGGCTTCATAAGGTTGAACGCGGTCTCAAAGTAGCTTGAAAGATGGCCGGTACATCACGATCATAGGGGGCCGCCGGCATTGAGGGACTCCGCCTCGCCCGATTCCAGGCGGGTCTGACCCAAAGGGCCGCTTAGACATGGATAGGGTAGACAAAGCCACTCGCTCCAGGATCATGTCCAAGATCCGAGGGACGCGGAACAGGTCAACTGAATGGCGCCTGAGGGCCGCGTTGATTCAGGCAAGAGTCTCCGGATGGGGGCTGGGATTCAAATCCGGATTGCCCGGTAGGCCGGACTTCGTTTTCGGTGCGGCCAAACTTGTCGTGTTTGTTGATGGATGCTTTTGGCACGGATGTCGAAAGTGTAATGCGGGTGGAAGGCCGAAGACCAATGCCGCATTCTGGAACAGGAAGATATCCGCCAATATCGCTCGGGATAAGCGCCAGAAATCCATGCTAAATTGCGAAGGCTGGAAGGTCCTCAGAATATGGGAGCATCAACTCTCCAGGGATCTTGATGGTGCCGTGCAAAAGATTCGGAGAGCAATTGAACAAAAATAAAAAGAGGGGGGTACGATCGGGCAAGAAGGCGCGGCGGCCGCGGGTCAGGCTGAGGGCTTTGGACATTTTTTGCGGCGCGGGGGGGAGCAGTCATGGCGCGTCCTCGGCGGGCGTCCAAATAGTAGGAGCCGTGGACCGCTGGAAGACGGCCGTGGACACCTACCGAGATAACTTCCCCAGGGCCCATGTCATAACAGGATTTGTCTCAGCGTGAAATTTCCGATTTCGTTGATTTCATTTGCCAAATCGGCGTTAAACAGGAAATCCATTTTTTATGGAGACCGGCTTTGAAGGACCCGAATGACGATATGGTCCTTGAGGTGGCTGTGGCCAGCGGAACGGATGTCGTTACGTTCAATGAAAAGGATTTCAAGGCTTCAAGCCGCTTTGGCGTCCGAGTGTGGGCGCCGGGCGCCTATCTAAGGAAAGTGGAGGTCAAATCATGAGCGCCGTCAGTCTTCGTTTGCCGGATTCACTGCACCAATCGGTGAAGGAAATGGCATTGAAGGAACATGTTTCCGTGAACCAGATCATCACCTTGGCGGTGGCGGAGAAGCTCTCAGCCTTGATGACCTCGGACTACCTTGAAAAAAGGGGAGAAGGGGCCAGTCGGGAGCGTTTTCTCAAAATTTTGGCCAGAGCCAAGGATCAAGAGCCCGACCCCAAAGACCGCCGCTAGGCGTAGCGGCGGTAATGTGAGGACTGAAATAGCCTTATAACAACGAATTTGACGGTTCGAAAATCGTCCAGTCCGTGGAGCATCCAAGGGCACACAGTTGATACAGGCTGTGTGCCCTTTTTTTGTCATCTTGCTATAAGATTATTTAAGAAAAATTCTTAGAGGTGGCTATGCCTGGAGCCAAAACCATTACGTTTTCACTTCCCCAAGATATGGTCAGGGAGGTGGAGCAAGTCGCTAAAGAAGAGCATCGCACGGTCAGCGAACTCCTCCGGGAAACTTTCCGCCAGTACAAGGCCCGCAGGAACTTCGAGGCCCTCGCCGCCGAAACCCGCGAGAAAGTCAAAAGGAAAGGTTTGGCCGAAAAAGACTTCGGGGATCCATGTGCAAAATAGGCAATGGGTCGTCTGTCGCCAACTGGTAGAAATATCTTGCAATGTATATTGCATAAATATACAATAATCCATGGCTTCAGCATCGCACCCGGATTCGTTGGAGGGCTTTGACTGGGATCGTGGAAACCGGTCCAAGAGCCGTCTTAAACACGGCGTGATGCCGTCTGAAGCGGAAGAAGTGTTTTTCAATCGTCCCTTGTTGGTGAAAGTCGACCGGGGCCATTCAGGCACCGAAGAGCGTTTTCAATTGCTTGGTCAGTCTGCCAAGGGGCGGCGTCTTTTTGTGGTGTTCACCATCAGGGGCAAACTTATCCGGGTCATTTCGGTCCGTGCCCAAAGCCGCAAGGAGCGGAGGATTTATGAAAAAACCAAAGACGATCCCGAAGTTTAAAAGCGAAGAGGCGGAAGCTCGATTTTGGAATAGCCACGATAGCGCTGACTATGTCGATTGGTCATCCGCCAAGCGCGCTACCTTTCCGAATCTGAAGCCTTCTACCCAGTCTATAGCTCTACGGCTGCCTGAAGGCTTGCTGAACGCTATCAAGGTGGAGGCACACAAGATGGACATGCCCTATCAGTCCTTGATGAAGTTTTACCTGGCCTCAAAGGTCAAGGAAGCCGCGATCGCTGCGGCCAAGTGAAAGGGGCTTCGTCCCACCTCCGCAGCTGACCAGACTCAGGACTATGTGACGGTCGGAATCGCCTCATAACAACGAATTTGACGGTTCGAAAATCGTCCAGTCCGGGGAGCCAAACTGGACAGTTTTAATGCCCGCTGTCCCAACCGGGCTTTCAGCCCGCAAGGGGTGGAGGCTCAGTTGTTTTGGGCCTATTCGGTTATAGTGGATTTTCCTTATCGCCGGCCGGAACAACCGCCGTTTTTGTTCGCAAGTGAATGTCGTCAGCTGGGATTGGAAAACTCCGACTGTTTTTGAAATTGTAGCTCGGGTTCCTCGAATGACTAAACGTTGGATCCTCTTGGTGATTTTGGCGGTCCTTTTGGGCTTTCTCCTGGACCACGAGGATGGGTATGAGGACGCGCAAGGGGCGAAGGCCGCCTCTGCCGGACAGTTGCCTTGAAAGGATCGCGTGCTCCGGCCCCAAAGGACTCGAACCAAAGGCTGAAAAAAGGCCCGTTTTCCGAAAATATGGGCCGGAATCGCGTATAAAACAAACCGACTGGAAAAGGGGACGTATATCCAATGCGGTGGGCCCATCTTGACGGTCGCGAATTGCATAGGCACTGCGCCCCAAACCTCACATATACGGAGACAGCATGATACTCGTCACCAGCGCCACCGGCACGGTCGGCAGCGAGGTCGTCAAACAGCTCAAGGCCACGGGGTTGCCCCTGACAGCGGCCAGCCGTGAACCGGCCACGGCCCAAGCCAAATTGGGAGTGCCCGCCGTGGCCTGGAATTGGGACCGGCCCGGGGATTTTGCCGGCGCCCTGAAGGGGGTAAGCACGCTGTTCCTGGGCACGCCGCCTGGACTCCTCGAAGAGCAGGCCTACGGAATGTCCGCGGTGGCCGCGGCAAAGGAAGCGGGAGTGAAGAAAATCGTCAAACTTTCGGCCATTGGCGTGGAACACATGCCGGAGAGCGCCCATCGCCGGATTGAACTGGCCATCGAAGCCGGCGGCTTCCAGTGGGTTTTCCTTCGCCCGGGCTTTTTCATGCAGAATCTGAACGAAGGAATGGTGCAGGGCATCAAGGAGTCCGGTGTCATAGCCCTTCCCGCGGGCGACGGCCGCACCAGTTTCATTGACGCCCGCGACATCGCGGCCGTGGCCGTTAAGGCGCTCACCAGCGATGTGTTCAACGGACAGGGCCTGACCTTGACCGGTTCAGAGGCGCTCGGCTACGTGGACGTAGCCGCCCACTTGAGCCGTGCCGTCGGCAAGCCCGTGCGCTATGACGATGTGGCGCCCGCGCTCTTCACGGCGGCTATGCTGAAGGCCGGCATGAGCAAGCACTATGCCGAGTTCTTGACCACGCTTTATGACCAGGTCGTCAGGAAGGGCTTCGCCGCGACCCTGACCGACAACGTGGAGAAGATCACGGGCAAGCCCCCGATCCTTTTCGCCCAATACGCCAAGGACTATGCCCCCGCGTTCAAGGCTTGAGACCCAAACAACTGTGGGCATCTCCGATCTGCTGAGGCGGACATCATGCCCCTGAAAAGAGGCAGGAGCCCGGCGATCATCTCGGAAAACATCAGGACCGAAATGGCGGCGGGCAAGCCTCAGAAGCAGGCCGTCGCCGTCGCCATCGCCTTGTCCGTGGCAGGCAAGGGCAGGAAGACACCCGCGAAGAAGAGATAGCCACTTCGCGGGTGTCTATGCCTGGAACGGAACAAAAGACGGACCTTTCCTGTTCTGGAAAGCTATTGGGCGGGAAGTGTCTTCCAAACTCTTTGCACGGACGGCGGCAGGGAATCCATGTGCTTCAGGAAAAGGGCGAGCTGCCAAATCTGGGTGTCATCCAAGCTTGCGCTATACGACGGCATGCCGGTCAGGCGGATGCCGTGCTTGATCTTCCAGTAGGATAGGCCTTCGGGATCGTCCTCCACACCGTCCATGGCGAATTGGGGGGGCTCCTGGTAGAGCCCGGCGGCGATGGCGGAGGCTTGCCCATCCGATGCGCCATGGCAGACCATGCAGTTTTTGGCGTAAAGGTGGAGGCCGGCCGTCAAATTCCTGTCCGACAATTCCACCGGGTCGGGGCCTTTGGGGGCCTCCCGTTCAAGGCTGGCGCGGAGGGAAGTGTGGGCGGCCCAGGTTTCCAGGGCCGAAGGCTTGCTGTCCGCGTTCGCGGGCATGCCTCCCGTGACCACGAAAATGTAGGCGCCGACAAGGCCCAGCAAGAGCGTGAGCAAGATCCCTAAAAATATCCCCCGCGCCATGGATCCCCCTAGAGTTTTTCCGACTTGTCGACGGTCAGGCAGAGCGCGCCGCCACGTTTTTGCAGCACACCGGTGACTTTCACCCGGTCCCCGCCCATCCTGCGGAGGACACTATAATACTTAGTCTCGTCCTTGTCGGCAGCGAGGAAGTAGGCATGGCCGTCGTCCGTCAGCAGTCCGACCGGGGACCCGTTTTTCAGGCACAGGACCGCGCAGGACTGGTGCTTCCTGCCGTGGAGCCCTTCGTTCATGTAGCAGTCCATGTCCACGACCTCGCCGACCAGAACGACTCTTTCCCCTTTTGAGGCCGCGGTGTCCATGCCGGGCATCTTGTCCATGCTTTCCGCCCGCGCAAAGCCCGAACCCATCAGGCAGAGGGCGAGGAATCCCCCGATCAGCATAGTTTTTTTCATGGTTTCGGTCTCCCTTGAATAGAGGTTTTGATTTTCTTTTCAGTGACCACCGCGCCCATCAACAAAAACGACTTTCCAGGGCTGGACGGGTTTTTCGGGGCCGGAGTTTTGGCGCCACCCTGTTTGGCGCCGGCGCCGGCTTTTCGCGGGCCTTTCTCAGAGGCCACGGGAACGCCCAATGACATTGGAAAGCGCGAGGCAGCCCAAGACCACGATGAGAGCCCAGAAGAACAGGTCCACCGCGACAACGATTTTGACGGCCTCCATGGCCTTCGCCTTGGAATTCGATCCCTGATGCGTAGGGGGCTTGGGGCGGTTCCTGCGGCGCGCTGAACGCGGAGTCGCGGCCGTCAACAGAAGGGCCATGAAAACGCCCATGAGGAGGATGGGCAGCCAGGGCACTCCCCATCCCATCGGGCCAAAGGGGGCGATCCAGGAACCGCCGCCCCAGGAGAACAGGAAGATGACCAGGAAAAACCAGAAAAAGCTGTTCCAGGGACCGTGCGTGTCAAAGACCGAGGACCAGACCAAGGCGACGCATAGGCCGATGGCCAGCGCGAACAGCAGCAAAAACATGGTGATCTCCTGGAGGACCCGGTTTTCATGAAATTTCTTCGGCTTCGTTCCCCGCGTCAAATAATGTTCCAAAAGACTTTTTTATTCCCCGTGATTGGGCCGGCTCTTTCGTGCTGCCGCGGATGGAAACCGGTTCTTTTGAAAAGCCTGTGCGCAATAGGTGGAATAAAGAGGCGGCCAACGGACATCCTCTGTAGGTCGCTGACCTTGGAAGCCGGTCGGACTTTTAGCCCTGTAGGAAACCTATGCTGTCTCGACTATTCCCGTATTTCTTTTTTGCCTTCCTGGTTTTGATGCTTCTTCTGGTCGCTTTCTGTCCGAGCCGACTTTTCCCGACCAGAGAAAGCGAAAAAGTGCGTCGCAAGCTCAACGATTAGTACTATGTATTTGTTTTTTTTTGAATAACGATATTTTTTAATCCAAGTCCGTAAGAGTTTGTTTCTTAAAATTTACATAATACTTAATTCTTGGAATATTAAATAAAATGAGACTTAAAAATATGCTAATTTCGTCCAATCAATTCCGCAATCAATTCGGCCCATAAATGGGGGGCGGCTATGTCCGCAGCTAAAATCAAAAAGGCTTTGGTGCTCGACGGCGGCGGCGGCTGGGGACGGGTCCAGGCGGCCTCGCTGTATACCCTGCATGAGGCCGGCGTCCTTGACGGCGTGGACGCGGTGTTTTCCAACAGCGTGGGATCCATCAACGCCATGCTGTACTGCGCCGGGCTCATGGCCGGGCAGGGGGCCGACTTCAACAAGGAAGCCTGGCAGAGCATCCGCAGCAACACCCAGGTCATCAGCCCCGATTTCATGGCCATCGCGGCCAACCCGATCGGGCATGCGATTGCGATAGGGCGCCTGGGCGAGGGGGTGGTGCTGGGCCAGGGCGCCTTGGACAACGGCCCCTTGAAGGCTCTGATCAAACGGTACGCCTCAAAGACCACCACGAATGACCTGGAAGCCAGGCTCGGGATCGTGTGGCGGGCCCAGTGCTACCACAACGGGGAAGGCCGAGGACGCTTAATGAACGGCATGTTCTACCACATGGCCGTGGCCAGCTCCTCCATTGAGCTGGCTTTTCCGGCGCACCTGGGGCTCAGCGACGGAGGTCCGGCGGATAATTGCCCGGCCGGTTACGCCATCCAGGGCGGCGCGGAAAAGATCGTGGTGATCTACTGCGGTTCGGACGGCCCGGCGCCCACGGACGCCCCCGTCTGGGTGGACGACTCGACCCCGGAGCCGGGCCTGAGCGCCAAGCAGGTCGGCCGCTCCCTGCTCGAAAATATCACCAACATCAATGAGGCTGAGGCGGACGAGGAACTGGACCGGGCTGAGGCGGCCGGCACCCAGGTGGTGCGCTGCTGGTCCCGCACTCCGGTGACGGGATCCATCCTGCAATTCGAGGATCCTGACATGGTCCGTTGGAACCAGGGGGTCGCCGCGGCGATGCTGGCCCTTGCCGACGCCAAGGCATACGGCTGGGTGCAATAAACAGCAGGTCTATACGTAGGGCCCCGGCTCCGGCGTCATCCCCAAGCTCCGCAGGAAGGCGGCCGGATCCTGAGGGGACAGGAGCAGGGGGCAGCTGTCCTGGCGTTCAAGCAGGACCAGGTCCCGCGCGGAGGTGACGCTGACGTCCACCCAGCCCTTGCCCGGCCGGTAGAACATGCCGAAGATCCCCAGAAATCCGCCCACGCCCACGCGGATCATGGGGCTCAGGGTTCGGTAGTCCAGACGCCAGGCCTTCACGATCTTTTGCCGGACGATCCTGCGCCAGCGCATGGGGTAGATGATGCGCAGGCCTTCGCTGTCGACCTCGTAGGCGATGGGCCTGAACCAGCCGGCCATGAGCGTCAAGATCAGGGCTATGCCCGCGGCCATGTCGATCCTTCCGCCGAAAGCCGGGAGAAGGAGCACCGCAACGCAGACCGCGGTGACGGCCCAAAACAGCCTGTCCATGGGCTTGAGTTCAAACCGTTGTCCGTTCACGCGCTTTTCCTCACTTTCGCAAGCCAGGCCTTGGCGGGCCTCTTCCTGAACGCCAGTTCGTAGTCCGCCTTCCGTATCCATTCCACGGCCCAGCCTTCCTTGAACAGGGCCCGTATCTGCGCCTGTTTCACGCGCCTGGGTCCACCCCAATCCTGGGGCTCATGTTCGCTGAAGGCCAGGCCGAAATAGCAGCCGCCGGGCGCCAGGGCCTGGCGCAGGCTTTTGGCGTAGAGCTTCCATTCGGCGTCGCCGAAGGCGTGGAGCACGGCCATGTCCAAGATGGTGTCGAATCGCGGGCCGCTTTCGGTCAGCTTGAGGATGTCCTGGAGCTTCCAATGCACGCCGGCGATCCCGCGCCTTTTGGCCTTGGCCCGGGCTTGATCCAGGGCCATGGGGGCCAGGTCATAGCCCCAGACCTCGTGCCCGCGGCCGGCGAGGTAGAGGGAGTTCTCCCCGGTGCCGCAGCCCGCGTCCAGGACACGGCCTTGCACTTCGCCCGCGGCATCCAGGAGCAGGACCTCGGGTTGGGGGCGTCCGGTGTCCCAGGGGGGCACTCCGGAGGCGTACATGGCGTCGAATCGGCTCATGGTTCACCTTCTTAGGCAGGGTTTCCTAAAAATTCTGCACCCCCCGGCCGCCGGAATCCAGTGCCTTGGTCGTTTTGCAGCACAATCTCGCCAGATAATCGCTTGAGTCCGGTCCCAGGGAACGCGATAGTGGCTTTCAAACGCTTGAGCTTTCAGGGAAAAGGGGTTTCATCTTATGGCTATCGATTCCACCAGGCGCTCATGCGGCGCCCGCAAACCTTTTATTTCCATTTGTCTTGTCCTGCTTCTTGTCCTCGTGGGGCGCGGCGCCTGGGCCGATACCGCGCCCAGCGCCGCGTCGCTGTATGCCCAAGGGATCAGGCATGAGCGGACCAAGGACTATGTCCTGGCGGTCCACGAATTCAAGGCCGCTTTGAAATTGGACCCCGACTATTCCCAAGCCTATGGGCAACTGGGCAACTGCTATTACTACCTCGGCCACAAGGATTGGGCCCTGACGGTCTACGACCGATACCTGAAAACCCATCCCAAGGACCTGGCGATCAAGAAGACGGCCGACTCGATCCGCGCCCAGCAAGCGGGTTCCGCGGCGGCGATCAGCTCCACCGCCGATGCCGTCCCCGAGCCCCTTTCCGGGACCCCGGACGCGTCCTCTGTCTCGCAAACCGCCATTCCGGTGCCTGTCAGCGGGACCGGGCTGGCCCAGGCCAGCGACCAGCAAATGAACGCCATCGCCGACCAGATGCTGGCGACCCTCCAGGGACCCGCCGCCACTCCCGTCCCCGGCGCGGAAAGCGCGCCGAGCCCTTTGCAGACGCCTGTTCCGCCGGCGCCGGAGAAGATGAGGCGCCTGGCCTTCGGCCTGGGCGGATTGGGAGGCACCTATTCCATGTCCAACTGGAACAGCTTTTTGAACGGGGACAAGGCCAGCGCCGGCGAGGACTATGAATACCAGGGTTCCGCGGTGGACGGAGGTGTGGGCCTGCGCGGGGATGTCCGTTATTCCTTCAGCGACAGCTTCTCGGGCGGCTTTTTCATGGAGTACTGGGGCGGGGGCGGCAGCTTCACCACCTGGCGCACGGACAGCTCCGGCTCCTTCGACGCCACCGGCCTGTATTCCTTGCCCTTCCTCTTCCTGGGCCCCCAGGCGAGCTACACCTTTTACCGGTCGAAAAAGTATTTCAAGCTGGGGGGCACCCTCGGGCTGGGATACGCGACCCTGCTGGGCGCCTACCTGAACTACACCACCTACACCGTCACCCCGGCAGGGACAAGCGAGATACCCGTGCAGAGCAGCCTGTCGGACGGCGGCTTCGCCGCGCAGCTCTCCCTGGACGCCGACTACGCGCTGACCCCGGGCTACACCCTGACCGGCAAGCTTGGCTACCGCAGCGCGGCCATGGGCAAGATTTCCGGCCTCGGCCCCTACTTCCAGAACGAGGAGGCCAGCACGGGTTTGGATTTTTCTGGCTTCTTCCTTGGCCTTGGGATAGCTTACTGGCCTTGACCGTTCGACGGAAACGCTTGGAATCTTTGGGGAGAACGCGGACGTGTATTGCAACGCATGCGGACATGAGCTCGAAAGCCAGGGCAATTTTTGTCGCCAATGCCGGCAACCGATACTGGAGCGTGAGACCCCCAGGACCGTCCGCCTAAGGCAGGACCCCGGCCTGTTCGCCAAGATCCTGGCCGGCTGCCTGCTCTACGGCGGCACCTGCCTGGCCTTCCTGTACTTCATCGTGGGTCCGATCGCGGTGAAGCACTTCGGCACGCCCACCACAGCCATCGTCGAGAGCGTCGTGGCCCTGGAGCAGCGCGAGGGCTACACCTACCGGATCAATGTGCAGTACAAGAACGGGCGCGGGGATGTCCGCTTCGGAAGGGACGGCTCGAGCGCGGCCGAGTTCAAGGCCCAGCCCCAGGGCGAGACCATGACGGTGCGCTATTTCGACGGCTATCCCTATGTCGGCCGCGACGGGCCGGACGACGTTTTTGACGAATGCTTCACCGTGGTCTTCTTCATCATGGCCGCGCTGCTGATGTATGCCGTGCTGAAGCAGCTGAACTACCGCAAAAGGATGCTCGCCATAGGCACCCTGCACGAGGCCGTGGTCACCGGGCATTACGGGCACAAGCGCCGCATCCTGGAGGTCGAATACGGGGAGGGCGTACGGACGCCCAGGGAGATCGTGTTCCGCGGCCCGCAGTTCCCCAAGACCGGCTCCAAGATCTGGGTCCTGGAGGACGGCACCAAGGACGGCATCGTGATCCTGGAGCCGACCTACGAGTGGGAGTGCGCCCACATCCCCGGCTAGTTCTTGGGCGCCGGCGGGACCGCGATCTGCAGGCAATGTTCCTGGATGGCGATGACGATGGGGCTTTCGCCGGGGTTCACGCCCGCGGCCAGGCTCAGGGCTTTGTAGGTGTTTTCGCGCCAGTCGGCGCTTTTGGCCACGTCCGTCTCGGACGGCACGTCGGCGCAATAGGGAAGCGACCCTTTGGCCTGCTGCAGGCAGGACTTCAAATACAACTGCACCTTCACCTGGTCCAGGATGTCGAAGGAAGAGCCGCTGCCCGTGGGCAGGCGCTGGACCGCCAGGGCGATGCACTGCTGGCAGGTGGCGTTCTTGCCCGCGGCCGCGCCTTCGGCCATGGCCACCTCGCCCATTTGGTTCCATTTGGCCTTGTTGATCTTGAACCAATAGATGGTACTCATGGCGGCCACGGCGATGACCAGGGTGAGGCCCCAGATGACGTTTTGGACGATCTTCGTGCTTTTCTTCATCGCTGCTCCCGTGAAACGGTCCTAGGCTCCGGCGAGCTTCCGCGCCGGGCGGCCATTGTCCGGGGAAAGGGGCCCCCAGGGCAAGCGTAAGTAGCGGGTTTGAAAAAGGGCGGTTTGTGCTAATCTTTTCGCGGGCCGCAGGGCCCGCCCATCAAGCCCGACCGGAGAATTCATGAGCCTCGGTTCCTCCACAAGCCTCCAGATCTTCGCGCCCCTTTCCGGCGTCCTGGTCCCCCTGGACAGCGTGCCCGACCCCGTCTTCGCCCAGAAAATGGCCGGGGACGGCGTGTCCATCGACCCCACCTCCACGGAGCTGCTGGCCCCGGTGGCCGGCACCGTCACCCAGATCCACGGCGCCAACCACGCGCTGACCATCACCAGCGCGGAGGGCGTCGAGATCCTGATGCACATCGGGCTCGAGACCGTGGGGCTCAAGGGCCAGGGCTTCACGCGCAAGGCCCAGGTGGGCGACCGGGTGTCCGTGGGCCAGGTCCTGATCAGCTTCGATCCCGTGGCCGTGGGCCTCAAGGCCAAGAGCCTGCTGACCCAGGTCCTGGTCAGCAACGGGGAAAAAGTCTCCTCCCTGCGCGCGGCCGCTGGGCTGGTGCGGGCGGGCAAGGATCCCATCCTGAGCCTCGTCCTGGCCAAGGATGGGGCAGGCGCCGGCGCGGCCCAGGGCAAGGGTCCGGAGATCCTGTCCGAGCCCGTGGCGGTCCCCAACCAATCGGGCCTGCACGCCCGTCCCGCCGCCATGCTCACCCAGGCAGCGAAGAAGTTCGTCTCCAGCGTCAAATTGGTGCGCGGCTCGGACGAGGCCAACGCCCGCTCGGTGGTCGCGATCCTGGGCCTCGGCGTCCGCCACGGCGACCTGCTGCGCGTGAAGGCCAGCGGCCCGGACGCGCAGGCGGCCGTGGACAGCCTGAGCCGCCTGCTGGCCTCCGGCAGCGGCGAGAAGGCCGGGGCCCCCGAGGAGGCCCTGGTCGAGGCGCAGCGCAAGGCGCCGGCCAACGCGAAGGAATTCACGGGCGTGGCGGCCGCGCCCGGCTCCGCGGTCGGCAAGGTCTGGCGCTTCCGACCGCAGAACGTAGAGGTGCCGGAATTCGGCCTGGGCCCATCCCACGAGCGGCCCATCCTGGAAGCCGCGCTGCGCAACGCGCGGGCCCAGATCGAGGACATACGCAGCGGCATGGGCGAGGGACCCAAGGCCACCATCCTGGGCGCCCATTTGGAGCTCCTGGAGGACCCGGACCTGGAGAGCATGGCCATGGAGGCGGTCTTGGGCGGCAAGAGCGCGGGCTTCGCCTGGCGCCAGGCATACGCCGCCTACGCCACCCAGCTCGAGGGCATGGACAACGCGCGCCTGCGCGAGCGCGCCGGGGACATCCGGGACGTGGGGCAGAGGGTGCTGCTGCTGATCGCCGGCAGCCACAAGGGGGGCCTGGAGGTCCCCGCGGGCAGCGTGCTGGTGGCCGAGGAGGTTTCGCCCTCGGACGCGGCCCAGTTGGACCCGACCCTGGTGCTGGGGCTGTGCACCACCAGCGGCGGCGCCACCAGCCATGTGGCCATCCTGGCCCGCTCCCTGGGCATCCCCGCGATCTGCGGCATGGACCAGGCCGTGCTGGGCCTGGCCGACGGCACCCTGGTGACCCTGGACGGCTCCAGCGGCGTCCTGCACGTGGATCCCAGCGCCGAGGAGCTGGCCGCGGCGCGGGAGCGCATCGCCCGCGCGGAAGTGCGGAGGGGCGCGGAGAAGGCCGCCGCCCACCAGGAGGCGAGGACCAAGGACGGCGCGCTCATCGAGGTGGCCGCCAACATCACCAGCGCGGCCGAGGCCCGCGCCGCCGCCGCCGCGGGGGCGGACGGGGTCGGCCTGCTGCGCACGGAATTCCTGTTCCACGACCGGGCCGAGGCGCCCGCGGAGGCCGAGCAGGCCGCGGAATACCGCGCCATCGCCGAGGCCCTGGGGCGCACGAAAAAATTGGTGGTCCGGACCCTGGACGTGGGCGGGGACAAACCCCTGAGCTACCTGCGCATGCCCAGGGAGGACAACCCCTTCCTGGGGCTGCGGGGCCTGCGGGTCTGCCTGGAGCACCCGGACCTCTTCCGCACGCAGCTGCGCGCCATCCTCGCCGCCGCGCCCTTCGGCGACCTCCACATCATGTTCCCCATGGTGGCCTCGCTGGACGAGCTGAAGGCCGCCAAGCGCATGCTCCGCGAGGAGGAGCGGGCCACGGGCCAGAAGGCCAAGGTGGGCGTCATGATCGAGGTGCCCAGCGCCGCGCTCACCGCGGACCGGCTGGCCCAGGAGGCGGATTTCTTCTCCATCGGCACCAACGACCTGACCCAGTATTGCCTGGCCATGGACCGCGGGAACTCGAAGCTGGCCAAGCGCGCGGACGCCCTGCATCCGGGCGTGCTCAAGCTCATCAGCCTTGCGGTCGAGGGCGCCCACCGCCACGGACGCTGGGTGGGCGTGTGCGGCGGCATCGCCTCCGACGTCCTGGCCGTGCCCGTCCTCATCGGGCTGGGCGTGGACGAGCTCTCGGTCAGCGTGCCCGCCATCGCCGGGATCAAGGCCCGCGTCTCCACGCTGGATAAAGGCGCCTGCCAGGCCCTGGCCCAGGAGGCCTTAGGCCTGGGAACTGCCGAGGAAGTGCGCGCCCGTCTGGGATCCTTCGCCTAAAGGAGCTCCATGTTCAAGAACGCCTTCTCGTTTCTGCAGAAGATCGGCAAGTCCCTGATGCTGCCCGTGGCGGTCCTGCCCGTGGCGGGCCTCCTGCTGGGCATCGGCGCGGCGCAGTTCTCCTGGATCCCCGCGGAGCTCTCCCACATCATGAAGGAGAGCGGGGACGTCATCTTCAGCAACCTGCCCCTGATCTTCGCCATCGGGGTGGCCCTCGGGTTCACGGAGAACGACGGCGTCTCGGCCGTGGCGGCCACGGTCGGCTTCCTGGTCATGGTCGGCACCATGGGCGTCATGGCCGGCGTGCTCAGGCACCCGACCGAGTCCGTCATGGGCATCGACTCCATCGACACCGGGGTCTTCGGCGGCATCATGGCCGGCGGCCTGGCCGGCTACCTCTTCAACCGCTACTACCGCATCGCCCTGCCCCCCTACCTGGGCTTCTTCGGCGGCAAGCGCTTCGTGCCCATCGTCACGGCCGTGGCGGCCATCGGCCTGGGCGTGGCCCTGTCCGTGGTGTGGCCCCCGGTGCAGTTCGGGATCAACAAGTTCTCCGCCTGGGCCGCCTACTCCGACCCCCGCACCGCGGCCACGGTCTACGGCTTCGTGGAGCGCATGCTGCTGCCCTTCGGCCTGCACCACATCTGGAACGTGCCCTTCTTCTTCACCATGGGCAGCTTCACCGACGCCACGGGCAAGGTCGTGCACGGCGACATCAACCGCTTCTTCGCCGGCGACCCGAGCGCGGGGATATTGTCGGGCGCCTTCCTGTTCAAGATGTTCGGCCTTCCCGGCGCGGCCATCGCCATGTGGCGCTGCGCCAAGCCGGAGAACCGGGTCAAGGTGGGCAGCCTCATGATCTCCGCGGCCCTGACCTCCTTCCTGACCGGCATCACCGAGCCGATCGAGTTCTCCTTCATGTTCGTGGCGCCGCTTCTCTACGTCATGCACGCCTTCCTGGCCGCCTCCACCCAGTTCGTCGCCAACACCCTGGGCATGCACATGGGCTTCACCTTCTCCCAGGGCTGCATCGACTTCGTGGTCTTCAACATGTTCGGGACCTTCGCCCAGCGCTGGTGGCTGGTGCTGATCCTCGGGCCGATCTACTTCGCCATCTACTACGCGTCCTTCACCTGGGCCATCAAGTATTTCGACCTCAAGACCCCGGGGCGGGAGGACGACAGCGTGGACGCGTCCGCGGAGGGCTCCGACGCGGGCCGCTCCCTGGGCCTGGTGCTGGCCTTCGGCGGGCGCAACAACATCACGAACCTGGACGCCTGCATCACGCGTTTGCGGGTGGCGGTGAAGGACCCCGGCCTGGTGGACGAGGCCCGGCTGAAGGCCCTGGGCGCGGCCGGTGTGATGAGGATCGGCAACGGGGTGCAGGCCGTGTTCGGCCCGGCCTCGGAGAACCTCAAGACGGACATGGAAATCTACCTGAAGAAGGCCGGGCCTGAGGCCGACGGAAACGGCGTCGCGGTGGCAGGGAAGCCCAAGGCCCCCGCTTCCGCGGCGGCGGTCGCGGCGGACCCGGCCAAGGCCGGGCGCATCCTCGCCGCGCTCGGGGGCAAGGGCAACCTCGGCCGCTCCGCGGCCGTGGCCGCGACCCGCATCCGGGTGACCTTGAGGGACGCGGCCCTGGTGGACGCGAAAGCCCTGGAAGGCGCCGGCGTGATGGCCGTGCAGGACCTCGGCAACGGGGAGCGGGACTTGATCGTGGGCCAGGACGCGGCAGGATTGGCTGGGGGCTTGGTTTGAAGCTTTAGAGGGAATATAATTGGATTTAGGGGCATTCAGTGGGGGATGCGCCCGCGTGCCTGACACTGAATCGTTAAAACCGCCTATCTGAGGACCCATGTCCGAACCAAAAACGAACCCGGTGCGCGCGGAGCTGGAGGCCATGCGCATGAAGGCCGACCTCCAGGTCACCTCCCACAGCTACCTGCGGGACTATTATCTCGGCTGGGGCCAGCGCCTCAACCTCTACACCCTCTTGTTCTCGGCCGCCCTGCTCTTGTTCACCCTGACCCCCTCGGACTTCCTGCAGAGGACCCTGGACCTGCCCCCGGACGGCTACCGCTGGGTCATGGCCGCGGCGGCCTTCCTGACCTTCTGCCTTTCGCTGGTGGACCTGGCCTGGAACCCCACCGCGAAGTCCAAGGCGCATGACCAGGCCGTGGGCCACTACCTGCGCATGATCTACGAGCTGCGCAGCCTGATGATCGTGGGCAAGGGCGTGGACTCGGAGAAGGTCCGCTGGATCCAGGAGGAGTTCCTGGACGCCTCGGACCTGCCGCGCATCCCCGAAGGCAAGGCCCTGGTCTTCAAGCAGCGCCACCTGGTCAAGCTGGCCCTGGCCCAGTTGCTGGAGCAGAACCCGCACCGGCCGCTCTGGTGGCTGAAGCTGCGCCTGCTCTGGAACCCCCACCTGGCCGAGCCCCTGGCGCCGCCGGCGCACAAAGCGGCCGCCCTTCCGGCGAAGCCGCCGAAGAAATAGCCTAGAGTTCCACCACCGTCCACTGCGTCACGCCCTTGAAGGTCCCCTCCTTGCTTTCCACCGTGACGACGGGCCGGCCCTTGGTTTCCTGCACGGCCAGCTTGCGCAGCGAATAGTCGCCCTTCTCATACCCGTATCCGTCCCCGGCATCCTCATAGAGCCAGCCTTCGGCGTGCCCCTTGCGGTCCAGGTTCACGTAGAGCGTGAGCTTGGAGACCTTCACCCCGGTGTTCTGCACCACCGGCCCGGTGGGCAGGAGCGCCCCGGGCCGCAGGCGCAGCACGGGCAGGTCGGGGTCCGTCATGGACTCGAAGCTCAGCAGCTTCCAGTCGCCCTTGGGCAGGGGATGCTCGACCGTATGGTCCTCAAAGGGCTGCGTCTGCACCAGCAGGTCGCCGCCCAGGAGGAAGGAACTGTCCTCGCTGCGCAGGCTCGCGTCCGTGGGGTCGGCGAAGAAGAGGGGACGGGCCACGGGCAGGCCCGTGGACGCGGCCTGCTCAAAGACCGTGTAGAGGTAGGGCATGAGGCGGTAGCGGCGTTCGATGGCCCGGCGGCAGGTGTCCTCCGTGGCCGCGCCGAAGGCCCAGGGCTCCTTGTTGGTGTCGTGGCGGTCGGCGTGGGCGCGGCAGAAGGGCAGCAGGGTCCCGATGCCCATCCAGCGGGCGAATAGCTTGGGCGTGCCATTGCCGATGAAGCCGCCGATGTCCGGGCCGGCGAAGGGCTGGCCGGAAAGCCCTAAGTTCAGGACCATGGGCACGGACAGGCCCAGATGGGTCCAGTCCGCGGTGTTGTCGCCGGTCCAGGCGGCGGCGTAGCGCTGGCCGCCGATGAAGTTGGCGCGGGACAGCACGAAGGGACGCTTGTCCGGCCGGGCCTGCTGGATGCCCTGGCGGGTGGCCTTGACCATGAGCATGCCGTAGACGTTGTGGAAGCGCGCGTGCGGCCCGCCGCCGTATCCGCCGAAGCGGTTGTCCAGCGGCATGGTCTTGTCCTTCACGAACACGCAGGGCTCGTTCATGTCGTTCCACACGCCGTCGATGCCGTGCGCCAGGAAGGGCCCGTACAGGGAGGCCCACCAGTCGCGCACGTCCGTGCGGGTGAAGTCCGGGAAGACGCAGGGCCCGGGCCAGACCTTGCCCTGGTACGCGGCGCCGGCGGCGGTCTTCACCCAGGCGTCCATCTTGGTGCCCTGGTCGTAGACGGAATAGCCGGGCTGGGCGCCCACGCCCGGGTCGATCATCCAGATCGTGTGGAAGCCTTCGGCGTGCAGGTCCGCGTTGAGCTTGGTCGGGTCCGGGAAGCTCTGCGGGTCGAAGGTGAAGATCTTGTACTTGTCCATGTAGTTGATGTCGAGCCAGATCACGTCCGCGGGGATGCGGCGCGCGCGGAACTCGGCCGCGATCTCCCGCACCCGGCTGTCGGGGAAGTAGGAGTAGCGGCACTGGTGGTAGCCCAGGGCCCATTTGGGCGGCAGGGGGATGCTGCCGGTCAGAAGGGCCAGCTTGCGCATGACCTCCTGCGGGGTGGCGCCGGGCAGGATGTAGACCGGGAAGGGCGGCCCGCTGCTGTCGAAGGTGACCCCCTCGCTCAGATCGATGTTCATCCTCCAGGTGCTGTCGGCCAGGATACCCACCGCGCTGCCGTCCTTGGCCACGGCCAGGACCCAGGGATGCGCCTCATAGAGCTGCTTGGCGCCGGCCGTGTAGTGGTAGGAATCCGTGTTCCAGACCTCGGTCAGGGCGCCGTTGCGCCGCAGGCCGCCGGCCACCTCGCCCGTGCCGTAGAGGTCCCAGTCCTTGGGGACGGGCACATGCACGCTGATGCCGCCGAAGAAGTGCCGCACGAATTCCGGCCGCAGGCCCGGGGTCGCGGTGAGGGGCTCGCCCTGGATGAAGGAATCCTTGAGGGCGAAGGAGGGAAGGCTTCTGTCCGCTCCCTGGGGCCAGAAACGGAACATGCCGCCCGGGATGGCCTCGGCGCTGGAGGGGACGGTCCCGGCCTGGGCTGCCCGGCCGAGGCCCAGGCTCAGCAGGAAGCCGAGGACGAAGAATTTTAACCATGCGAAGGTGGTGCCGAGACGCGGACGCTTGGTCATCGATTCCCTTTGTGCTACGGGTGAAGGCGCGGAATGCGCGTGGATTATCGCCGAATTCAGGCCGAAAAAAAAGACGGGGGGCCCGCGGGCCCCCCGTCTTTCGACTTAGAAGTTTTGAGGTCTTCTCAGCTGATGGGCTCGACGTTCAGGGCCTGGGGGCCTTTGGCTCCCTGCTCCACATCAAAGGTCACAGCCTGGCCTTCAGCCAGCGTCTTGAAGCCGCTCGCCTTGATGGCCGAGAAGTGGACAAAGACGTCCGCTCCGCCCGGCTGTTCCAGAAAGCCAAAACCCTTCTGTTCGTTGAACCATTTCACCTTGCCCTTGACCGCGCCCATGCCTAGCCTCCGTGTATTCCTTCTCTCGGTCCCGGACTGCCCCGAGCGCGCCACCAGCGGGTTCGGAGTCCGTAAAAAACCATGGATATTGTGGCCCTAGTGGGGCCGAATCGCGAGGATAAAAAGAGGCCCTTTGTATTTTTTACATGCCTGTATCATTGGGCCGCGTGGGTCTGCAGCGTGTAGATTTCCCTGAAATAGCCAGGCGTATCAAGGAGTTCCTGGGATGTGCCGCTTTCGGCCAGGCGCCCGCCGTCCAGCACGGCCAGACGGCCGCAATGCAGGACCCCCGAGGCGCGGTGCGTGATGATGATGGCGGAGCGTCCGCGCAGGGTGTCGCGCAGGGCGTTGAGGATGCGTTTCTCGGTCTCGCCGTCCAGCGCGCTGGTGCAGTTGTCCAGGATCAGCAGCTCGGGTTTGCCCACCAGGGCCCGGGCCAGGGCCAGGCGTTGGCGCTGGCCGCCGGACAGGGAGACCCCGCGTTCCCCCAGAGCGCTGTCCAGCCCCCGCGGAAGGCTCCGCACGAAGTCGGCCATCTCCGCGGTCTTGAGGGCCTCCCAGAGCCCGGCCTCGTCCGCGGGGGAGTGGCGGAAGGAGAGGTTCTCGCGGATGGCGCCGGAGAAGAGGATGGGCTCCTGGGGCACCAGGCCGAAGCTGCGCCGCAGGCTCTGCAGGTCCCAGTCCCGCACGTCGACGCCGTTGACCAGGACGCGGCCCTGGTCCACGTCGTAGAAGCGCAGCAGGAGCGCCATGAGGGTCGACTTGCCGCCGCCGCTGGGCCCGAGGATGCCCAGTTGCTCCCCGGCCTTCAGCTCCAGGCTCAGGTCCCGCAAGGCCCAGGGGAATTCCGCGCCGTAGCGGAACCAGACCTTCTCGAAGCGCAGGTCCTTCAGCGGCCCCTCGAAGGTCCGCGCCGCGGGCCGGTTCACGATGGATGGCGGCCGGTCAAGCAGCTGGAAGACCTTGGTCAGGGAGCCGCTGGCCTCGCTGATGAGCTGGGGCAGGCTGCAGATCTGCATGACCGCCGGATAGAGGCTGTTGAAGTATCCGTTGAAGGCCACCAGGGTGCCGAGGGTGGTGCGGCCGTGCAGGTACAGGATGCCGCCGACCACGAAGATGGACAGGTAGCCCAGGTGGATGCACAGGCCGTTCAACGAGCCGTACAGCGCCCGCAGGCGGGTCTGGCGGATGTTCAGGCCGGCGTGGAAAAAGGCCCGCTTGCGGAAGGCGGCCGACTCCATGTCCTCGGTGGCGTAGCTGCGGATCACCCGGGCGGCGTTCACCTTCTCCGACACCATGCCCATCAGGATGCCCCAGCTCTCGCGGTTGGTCTCGCTGCTGTCGAGCATCGCCGGTTGCATGGCGAAGAAGATGACCACCATCAGGGGGAAGACCCCGCTGATGGCCCAGGTAAGGGGAACGCTCATGTGGACCAGGATCACGTAGCCGCCCAGCACCACCAGGGCGTTGGCCAGGGCGTTGATGATGTTGGCGGACAGCTGCTGGGTCAGGTTGGCGGGGTCCTGCAGGGCCACGGTCAGCAGCACCCCGGCGTGGGAGGCGTCGTAGAATTCCTGCGACTGGCGCAGCAGGCGGTTCGCCAGGAGCGTGCGCGCCTGTTGGGTCACCACGGCCATGAGGCGGTTGAGCAGCTTGTTGAAGAGGTAGAAGAGCCAGAAATTGAGGATGAGGACCAGCAGGCCCACGCCGATGAGCAGGCTGTAGCGGCCCAGGAGGAAGACGCCTCCCAGCAGGGTCCCGCGGTCCAGGTGGGTGGCCAGGGAGGGCAGCAGCACGTCGTCCACCATGGCCTTGGTGGCGTAGGGCCACCACAGCCCCAGCCCCACGCGCAGGACCACGTTCAGGGTCAGCAGGGCGATGGCCCCCGGGTGCGGCAGGACCATCTCCCTGAGGTAGCGCAGGAAGTAGCCGGATTTCCTGCTCACGGGTCCGCCCGGAAGTAATGGGCGCGGTGCAGGCGGCTGTAGGCGCTGGCGGGATCGGCCAGCAGGGCGGCCGGGGGGCCCTGTTCCAATATCCGGCCGCCCTCCATCACCACGATGCGGTGGCAGCGCTCCAGGGTGGACAGGCGGTGGGCGATGACCAGGGCCGTGCGGCCCTTCAGAAGCAGGTCGATGGCGGCCTGCAGGCGCGCCTCCTCCAGGGAATCCAGCGAGGAGGTGGCCTCGTCGAGGATGACCAGGCTGGGGTCGATCAGGAGCGCGCGGGCGATGGCCAGGCGCTGGCCCTGGCCGCGAGAGGGCTGGACACCCTGGGATCCGCCGATGCGGGTGTCCAGCCCCTCCGGCAGGGAGCGCGCGTAGTCCCCGATCTGGGCCGCGTCCAAGACGGTCCACAGCTCCGCGTCCGTGGCCTCGGGCCGGCCGTAGGCGACGTTGGCCCTGAGGCTGTCCTGGAAAAGGGTCAGCTCCTGGGGCACCACCCCGATGTTTCGGCGCAGGCTGCGGGCGTCCAGCTCCTCGATGGGGATGTTGTCGAGGAGCAGGCGCCCCTGCTGGGGCCGGTAGAAGCCCTGGATGAGCTGGATCAGGGTGGTCTTTCCGCAGCCGGTGTGGCCGACCAGGGCCACGCTCTGCCCGGGTTCGACGCTCAAGGAGAGGCTTTTGAGCACCGGCCTCCCGGGCTCGTACTGGAAGCCGAGATCCTCGATGTCGATGCGGCCCTGGAGGCGCCCCACCCGCCGCTTGCGCTCGCGGTCCGCGTCCTCCTCCACCTCGGCCAGCAGGGACTGGATGCGCTGGGCCGAGACCGAGGACTGCTGCCAGGTGTTGACCAGGTTGAAGGCCCCCTGCACCGGCGCCAGGATGAAGTTAATGAAGAGGTAGAGGGTCACCAGCTCGCCCAGGCTCAAGGACCCGTTGTACACCAGCAGGCAGCCCACGGCGTAGGCGGCGTGCGAGCTGATGTTGGCGGTGAAGCCGCCCCAATTGCCCATCACCACGCCGAACATGGACATGCGGTACCAGGTGTCGCTGGAGCGGTGGCCGAACTCGTAGTGCTTGAGGGCCTCGCTGCGTTCGCGCGCGAAGGCCTGGATCACGGACATGCCCTTGAGCTTCTCGCCCCAGTTGCCCCACAAATAGTCCTCGGCCCGGCGCCATAGGCGGGCGGCCCGGTGCACCAGGGGCAGGTAGCGGTGGAAGAGCCAGGCGTAGGCCGGGATGAAGGCCACCACGATGACGGCCAGCTGGCGGTTCCAGCAGGCCAGGATGGCCAGGCTGGCCAGGCCCATCAGGGTCGACAGCGTCACGTTGACCAGGTCCCCGCCCACGAGGTTGAGCAGCTGGCGGGTGTCGGTGGTCACCTGGTTGACGATCTCCCCGCTCAGGGTCCGGTCGAAGAAGCGCAGCTGCACGCGGTGGAGCTTCTCGAAGACCACCGCCCGCAGCTCGGCGACCACGTCCTCGATGATGCGGGCGGTGCCGAGGTTCCCCACGAAATTCAGGGTCTGCAGCACCAGGGCGTAGCAAAGGTAGAGGCCGCAGAAGACCCACACGCGGCTCTCCGCGGCCTGGGGCAGGCCAAGGCGCAGGAAAAAGCCGTTGACCAGCGGGTCGGCCGGGGAGGCGTTGATGACGTCGTCGATGTAGACTTTGAAGGCGTAGGGCGTCAGGATACCGGCGAGGAAATAGGCGCCGTAAACGAGAAACCAGCGCGTGATGCGCTCGCGGTGCGGCTTGAAAAAAGGGCCAAAAGAAAGGAAGACTTTCAGGTTTGAAAACGCGGAAGGCTCCATGCGGCCAGTTTAAACGCAGAGGCCTTCCCCCACACAGGCAAATTTTTGGCACGCCGTATCAAAACTCTTGAATCCCCAGGAAGTCCCGCCCCCTGGTCCTGGCTGGGCCGCCAGGTCCTGGCCCTGGGCCTGGTGAGCCTGCTCACGGACATGGGCACGGAGATGGGCATGCCCCTTCTGCCGGCCCTGGTCACGGGCCTGGGCGGAGGGGCCGTGGCCCTGGGGCTCATCGACGGCCTGGCCGACACCGTGGCGGCCCTGCTGCAGCTTTTCGCGGGGCGGAGGGCGGACCGCAGCGGCCAAAGGCGGCCCTGGGTGCTCTTCGGCTACGGATTCTCCGGCCTGATGCGCCCCCTTTTCGGCCTGGCGGGCGCGCCCTGGCAGGTGGTGGCGGTGCGCTCCGCGGACCGCGTGGGCAAGGGCCTGCGCAAGCCATCCCGCGACAGCCTGCTCGAGGCCGCCGCGACCCCGGAGACGCGGGGGCGGGTTTTCGGCTTCCACGACGCCATGGACAACGCCGGCCAGGTGCTGGGCCCGCTCACGGCCGTGGCCCTGCTGGCCCTCTTCGCGGGAGATCCGCGCAAAGTGCTGGTGCTGGCCATCGTGCCCGGCGCTTTGGCCTTCGCCGCGGTGCTTTTCCTGGTGCGTGAGGAAGGCCCGAAAGCGGACAAGAAAGCCCCGGTCCTTAGCTGGATCCCGCCCCTCGAGATCCTTCCGGCACTCATCCCCATCGCCCTCTTCACCCTGGGCAACGCCAGCGACCTCTTCCTGCTCCTGAAGGTCCAGTCCGCGGGCGCGCCCCTCTGGGGCCTGGCCCTGCTGTGGTCCGCCTTCGCCGTGGTGAAGGTCCTGGGCGCGCTTCTGGGGGGGCCCTTGGCCGACCGCCTGGGGGCCCGCGCCGCCATCAGCCTGGGCTGGGCCTGGTATGGGATCATCTACCTCGCCTTCGCGCGCGCCGGCAGCGTCCGCGCCATGGTCGCCCTGTTCCTCGCCTACGGCCTCTTCCACGGTTTCAGCGAAGGGCCGCAGAAGGCCCTGGTGGGCGCCCTGGCCCCCAAGGCCCTCAAGGCCACCTGCTTCGGCTGGCTCGGCCTCACCACCGGCCTGCTGGCCCTGCCCGCCGGCCTGCTCTTCGGCGGCCTGTGGGCCTGGCAGGGGCCGGCTTGTGCCTTCAGCGCCGGCGCGGCCCTGGCCCTGGGCGGCCTGGCCCTGCTGTGGACGCCCTGGGTCCGCAGCCCTGGCCCGGAGGCGCGGGCCTAAGGGGCAGTTGCCACTGGCAAAGGCCGATGCAATAATCTTGGCGTTTAGCCTGTCCGGCCCGAGCACAGGAATGCCATGCCGTCCTTTGCGTCCCTAATCCTGCCCGCCTTAAGCCTGTTTTTGCCGGCCGCCTGTTTCGCCGATTCCAACGCCGCGCTCCAGCACGACACCGCCGAGGCGCTGTCCCAGGGCATCGTCAACAACAACTCCCAGGAATTGGGCGTGGGCCTGATGGGCCTGGGCGCCATGGCGGTGCTGGACGCCGCCAACGCCCCCGCCCCCCGTCCCGCGGGCCCGAGCCCCGCCCAGATGGCCGAGATCCGGCGCCAGCAGAGGCTGGCCATGGCCGCCCAGCAGCTCAACAGCAAGGGCCTCGCCTACCTGAACGCGGGGAAATACGGCATGGCCATTTTCGAATTCCAGATGGCCCTGGCCAAGACCCCGGGCGACGCCGGCATCGCCAACAACCTGGCCATGGCCAAGCAGCAGCGCGCCTTTGAGGCCGAGAAACGGGAGGCCCTGGGCGACCTGAAGGGGGCGCCCGGCGCCTCCGCCCCGGACGGCGGGCTCAAGGACGACGCGGCCTCCGACAGCGCCCTGAAGGACGACTCCCAACCCGCCGCCAAGCCCAGGGAAAGCACGGAAAAGCCCCAGGAAAGGGCCCAGGAAGCCAGCGCCTCCACGGACAGCGGCGCGAACGACGACCTGCAGTTGAAGTAGTTCCGCACACGCGGACAGAGACGTCCAAACACAACCCACCCGGAGTCAGTGATGAAAAGCTACAAGCAGTGTTTGTTGACGCTCTGCATGGTCTGCGTCGGCCTGGCGCCGGCCGCCCATGTGTTCGCGGGCGCGCGCAAGGATTTTGAGCGCGCCGTGGCCCAGCTGCAGAAGAACCCCGGCGACCGCAACCTGCGCCGCAGGATCATCCTGCTGGCCCGCCACCTGAACCCGCCCCCGCAGAAGTCCGCGGACGTCCAGATCCTGGAAGGCAAGGCGGTCTACCTGGCCAAGTCCGCCTCCAGCCCGGCCGACTACCGCGCCGCGGTGGACGCCTACAACAAGGCCACCCTGATGGCGCCCTGGGACGGCAACCTCTACTACAACACGGCCGTGATGGAGCAGGCGGGCGGCCTGCCCGGTGACGCCATCCGCGACTTCAACATGTACCTCTTCGCCGAGCCCAATGCCTCGGACAAGGACCAGGTCCTGGCCCGCATCGGCAAGCTGCTGGTGGTGCTGGACAAGAAGAAGCAGAGGCAGCAGGCCATGGCGGAGACCCAGCAACAGGCCGCCATCCGGGCCCAGCAGCAGCAGGTCCTGGCCCAGGAAAACGCCCAGGCCTACCAGTCCTGGCAGGCGCAGAAAACCGTGGGCGCCGTCACCACCGTGATCGGCGTCTGCGGGCTCGCCCTGGGCGCGGTCGAGTTCGGGGTCGGCTACGGCAACGAGTCCTCCTCCGACTACACGGTGTCCCCGGGCTACAGCGGCGGCGTAGAGTACAACATCTACTACGAGGGCAAGTACTGGTCCAAGGCCAGCTACGCCTCCTACACCCAGGGCGAGCAGCAGGTAACGGCGGGCGGCGTGGTCATGCTCGTGGGCGTGGTCGTCACGGTCGTCGGCGTCGTCATCATGCCGGGGCCCTTCCATCCGCGCCTGGCCCTGCTGAACTACCAGGATGACCAGCTGGCCTTGGGCATCCCGCAGGTCAGCATCATGCCCCACGGCGAAGGCGCCCGGGCCACCCTGCTCAGCGCCCAATTCTGAGCCTGATCCCGGCCCAGGCAGGCCCCAGGAACGCACACGACACGCACACGGAGTGAGGGATCTACCGCATGGAGCTTCGCAACCTGTACCCCGAGATAGACGGCGGTAAGTACCCTGCCAAGACGGAAACAGACCGGGATTTCATCGTGGAGGTCGACGCGCCGGGCGCGGCCGGGGTTTTCCTGAAGACCCGCGCCGCGTCCGCAACGCAATGGCAGAAGACCCCCATGTTTTCCCTGGAGGCCTGCGGCCTGCCCGGGCGCTGGCGCGGCGCGGTCCGCTTTCCCGCCAGCGGCGCCTACGTCTACACCGTGGAGGCCCACAGCGGGGCCGCCCGCCCCAAGGTCCTCGAGTACGGACGCGAGCTGGAGGTCGTGGTGGAGCCCGTGGTGGGCCGCTACGGCGCCTGGTACGAATTGTTCCCCCGCTCCCAGGGCCGGGTGCAGGGCAAGAGCGGCACCTTCAGGGACTGCGAAGCGCGCCTGCCCGACATCAAGGCCATGGGCTTCGACGTCATCTACCTCGCCCCCATCCATCCCATCGGGCACACCAACCGCAAGGGCCCCAACAACAGCCTGCACGCCGAGCCCGGCGACCCGGGCTGCGTGTGGTCCATCGGCGACGAGAACGGCGGCCACACCGCCGTGCACCACGAGCTCGGGACCCTGGCAGACTTCAAGCGCTTCGTGGACAAGGCCGCCAAGCTGGGCATCCGCATCGCGCTGGACGTCGCCCTGACCTGCTCCTACGACCACCCCTGGATCAAGGAGCACCCCGGCTGGTTCTTCCACAACCCCGACGGCACCATCAAGTACGCGGAGAACCCCCCGAAGAAGTACGAGGACACGGTCTTCCTGAACTTCTACCCCGAGGACCGGGAGGCCATGTGGAACGAGCTGAAGGCCATCTTCAGCTTCTGGATCGGCCAGGGCGTCTCCATCTTCCGCATCGACAACCCGCACACCAAGCCCGACGAATTCTGGGCCTGGTGCATCAAGGCCGTGAAGGCCGAGCACCCCGACGCGGTCTTCCTGTCCGAGGCCTTCACCTACTACGAGCGCCTGGAGCTCCTGGCCAAGCTCGGCTTCTCCCAGTCCTACACCTACTTCACCTGGCGCGTGCGCAGGGACGAGATCATCGAGTACATGGCGCGCCTGACCCAGACCTATGTGAAGGATTTCCTGCGCCCCAATTTCTTCGCCAACACCCCCGACATCCTGCCGCGCAACCTGCAGGAGGCCGGGCGCCCGGCCTTCCTCCAGCGCGCGGCCCTGGCGGCCACCCTGGCCCCCACCTACGGCATCTATTCCGGCTTCGAGCTCTGCGAGAACCGGGCCCTGGTCGGCGGCGAATCCTACGCCGACTCCGAAAAATACGTGTGCAAGGTCTGGGACTGGGACCGCCCCGGCAACATCAAGGACTTCATCTCGCTGCTGAACAAGGCCCGCGCCGCCAACCCGGCGCTGCATTACCTCGACAACCTGGTCTTCGCCAGCTCCACGGACGAGCACGTCATCGCCTACGCCAAGGTCAGCCCGGACCGCTCCAACGCGGTGCTGGTCGCGGTCAACCTGGACCCCTGGGCCCAGCGCAGCTCGCGCGTCACGGTCCCCATCGAGAGGATGGGCCTGGACCACCGCTACGCGGCCGCGGAGCTGCTCACCGGGCGCTCCTATGTCTGGACCGGTCGCGAGATCAACGTCTTCCTCAGCCCCGAGGCCCCGGTCCAGATCTACCGCCTGGGTCCGGCCCCGGCCGCGGGGGCGCCGCAGGCCTTCAGCTCAAACGACGCCGAGACCCATTTCGCGCCCTTCGCGGACCTGCAGTTCAAGGCCGCCCACAACAGCGACCTGCTGGCCCGCCGCGAGATGAAGCGCATCTTCAACGAGCACATGGCCCCGCGCATCTTCTACGGCCCCAACTACGACGAAGCCTACCACGCCGTCCTGGACCGCCTGGCCCGGGGGAAGGGCTTCGACTCCATCCTGGAAATGTCCATCGGCACGCCCGGGCACTAAGTTCACAGAGGTCCCCCCGTGAAAGTCACCCAATTCACCCGCGAGTATCCGCCCCATGTGTACGGCGGCGCGGGTGTGCACGTCAAATTCCTGGCCAAAGAGCTGGCCAAAATCATGGACGTGGACGTCCGCTGCTTCGGGGAGCAGGACGCCCGGGACCCGGGCCTGCGGGTGAAGGGCTACGCGCCCTGGAAGGAGCTGCACGGCGGCCCCAAGTTCGCGCCGGTGCTGGAGACCCTTTCCGTGAACCTCCTGTCGCAGTGCGAAGCCCTGGACGCGGACGTGGTGCACAGCCACACCTGGTACGCCCACTTCGCCGGCCTGCTGGCCAAGACCCTCTATGGCGTGCCCTTCGTCGCCACCTGCCACAGCCTGGAGCCCCTGCGCCCCTGGAAAGAGGAGCAGCTTGGGTCCGGCTACGCGCTGAGCGCCTGGATCGAGAGGACCAGCATCGAGGCCGCGGACAAGGTGGTGGCGGTCTCCAAGCAGATGAAGGCCGACATCCTCGAACACTTCAAGATCCCGGCGGACAAGGTCGAGGTCATCCACAACGGCATCGACCTGGAGCTGTGGACCAAGCGGCCCCTCAGCCCGGCCCTCAAATCCGCCTGGGGCATCGCGGACGACTATGTGCTCTTCCTGGGGCGCTGCACCCAGCAGAAGGGCGTGGAGCACCTGGTGGACGCGGCCGCGGACATCCCCTGCCATGTGGTGATGGTCATGGGCGGCGCCGACACCAAGGACTACGAGGCCCTGATCACGGAGAAGCTTAAAACCGCGAAGAACGTCCTGCACATCAACAAGATGCTGTCCGAGGACGAGGCCGCCCAGCTCTACAGCGGGGCCCGCGCCTTCATCTGCCCCTCCATATACGAGCCCTTCGGCATCATCAACCTCGAGGCCATGGCCTGCGAGGCGCCGGTCATCGCCTCGGCCGTGGGCGGCATCGTCGAGATCGTGGTCGAGGGCGAGACCGGGCTCCTGGTCGAGGCCGGCGCACCGGCGCGGATCTCCGGGGCGGTGCGCCGCCTGCTCAAGAACCCGGCGGAGGCCAGGGCCATGGGACTGGCCGGGCGCCGCCGCGTGGAGGAACACTTCGGCTGGGCCTCCATCGCCCGGCGCACCAAGGAACTCTACGCCGGGCTGCTTTAGCGGTTGCGATGGACGAGCCCGCCAGCCTCGCCGCGCGCCTAGCCGCCCGCACCTCGCCCGCCATCATCCCGGGCCTGGGGCGGACGCGCTCGCTCCTGAAGCTGCTGGGCAACCCCGAACGCGGGCTCAAGGTCATCCACGTGGCGGGCACCAACGGCAAGGGCAGCGTCTGCCGCATGCTCGAGAGCGTGCTGCTGGCGAAAGGCCTCAACACGGGCCTCTACACCTCGCCCCACCTGGTGCGCTTCAACGAGCGCTTCCGCGTGAAGGGCGCCCCGGCCTCGGACGCCGGCCTGCTGAAGGCGGCCGGACCGCTGTGGCGGGCCCTGGCCATCCAGGCCACGCGGCCCGAAGGCCCGGCCACCTATTTTGAAGCGATCACGGTCCTGGCCTTTTTGTTCTTCCGCTTGAAGCGCGTGGACGTGCTGGTCTTGGAGACGGGCCTGGGCGGCCGTTTGGACAGCACCAACGTCTGCGTGCATCCCCTCATGACGGTCATCACCAACATCTCCCTGGAACACACGCAGATATTGGGTTCAACCGAAGCCGCCATCGCCTTTGAAAAAGCCGGCATCATCAAAAAGAGCAGCCCCCTGGTCACGGCGGCCCAAGGCCGGGCCCGCGCGGTCATCCTGCGCCGCTTCCGGCGGGTCCAGGGCCCGGGCTCCAAAACAGCCTGCCTGGCTTTGCGTCCAAGCAGGGACTGGAAGGTCCTCTCCTGGAGCGAGCAGGCAGAGAAACAATTTCAAAAGGTGGAACTCCTGCACCTGGGTTCCAGGCACAGCCTGAGCCTGCCTTTGCTCGGCGAGCACCAGCATGAAAACCTGGCCTGCTGCCTGGCGGTTTGCAAAATCCTGGCCAAGCCCCTGGGCCTGGACGATGCGGTGGTGGCCAAAGGACTGGCCCGGGCGGATTGGCCGGGCCGCTTGCAGGTCCTGTCCAGGGCGCCCTTGACCCTGGCCGACGGCGCCCACAACCCCGCCGGGGCCAAGGTGCTGGCCGCCTACGTGCGGGGGCTGCGCAGCCGCCGGGCCTTCGCCCGCTGCGCCATGGTGGCTGGGGTCCTGAAGGACAAGGATTGGAAACGCATGTTTTCGACGTGGAAACCCTGGGTGGACCGCTTTTTCTTGGCGAAGCCGCCGGATGAGCGCGGTTTGGGCGCCGAGGAACTGGCCGCCTGGCTCAGGGCCAGGGGCTGCCGGGCTGAAACCAGGAAAAGCCTGCCTTTGGCCCTGTCCGCGGCCCGATCCTGGGCCGGCAAGCGCGGTTTGGTGGTGGCGGCGGGCTCCCTTTACAGCATGGGAGCGCTGCTTAAAAGGCGTCGAGTTCGTTGACGAAAAGCCGTTTCAAACAGTAAAATCCTTTGTCCAACTATCCTTTTCCCGGCAGCGGTGCCGTGAAAGCGGGGGCTCTTGTCCCGCCATAAGGGAAGGCACGGTTGGAAGGCTTTTTTCGGGAGCGTACCGTGGCAAAGGTCGTCCTAAAGAACGTGTCCAAGGTTTATTCCAACGGCGCGGTGGCCGTCAACAACGTCAACGTCACCTGTGAAGACAAGGAATTTCTGATTCTGGTGGGGCCTTCGGGCTGCGGCAAGTCCACCACCCTGCGCATGGTCGCCGGTTTGGAGGAGCTCAGCTCCGGCGAGATGTGGATCGACGACGTGCTGGTGAACGACGTCCCCCCCAAGGACCGCGACATCGCCATGGTGTTCCAGAACTACGCCCTCTATCCCCATATGACGGTGTACGAGAACATGGCCTTCGGCCTCAAGCTGCGCAAGTACCCCAAGCAGGAGATCAAGCAGCGGGTGCACGAGGCGGCGGAGATCCTGGGCATCGAGGAGTTCCTGGTGCGCAAGCCCAAGCAGCTCTCCGGCGGCCAGCGCCAGCGCGTGGCCCTGGGCCGCGCCATCGTGCGCAAGCCCAAGGTCTTCCTCTTCGACGAGCCCCTGTCCAACCTCGACGCCAAGATGCGCGTGCAGATGCGCGCCGAGATCAGCAAGCTCCACACCCGCCTGCAGGCGACCATGATCTACGTGACCCACGACCAGGTCGAGGCCATGACCATGGCCGACCGCATCGTGGTGATGAAGGACGGCGTGGTCCAGCAGATCGCCGACCCCCTGGGTCTCTACGAGAAGCCGGCCAACCGCTTCGTGGCCAGCTTCATCGGCAGCCCCAGCATGAACTTCATCGAGGGCAGCCTGGTGCGGCGCAGCAACGGGCTGTTCTTCAACGAGGACAACTTCCAGATCAAGCTGACCGACGACATGGCGGCTGCCCTGGGCGAGTCCAACGCCGACGTGATCTTAGGGATACGCCCCGAGGACATCTACGACAAGGTCTACGCCGCCAACGCCAGCCCCGACAACACCCTGACGGCCTCGGTGGAAGTGGTGGAGCCCATGGGCTCGGAAAGCTACATCTACCTGACCACGGGCAAGACCCCCCTGGTGGCCCGCTTCGACACCCAGGACCAGGTCGAGGTCAATACCGACATCGAGCTGGTGTTCGACATGAGCAAGGCCCACCTGTTCAACCCGACATCCGGTGAGACCATTTATTGACGCTGTTCACGGACCGGCCGGAGGCGTCCCTTCAGCGGAAGGGACGCCTTTCTTTTTTATGCGGAAGCTTTGCTCGGCCCTCCTTCTCGGCCTGACGGCCCTGGCTCCGGCCGCCCAGCTGCGCGCCTCCGGCGCGACCCCGGCCCCGGCGGCGCTCTCGCCCACGGGCGCCCCCTCCGACGCCGCGGACGCGAAAAAACCCGGGACCAAAGCCCTGCTCCAGGGCGGGAAATTCGACGAGAAGCAGCCCATCTCCATCCAGGGACGCACCGTGCACTTCAACCAGGACAACGAGACCCTGCTGGCCGAGGGCAACGTGGTCCTGGTCAGCGGCGACACCCAGGTGCACGCCGAGCGCCTCTGGTATGACATGAAGCAGGGCACCCTGCGGGCCGAGGGCGACGTGGTCGTGGCCGACGCCTCGGGCAACACCCTGTGGGCCCAGCGCCTCGCCATGAACCAGGTCAGCCGCACGGGCCAGGCCGAGGACATCGTCTACGCCCAGGCGCCCTGGACCGCGGCCTGCGGCGGGGCCGACATCCTGCCGGGCAACGTGGTGGTCCTGCACGGCTGCGAATGCACCAGCTGCCTGCAGGAGAACCCCATGTGGCGCATCTGGGCCAAGACCCTGAAGATGAAGGCCGGCGACAAGCTGTGGGCCTGGGGCGTGTGGTTCTACACCGGCCGGGTGCCGGTCTTCTACGTCCCCTACTTCTCCAAGAGCCTCAAGGACCCCCGGGCGCCCATCGAGATCAAGCCGGGCTATTCCACCTACCTGGGGAGCTACCTGGGGCTGGGCTACAACTACTTCCTCGACGACGGGGAGTACGGCACGGTGCGCTACGACTGGATGGAGAACGTGGGCAACGGCTACGGCCTGGGCCAGCACTACAAGTTCTGGGGCGGGGAAGGCACGGTCGCGGGCTACTACAACAACAACGTCAAGGACTCCAGCCTGCCGCCCGTGAACTACAGCCTGAATCTGACCCACAAGCAGGTCCTGGGCACCGGCCTGACGCTGATGGCCAACGTGGACCTGCTCAGCAACCCGGACTTCAACCAGATCTTCAACATCAACCAGGTCGACACCTACCAGCAGCGCGACTTCGTGGACCTGCAGTCCGTGCAGAAGGGCTACAACTGGTCCATCCAGGCCTCGAAGACCGTGGTCCTGGAGACCCTGCCCAGCGGCTCCTCCAGCGTGCAGAACGTCACCCAGACCGTGACCTCGCAGGAGCTGCTGCCCAGCGCCACCTTCAACATCCCGCCCACGCCCCTGCGCTACGGCAGCCTGGTGGAATGGGGCTTCTCCTCCAGCGCGGGGCGAAGCCTGGTGACGCCCCAGGTGCTGGAGAACATCTCCGGCACCCCGGTGGTGGCCTACGCGCCCTACCAGAACTACTTCCTCGACGGAGTCACGCTGTCGCCCACGATCAGCGACACCTTCCCCATCCGCCGCGGCCTGGCCCTCAACGGCACGCTGGGCCTGAACACCGGCTGGGTGAAGGCCGAAGGCACCGTGCCGCAGGGCGTCACCGGCACGCCCGTCACGCCCTCCTGGGGCGCCATCCTGGCCGGCTACGACAGCAGCTTCGACCTGCAGGCCCGCCTGCGGCCGGGCGTGGTCACCGACCTGATCTACAGCTACCAGCGCGAGCTGGCGCCCGTGGCCGGCCTGCTGTGGAGCGGCGAGCAGCTCAACCAGCTCGAGTGGAAGATGCAGGCCCAGCTGACCAAGCCCCTGAGCGTCCTGCTCGACGAGAGCTACGACATGCGGCCCTGGCTGACGGACAACGCCCTGGAGCGCCTGAGCCTGTTCTACCTGCAGTCCTCCTGGGCGCCAGGCGGGGACCATTCCGCCACCCTGTCCACGGGCTTCGACGTGCCCGACGCGGTCTTCAAGACCGTGGACGCCGCCTACAACATCAACGACCCCAGGAAGCTCTGGCAGGCCAACCTGACCGTGGACTGGGTCAACAACACGGTCGAGCAGGTGGAGGACCCGCAGGACGCCACGGCCCCCTACGAATTCGCCTACCAGGACCCCCGCATCACGCCCGACCAGCTCTTCGCCGGCCTGCGCAACTCCCTGGTGCTGGGGCCGAAGTGGAAGGTCAGCTACTACGAGCAGCTGGACCTGGTGAACCGGCGCGTGAACGAGCAGGCCTACACCCTGGACCGCGACTTCAACTGCATCGAGCTGCAGCTCTATGCCCACCAGAACCTGACCGCCGGCTGGCAGTACGGCTTCTCCATCAGCCTGTCGGCGGCGCCGGGCGTGAAATTCGACACCAACCAGCTCAACGACGAACTGTTCAACCCCGCCCAGTACGGGTACTGAGCGCCTTGAGGGCGCTGGCGGGCTCCGCTATAATCCGGCAGGCATAGGCGCTCCGGCGCCGCGCTTCCCGTCTTTTTAGAGGCTCTCTTGGAACTTTGTGTGATCGGGGTCGGCTATGTGGGCTTGGTCACGGCGACCTGTTTCGCCGACCTGGGCAACCATGTCGTGTGCGTGGACACGGACAAGAAGAAGATCGCCGGCCTGAAGCAGGGCCACATCCCCATCTACGAGCCGGGGCTCGAGGAGATGGTGCGGCGCAACCACAAGGACAAGCGCCTGGTCTTCACCACCGACCTGAAGACCGGCCTGGCCGGGGCCGAGGTGGCCTTCATCGCCGTGGGCACGCCCAGCATGTCCAGCGGCGAGGCCAACCTGGACTACGTCAAGGAGGTCGCCCGCGGCATCGGCCGCCACTGCGCCGGGGAGCTCATCGTCGTGGACAAGAGCACGGTGCCCGTGGGCATGGGCGACATGGTCGCCAGCCTGATCGAGGAGGAGATCGAGCACCGCAAGGCCAAGCACCGCGTGGCGGTGGTGTCCTGCCCCGAGTTCCTGCGCGAGGGCTCCGCCCTGCACGACTTCATGAACCCCGACCGCATCGTCATCGGCTGCGCCGACCGCCGGCCGGCCGACAAGGTGGCCGAGCTGTTCCAGAACCTGCCCGGCGAGAAGATGATCACCGACCTGCGCTCGGCGGAGATGATCAAGTACGCCAGCAACGCCTTCCTCGCCACCAAGATCAGCTTCATCAACGAGATCGCCAACCTGTGCGAGCGCGTGGACGCGGACGTCTCCCAGGTGGCCGACGGCATGGGCCTGGACAAGCGCATCGGCGCCGCCTTCCTCAACGCCGGCGCCGGATACGGCGGCAGCTGCTTCCCCAAGGACGTCAGCGCCCTGGTCCAGATCGCGGAGAAGGAGGGCTACGGCTTCCAGATCCTGAAGAGCGTCATGGCGGTCAACGAGCTGCAGAAGCGCGGCATGCTGGCGCGCATCAAGAAGCTGGTGGGCACCTTCGAGGGCAAGACCTTCGCGGTGCTCGGCCTGGCCTTCAAGGCCAACACCGACGACATGCGCGACGCCGTCAGCATCGACCTCTGCCGCGGGCTGATCGAGAAGGGCGCGCGCGTGCGCGCCTTCGACCCGGCCGCCATGGAGCACGCCCACCGCCTGCTGCCCGCCGTGCGCCTGTGCAGCGACGCCATGGACGCCGCCCGGGGGGCCCACTGCCTGGTGATCCTGACCGAGTGGAACGAGTTCAAGGACCTCAACCTGGCCGCGGTCAAGAAGGCCATGAAGACGCCCATCATCGTGGACGGGCGCAACATCTACGACCCCGCCAAGGTGAAGAAGCTCGGCTTCGCCTACCAGGGCGTGGGTCGCTCTTGAAGGCGCGCGTGAAGGTCCCGCTGATCGACCTGGCCGCCCAGGCGCGGCCGCTGAAGGCCGCCATCCTCAAGGATTGGGCGCGCATCCTCGACCAGGGCGCCTACATCAACGGCGAGCACGGGCGGCTCTTCGAGGCCGAGCTGGCCGCCCACCTGGGCGTGAAGTTCGTGGTTGGCTGCAACAGCGGCACCGACGCCCTGGTGCTGGCCCTGCGCGCCGCGGGCGTCGGGCCGGGGGACGAGGTCATCGTGCCGGCCTTCAGCTTCTTCGCCACGGCCGAGGCGGTCAGCCTGGTGGGCGCGGCCCCGGTCTTCTGCGACATCGTCGCGGACTCCTTCCTGCTGGACACGGGCGAGGCCATGAAGCGCCTGGGCCCCCGCTGCAAGGCGGTCCTGCCCGTGCACCTCTTCGGCCGCGTGTTCGACGTGGACGGCCTGAAGGCCCGCCTCAGGAAGGCCGGCCGCGGGGACCTGGCGGTGATCGAGGACGCCTGCCAGAGCCTGGGCGCCTCCCGCGCGGGCAAGCCCGGGCCCCTGGTGCGGGGCCTGGCCTCGGCCATCAGCTTCTACCCCACCAAGAACCTTTCCGCGGCCGGCGACGCCGGCGCCCTGGCCACGGACGACGCGGACCTGGCCGCCCTGGCCCGCCGCCTGCGCGAGCACGGCAGCCCCAAGCGCTATGTGCACACGGAGATCGGCTACAACAGCCGGCTCGACGAGCTCCAGGCCGCGGTGCTGCGGCGCAAGCTGCCGAAGCTGGACCGCTGGGTCGCGGCGCGCCGCCGCCACGCCCTTTCCTACGGCAGGCTGCTGAAGGGCCTGCCCCTGGGGCTCCCGGCGCAGGCGCCCGGGGACGCGTGGCACCAGTACACCGTGCGGGTGCCGGAAGGGAAGCGCGAGGCGCTGCGGGAGCACCTGGCCCTCAACGGCGTGGCCAGTTCCGTGTTTTACCCCGTCTGCATGCACCAGCAGGGCCCCTACGCGGCCCGCGCGCCCAAATTGCCCGAGGCCGAAAGGGCCGCGGCCGAAGTCCTGTCCCTGCCCTTTTTTCCCGAAATGAGCGCCGGCCAGCTCGCCGCCGTCGCGGACGCCGTCCGGCGTTTCTATGCCGCCTGAGGACCTGGCCGGCTCCGCGCGCGCGGCCCTCGTGTCCGCCCTGCCCGCGGACGCCGCCCGTTTGCGGGTCCGTCCACCCGACCCCTATGTCTATCCATCCCGCGCCAAGCGCGCGGGCGCCAGGGCCCTGGACCTCGTCGGAGGCCTCATCCTGGGGCGCCGGCCGCCGGCCGTGGACTGGAGCCGCGTGCGCCGGGTGGCCCTTATCCGCCTGGACCACCTGGGCGACCTGGTGCTGGCCCTGCCCGCCCTGCGGCGCCTGAGGCTGGCCCTGCCCCAGGCGAAGATCGATTTGTGGGTGGGGCCCTGGGGCCGCGACCTGGGGGCCCTGTTCGCGGACGCGGACGCGGTGCATGTGGCGGAAGCGCCCTGGTTCGCGCGTCCGCGGCGCGAGGACTGGCCCTGGGCCAGCATCGGCGCCCTGGGCCGGGGGCTGCGGGCCGGGAACTATGACGCGGCCTTCGAGTTGCGCGGCGAGCTGCGCCATCTCCTGGCACTACGCCTGTCCGGCATCCCGGTGCGGGCCGGGCAGGCGGTCACGGCCGGCGGGTTTTTGCTGAGCCATCCGGTGCGCTGGTTCGCGGGCATGCAGGAGGCCCAGCAGAGCCTCTCCCTTCTCGACCAGGTGGGCCTGGCGCCCGCGGAACAGGGAAGCGCCCCCTACCTCAAGCTGCCGGCGGCGTCCCTGCGCGAGGCCGCGGCCCTGTCGAAATCCCTGAAACTGGGGGCCACGCCGATTCTGGTCCAGGCCGGCGGCGGCGCGCCGTCGCGGCTCTGGACGCCCGAGGCCTGGGCCGCGGTGCTGCGAGGCCTGCCCTCCGCCGCCCCGGTGGCCCTGCTCGGTTCCGACGGGGAGGCCGCGGCCATGCGGGCCATCGCCGCCCGCGTGAAGCGCCCGGTGGCCGTCGCCGCGGGGCGCCTGAGCATGGCGACCCTCGCGGCCCTGGTGGGCGAGGCCCGCCTGGTCCTGGCCGTGAACACGGGCGTGGCCCATCTGGCCGCGATCCAGGGCCGGCCCCTGGTGGTGGTTTTTTCCGCGGCCAATGAGGCCGCGCGCTGGGCGCCCAAGGGCCCCAAGGTGCGGGTGCTGACGGCCGAGGGCTTCCCCTGCGCGCCCTGCGAGCGCAGCGAGTGCCCCTACGACCAGGCCTGCATGCGCGCCGTTTCCCCGAGAGAAGTGCTCCTCCAAGCGCAGGGCCTCCTGAAGGCCGGCGCCCCCCCGCGCAAGAGGCGGACTTGAACGAGACGCTCGATCGCCGTCTGAAGGCCGTCACCGCTTCGGGACTCTGGGCCTTCGCCCTGGTCACCACGCTTTCCATCGCCATGCAGAACGTCTTTTTCGTGGCCCTGGCCGCCTGGCTGCTGCGGCGCCTCTGGGTGGAGAAGAGGAGGCCCAGCTTCCCGGCCTGGGGCTGGGTCTGGGTGGCCTTCATGGCCTGGGCCCTGCTGGCGTCCTGCCTGGCGCCGAACCAGGCGCATTCCCTGGACACCTGGAAGAAATGGCTCCTCGCCATGGTGACCTGGTGCGTGGCCGACGCGGTGGAGGACGAGCGCCAATTGCGCGGCCTGCTGGGCGCCCTGCTGGTGGGCGCGGCCCTGGTGAACCTCGGCGCGGCCCTCTGGTTCGGGTCCCAACCCTTCCTGGCCTGGGCCAAGGGCGAAGCCTGGCCCGCGGTGGCCTACCACTGGGTCGAGGACGTGGAGTGGCGCGCCCGCGCGGGCTCCGGGGGCTACATGGTCCTGGCGGGCTGCGACACCCTGCTCATCCTCTTTTTCAGCGGCCTGGCCATGGAGGACCCCGCCTGGAGGCGGCCCGCGGTCTTCGCCTGCATCGGCTCCATGGTCCTTGGCCTCATCCTGACCATGACCCGCGGCGCCTGGATCGCCGCGGCCTTGGGGCTGGCGGTCCTGTGCCTGTGGCGGCGCCCGCGCCTGGGCCTCGCGTTCGTGGCCGTGCTGGCCCTCGCCTATCTCCTTTTTCCGAACTCGGTCTTCTCCCGGCGCCTCAAGTCCGTGGGCGACCTGAACAACGACAGCAACCGCGAACGCATCTTCATGGCCCAGGCCGGCCTGGGCATCCTGCATGACCATCCCCTGCTGGGGATCGGGGACAGCCTCTCCAGCTTCGACCGCCCCGGGCCGAAGGGGACCACGGAGCACGTCACCGGTTATTTCCTCCAGTACCGCAGCCCCGAAGCCGTGCATTGGTACAACGTCGAGCACGCGGCCACGGACACCAACAAGGAAGTGGGGCACCTGCACGACGTGCCCCTGCAGCTGGCGGTCATGTACGGCCTGCCAGGGCTCTGCCTGGCCGCTGTCTTTTTCGCGGGCCTGGTCCTGGCCGGCCTGCGCAAGCGCCTGGACGGCGCCAGCGCCCTGGCGCGCGGCACGGGGCTGGGCATGGCCTGCGCCCTGCTCGCCTTCTTCGTCCACGGCATGACCGAATACAACCTGGGCTCCGTGCAGTCCTCCTTCACGCTCTGGTTCGTGGTCGGCCTGGCCCTGGCGGCGGACCGGCTGGGCAAGGCGGCCCGCCCGTGACCAGCGACCGGCGCCGCCTCTTCAAGATCCTGCGCCTGGCCTTCGACCTGGGCCTGGTGGTCGCGGCCTACGCCCTGCTCAGGCTGAGCGCCACCTGCTGCGGCAATCCGCTGGGCCTGGAGATCACCTGGCATTCGGACTACCTCTTCCGCCTGCCGGCCTACCTGACCCTGTGCTGGGCCTTCGCCTTCCTGGCCTCCGGCGCCTACGACCGCGACACCCGCCGCGTGGGCCTGGCGGGGGCCCTCTGGTCCGTGGCCAAGGTCGGCGCGCTCATGCTGGCCGTGTTCGTGCTGGGGCTCTTCGTGGCCAAGATCGGCTACGTCTCGCGCAAGTTCCTGGGCGTCTACATGCTCCTGTGCTGGTTCGCCCTGGGCATGAGCAAGTGGTCCGAGCTGCGGGCCCTGCGGGGCATGCGCCGCCTGGGCTTCAACACGCTGAGCGTGATCCTGGTGGGCGAGGGCGCCGAGCTGAAGCGGGCGCTGGCGGTCTACGAGGCGCACCCGGAATGGGGCTACCGCGTGGCCGGGGCCTTGGGGCTGGTATCCGCCCATGAGCGTTCGGCCGGGCCGCGCTCCCTGGGCAAGCTCGACGACCTCGAGGAGGTGCTGCGCACGCGCGTGGTGGACGAACTGGTCTTCGCGGCAGCGCCCCAGCATGTCGCGGCCCTGCGCCGCACCCTGGAGACCGCGGGCCTGGCGGGCGTGCCCGTGCGGGTCCTGCTCGACGCGGCCTTCGGCGCCGGGGCCTCGGTGGAGCGCCTGGGCGCGGACCTCTGCCTGGTGGCGCGCCAGGACAGCCGCAATCCCTACAGCCTCATGGCCAAGGGGATCTTCGACCGCACGGCCGCGCTGCTCGCGCTGCTGCTCCTGAGCCCCCTGCTCCTGGCCATATCCGTGGGCGTCCTGCTCTCCAGCGGCTGGCCCATCTTCTTCGTGCAGAAACGCGCCGGGCTCAAGGGGCGCGTTTTCTTTTTGTACAAGTTCCGCACCATGGTCCAGGGCGCGCGCGGCCTGCAATCCGGCCTGGGCGGGGCCAACGAGATGGACGGCCCGGTCTTCAAGGTCAAGGACGACCCCCGCGTCACGCCCCTGGGGCGCTTCCTGCGCCGCAGCACCCTCGACGAGCTGCCCCAGTTCTTCAACGTCCTGCGCGGGGAGATGTCCCTGGTCGGGCCGCGCCCCCTGGCCAACTACGAGGCGCGCAAGGTGCCGCATTGGGCCCGGCGCCGCAGCTCGGTCAAGCCGGGCCTGACCTGCTACTGGCAGGTCATGGGTCGCAACAAGCTGAGCTTCGAGCAGTGGATGCGCCTGGACCTGCGCTACATCGACGAGTGGTCCCTGGGGCTCGACCTGAGCCTCCTGCTGCGCACGGTGCCGGCCCTGCTCTTCTCGCGGGGGGCCTATTAGCGGGCGCGCGAGGAAGGCGGCGTCCCTGTCCACGCGCGCGAGGCGCCGGGTGGCCCTGGTCAGCCTGGCCTGGCACCGCCAAGGGGGCATCGAACGCTGCGTCTGGGCCGAGGCCGAGGCCCTGGCCGGCGCGGGCGTCGAGGTGCACGTGTTCGCCGGGAACGTGGAGGAGGCGGGCGCTTCGCCCCTGCCCGGGGTCTTCCTGCACCGCGTCCCGCTCCCCGCCCATCCCTGGATCGCGCGCCTGTTTTTCTTCGCCCTGAGGGCGCCCGCGGCGGTGGCGGCCCATGGGCCTTTTGACCTGGTCCACGCCCACACCGTCTACCTGGGCCGGGCCGACCTGGCAACCGCGCACAGCGTGCACCGCCGGGCCGTGGCCATGGACCCGCCGGCCCCGGGCTGGCGCCGCTGCAGCGCCTGGCTCAAGGGCCTGCCTCCCCTGAGCGTGGCCCTGTCCGACCGCACCTACCGCCAAGCCCGTGTGCGCGTCGCGATTTCGCGGAGCATCGCCAAGGAGTTGAAGGAGTGCTATCCGCGCGAGGCGGAGCCCACCGAGATCCTGTATTACGGGGTCGACCACTCCATGTTCAAGCCCCTGGCCCCGGCCGCGCGGCTCCGCCTGCGCAAGTCGCTGGGCCTGGACCAGGGCCCGTGGAGCCTCTTCTGCGGATGGAACTGGCGGCGCAAGGGGCTGGACCTGCTCCTTGATGCCATGCGCGAGCTGCCCCAGGCCCGCCTGCTGGTGCTGGGCGAAGACGTCCTCGAAGGCGGGCACTTCCGCGCACTGGCCCGCGACCGGGGCCTGGGGGAGCGCGTCCGCTTCGCGGGCCGCCAGGCGGACGTGGCGCCCTGGTTCCAGGCCTGCGAGCTTTTCGTCTTTCCCACCCGCTATGAGCCCTTCGGCATGGTCATCAGCGAAGCCATGGCCTGCGGCCTGCCCGTGCTGGTGCCGGAGGCCGCGGGGGCCTCGGAGATCATCCGCTCCCGGCGCAAGGAACAGGTGCTGGCGGACGGGGCCGCGGCCACGGATTGGGGCCGCGCCTGGGGCGCCTTGCTCGCTTCGGCGCCCCTGCGCCGCAGCCTGGGGCGCGTGAACCTGGCCGCGGCGCGCGGCCTGGACTGGGCCGGGCACGGACGCGGCCTGATGGCGCTCTACGCGTCCCTGGACGGGGGCCGGGCATGAGCGGGCGCCTGGACCGCTACGTCCGCCATCTGACGACCTTCGCCGTGGGCAAGGTGGCCAACGCGGCCATCCAGGCCGCGCTGATCGCGATGCTGGTCCGGCACCTCGGGGCCGAGGGCTACGGCGTCTGGGTCATCGCATTTTCCCTGGGCTCCTACATGGGCCTGGTGGACCTCAACACCAACGCCGCGGTGGTGAAGTACACGGCCGAGCTCCTGGCCACGGGGCGGCGCGCGGAACTGGCGCCCATGGTGAACGCGGGCGTGCAGATCCTCTTCGCCTTCAGCTTCGGCCTGCTGGTCCTGGTGCTGCCGGCCCTGCCCTGGCTGGTCCCGCTGATCTTCAAGACCACGGCCTACGCCGCCCGGGACCTTGAGCTGCTGTCCGGGCTCTGCCTGCTGTCCTTCGCCGTGCTGCAGACCGGCAACGTCTACACCCAGACCCTGCAGGGCCTGCTGCGCCAGGACGAGGTCAACGCCATCGCGGTGCTGGGGGCCCTGGTCAACGCCCTGGCCGCGGCGCTGGTGCTGTGGCGGGGCATGGACATCGCCTGGCTGGGGGTGGCCAGCCTCTGCGGGAACGCCGCACTGCTCCTGGTGACCCGCTGGCGGGTCCGGCGCCTGGCGCCGGAGCTGCCCTGGCTCCCTTTCCGCAGCACCCCGGCCTGGCGCGCCTCGCTCCTGCACTTCAGCGCCGGAAGCTACGCCTTCACCCTCTGGGGCTGGTTCTATTTCACGGTGCCCCAGCTGTTCCTGGCCGTCGAGCTGGGCCCGGTCTGGGTCGCCTACTTCGACATCGCCACGCGGCTCGGGTCCCAGGGGCGCAACATGGTGCAGACCCTGTCCCAGTACCTGATCCCCTTCATGTCCGAAAGCGCGGCGCGCGAAGGCAGCGAAAGGGTCCACGCCCAGCAGGTCCAGGCCCTGACCTTCATCTGGATGGTGGGTCTGGGCATCGGCGGCTACCTCTTCGCGGTACGCGCCCCCCTGATCGCGGTCTGGCTGCACAAGTCCGACCCGGCCCAGCTCTTCGCCATCATGTGGGGCATGGTCGAATACACGGCCGGCGGCCTGGCCATGCCCTGGGTGCACTTCGCGCTCGCGGAGGGGCGCCTGCGCCACGCGCGGCCCTTCCTGACCTACATCATCCCGGCCTGCGTGCTGGGCCCCCTCCTGGGCCTCGCCTTGGGCCCCCGTCTGGCCGCGGCCTTCCCGGACTTTTTACCCTGGTTCAAGCTGCCCGGGGGCGGGGACAACGCCCGTTTCGCGGGTTTCCTGATGGGCGGGGCCCTGGCCAATTGCGCGGGCACGGCCCTGTTCTATGCGCTCGCGGTGGGCGATCGCGGACTGGACGCGCGGGCCCTGGCCTTCCGCCTGGGCCGGGTGGCCCTGGGTTTTGTGCTGGGCCTGCTGGTCCTGGCCCTGGTCCCCTGGAATCCCTCCCTCCCGGCCCTGGTCCTGGCCGGGCTCCTATGGAGCGCGGTCCTGGCCCTGAGCTGGCTCGCCTTCGGGCTCTATGACCGGGAGCTGGCCGGGCGCTTGCTGGGCAAGTTCGGCTTTGGAGGGGCTTCATGAGCGCGACGGTCCCGGTGGCCGCGCTGGTCTTGAACTGGAACGGCCGCGCCCTGACCGAGGCTTGCGTGGCGTCCTGGCGGCGCAGCCGCCCCGGGCCCAGGCGCCTGCTGGTGGTGGACAACGGCAGCACGGACGGCTCCGTGGCCTTCCTGCGCAGGCGCTTCAAGGGGCTCGAGATCCTGGCCCTGCCGAGCAACCTCGGCTTCGCCGCCGGCAACAACAAGGGCTTCGAAGCGCTGCGCAGGCGCGGTCCGGCGGTGGAGGCGGTCTTTGTCTGCAACAACGACACCGAGGTGGAGCCGGACATGCTGGGCCTGCTGTGGCGGTCCTTGGATGAGCATCCCCGCTGGGGCGCGGCGGGGCCGCGCATCCTCTTCCACGGCTCGCGGCGCGTCTGGTTCGAGGGAGCCCTGATCCGGACCCTCTCGGGCAGGTCGCGCCATCTGGGCTACGGCCTCGAGGCGGGCCCGGGGGGCGAAGCCTTCGAATTGCCGGCCCAGGGCTTTGTGAGCGGCTGCGGCCTGCTGGTGCGCAGCGCGCCCCTGAGGGATCTGCGCGGCTTCGACGAGGGCCTGTGGTCCTATGCCGAGGATTCCGACCTCTGCCTGCGCCTGCGGGAGCGTGGCCTGGCCTGCGGGGTGGTCCCCCGGGCGCGCATGAGCCACAAGGTATCCTCGACCTTCGTCCTGGGCAGCCCCATGAAGGAGTATTACGACACCCGCAACTCCTACGCGCTGTTGCGGCGCCACCGGCTCGGCTACGGCGCGCTGACACGCAGCGCCTTCGTGTTCGCGAACCTGGCCCGGGCGGCCCGCGCCCTGGCCCTGGGCAGCCCCGCCGCGGCCCGGGCCATCCTGGACGGCCTGTCCGACGGCGTCCGCGGCATCTTTCCCATGCGCCTGGTCCCGGCGGTGAAGGGCCCGCGATGACCAGGCTCCTGGCCCTGGACTTCAACGCCTGCCGGCGCCTGCAGCAGGAGCCCTACCGCCTCCTGGCCCGGCGCGGGAATCTCCAGGTCCGGCTCCTGGTCCCCGGCCGCTGGAAGGAGCCCTTTGGCGAGGCCGAGGCGGATCTCGGCCTGCGCAACGAGGGGCTCGACGTGCGCGCCCTGCCCCTGCGTTTTTCCGGCCGTTACCACCGCGTGCTCTTCCGCGGTCTGGGGCGCGAAGTCGCGGACTTCAAGCCGGACGTGGTCTGGGCCAGCGCCGAGCCGGAGAATTTCCTGGCGGTCCAGGCCCTGCTCGCGCTGCGCAAGGGCGCCCCTTCCGCGGCCCTGGCCCTGGTGTCCTGGCGCAACATCGACTACCCCAGGAACGGCCTGCCCTACAAGGCCGCGGCCGCGCACCAGTGCATGGAGGACCTGGCCCGCGACGCGGGCGCCGTGGTCCTGTGCTACAACGCCGACGCGATGCGGAGCATGGCCGGCCGCGGCTTCGCCACGCGCCCGACCCTCATGGGCGTGAACCTGGACTACTTCAGCCCCGGCCCGCGGGGCGCGGCGCGCGCGGAGCTGGGCCTGCCCGCGAAGGGCTTTGTGGCCGGCTTTGTGGGCCGCTGCCTGGAGGAGAAGGGCGTCGCGGACCTGATCCGGGCCCTGGCCGAGATCCCGGGAAGCCGCCTCCTGCTCGTGGGCGACGGGCCGCGGCGCAAAGCCTGGATGGAGCAGGCCTCGGCCGCCGGGGTGGCCGCGAAGGCCCTGAGCCTGGGCCATGACAAGGTGGCCCTGGCCATGCGCTCCATGGACGTGTTGTGCCTGCCCTCCCGCTCCACCGCGACCTGGAAGGAGCAGTTCGGCCGCGTGCTGATCGAGGCCATGGCCTGCGCGGTGCCGGTGCTCGGCTCGGACTCCGGCGCCATCCCGGACGTGATCCGGGCCGCGCCGCCCAAGCCGGGCGGCTTCAGCCGCGGCAAGGGCGGCCTGGTCTTTCCCGAAGGCGACGTCGCGGGCTTGCGCAAGGCCCTGCTGGCCCTGCATGCGCCCGCCACGGCCGCGGCCCTGGGCCGGGAGGGCCTGCGCCGGGCGAAGGCCAGCTTCACCTGGAAGGCCATCGCGCCGGGCCTCGAGGCCCAGATGGAGGCCCTGGCCAAGGAGGGAAGGCGCCCGCGGCTCCTGGGGCTCGACATCTTCGGCGGCGACCGCGCCGGCCTGGTGGAGCGCTTCGCACGCTGGCTGGACGCGCGGCCGGCGGCCGGCGGCCGGGCCCGGCTCCTGTTTTATCTCAACGCCCACCTGGTGGTGCAGGCCGGTTCCGACGAGAAATTCCGGAGCCTGCTGGCGGAGGCAGACCTGCTCCTTCCCGACGGCAAAGGCGTGGTGCTGGCCCTGAGGGCCATGGGCCTGCCGGCCCGGGAACGCCTGGCCTTGGGCGACGTGCTGCCGGACCTGGTGGCAGCGGCGGCGGGCAAGCGCAGGAGCGTCTTTTTTTGGGGCGGCGCGCCGGGCGTGGCGCGGGAGGCCGCGGAGGCCCTGGCGCGGCGCATCCCCGGCCTGCGCGTGGCGGGCCATGCGGACGGCTTCCAGGACGCCGCCGGCCTGGAGCGGATGCGCGCGCGACTGAAGCGCCTGCGGCCCGGCCTGCTCCTGCTGGGCATGGGATCCCCCAAGCAGGAGGCCTTGGCCCTGTCCCTGGCCGGGGACCTGCCCCGGGGCGCAGTCGCGGTCTGCGGCAACGCCTTCACCTTCCTGGCGGGCCGGCAGAGACGCGCGCCGCGGTGGATGGCCGCGGCGGGCCTGGAATGGCTCTGGCGCCTGGCCCTGGAACCGCGGCGCCTGGCGGGGCGTTACACGGTCGGGAACCTGAAGTTCGCGGGCCACCTGCTGCGGGCCCGGCTCGCGGGGCGCGCCTGATGCCGGGCCTCGCGGACCTGAAGGCCCTGCCTGAGAGCCTGCGCCGGGCCGCGCGCATGGGGCTGCGCCTGGCCTTGTCCCAGGCGGGCCAGGCCTGGAAGCCGCGGCCCGCCGCGGAGGTGCGCAGGATCCTGGTGGTGGAGATGACCCGCCTGGGCGACCTGGTGTCCGCCACGGCCCTGTTCGCGCCCCTGCGCTCCTATTATCCGCTGGCGGCCCTGGAAGTGGCCGGAGCCGAGGCCTATGCCCCGCTCTTCGAGGGCTCGGACATCCTTTTCCATGGGCTGCCGGCCAAGGGCGGGGACTTCCTTTCCGGCCTGCGCGCGCTCAGGCCCAAACTGAGGGGCGGGGACCTGCTGGTGCTGTCCGCGTCCCCTGCCCTGCGCAACAGCCTGATCGCCCTGGCCTCGCGGCCGGGCAGGGCCTGCGGCTATCTCTTCCCGGAGGGCGGAAGCACGGACTATGACGCGGGCGCCCCGCTCCAGTCCCTGGGAGGCAACTGGTCCGGCCGGGCCCGGCTCCCCAAGGGCGAACACATGGTGGCCCGGGCGGGCAGGGCGCTCAGCGTCGCCGGCATGCGGGCCGAGCATCTGAGGCCCAGCCTCGGCGCGGCCGCGCCCAGGCAGGCGGACAAGGTGCTCCTGCACGCGGGCGCGAACTGGGACCGCCGGCGCTGGCCTTTGGAGCGCTTCTTGGGCCTGGCCGAGAGCCTGGCGAAACAGGGATACCGGCCCAGCCTGATCCCGGCCGAGGCCGGCCCGCCCCCGTCCGCGCCCCCGGGCGTCCGCGTCCTGGGGGCGCTGGGCCTGGCGCAGCTGCGCGATGAGGCCGCCTCCGCGGCCCTTTTCGTGGGCAACGACTCCGGCCCCCTGCACCTGGCCGCGGCCTTGGGCACGCCCTGCCTCGGGCTCTTCGGCCCCAACCTGGCGGCGAACAGCGGACCCTGGCCTTTGCCCGGCCCGGGCTCGCCCCACCAGGCCCTGTGGGAGGAAGTGCCTTGCCGACCCTGCGGGCAACTGCGCTGCGTCCAGCCCTGGGACTGGTGCATGGAAAAACTGAGCTTGGCCCGGGTCGAGGCCCAAGCTTTATCCATGCTCGCGGCGGCCGAAGCATGAGCACGACGAGCCTGGACCAATCCGGGTCCTCCCGCCTGCGCCAGGCCGTCCTGCTGGCCCTGGGCTTCGCCCTGCTGCGCTTCTGGCTGGCCGGGCGCCTGGACCTGGCCGAGGACGAAGCCTATTATTGGGAATGGTCGCGCAGCCTGGCCCTGGGCTATTACGACCAGGGGCCCGGCCTGGCCCTGGCCATCAAGCTCGGCACCTGGCTGCTGGGCCCCGATGAGCAGGGCGTGCGCCTGCTGAGCGTGTTCAGCGGCTTCGCCGTGTCCGCCCTGGCGGCCTGGATCTGCGTCGCGGTCTTCGGCATGGCGGACATGGCCCTGTGGGTGGTGCTGGCCTTCAACGGCGCCCTGCTCTTCGCCGTGGGCGGCGTGATGATGATGCACGACAGCCTCATGGCCCTGGGCTGGATGGGCTGCCTGGCCTGCGGCCTGCTGGCCCTGCGCCGCGACCCGCGCTGGTGGCTGGGCCTGGGGCTCTGCGCGGCCTGGGCGCTTTTGAGCAAATACACCGCGGTCCTGCTCTTCGGCTGTCTGGGCCTGTCCTTCCTGGCCCTGCCCGGACTCAGGCGCCAGGCCCGCACGCCCTGGCCCTGGATCGGTTTCGCGTTGGCCTGCCTGGGCGGCCTGCCCATGCTGGTCTGGAACGCCCAGCACGGCTGGCCCTCCTTCCAGCACGTCGGCAGCCTGGCGGGCGGCGACGCCAGCCGCCACCGCGGCCTGCCCTGGCTGGAGTACCTCGGCTCCCAGGCCGGGCTCATGACGCCGCTGCTGTGGATCATCTGCGTGGCGGCCTGGGCCTGGGCCGCGCGGCGCTGGACGCGCGGCCGCGGCGACGAAACGGAGCGCTTCGTCCTGCTGTGCTCGCTGCCCCCGGCCCTGTTCTTCCTGCTGCTGTCCTTCCACACCCGGGTGGAGGGCAATTGGCCGGCCTGCGCCTACCTCGGCGGCATCCTTTTGGGGGCCCGCTGGCTGCGCGAGCGCCATCGGGGGCCGGGCCGTTTGGGGGCTTGGGCCGTCGGGCTGGCCTGGGGCATGAGCGCGCTGGTCTTCGCCCAGGCGCTCCATCCCTTCCTGCCGATTCCCCAGCGGTTCTCCAAGGCGGACGCCCCGGCCCGCATGGCCGGCTGGCGCGAGCTGGGCCTGCGGGTGGCGAAGGAGCGCGCGGCCATGGGCGCGGGGTGCTTCACCGCGGTGCGCACCTACCAGAACGCCGCGGAGCTGGCCTTTTATCAGCCCGGCCAGGAGCGCTGCGTGCTGGTGAGCGAGTCCGCGCCGGGCAACGAGTACCGCTTCTGGGACGACTACCGCGCCTATCTCGGGCGCGACGCCGTGATCGTCACGGGGCAGGACTGGGAGATCGGCGCGATGCGGCCGCACTTCTCCAGGGTCGAGGCCCTGCCCGACCAGGTCCTCACGCGCAACGGCGTCGAGGTCCGGCGCGAGCGGCTCTGGCGCGGCTACGGATACAAGGGCTGATACCCGAGGGGAGAGCATGGAGTTCAATTTCAATCTCAAGGGCCGCCGCATCCTCGTCACCGGGGGGGCCGGCTTCGTGGGGCGCGGCCTGGTGGAGAAGCTCAAGTCCCGCGGCGCCGCCGAGGTCTTCGTGCCGCGGCGCAAGGACTACGACCTGACCACCGAGTCCGGCGTGCGGCGCGCCTACGGGGACGCGCGGCCGGAGGTGGTGTTCCACCTGGCCGCGGAGGTGGGCGGCATCGGCGCCAACCAGGCCCATCCCGGGCGCTTTTTCTTCGCCAACATGGCCATGGGCCTGCTGCTCATCGAGGAGGGCCGCCGCCGGGGCCTGGCCCGTTTCGTGCAGGCCGGGACCATCTGCGCCTACCCCAAGTTCGCGCCCGTGCCCTTCCGCGAGGCGGACCTCTGGAACGGCTACCCCGAGGAGACCAACGCGCCCTACGGCGTGGCCAAGAAGGCCCTGCTGCAGATGCTGCAGGCCTACCGCGCGGAATACGGCTTCGACGGCGTCTACGTCCTGCCGGTCAACCTCTACGGGCCCGGCGACAACTTCCATCCGCAGTCCAGCCACGTCATCCCGGCCCTGATCCGCAAGATGGTGGAGGCCGCCGAGGCCCAGGCGCCGGAGGTGGAGATATGGGGCACGGGCAAGGCCAGCCGCGAGTTCCTCTATGTGGACGACTGCGCCGAGGCCCTGGCCCTGGCCGCGGAGCGCCTGAGCGACAGCGAGCCGGTGAACCTGGGCACGGGCAGCGAGGTGAGCATCGCGGACTTGGCGGCCAAGGTGGCCTCGGCCTGCGGATACAGGGGGGGCCTGCGCTTCAACGCCTCCAAGCCCGACGGCCAGCCGCGGCGCTGCCTGGACACGAGCCGGGCGGCCGAGCGCATGGGCTTCCGCGCGCGCACGGGCCTGGACGAAGGGCTCGCGCGCACCGTGGCCTGGTTCAAGGAGCAGCGCGCCCTGGGCGGCGTGCGGGAAGTGGTTTACGGGGAGGGCTAGGGGCCGTCCCCAAACCCGATCTTCGGCTGTTCAGCCCTGCACGGGGCTGTTAGAGTGAGTCCGCAAAGGAGCGCCATGACACCCAGACTACGATTGCGCCTGGCCCTCGCCGCGGCCCTGATGGCCCTCGGCCCCGGGGCGGCTTCCGCGGCCCCGGCCGGCCCGGCCCACAAGCCCTACAACGCCGCCCTGGCCAAGGCCCGTTTCGAGAAGTCCTGGCCCAAGGAGGCGCCGCACAAGCTGTCGGACCTCTACAAGTTCTTCACCCAGGCCCTGCAGGAGGGACTGGGCGCGGACCTGCGTTCCGAGGACGTGCGCATCACCGGCCAGAGCTGGGAATTGATGCGCGACGCCAGCTTCCCCGAGGTGGAGCTGACCCTGAAGCCCTTCGAGACCCAGGGACTGCACTTCGACAAGGGCGGCTTCCTCTTCCGCAAGATGGACGTGGACCAGCAGGCCCTGGCGGGCTGGAAGCTCCAGGTCAAGCAGGTGCGCGAGGTCCAGAGCCGCATGGTCTTCACCCTGCGCTCCCTGGCGAAGCGCCTCAGCGACAAGGCCGGTGCCGAGGTGCACCTGCAGGCCGACATGGAGGAGCAGCAGGTCGTGCTCAGCGGGCAGGGAAGCTTCTGCCGCATCCCCTGCGCCGTGGAGGCGCGCTGCCATTTCGTGTGGGACGAGGCCTCCAAGACCCTGCGCCTGGTCCCCCTGCAGCAGAGCTTCGGCGGGCACGCCGTGCCGAGCTGGCTCTGGGGCATGGGCGTCAGCCCGGTGCCCGCCGCGCCGATCCTGGACTTCGGGTTCTCATGGATCCCCTTCAACATACAGGAGGTCCACGTCGGATGGGATGAAGTGGACCTTTCCACGGACTGGTGAGGGAAGTGGCTAAAAAGGGAGCGCCCAAGAAGGAAGCGCCGGGCCTCTGGATCGTGGTCCCGGTGTGGAACCAGTGGCCCATGACCCAGGCCTTCTTCGAGAGCCTGGAGGCGGCCGAGCCACGGCTGGATTTGCGGCTGGTGGTGGTGGACAACGGCTCCACGGACGCGACCGCCGAGGGCCTCAGGCGCTGGGGCCGCCGCCTGCCCATGGAGGTCCTGCGCAACCGCCGCAACCTGGGCGTGGCGCCGGCCTGGAACCAGGGCCTGCGCCGGGCCCTGAGGGGCGGGGCATCCTGGATCGGCTTCCTCAACAACGACCTGCTGCTGGGGCCGGGCGCCCTGCAGCGCATGCGCCAGGACGCCGAGTCCGCGGGCTGGCAGGCGGTCTCCCCGGGCACGCGCGAGGGGGCCCTGGACTACGATTTCGGCGCCTACGCCGCCTCCTATAGCGCGTCCTGCGCGCGCTGGCGCAGGGAGGGCCGCTGGTTCGGGTGGTGCTTCCTGGTTTCGCGGCGGGCGGCGGAGCTGGTGGGGGCCTTCGACGAGGGCTTCCGGCTCGGCATCGGCGAGGATGAGGATTATTTCCGGAGGCTGGCCGCGGCGGGACAGCGCTGCGGGGTGACGGGCGGCGCCTTCGTCCACCATTTCGGTTCGGCCACGCTGGGGCCTTTGCGCCGGGCCCAGGGCACCGCCTTCGAAGAGTCCAACCTGAAAAAACTGCGCGCGCGCTGGGGCCACGAGCGGCCCTCCCATCTCCGCCGCTGGCGCGTCGTCGCGGGGCGCTGCCTCGACCGCCTGCGCTGGGGCCACGAACTGAAGGAATAGCGGGTCCATGCCCATCACCGACGCGATCATCCTGGCCGGGGGCTTCGGCACGCGGCTGAAGCCGCTCACCGACTCGGCGCCGAAACCCCTGCTGAGCGTGGGCGGCCGGCCCTTCTTGGAGAGCCTCTTCGCGCGCCTGGCCGAGGGCGGGGTGCGGCGCGTGGTGCTCTCCGTCCACCACCAGGCCGGGCACATCGAAAAGGCCCTGCCCGGGCTGCGCCGCTTCTCCCTGCGCGTCAGCCTGCGCCGGGAGCCCAAGCCCCTGGGCACCGGGGGGGCCATCCGCTTCGCCTGGCCCGACCCCGCGCGCGCCTGCCTGGTGCTCAACGGCGACGTGCTGAGCGACTTCGACGTGCGCGAGCTGCAGAAGGAGCACCGCCTGGGGCGCGCGGCCGCCACCCTGTGGGCCATCAGCGTGGAGAACACCGCCGCCTTCGGGGTGATCGAGACGCGCTCCGGGCAGTGGGTGACCCGCTTCGTGGAGAAGCCCAGCCCTGGCCAGAGCGTCAGCCGCCTGATCAACGCCGGGCTCTACGCCCTGGAGCCCTCCGTGCTGCAGCGCATCGCCGGCGGCCGGCCGGTCAGCGTGGAGCGCGAGGTTTTCCCCCAGCTTCTGGACGCGGGCCTGCCCGTCAAGGTCTGCGTCTCGGGTGAAGGCGTGTACTGGAACGACATCGGCACGCCGGAAGCCTACCTGCGCGCCAACCTGGACATCCTGCGGGGGCGGCTGTGGAAGGGCCGCGGCCTGGCGCAGAAGCTCTGGGGCAAGCCGGACAAGGGCCTGAACCTGGTGCCCCCCTCGGCGCGCGTGGCCAAGGGCGCCAAGCTTTCGCTGAGCGTGCTGGGGCCCGGCTGCCGCGTGGAGGAGGGCGCCGTGGTGCACGGCAGCGTCCTGTCCAGGGAGGTCAGCGTCGGCGAACAGTCCAGCGTGGACGGCGCGATCCTGTCCCAGGGCGTGCGCGTGGGCGCCCGCTGCGCGATCAAGGCAGGGGCCGTGCTGGGGCCGGACAGCCGCCTCAGCGACCACAGCCGCCTGTGAAGGTTTCCATGAAGCCCCTGTGCCCCAAGATCCAAAGGATGCGATGAAGACAACGCTCGCGGCCCTGAGCTTCGCGCTCGCCCTGCCCCTGGCCCCCGCCCTGCTCGGCGCCGACCCCGCGCCCGCCCAGGCGGCGGCGGCCCTCCCCGGCCCCGCGCCCTCGCCCGAGGCCGCGTCCGGACCCCACGGACGGGAGCCCGTGCTGGCGGCGATCTGCTACCACCGCTTCGGCGTGGAAAGCTCCAAGGACCCCTACCGCATCTCGCTGCAGCGCCTGGGCCTGGAGCTGGACTGGCTGCACGCCGACGGCTGGCGCTGCGTCTCCCTGACCCAGGTCGCCGCGGCCCTGGACGGCGACACCAGCGCCCTGCCGGCCAAGGGCGTGCTCCTGACCATCGACGACGGCTACCGCGCCGGCGCCCTGGCGGACCCGGTCTTCCGCGAGCACGGCTTCAGGGCGGTCTACTTCGTCGTGCCCAAGATGCTCGGGCGCGGCGCCTTCCTCTCCTACCCGGAGCTGCGCGCGCTGGAGGCCTCGGGCAACGAGGTGGCCTGCCACACCCTGTCCCACGCGGACCTGGCCAAGATCCCCTTGGGCATGGACCCCGCGGCCTATGTCCGCTGGGTCGACCATGAGCTGGTCGAGTCCAAGCGCCGGCTCGAGGCCGGCCTGGGCCATCCCGTGCTGGCCCTGGCCTGGCCCTACGGCGCCTACAACCCGGCCGTGTCCGCCGCGGCCCTGCGCGCCGGCTACCGCCAGCTGTGGAGCGTCAGCGGCGGGCTCAACCCGGTGCGGGACCTGGACCGGACGCGCCTGCGAAGGATCATCCTGATGGGGCATCCGCCCCTGGAGACCTTCCAGCGCCGCGTGCTGGGCCTGCCCCTGCGCGCCCCGGTGGAGGGCATCACGGAAGGCTCCCTGATCTACCGCTCCCAGCTGCCCTGGCGCATCAAGGTGCCGCGGGGCGTGCGCGCGGCCCTGGGCGGCCAGCCCCTGCCCCTGGACCCGGACGGAGGCCTCACGCTCTCCCCCGCGCTGAAGGACGGCTTCCATTACCTGGACCTGGCCGAGGAGAACGGGGCCGGGCGCCACAACACGCCCTTCCTCTTCCAGGTCGTGCCCGACTCCTGGAAGCCCTACTTCGAGGCCCTGGCCGCCCCGGCCCCGGTCGCCGGCGCCGGGCCCGGGCCGATCGCCCTGTCGGGCTCCGCGCTGGCCGCGGACCCTTCCGCAGTCCCCACTTCCATCCGTGAAAGGCCGGGCCTTTAGCTTCACGCGCCCGAGGACACCATGGATTTCGACCCGAACCTGACCCCCTACAAGCGCAAGATCATGCTGGCCCTGGACGTGGACAGCCGGGAAAAGGCCGAGGAGTGGGTGCACAAGCTCAAGAGCCACGTCGGCTTCTTCAAGGTGGGCCTGCAGCTCTTCACCAAGGAGGGGCCCGAATTGGTGCGCTCCATCCGGGCGCGCGGCGGCCGCATCTTCCTGGACGTGAAGTACCACGACATCCCCAACACCGTGGCCAAGGCCTGCGAATCCGCGGCCGGCCTGGGCGTCGATTTCATCAACGTGCACGCCCTGGGGGGCAAGGCCATGATGAAGGCCGCGGCCGAGGCCGTGGCCACGACCAGCGCCCGCATGCGCCTGCCCAAGCCCGCGCTCCTGGCCGTCACCGTGCTCACCAGCCACGACGCCCGCTCCCTGAAGCGGGAAGTGGGCCTCAGGGGCGGCCCGGACGGCGAGGTCAAGCGCCTGGCCCTCCTGGCCAAGGCCGCGGGCTGCGACGGCGTGGTGTGCAGCCCGCGCGAGATCGCCCTGGTGCGCAAGGCCTGCGGCCCGAATTTCCTCATCGTCACGCCGGGCGTGCGGCCGGCGGGCGGGGCGAAGCACGACCAGAAGCGCACCCTCACCGCGGGCCAGGCCCTGGCCGCGGGCGCGGACTACCTGGTGGTGGGCCGTCCCGTGACCGAGGCCGCGGACCCTGTCGAGGCGGTGCTGGCGCTGGCCGGGGACATGCAGGCCTCGACGCGGGCCGCCAGGAAAACACCAAAAAAAAGGGGCAAGGCATGACCCAGGATGAAGCGCTCAAGGTTTTCAGGCAGGCCGGCGCGTACCTCGACGGCCACTTCCTGCTGTCCTCGGGGAAGCACTCCAACGCCTATGTCGAGAAGTTCAACCTGCTCCAGCACCCCGTCCACTGCGAGGCCCTCTGCGCGGCCATGGCCCGGAATTTTTCCGACCTGAAACCCACGGTGGTGGTGGGTCCGGCCATCGGCGGCATCCTGCTGGCCTATGAGACGGCCAGGGCCCTGGGCCTGCGCGGCATCTTCCTGGAGCGCGAGGAGGGCAAGCTCACGCTGCGCCGGGGCTTCGAGATCGGGGACGAGGAGCGCGTGCTGCTGGTGGAGGACGTGGTCACCACGGGCAAGTCCGTCTTCGAGCTCATCGAATCCCTGAAAAAAGAGAAGGACGAGGGCCGCATCGTGGGCGTGGCCTTCCTGGTGGACCGCAGCGGGGGCAAGGTGGACTTCGGCCTGCCGCGCCAGAAGGCCCTCCTGGACCTGGACCTCCCCGCCTGGGACCCCGCGGACTGCCCCCTGTGCAAGCAGGGGGTCCCGCTCACCAAGCGCGGCAGCCGCAAGATGGCGGGGGACTGAGGTGGCCCCGGCCATGGAAAGCGCGGAAACCATCACCGTCGGCTCGGAGCTGACCCGGGGCCTGAGCGTGGACACGCATTCGGCCCTGCTGGCCCGCGCGCTCTCGGAATGCGGCCTGAGGGTGCGTTTCCAGACCAGCGTAGGGGACGTGCTGGAGGAGATCCGCGAGGCCGTGGCCTGCGCCCTGAAGCGCGCCGACTGCGTGATCGTCACCGGCGGCCTGGGCCCCACCCTGGACGACCTGACCCGCGAGGGCGTGGCCGCGGCAACGGACCGCAAGCTCGTCGCGAACGAGGGGCTGTGGCGCGAGATCGAGGCGCGTTTCTCCGCGGCCGGGCGCGTGCCCACGGACAACAACCGCAGCCAGGCCATGCTGCTGGAGGGCGCCGCGGCGCTGCCCAACCCCAACGGCACCGCCCCGGGCTTCCGGCTGGAGCTGGACGGCCGCGTCCTCTTCGCCCTGCCGGGCCCGCCCAGGGAGCTGGAGCCCATGTTGCAGGCCCAGGTCCTGCCCTGGCTGCGGGAGCGGCGCGCGGTGCACACCCGACGCCGCGTGCTCAAGGTCTACGGCCTCGGCGAGAGCGCGGTGGACAGCGCCCTGCGCCACCTGGTGCCGGCCGGGGACACGACCAGCCTGGCCCTGCTGGCCACCGGCCACCACGTGGAAGTCATCCTCAGCGCCGCGGACGCGTCCGGCGCGGCGGCGGAGCAGAAAGTGGAGGGCCTGGAGGCCGCGGCCCTTGAGATCCTGGGCGAGCGCGTGTATTCCATGGACGGCCGCGACCTGGCCGAGGTCGTCATCGGCCTGCTCAAGGAGCAGCGCCTGACCCTGGCCGTGGCGGAGAGCTGCACCGGCGGCGGCCTGGCCGCGCAGCTCTGCGGGGTGCCGGGGGCCTCGGAGGTCTTCTGGGGCGGGATGGTGTGCTACACCAACGAACTGAAGGAACTGCTGCTCGACGTGCCGCCCTTCGTCATCAAGAAGGCGGGGGCCGTGAGCAAGGACTGCGCCCTGGCCATGGCGGTGGGCCTGGCGCGTAAGCTCGACGCGGACTACAGCCTGGCCGTCACCGGCATCGCCGGACCCGACGGCGGCAGCGAGGAGAAGCCCGTGGGCACGGTGCACTTCGCCCTGGCCGGCCCGGCCGGGGTCACGCACCAACGGGCCTGCTTCCTGAATTCCGACCGCAAGGGCGTGCAGGCCCGCGCGGTGCAGGCCGGGCTCTGGCTCATCTACGCCACCCTGGCCGGCCTGGACATCGCCGAAGAGGCCACGGACCGGGGCAACCTGCCCGGCCCGGAAGCCGACCGTGGATAGCCTCGCCGCCCCCGGCGAAAAAACCCCTTTGTTCCTCGCGATTCCCCCGCCCCCGCGCCTGCTGGCCCGTCTGCCGGCGCTCCTGGACGAACTCAAAGCCGACACCTGGTCCCTGCGGCCGGTGGAGCCGGAAGACTTCCACCTGACCCTGCATTTCCTGGGGGCCACGCCCGCGCGCCTGGTCGACGACCTGCGGCGCGAGATCGGGGCCCTCTGCCACGCGCGCAGGGCCTTCGACCTGGAGGCCGGTGGCCTGGGCTGCTTTCCCGACGACCTCAATCCGCGCGTGGTGTGGCTGGGCTTCCGCGACCGATCGGGCGGGCTGGAGGAGCTCTTCCGGGCCAGCCGCAGGATCCTCATGGCCTACCGGCTCTTCGAGCTGCCCGCGGAGATGGTCCCGCACCTGACCTTGGCGCGCGTGGAAGGGCTCAGCGCGGCCTGGGACCCGCGGCTCTTGCGCGGCCTGGCCCCGCAGTGGTCGGACTTGGGGGTTTTTCCGGTGGAGGAAGTGCGGTTGATGCGCCGCCGCCCGGCGGGGGCGGCCGGCCCGCGCTACGAGACGCTGGCCGGCCTGGGGATGGGCGGGCAATAAAAGGGCTTAAAAAGAATTTATTGCAGGGCCTCGGAAAGGAAGGCGCCGGCGATGGGGGCGGCGACGCTCATGCCCGTGCCCTCCTGGTCGCAGAACACGGCCACGGCGATCTTGGGCTTGTCGGCCGGCGCGAAGCAGATGAACCAGGCGTCCAGGCTGCCCTTGGTGTGCGTGCGGGCGGTGCCGGTCTTCCCGGCGATGGTGATGCCCTCGACGCGCGCGCGCTTGCCGATGCCGCGCTCGCCCTCGACCGCGTCCTCCATGACCTGCTTCACGCGCTCGGCCGTGTCGGGCTTGATCACCTGGTCCTCGACCGTGGGCTGCATCTGGTACAGGACGTCGCCGTTGAGGCCGTGCACGGAGCGCACCAGGTTGGGCTTCATTAGCTTGCCGCCGTTGGCGATGACCATGGCCAGCCGGGCGGCCTGCAGGGGCGAGATGCGGAAGCCCTTGCCCAGGCCGCAGGCCAGGTTGGCCAGGTCGAACTGGCTGTCCGCTTGCTCGGGCGTGAAGGAGCGGGAGGCCTGCAGGGCGATGTGCGTGCCGTTGGCCAGGGTGAAGCCCAGGTCCATGGGCTGGTTGAAGCCGAAGGCGTTGATGGTGCGCAGCAGCACGTCCGGCCCCATGGCCTCCGCCACCTGGTACAGGGCGATGTTGGAGCTGACGTCCATGGCCTCCTTGAGGCTGCGGATCTCGCCGTGGTATTCCCAGTCGCGGAAGATCTGGCCGCCCAGGTTGATGGCGGTGGGCGGGGTCATGGGGAAGATCTTGGCCATGTCCACGCCGGTCTCCAGGGCCGCGGCGGCCGTCATGATCTTGGCGATGGAGCCCGGCTCGTAGAGGCCGTCCAGGGCCCGGTCGAAGAGGGGCTGGTTCGAGTCGTCGCGCAGCTTGTACCAGTCCTTGTCCACCTGCTCCGGCTGGAAGCTGGGCTGGCTCACGGCGCAGAGGATCTCGCCGGTGTTGGGGTCCAGGGCCACGATGGCGCCCTTGCGCCATCCCAGGGCGTGGCTGGCGGCCTCCTGCAGGCGGGAGTCCAGGGTCAGCTCCACTTCGCAGCCCGGGAAGAGGGGCTTCAGGTCGCGCTCAAGCCCGGCGTCCCCGGCCTTGACGCTGGTGTACCCGACCACGTGGGCCGCCAGCTGGGCGCGCGGATAGCTCAGGCCGCCCAGGCCCTCGGCGGTCACGGACTGGCGCGCCAAAGGCTCGCCGTTGCGGTCGACCATGGAATAGAGGCTGCCGCGGTCCAGGTCCTCCTGGGCCTTCATCCTGCCCTGGACGGCCTCCTCCAGGCTGGGCTTGATGGCCAGGGCCTGCTTGTAGAGGTCCAGGGCCTGGGGCAGGTGGCCCTGCTCCATGGCCACGGTGCCCTCGCCGGCCAGGGCCGCCGCGGATTGCTTGTCCAGGGCGGAGGCCTGGTCGTACTCGGCCGCCGCGACGTCCCAATCGCCCGAGGCCAGGGCCAGGCGGCCCTCCTCGCAGTGCAGGTCCGCGGCCCCGGGGTCCAGGCGCAGGGACAGGGCCTGGGCGTAGTCGGCGCGGGCGTCCTTGGGGCGGCCCAGGCGGTCCAGGGCCAGGCCCATGGCGTCCAGGATCCGCGCGTCCCCGGGGTGCGAATCGGCCAGCGCGCCCAGGCGCGCCAGGGCCTCGTCCGCCCCGCCGTTACGGGCCAGGTCCACGGCGCGGTGGACCCGGGCCGGCAGGCCGAAGCCGAAGCGCCAGCTCATCCAGAGCAGCAGCACCGCGAAACCGAGTCCGCTGGCCAGGACGGCCATGGACGGCCCGCCGCGACGCCGGGACTGGCGGTGGGAGGGTACTTTGAGTGGGGACAGGGCCATGGGCATCCTTTGAAAGGGACAGGCATTTTAACAGACGGGGGCAGGGGGTCAAGAAAACCCGCTGGACAGGCCCGGCTTATGCTATTATTTTTTCGTTCCAGGCGGATTTCCCGCGCTTATCGACTTAAAGGAGGCCCTCGTGGCCCGTTCACGCCAGAAACGCAAGACCGTCAACAAGAAGAAGTAGCTTCCACCACGCCTGCGTAGGAGTGCCCCGTGCGTCGACATAATTTGGTGATGGTTGGGCTGGCCCTGCTGGCCGCGCTGGGCTTAAGCGCCTGCAGCGCGGGCATACGGCAGAGCTCCGCCGCCTCCGACGAAGACGCCGGCCAGGTCCACGTCCCCCCCCCGCAGTCCTCGACCTACAGCACCCAGGCGGGCGACACCCTGATCAGCATCGCCGCGCGGCCCGACGTCTACGGCGACCCTGACCTCTGGCCCCTGCTGCAGGACGCCAACGCCGAAATCCTGTCGGGCAAATCCGCGGACAGCCCGCTGAACGCCGACATGGCCCTGGAAGTGCCCCGCGGCTCGACCCCGGACGCGCTGGAGTCCGCCCGCGAACGCGCGCGCGAATACGCCGCCGAGCAGAAGGCCCTGGCGGCGGCCGAGGTCGAACCCGCGGTCACGCCCTCGCCGACGCCGTCCAAGCACAAGGGCGGCGGCGAAAAGGGAGCGGAAGCGGCGCGGCGCAGGCAGGCCGAACGCGAGGCGAAGGAGGCCGCGGCCGTCCCGGAGGCCGCCGTCCAGATGACCGCCGTGGCCAGCCCCGTCGCCCCGGCGCCCGCGACGCCGTCGCAGCCCTCGCGGATGCTGCCGCTCTATGTCCTGCTCCTGCTCGTCCTGGGGGCCCTGGCGGCCGTGTTCTACGTCTTCTTCAAGCGCGACAAGCAGGATTTCGACTAAAGCGGCCCCCTAAGGGCCCGCGAGGAAGGCCGGCTCCCTTCGGGGGCCGGCCTCTTTTTTTTGGCCCCGCGCGCGCGCGGAATAGTCCCGCTTTTCCGCGCGGCGGACTATATAATCATTGGCGTCCACGCCTACGACCTTGGCATCCGCTCCGATCCCCAGATGGCCGACCTTTCCCAGCATCTGCAGTTGCGCCAGCAGCAGCGTCTCGTCATGACGCCGCAGCTGAAGCAGGCGCTCAAGATCCTTCAGCTCAACAACATGGAGCTGGGGGACTTGATCGACGCCGAGCTGTCGGAAAATCCCATGTTGGAGGAGCTGGGCACGAACGCCGAGGCCGAGGCGGCCACGCCCGAGGAGGCCGACGGCGTCGAGGCCCAGTCCGAGGACGCCAAGCCCGAGGAGGCGCCGGCCCTGCCGGAGGACTCCCCCAGGGCCCCGGAGACCGAGGCGCCCATGGAGGCCGTACCGGAGTCCACCAAGGAGCTGACCCTGGAGGGCTCCGAGGGGCACGAGCTCGACGACTGGGCGCAGTACTTCGACGACGACGGCACCGACTACAACCTGGCCCGCGGCGAGCGCGAGGAGGGCGAGGAGAAGCCCGGCTTCGAGGCCTTCCTCTCGCGGGCCGAAACCCTGCAGGAGCACCTCCTGCGCCAGCTCGACGCCGAGGAGCTGGAGCCCGACGAGCGGCGCCTGAGCGAGGAGATCGTGGGCCGCGTGGACGAGCGCGGCTACCTGGAGGGGAGCCTCGAGGACATCGCCCGCGACTGCGCGGCCGCCCCGGAGGACCTTTTCCACGCCCTGCGCCGGGTGCAGTCGCTGGACCCCGTGGGCGTGGCCGCGCGGGACCTGCGCGAATGCCTGCTGCTGCAGCTCGAGTCGCTGTCCATGAAGGGCACGCCCGCCTGGCGCGCGGTGGAGGAGCATTTCGACGAGGTGGCGCACCGGCGCTGGGACCGCCTGGCCCAGAGCCTGAAGCTGGAGCCCTCGGAGGCTTCGGCCGCGGACTCGCTGATCGCCTCGCTGGAGCCCCTGCCGGGCCGGCCCTTCGGCGGTTCGCCCAACGCCGGGGTGCGGGTGGACGCCTTCGTGGAGAAGGACGAGCTGAGCGGGCGCTGGCGGGTGGTCGTCAACGACGGCGGGCTGCCGCGCCTGGGCTTCAACAGCTATTACCGCCGCCTGCTGAAGCAGGGCGGCCAGGGCATGGCCGACCCCGAGACCAAGCTGTGGCTCAAGGAGAAGCAGCAGTCGGCCATCTGGCTCATGCGCGGCATCGAGCAGCGGCACCGCACCCTGCGGCGGGTGCTGGAGGAGATCGTCGACGTCCAGCAGGGCTTCCTGGAGTCCGGCCCGGCCGCCTTCCAGCCCCTGACCCTCAAGGACATCGCCGTGCGCACGGGCCTGCACGAGAGCACCATCTCGCGGGTGACAACGGGCAAGTACGTGCAGACCCCGCGCGGCGTCTACGAGCTGAAATTCTTCTTCACCTCCTCCCTGCACACCGACAGCGGGGTGGAAACCAGCTCCCGGGCGGTCAAGGACCGGCTGCGGGACCTCATCGGCGAGGAGGACGGGGGCGAGGTCCGCTCGGACCTGGAGCTGGCGGCCATCCTCACCAGCGAAGGCATCCAGATCGCGCGCCGGACCGTGGCCAAGTACCGCGAGGAATTGCGTTTTCCGCCCGCCCATCTGCGCCGGAAAAATTGAAAAACCCCTTATTCCACAAGGCTTTCCTGAATTGACAGGGTTTTGGGGCCATGCTACCCTTGCCATTAGGAAAAGTTCAATAAAAATAAGGCTTTTCCATTCATCTCCACGCCGAGGAGGCGTTCATGCAAGTGCAAGTCACGGGCCAGCACCTGGAAATCACGCCCGCTCTGAAGCAGTTCATACAGGGTAAGTTGGCGAAACTGGAAGAAATGTACCCCAAAGTGCGCACGGTCGCGGTGGTGGTGGCGGTGGAGAAATACCGCCACACCGCGGAGATCCATTTCCGCGCCGACGGCGTTGAAATGAGCGCCAAAAAGACCACCAAGGACATGTACGCCAGCATCGAGGAGGCCATCGCCGCCTTGGAGCAGCAGGCCGGCAAGCGCAAGGACCGCCTGCACACCAGCGGGGCCCTGCGCCGCACCGCGGCCAAGGACAAGAGGCGCAACGCCCGAGGCGCCGCCTTCGAGGCCGCCAAGGTGCGGGAGGCCGTGGTGGCGCCCAAGCCGCGCGTGGTGCGGGTGAAGTCCCCGGCCGCCAAGGTCCTGAGCGTGGACGCCGCGGTGGCGTCCCTGGAAGCCTCTGAAAAACCCTTTTTGATGTTCCGTGAAGAGCGCGGTGGGGCGGTTCAACTGCTGTTCAGGCGCGAGGACGGGACCTACGGCCTGTCCGAGGCCTGAGGAGGAAGCCAAGCATGCGTATTTCAGATTTTCTTGTGCCCGAAGCGGTCTTGCTGGACCTGAAATCCACCACCAAGCAGGAGGTCCTTTCCGAACTGCTGCAGCCCCTGGCCAAGGCCGGCAGGATCGCCGACGCCAAAAAGATGGTGGACGTCCTGCTGGAACGCGAGGAGCTGGGCTCCACCGGCATCGGCGGCCGCATCGCCATCCCCCACGGCAAGGCGGCCCAGGTCAAGGAACTGGCCGCCAGCCTGGGCGTGTCCAAGGCGGGCATCTCCTTCGACGCCCTCGACGGCGAGCCGGTGAACCTCTTCATCGCCCTGGTGGCGCCGGAGGGCTCCGCGGGCCTGCACCTGAAGGCCCTGGCCCGCATCTCGAGCCTGCTCAAGGACAAGGCCTTCAAGAAGGCGCTGCTGTCCGCGGCCACCCGCGAGGACGTCCTGCGCCTGATCGAGACGGAAGAAAAGGAAAAGGGCTGAGACGGTGAAGTTCCCGCTGCCCAACGGCCCAGGCATGAAGCGCTGGGCCGTGCTCCTTTTTCTCAGCATTTTGGTTTTTTCCTTCGCCCTGAGCGGGCTGATGGGCCGCATCTTCGCGGGCTGGCGGGTGGACGTCATCAGCCCCGACACGCTGCGGCGCTGGACCAAGCAGGTGCAAAGCCTGCGTTTTGTCGATTACGCCCTGGCGCTGACGGCGGTCTGGGGGATCAGCTTCGCCCTGAGGCGCCTGTATTACGCCGTGCTGACCGTCGCGGCGCGCGATCCCCAGGCCTCGGCGCCCGCGGTGCAGGCGCGCCGCAGGCGCGGCCCGCGGGTGGTCGCCATCGGCGGCGGCACCGGCCTGCCCAACCTCCTTAGCGGCCTGAAAACATACACCGACCGCCTCACCGCCGTGGTGACGGTGGCCGACGACGGCGGATCCTCGGGGCGCCTGCGCCGCGACCTGAACATCCTGCCGCCCGGGGACCTGCGCAACTGCCTGGTGGCCCTGGCCGAGACCCCGCCCCTGATGGGCCGCCTCTTCCAGCATCGCTTCACCCAGGACGGCGCGCTCTCCGGGCACAGCTTCGGCAACCTCTTCATCGCCGCCCTCACCGAGGTGACCGGCGACTTCGGCGAGGCCGTGCGGGCCAGCAGCAAGGTGCTGGCCGTCACCGGCCAGGTCCTGCCGGTGACGCTCGAGGACGTGCGCCTGGTGGCCACCCTGGACGACGGCCGCCAGATCGAGGGCGAGAGCCGCATCTCCGCGGCCGGCGGGTCCATCCGCAAGCTGGTGCTCGACCCGCCGGGGGTGCGCCCCAATCCCGAGGTCCTGCAGGCCATCGCCCGGGCCGACGCCATCGTGATGGGCCCGGGAAGCCTCTACACCAGCATCCTGCCCAACCTGCTGGTGGAGTCGGTGGCCAAGGCGGTGGAGCGCAGCGGCGCGCTGAAGATCTACATCTGCAACGTCATGACCCAGCCCGGCGAGACCGACGGGCTGTCCGTGTCCGGGCACCTGCGGGCGCTGAAAGAGCAGACCTCCTATTCGCTGGTGGACTACGTGGTCGTCAACACCGAACCGCTCTCCGAAGCGATCCGCATGCGCTACTCCGCCTCCGGCCAGCACCCGGTGGCGGTGGACCGCGATTCGGTGGAGGCCATGGGCGTGCGCCTGGTCAAGGCGCGCGTCCTGGAAACGCGCGACGGACTGGTGCGGCACAATCCCGGCCGCCTGGCCCGCGCGGTCATCAGGCTCATCGTCATATGACCCCATTGCTGATACTCACCCACGGCGACTTCGGGCCGGTCCTGCTGCGTTCCACGGAGCTCATGTACGGGCGCCAGGAGGGCGTGCTGGCCCTGGGCCTGGCCCCGGACGAGACGCGCGAGGACTTCGCCGCCCGCGTGCGCGAGGGGCTGGCCCAGCTCAAGGCCAGGCCCCTGGTGCTGGTGGACCTGGCCTGCGGCACGCCCTGGAACGTGGCCCTGCTGGAGGGCTGCGCCGCGTCCGGCGGCGAGGTCCTCGCCGGCCTGAGCATGCCGCTGCTGCTGGAGGCCATGGGCCTGCGCGCCACGCACGGGCCCGTGGCCCTGGCCGCGGACCTGGCCCGGCTCGCGCCCCAGGCCCTGGTGCGCTCCTCCGAACTGCTGCCGGGCGCCGGGGGCTGCGCGTGAGCGTGCTGCTGGCGCGGGTGGACGACCGGCTCATCCACGGCCAGATCGTGGTCGGCTGGGTGCGCGCCCTGGAGGCCGACTGCCTGGTGGTGGCCAACGACGCCGTGGCCGCCGACCCGCTGCAGCGGACCCTGCTGCCCATGGCGGTGCCGCCCCACATCAAGGTCGCCATCCTGCGCCTGAGCGAGGCCGCCGAGGCCGTGGCCAAGGGCCAGCTTCCGGGCCGGCGTGCCATCCTCCTCTTCTCGTCCCTGCCCGACGCCGCGCGCTTCCTGCGCTCGGGCGGCCCCCTGAAGGAACTCAACATCGGCGGGATCCGTCTGGCCCCCGGGCGGCGGCCCCTGCGCACCGCCGTGGCCCTGGGCCCCGAGGACGTGGCCGCGGCCCGCGAACTGGCCTCGGCCGGGACCGGGCTGAGCCTGCGCATGGTGCCGACGGAACTGCCGGAACCGCTGCTGCCGCTCCTATCCGCCCTGGAAGCCCACCAGGACCAGGCATGAGGACCTAGGAAAACGCGATGCTCCCGCTAGGCACCTTATTCCTGTTGAGCGCGGTGGCCGGCCTGCTTGGCCTGGACTCGACCGGCGCCTTCCAGATCATGGTCTCCCGTCCGCTGGTGGTGGGCGGGGTCTTCGGGTGCCTGCTGGGCCACCCCGGCGCGGGGCTGGCCGCGGGGAGCCTGGTGGAGATGCTGTACATGGCGGGCCTGCCCGTGGGCAGCCTGGTGCCGCCCGACGGCGTGGCCGCGGCCGCGCTGGCCTCGGCCGTGGCCGTCAGCCTGGCCCACGCCAGCGAGGTGCGCGGGGCCCCCTACGCGGCCGAGGCCCTGGGCCTGATCGCCTCGGTGCCCGCGGGATTCCTGGGGGCGCGCGCGGAAGTGGTCCAGCGCACCCTGACCAACCGCCTCAGCCGCAGCGCCGACGCGGACCTGGACGCCGGGCGCATGCCGAAGGTGGGCGGCCTGCTGGCCCTGGCCCTGGGGCTGGCCTGGCTGCGCGGCTTCCTGGTGAGCGCCTTCTGCCTGGACCTGGGCCTCCCCGCGCTGGCGGTCCTGCTCGACCACCTGCCGGCCGCGGGCATCCACGCCCTGCACTGGTGCTTCTGGCTGTTCTGGCTGCTGGGCATGGCCGTGGCCACCAACCATTTCTGGGAGCGCCGCGGCCTCAAGTACGCGGCGATCGCGGCCCTGCTCATGGCCCTGGTGGGCGCCCGCGCGGCCCAGGGACAGTTCGGCGTCCTGGCCGCGGCCATCGGCCTGGCCATGGTCTCGGGATGGTGGCGCTGGACGCGCGCGCGGCGCGGGGAGATGGCATGAGCCTGAGCCGCTCCGTCCTGTGGCAGACCGCCCTGCGCTCCCAGCTCCTGCAGGGGGCCTGGAATTTCGACCGGATGCAGAACCTGGGCTGGGCCTTCTGCGTGGCGCCGGCCCTGAAGGAGCTCTATCCGGACGAGGGGAGGCGGGCGCTCGCGCTCAGGCGCCACCTGGAGATTTTCAACACCCACCCCTACATGGCGGGCTACGTGCTGGGGGCAGCCCTCAAGGTGGAATCCGAGCTGGCCGATGGGCGCGGCGAGGCGGAGACCGTGTCCGCCATCAAGGCGCGGCTGGCGCCGGCGCTGGCCGCGGTGGGCGACTCCTTCTACTGGGCCGCCCTGCGCCCCGCCACCGTCATGCTGGGCATCGCCTGGCTCTGGCTGGCCCCGCATCCCTGGCACCTCTGGGCGCCGGCCGTGTTCCTGGCGGCCTACAACCTGGTGGCGCTGGTGCTGCGCATGAACGCGGTGGAGGCGGGCTGGACCAAGGGAGAGGGAGTGGCGGTGCACGTCGCCTCCATGGGCCTGCCGGCCGCGGCCGAAGGCGTCCGCCAGATGGCGCTGGTGCTGATGGGGGCCCTGGCCGGCTCCCTGGGGCGCCTGCTCAACCCGCTCAGCAACGGGAAGGCCCCGCTGGTGAACCACTTCCTGTTCCTGGGATCGGGGCTGGTCATGCTCCTGATGCTGAGGCTGGGCGTGCGGCCGGTGGTGCTGCTGATGCTCTGCACGCTGGGCTGCCTGATGCTGGCCTTGTCGCTGGCGGTTTGACTTTCATTGAACCTTTGACTTGAAGAGAGACGACCATGGCCGAAACTTTGCAAAAAGAGATCCTCATCATCAACAAGCTGGGGCTGCACCTGCGGGCCGCGGCCCAGTTCGTCCAGCTGTGCGGGCGCTTCCCCTGCGACATCTGGGTCTCCAAGGACGGGCGCCGCGTCAACGGCAAGAGCATCATGGGCGTGATGACCCTGGTGGGCGTGAAGGGAAGCACCCTGAGCGTGGAGGCCGAAGGCGAGCGCGCCGGCGAATGCCTGGACGCCCTGGCCAAGCTGGCGGCCGAAAAATTCGGGGAAAAAGAGTGAGCTTGCTCCTCAAAGGCGTGCCGGCTTCACGCGGCATCGTCATCGGAACGGCGCTGCTGGTCTCGGGATCCTCCGTGGACGAGGGCCAGCGCGTCCAGATCGAGGCCCGCGAGGTGGAACCGGAGATCGAGCGCCTGCTGAAGGCGGTCCTGGTGACGCGCGAGCAGCTGCTCGACCTGAAGCGCCGCGTGGCCGTGGAGATCGGGCAGAAGCAGGCCGAGATCTTCAACGCCCACCTGCTCTTCCTGGACGACCCGACCTTCCTTGTGGAGACCCAGGAGCAGGTCCGCAAGCTGCGCACCAACGCCGAATGGGCCGTGCACGAATACGTGGAGCGCTACGCCCGCATGCTCGACGCCATGGGCGACGGCCTCATGCGCGAGCGCCAGGGCGACATCCACGACGTGGGCCGGCGCCTGATCCAGAACCTGCGCGGCGGCTCGCTGGCGCCCCTGAGCGAGTCCCTGGAGAAGCGCATCCTGGTGGCGCGGGACCTGAGCCCCTCGGAGACGGCCCAACTGGACCTGGACAAGGTCCTGGGCTTCGTCACGGACCAGGGCGGGCCCACCTCCCACACGGCCATCATCGCGCGGACCCTGGACCTTCCCGCCGTGGTCGGCCTGGAGCAGGCGACCCTGCACGTCAAGAACGGCGACACCCTGGTGCTGGACGGCGGCGGCGGAGTGCTGGTGGTCGACCCGGACAAGGAGACCCTGGCCCACTACCGCCTCAAGCAGAAGGAGCTGCAGGCAAAGGAAAAGGAGCTCAAGGCCATCCTGCGCCTGCCGGCCGTCACCAAGGACGGCCGCACCATGAAGCTCTTCGGCAACATCGAGCTGCCCGAGGAGGCCAAGGCCACGGCCGCCAAGGGGGCCGAAGGCGTGGGGCTTTTCCGCACGGAATTCCTCTTCCTCAACCGGCACAACCTGCCCACCGAGGAGGAGCAGTTCGAGGCCTACCGCCTGGCCCTGCGCCTGAGCCAGCCCCATCCCGTGACCATCCGCACCCTGGACCTGGGCGGCGACAAGTTCGTGGCCCACCTGGGCATGTCCTCGGAGATGAACCCCTTCCTGGGCCTGCGCGCCATCCGCCTCTGCCTGGCCCACCCCTACGTGTTCAAGGTGCAGCTGCGGGCGATCCTGCGGGCCAGCCACTACGGCACCGTGCGCATCATGTACCCCTTCATCTCCGCGCTGGAGGAGCTGCGCCAGGCCAACCAGATCCTCGCCGAGACCAAGGGCGACCTGGCCCGCCGCAACATCCCCTTCGACGCCAAGATCGAGGTGGGGGCCATGATCGAGGTGCCCTCGGCCGCGATCACCGCCGACCTGCTGGCCAAGGAGGCCGACTTCTTCTCCATCGGCACCAACGACCTGATCCAGTACACCATGGCGGTCGACCGAGGCAACGAACGCATCGCCTACCTCTACGACCCCCTGCATCCGGCCATCCTGCGCACCATCCAGTCGGTGGTGCGGGCGGCGGCCAAGGCCAAGATCCGGCTGAGCCTCTGCGGGGAGATGGGCGGCGACCCGCTCTTCGCCATGGTGCTGGCCGGCCTGGGCCTGCGCGAGTTCAGCATGTCGGCGGGCTCCATCCCCGGCGTGAAAAAGGTCCTGCGCTCCATCACCCACCGCGAGGTCTCCGCCCTGGTGGCCCAGGCCCTCAAGCTGTCCACGGGCGCCGAGATCCGATCCCTGCTGGTCGAGAGCGCGGTCGGCCGGCGCCTGGCCGGGTCCTAAGGCCCCGCCATGCGCAGGGGGGGCTGGTTCGCGCTCCTCGGCCTGGCCGTCCTGCCCTGCGTGGCGTGGGCCCTGCTGCGTTTCGGTTTTGTCACACCCCTCTTCAACCTGGCCCTGGACCGCGCGCTCGCCGGCAGGACCACCCTGCGGGTCCGCGCGGACGCCTTCCGATGGAACCTCCTCCATTCCGTGGACGTCGACGGCCTGATCGTGCTGGCCCCGGTTGAGGGCGCCATGATCCCCCTGCTCACCCTGGACCACCTCAGCGTAGACTACGACCTGCGACCGGCCCTGCGCGACCGCATGGGCTGGCGCAACGCGCTCAGGCTCGTGCGCCTGCGCGGGCTCAAGCTCTTCCTCCTGCGCGGGCCGGGCGGGGGCTGGAACGTCAAGGCGCTGCGCAGCCTGGAGCCCCCGCCGGCGCCCCCCGCCGGGCCGGCGCCGGGGAAGGCCGCCCTGCCCGCGATGCTTCCGCCCTTCCGCGTGGAGGTCGACGACTCCGAGGTCGTGCTCAACGACGAGCCGCGCCAGTTCAACACCACCATCGACGACATCCAGGGCTGGCTGGACACGCGCGACCTGCCCACCATGGCCTTCGCCGTGTCCGGCCGCACGGGAGGCCAGCGCCGCAAGAACCTGGCCCTGGCCGGCGCGTGGAACCAGGCCCTGGACTCCGTGGACGGGCGCCTGAACCTGCGCAGCGTGCCTCTCTCCAGCTACCTCAACTATTTCCTTCCGGTCCAGGGACTGCGCTTCACGCGCGGCATGGCCTCCCTGAGCGTGCACCTGCTCAGGAAGAAGGGCCAGGAAATGGACGCCTCCGGCCGCGCCGAGGTGGCGCAGGGCGCGCTGACCCTGCCGGGCATCAGCCAGCCCGTGAGCGGGGTCAGCGGGGAAGTGGCCTTCGACCCGCGCTCCCTGCGCTTCAAGGGCGCCCGGGCGCATTTCCTGGGTTCGGACTGGGGCGCCAGCGGCTCCATCCTGGACCTCAAGCATCCGCGCTTCGACGTCCAGGTGCGCAATCCGGCGGTGCCACTGTCCGCGCTGTCCCAGCAGGTGCGGGGCCTGGATCTCCTGCGCCTCAGCGGCACCGCCTCCGTGAGCGCGGCGCTGAGCGGGCCGGCCTACGCGCCGCAGGTGAAGGCTTTCATGCAGGCGCCCTGGCTCGAGCTGGCGGGCTTCGAGATGGAGTCCGTCAGCGTCACGGCCGCGCTGGAGGGCACGCGCCTGAGCGTCGGCAAGATCAGCGGCACCCTGTGGGGAGGGGAGCTGGACGGAAGCGGGGCCATGGGCCTGCAGAAGGGCGGGGCCCTGAACGCGGACCTGAGCCTCAACGGCGCCCTGCTGCAATTGGCCCGCCTGCACGGGCACGTGATGCTGCCCTTCGACGGCCTGACCCGGGCGCATGTGGTGGTGTCCGGGCCCTGGCGTTCGCCCGACGCGAAGTTCGACCTGGACGTCGACAGGCTGCGCCTGCGCTACCTGGAACTGGGGAACCTCAGGGCCCGCGCGCTTCTGTCCAAGAAGGGCCTGCAGGGCAGCTTTTTCACGGACCAGGGCCAGATCCTCGGGACGGTGGCGATCGCGCCCGGCCAGGGCAAGGCCCCGCCCTATTTCCACGACAGCAGCGCCACGGTGAAACAGCTGGACCTGGGGATCTTGGCCATGAGCCTGGCCTCGCTGGGCTCCGCGGGCGGCGACTCGCCGGTCCCCGGCCCGGGTCCCAGGGCCCTGAGGCGGCGCCTGGCGGGCTCCCTGGACGCGCAGTTCACGGCCGAAGGGCCGATGGCCTCGCCCACGTTCTGGATGCGCGCGCGCCTGAGCCAGGGGAGGGTCTTCGCCCTGGCCCCCGGCTCCAAGGGCGCGCCCCAGGCGCAGAGCCTGGATCTGCGGACGAACGGCCTGCTGGGCTGGCACAAGAACGATATCCTGCTGGGCCGGGCACTGGAGCCCCTGCGGATCTTCCTGGGGCCGAGGAACAAGGGGCTGGAAATCCAGGCCCTGGGGCGCTATCCCCTGTCCGGCCCCGGCCCCCAGGGCCACGTGGCCCTGGCCCTGGACGCGGACCTGGGGCTTTTGGACAGCCTGCCCTGGTTCAAGCGCAGCTCAGGGACGCTCAGCGGGGACCTGGTGCTGTCGGGGGGCCTGGCCGCGCCCCAGCTGCTGGGCAATATCAGCGTGTCGAATTTCTCCAGCGAGCCGGTGGCCTACCTGGCGCCGCTGCGGGCGGGGAGCATGAAGCTGGTCTTCAAGGGCCAGGGCGTCCAGCTCGCGGCCCTGAGCTTCAGGGCCCCGGGCCTGGTGAGCGCCGCGGGCGGCCTGGACCTGGCGGGCGGGCCGCGCGGCCTGCGGGGCACCGTGCAGGTGACGACCGACGCCACGGGCCTGCGCCTGCAGAACTGGGACAGCATGGGCACGGGCAACCTGGTCCTGGCGCCCCTGGATCTCGAGCTCGACGGCGAGGACGAACCCCTGAGCGTGCGCGGACGGGTCGTCCTGAGCCAGGCCCGCATCGTCTTCGCGGGATCCAAGGCCTCCCCCGACGACTCCGGCTCCGGCGCGCCGCCGGAGTTCTTCGGCCATCCCCTCTACCTGGACATGGGGGTCGGCCTGGGCGGGAACGTGCAGTATGAGAAGCTCCAGGTCAACACCGTGGACTTCCGCGACCCGCGGAAGTGGTTCAGCGGCGTGCTGCAGACGGCCGAGGAGAGCCTGCTGCAGCCGGGCGTGTCCTTCCGCATGGCCCCCACCCAGCAGGACTTCCTGGTCCAGGGCACGGTCCCCGACCTGCATCTGCAGGGGGAGCTGGAGGTCGCCCGCGGGCGCATCAGCATCCTGTCCAACGACTTCAACATCGGCGGGGGCCAGGGACCCACCTACGTCCGTTTCGAGGGCCGGCACGCGGACATCAGCGGAACGGCCCAGGCGCGCTTCAATTACACGCGCTACATCAACGGCCGTGAAACCCAGAAGACCGTCGAGGTCTACGCCTACATCTCCCCGCGGACCCAGGACGAGATGGACGCCGTCGGCCTGGGCAAGCAGTTCCTGAACTACCAGATCAGCTTCGATTCTGACCCGCAGATCATCGACGACGACCCGGCCCAGCAGCAGACAGCGGTCCTGAACCTGGTCCTGCTGGGCGACCCCCTGGTCGACGTCGACGACACGGGCTCCGTGACCCCCATCGGGGGCTCGGAGACCGACGATCCGGACGAGGGCGCGCTGCTGGCCAGCGCGGGCATCGGCGCCGCCACCTCCGGCCTGCTGCGCCAGATCATGAACGCCGGACTGGGGAACATCGGGATCCTGGGCAACAACTGGCTGGACGTGGTGCGCGTCAGCCCCAGCATCCGCTACCAGCTCGTGGGCGCCGCCCCGATCCAGGCCGCGGGGGGGGCCGAGGCCGTGCCCCTGGCCTCGGCGTCCACCAACAGCTCCTACGACATCGACTGGGCCATGGAGTTCGGCAAATACATCGCCGAGAAGGTCTACGCCTCCCTGCAGGTGCTGACCTTCGGCGAGAACTCGCGCGACAGCGTCATCCTGGCCAACCAGTCCAACCAGGTCGTGCAGAGCTACGGCGTGCGCGCGGGCGCGGAATACCAGCTGAGCGCCACGCGCAGCCTGGACGTCTACGGCGACTTCGGCTGCGATGACTACCTGAACCCCGTGGCCTACAATGCGAACCTGGATGCGCCGCCCCCCAGCTACCTGGTGCAGTGGCGCAACACCATCCCTACGGACAACTACAGCACCCAGCTGGCGCGCCAGCGGCGCTGGGAAGCCACAGAGGGGGACCTGCCTTGAAGCGCCTGCGCATGGACCTGCACAGCCACACCTGGTATTCGCACGACAGCATCCTGAAGCCCGAGGACATGGTGGCCGCCTGCGTGCGCCGGGGCATCAACTGCCTGGCCGTCACGGACCACAACGAGGTCGACGGGGCCAAGGCCGTCGCCCGTATCGCGCCCTTCAAGGTCATCGTGGGCGAGGAGATCCGCACCCGCGACGGCGAGATCAGCGGCCTGTTTTTGAAGGAAAGAATCCCGCCCAATTTGAGCGCCATCGACACGATCCGGGAGATCAAGCGCCAGAAGGGCCTGGTCTACGTGCCCCATCCCTTCGCCGCGGGCGTGACCATGCGCCTGCACCAGGGCGTGCTGGAGGCCCTGGCGGACGCGGAGAAGGTGGACATCGTGGAGGGCTGGAACAGCCGCGGCCTGCTGCGCTCGGACGACCTGCGCGCGCAGGCCTGGGCCCTGGCCCACGGCATCCCCTTCGCCGCGGGCTCGGACGCCCACACCCGCTTCGAGATCGGCAGCGCCTACGTTGAGATGGACGATTTCGGCACGCCCCGGCAGCTCGTGAAAAACCTGAAGCGGGGGGTGCTCTACGGGCGCAAGACCAACCTGCTCTACCCGGCCGCGTCGGTGGCCCTGGGCCGGGCCAAGGTGGCGGCCGGCCACCGCACCGAGGCGGCGCGCCAGAGGCGGCGCATGCGCGTGGACATCAAGACGGTTTGGACTGATTTTTAGGACGCCCCCGCCTCATGCGGCGGGGGCGTCCGGCGGACTCAACGCTGGATGTACACTTTTTTCATGACGTCGCCGACCTGGATCCCGTCCAGGAGCGCGTCGCCCTCCACCACCTGGCCGAAGACCGTGTACTGGTGGTCCAGGCTGGGCAGGGCGGCCAGGCAGATGTAGAACTGGCTGCCGGCGCTGTCCGGGTCCGAGGTGCGGGCCATGGCCACGGTGCCGCGCAGGTGCTTCCGGTCGTTGAACTCGGCCTTGATGGTGTAGCCCGGGCCGCCGGAGCCGTCGCCGGCGGGGTCGCCGCCCTGGACCACGAAGCCGGGGACCACGCGGTGGAAGGTCAGGCCGTTGTAGAAGCCCTTGTCCGCCAGCTTGATGAAGTTCGCCACGGTGTTGGGCGCGTCCTTGGGGTAGAACTTGAAGACGATGCGCCCGCCCTTCTGCAGCTCGATCACCGCCATGGGCGCCTTGTGGCCGTGCTTGCGCGCCTTGTGCACGGCCGGGGCGGCGCTTGCCGTCGTGGGGGCGGGGGCGGCGCCGTCGGCGCGCAGCAGGGGGCAGAAGGCCAGGGCCGCCAGGGCGGCCGTGAGGGCAAGGCTTTTGTGGATCACGGGAGGCTCCTTTTTAGGAATGGCTCGGGGTGGCTGTTGCCGCCGCCCCACATTGGGACGTATAATACCCCCCTTTTTCCACCCTTGACCAGAGCCGCCTAGACCCATGGACCAGAGCCATATCCGCAATTTCTGCATCATCGCCCACATCGACCACGGCAAATCCACCCTGGCGGACCGCCTCCTGGAGGCCACCGGCTCGGTCAGCAAGCGCGAAATGCGGGAACAGCTGCTCGACGGCATGGATCTGGAGCGGGAACGCGGCATCACCATCAAGGCCAAGGCCGTGCGCCTGCACCATAGGGCCCCGGACGGCCAGGAATACCTGCTCAACCTCATCGACACCCCCGGGCACGTGGACTTCAACTACGAGGTCTCCCGCTCCCTGGCGGCCTGCGAGGGGGCCCTGCTGGTGGTGGACGCCAGCCAGGGGGTGGAGGCCCAGACCATGGCCAACGCCTTCCTGGCCATCGACAACCAGCTGGAGGTGGTCCCGGTCATCAACAAGATCGACCTGCCCGGGGCCGACATCGAGAAGGCCCGGGCCGAGGTCGAGGAGATGATCGGTATCGACGCCTCCGGCGCCATCCCGGCCTCGGCCAAGGAGGGGGTCGGCATCCCGGAGATCCTGGCGGCCGTGGTCGCGCGCGTCCCCGCGCCCAAGGGCGACGCGGACAAGCCCCTGAAGGCCCTCATCTTCGACAGCCAGTACGACACCTACCGCGGCGTGATCATGTACGTGCGGGTGGTGGACGGCCACATCACCCCGGGCATGAAGCTGCGCATGTTCAGCACGGGCCGCGAGCACCCGGTCCTGGCCCTGGGGGCCATGACGCCCCAGCCCGTCGAGCTGCCGGACCTCGGCCCGGGCGAGGTCGGCTACGTGGTGACGGGCATCCGCGCCGCGGGGGACGTGCGGGTGGGCGACACGCTCATCGACGCGGCCATGCCGCTGACAGAGGGCCTGCCGGGATACAAAGAGATCCATTCCATGGTCTTCGCGGGCCTCTTCCCCCAGGAGGCCGACCGCTACGAGGACCTGCGCGAGGCCCTGGGCAAGTTCCAGCTCCAGGACAGCGCCCTGAAGTTCGAGCCCGAGACCAGCCAGGCCCTGGGCTTCGGCTTCCGCTGCGGCTTCCTGGGGCTCCTGCACATGGAGATCGTGCAGGAGCGCCTCGAGCGCGAATACGACCTGGCCCTGATCGCCACGGCCCCCAGCGTGGTCTACCACGTCACCCTCACCGACGGCAGCCGCGTGGAGGTCGAGAACCCGGCCAAGCTGCCCCCGGTGAGCTCGATCGAGGCGGTCGAGGAGCCCTTCGTGAAGGCCGTCATCCTGCTGCCCGCGGAGTACGTGGGCGCCATCATGGGCCTGGCGAGGGAGCGGCGCGGCATCCAGATGGAGAACCGCTACACCTCCCCCACCCGCGTCCAGCTCACCTACCACCTGCCCCTGGCTGAGGTGGTCATGGACTTCTTCGACAAGCTGAAGTCCATGACCAAGGGCTACGCCAGCCTCGACTACGAGCCCATCGACTTCCGCAAGAGCAACATCGTGCGGGTGGACATCCTGCTCAACGGCGAGCCGGCCGACGCGCTCAATTTCATGTGCCACCGCGACGCCGCCGACCGGCGCGGGCGGGCCATGTGCGCCAAGCTCAAGGAGCTCATCCCGCGGCAGATGTTCGAGATCCCCATCCAGGCGGCCATCGGCGGCAAGATCCTGGCCCGCGAGACGATCTCGGCCATGCGCAAGAACGTGCTGGCCAAGTGCTACGGCGGCGACATCAGCCGCAAGCGCAAGCTGCTGGAGAAGCAGAAGGAAGGCAAGAAACGCATGAAGAGCGTGGGGTCCGTGGACATACCCCAGGAGGCCTTCCTGGCCGTGCTCAAACTGGACGACTAGACCCGGCCCCCCGGGGCCCCCAAGGAGCTTCCATTGAACCTGGCCGACCTGTTCAAGAACTTCCGGCAGTACGACTCCACCGAGCAGTTCCTATACGCCCTGGCGGCGATCTTCACGGTGTGGTTCGCCCTGGCCTTCCTGATGCGCCGCGCGGGCCGGCTGGAGAAGAAGCACGCCTTCTATGAGTGGGGCGAAGCCGGCTTCAGCGCGGTCTGGCTGGCCCTCATCATCCGCGCCCTGCTGGTGGAGGCCTATTCCATCCCCAGCGAAAGCATGGTGCCGACCCTGCTCATCGACGACCACCTGCTGGTGAGCAAGACCACCTTCGGCTGGCCCGCGCCCTTCGGCACCGGCCGCATCTTCCAGTTCAGGGACGTGCGCCGCGGCGAGATCGTCATCTTCGTGCCCCCCAACCAGCCGCAGGTGAGCTACGTCAAGCGCTGCGTGGGCCTGCCCGGGGACACGGTGGAGGTGCGCGACAAGATCGTCTACATCGACGGCCGCGAGACGGAATGGCCCTTCAGCTTCGGCCGCCTCAACGAGGTGGCGCCCTCCAGCCTCAAGGCCCTCAACGCGGCGCGCGAGCAGTTCATGGCCCGCCCCGACGTCGTGGCCCTGCGCGAGGCCGGCACCTCCGCGACCATGGCGGAGCTGTACCACACCACCTGGCTGGGGCCCTACGTCCTGCCCACGGGAACCTATTACCTCGAGGCCGCGGCCGCCTTTGTGCGCGCCTACGCCCGCATCCTGGACCTGCCCAAGGCCGGCACCTACGAGACCCAGCCCAAGGGCTACGTGGAGCAGGTGGCCCCCTCCCAGCCCGACTGGGCCCGCGACCACCACCTGGGCAACCGCGACTGGTTCGGCCCCTACACCCTGGCCTCCGACGAATACTGGATGATGGGCGACAACCGCGACAACTCCCTGGATTCCCGCTACTTCGGGCCGGTGAAGAGCTGGGAGCTGAGGGGCACGCCCCTGATCCGCTACTGGCCCCTGGACCGCGCCGGCTTCGTCCACTAGACGCCATGATCGAAGGGCTCTACATCCACATCCCCTTCTGCGAACGCCGCTGCCACTACTGCGACTTCAACACCTATGAGGGGATGACCCACCTGGCCCCGGACTATGTCCGGGCCGTGGCCAAGGACATGGCCCTCTGCGCGGACTCGGGGATGCGGGCCCCTGAAGGCGGCCTGCGCTCGGTGTACTTCGGCGGCGGCACGCCCTCCATGCTGGAAGCCGCGGAGCTCCTCCTCCTCCTGAGGGCCGCGCGGGAGCGCTTCGGCCTGGCCGAGGGCGCCGAGGTCACGGTCGAGGTCAACCCCGGGACCGCGGACCAGGGCAAGCTGGAGAGCCTGCGCCGGGGCGGCTTCAACCGCGTCAGCTTCGGGTTCCAGGCCGCCCAGGACTCCCATCTGCGGGCCCTGGGCCGCGTGCACAGCGCCGAGCAAAGCGACCGCGCCTGGGCCGCGGCGCGCGCGGCGGGTTTCGACAACATGAGCCTGGACCTGATGTTCGCCCTGAGCGGCCAGACCATGGCCCAGTGGGAAGAAAGCCTCGAATGGGGCTTGGCGCGGCGCCCGGAACATGTCAGTTTTTATGGCTTGACCGTGGAAGCCGGCACGCGTTTTCATGTACTTTACGGCCAGGGGATGCTGCCCTTGCCCGACGAGGAGCTGCAGGCCGGGATGTACGAGCTGGGCGTCCGGCGCCTGGCGGACGCGGGCCTGGGCCAGTACGAGATCAGCAATTTCGCGGCCCCGGGCAGGGAATCCGCCCACAACCGGCTGTATTGGCTCAACGCCGACACCCTGGGCGTGGGGGCGGGGGCCTGGTCCTTTGTCGACGGCGAGCGCTCCGGCCGCGTCCGGGCTCCCAAGGCCTACATCGACGCCGTCGAGGCGGGCCGCCTGCCCCTGGGGCCCGTCGAGCGGCTGTCGGGCAAGGCCGCGCGCTCGGAGGCGGCGCTGCTGCGCCTGCGCATGAACCAGGGCCTGGACCTGCGGGACTGGCGCGCGGCCCAGGGCGGCGATTTCCTGGGCGAGTTCGGCGGCGCGCTGGCGCCGGCCTTTTCCGCCGGCTGCCTGGAACAGGACGGTGAAAGCGTTCGGCTGACGGCCAAGGGGCGTCTGCTGTCCAATGAGGTTTTCGTGGCGTTGCTGTAGCGGGCGCCTTTCTTACACGGGGGAAAGCATGACCAAAGTGGATCTCATCGACCAGGTGGCGCAAAAGACAGGCCTGCCCAAGCGGGACGTGGAGCGGGTGCTGGAGACCGCCATCGCCGCCATGCAGCAGGCCCTGACCCACGGGGAAAAGGTGTCCTTGACCGGGCTGGGCGTGTTCACCGTGGCCGAGCGCAAGGCCCGCGTGGCGCGCAACCCCAAGACCGGGGCGCAGGTCGACGTGCCCGCGCGCAAGGCCGCCAAGTTCAAGCCGGCCAAAGAGCTGAAGGAAATGCTGCTGTAGTGGGTCGCGAAGAGAGGGAACAGCGATGAGCGAAGGGACATTGGACAAGGAAAACGCCGATCCCGGGTCGGGCCCGGGCTTCGAGCCCTCCTTCCCGGACGCGGAAGCCCCGCAGTCCAGGGAGCAGGAGCTTGAGCTCGCGCTGGCCGAGGCCCAGGACAAGTACGTGCGCACGCTGGCCGAGACGGAGAACTTCAAGAAGCGCGTGGCCCGCGAGCGCGTCGAGGAGCGCGCCTTCGCGGCGCAGGAGGTCGTGCAATCCTTCCTGCCCGTGGTGGACAACCTTGAGCGGGCCCTGGCCGCGGCCAAGGCGGCGGCGGATCCCTCGCCGGACTCGCCCCTGAGCCAGCTGGAGAAGGGCGTGGACCTGGTGCTGCGCCAGTTCGAGGACGCCCTGAAGCGCCAGGGCGTGGTGGCGGTGGAAGCCCCGCTGGGCAAGGCCTTCGACCCCAACCTGCACCAGCCCCTGGTGCAGGAGCCCGACCCCGCCCACGAGGAGGGGGTCGTGCTGGAGGTGCTGCAGAAGGGCTGGCGCCTGGGCGACCGCCTTCTGCGTCCCGCCATGGTGAAGGTGGCGGCCCGGACATGAGCAAGCGCGACTATTACGAGGTCCTGGGCGTCGAAAAGGGCGCCTCCGGGGAGGACATCAAGAAAGCCTTCCGCGCCAAGGCCTCGGAATTCCATCCGGATCGGCACCCCCACCTCGACGAGGCGGCCCGCAAGGGCATGGAGGAGCGCTTCAAGGAGGTCGGGGAGGCCTATTCCGTGCTTTCGGACGCCTCCAAGCGCGAGCGCTACGACCGCTTCGGGCACGCCGCCGCGGGCGGCGGAGGCGGCTTCGACCCCAACCAGGGCGACCTGGGGGAGGTCTTCGGCGACCTCTTCGAGGGCTTTTTCGGCGGCGGACGCCGGCGCAGCGGGGCCGACCTGAAGGCCCAGGTGGAGCTGGACTTCGTCGACGCGGTCTTCGGCAAGGAAGTCACCCTGGAGATCCCGGCGCCACGGCGCTGCGTGGCCTGCAAGGGTAGCGGCGCCAAGGAGGGCTCCCGCGCGGTGCCCTGCAGGCGCTGCGGCGGGGCCGGGCGGGTCCGCGTGAACCAGGGCTTCTTCAGCGTTGCGGCCACCTGCCCCTCCTGCCACGGCCGCGGACGCACCACGGAGCACCCCTGCCCCAGCTGCAAGGGCGAGGGCCGCACGCGCCAGACGCGCCGGGTCAAGGTGAGCGTGCCGGCGGGCGTGGAGGACTCCATGCAGATGCGGGTGCGGGGCGAAGGGGAGGGCGGCCACCTGGGCGAGGAGGACGGCGACCTCTACGTCCAGCTGCGGGTCCGCCCCCACGACTTTTTCGAGCGCGACGGCGACGAGCTGGTCTGCGAGCTTCCGGTCACCTTTTCCCAGGCGGCCTTGGGCGCGGAGGTCGACCTGCCGCTGCTGGAGGGCGGCACCGTGCGCGTGAAGGTCCCGGCGGGCTCCCAACCCGGGCGCGTGCTCAAGGTGCGGGGCAAGGGCGTGCCCAACATGCAGAGCGGCGAGCGCGGCGACCTGCGGGCCCACGTCAGCGTGGAGGTCCCGGAGAAGCTGAGCGCGCGGCAGAAGGAATTGCTGGAGGAGTTCGCCAAGGCCAGCGGGGACGCGGTCCCGCAGCGCAAGAAGGGTTTTGTGGAGAAGGCGCGCCGTTTTTTTGAGTGACGGGTTCGGGTCCTGTTCGTCCCCTAAAGCCCTCTCCAGGCCGCCTGGAGGGGGCTTTTTGCTTTGGAAGCCGAATTTTGGACGGGTAAAAACTGAATGTCACAAGTTTGCATGGACGTGATTTTGGAAGCCGGGGAGCCGTCCGGTCCGGACCATTTCAGGGACCCACCGCGCGCCACTTAAAAGCCCCCGCCGGCTAGCCGGCGCAGCCGCAGGCTTCGCCCACCTTCAAAGGACGCAGCAGCCCGCGGTCAGGGGTCCACACCCAGGCCCCGCTGGCCGGCAGTCGCCACAGGGGGGCGCCCGGCGCGCAGGGGGTCTGGATGATTTCGGTTCCGGTGAAGAGCGTGCGCATGGCCCAGGTCTTGGCCACGGTGGCGGGGTAGCCGGCGCCGGGTGTGAAGAGAGGGGCGGCCTCGGCCGCGGCCCCCGCCCGGGCGGGGGATTTGAGGAAGGGGGGATTCAATTTCAGAGCCCCGCTGATGTCCCAATACACCGAAAAATCGGGGACCTCGCCCTTATGGGGGGGCAAGTCCGCCACCAGCACGTCGCCGGACCTCAGGGCTTCCAATCCCGGCGTCCTGCGCGCATCCGCCAGGATCTCCTGCTGGCGCGCCCAGGACCAGCGCCAGTCATCCAGGGCCCGGAGCGTCGAGGCCGCGGCCGAAACCAGGAACAGTGCTCCCGCGGCCAGCAGGACCAGGCGCGCCTTCGGCCCGGCCTGGACCAGGGTATGCGCGCACAGGGCCCAAAGCAGCGCCATCCACAGGCTCGCCCCCAGCGTGGTCCTGGACTGCAGGCCCACCGGCGCCAGGTGGTACCCGACGATCGCGTAGAGGCAGCAGGATAGGCAAAGCCCCGCGACGACGAAGCAGAGCTCGACAAGCAGATTCCCCAGGCGCCGCCGGCCCCGGGCTGCCCACAAGGCCGCCGCCAGCAGCAGCATGAGGGCCGGCATCATGCCGAGGCCCGCAGCGCCGAAGCTGCGCGGCAGGTCCTTGATGGCGCGCAGATTTTGCACGGCGAGGCCCGACCAATGGGGATGCAAGACCTTCGGCTGGCTGCCCCAGGCCCCCAGCGCGGCGCAACGGTTGTAGCAGGCGGCGACGCCGTCCGAAAACAGGGCGGCCAGGCCGGCGCAGAGGAAGGCCCGCCCGATCGGCGCATCCGGTTTTTCCGGGCGCCGCCGCCAGGCGGTCCAGGCCAAAAGCAGGGCGGGGCTAAGGACAAATGTTTCGTAGTCCAGGAGGCCCGCCAGCAGGAGCAGGAAGCCCCCGGCCAGGCGTCGAAGCCTCCCCTGGGCTTCCAGGAGCGCACAGGTGCCGAGGCAGCACAGCGGCAGGGACAGCATGTTGACGCAGGCTCCGGGCCAGGCGGTCGAGCCCAGGAGCCAGGGGAAAGCCAGCCAAGCCAGGGCCGCGGCGTTGGCCTCCAGATCCGCCTTCCCGCCTTTGGGATCCTTGAACAGGCCTTGGACCAGGAGCCGCAGGCTCAGGGCCGCGGCCAGGGAGGCCAGGGCGCCGAAAACCTGCCAGGCCCAGGGCCGCGCGCCCAGGGCCCAACACAGAAGACTGAATAGGAGGTCCGCGGTGGGGCGTTCCAATTGGGCGTGCCAGAGGCAGATCCAGGGAGCGCTGACGGCGTCCCAATCGTCGCAGTACAGGCCCAAGGCCAGGGGGCGCCAGGCGTAGAGCAGGGCCCATAGACCCAGGATAAGGGCGGTACCATGGCGCGCAAGGCGCGAGGAAACGGCGTCGTTTGGTGGGGGAGCTTCGGCCATGGATCCGCTTACCCCCTCAATTCAAAAACCACACCCGATACAAAGCGAAGTCGGCCGGCACAGGGGATTGTCCCGGGCCGCCGCTGAAGTAGGTCAGGGTCTCCTTGGAGCCCTTGGCGTCGACCAGGGGAAGCAGCAGTTCGGAATAGGTTTCGCTGTCGCTGGGCAGGTTGGCCACGGTCCGGCCGGGCTCCGTCCCCTGCCCCAGCACCTCCATGTACCCGTTCCCGGCGAACTCAGCGCGCAACAGCAGCAGGCGCGTGCCCGCGGGCCAGGCGCGCAGGCTCAGCCCGGCCACCTGGCGGCCGCCTTCGGGCACCACCGGGCCCCCGCGCCAGAGCCGTTGGCGCGCCAGCAGGGTGCGCCCGGAAAGCGCGCCCCAGTACGCGACGCCCTGGGCTGCCTCGTCCGCGGTGTCGGCGACGTCCAGGTATCCGAGCACCTTGTGGCCCACTGGCAGGGCGGCGGGCGCGGCGCGCAGCTTGATGTTGCTCCAGTCCCAGCGGTACAGGCCCATGCCCGAGGACAGGTCGCTCAGGCGCACCAGCAGGCCGGACTTCAGCCAGGGTCCGAGCTTGAAGTCGTCCCTCCGGTCGTGGAGGGCGGCGATCTCGGGAAGGTGGGGCTCCCTCAGGATGGCCTTCAGCGTCGCCCCCGGGCCCTGCGGATAGGCCAGCGCCATGGCGTGGTCCGTGATGCCGGGAAGGTCCACGATCTCGCGGCCGGAGTAGTAGGCCAGCAGGCCGCTGTCGACCACGGCCACGGGGCCCGGCGGCATGTTGCGCAGGGCCAGGGCCGCGTTGGTGTTGGCGATGGCGTAGTTGAAGGCGCCGTCGTAGCTGCGCTTGAGGTGCCAGGGCCAGGAGGCCAGCCCGAAGACGGTCCACAGGGTGAAGAGGGCCCCGGCCAGGGCCACGCCGGCGCGCCCCTCGCGCCGCAGGGCGTCAAGCCCGGCCAGCATGCCGAAGAGGAGCAGGGGCGTGGCGCAGGCCAGGTAGCGGTGGTCATGCCAGCCCACCGGCAGGTTCCAGGCCAGCAGCCCGAGCAGGGCCAGCATGCCGGCGCCCACGGCGAGGGCCAGCGGCCGCCGCGCTTTGGCGCCCTGCGCCAGGGAAAAGAACCCGAAGAGGGCGCCCAGCAGGGCCAATGGAGGGAACTGCGGGCCGATGGGATTTTGCGAGGCCGCGTCGCCGACCGTTCCCACGGCGTCGGCCCCGCCCCAGAAGCCCATCCAGGCGCCCTTGATCACGCCCATGGCGTAGCTGGAGGCCTGGGCGGCGTGGTCCAGCAGGCCGATGGAGCCGAACAGGGCGGCGGCCTTGGGCCGCACGCTGTCGGGCACGATGCTGCCGCTGACCAGGAGGAGGAGCAGGGTGGGGGCCGCGGCGATGAGCAGCACCAGGCCAAGGCGCCGCGCATGGGGGGCCGCCCAGGCGCAGCCGAGCAGGGCCACCAGGACCTGGCCTTCGGGCCGCGACAGGGCCAGGGCCGCCAGCACCAGCCAGGGCTTCCACTCCGGGGATTCCTCGCGCGGATCCGCGCCCAGGGACTCCAGCAGGGCCCAGGTCAGGCCCAGTTGCAGGCCCGTTTCCATGGCGTTGAAGTGGGCCGCCACCCAGGCGCCCTGGCTCAGCAGGAGCAGGCCGGCCCACCAGTGCGGAAGCTCGCCGAAAAGGCGGCGCGCCAGGCGGTCGGCGCTGACCAGGCCCAGCAGCAATCCGGACAGGCCCAGCAGCCAGGCGCAGACGGGGCCGCTGAGCCCCAAGCCCATGCCGGCGGTGAGGAGCAGGAAATACAGGGGGGAAGTGACGCCGGTGGACAGGGGCGCGCCCGGGTTGTAGCGTAACCATTCGCCGTGCAGGGCCTGACGCGCGTATTGGAAATAAATGGCCGCGTCGTCCAGGGGGACCGCCAGCCGGTCCGGGGTGGGGTGGACGCCGGGGGCGACTCCGGCCGCGTACCAGGTGCCGCCGAATGCCAGGCCCGCGGCCAAGGCTGCGGCGAAGAGTCCCGTGCGGTAGCGGATCATATCGGCCAAGCTAACATCCCTTTTCCGGCGAAGCAAGGCGCTATGCACCAGCTGTTCGTCGACACTTTGCCCGCGGAAGGCGGGCTGCTCAGCCTGGAGGGCGACGAGCGCCACTACCTCGGGCGCGCGCTGCGGGCGCGGCCCGGGGAGCGCTTCCGGCTCGCCGCAGCGGACGGCTCCGCGGCCACGGCCCTGCTGGAATCCTTCAGCGGCGACGCGGCGCTGCTGCGCGTGGGAGCTTCGGACCCCGACCCGGACCTGGGACTGCGCTTGAGCCTCGACCTCTGCCCGCCGCGCGGGGACGCGCTGGACGAGGCCCTGGAGATGGCCGTGCAGCTGGGCCTGGAGCGCCTGCGCCTGGTGCGCAGCGAACGCACCCTGGCCGCCCCGGACCAGGGCGCCTTGCAGCCGGACAAACTGGTGCGGCGACTGCGCGAGGCCTGCCGGCAATGTCTGCGCGCGCGGTTGCCGGTCCTGGAGCCTTCGCTCCCCTTGGAGGAGGGCCTCAACGCGGCCCCCGGCCCTTCGGAGCTGAAGCTCGTCATGAGCGAGCGCGGGGGCGAAGCCCTCGCCTCCCTCGCCTTGGGGGCGCATAGCGCCGTGCGCGTGCTGGTCGGCCCCGAGGGCGGCTTCACCGCGGCGGAGCTGGACCGTGCCCGGGCCGCCGGCTGGCGGGCCATCAGCCTCGGCCCCCACCCGCTGAAGACCGCCACCGCGGTCGCCGCGGCCCTGGCTTCCTTGAGGGCGCTCAGCGCCCCGCTTTTGTCCCCGCCCTTGAAGGCCTCCACGTGAAACGGCCCGCCCCCCTCCCCATCCGCAGCGTCCCCCTGCCCAGCGGCAAGACCCGCTTCGTGGCGATCCTGGGCTGGCCCTTGACCTACACCCTGTCGCCGCGCCTGCACAACGCCGCCCTGCGCAGGCACGGGCTCGACGCGGTCTACCTGGCCCTGCCCAGCGAGTCGCCGGCCTCTTTCCGTGCGCTTGCCCGCGGCCTGATGCTCAGCCCCGGCTTCGTGGGGGCCAACATCACCAATCCCCACAAGCTGAGCGCCTGCGCGCTCGGGCTTGAGCTGAGCCCGGCGGCCCGCGCCATCGGCGCCGTCAACACGCTGGCGCGCGGACCCAAGGGCTCCTGGGTGGGGCACAACACCGACGCGGCCGGTTTCCTCGAGGCCCTGCGGCTGTCCAAAGTGCGCGTGAAGGGCGCCCGCGTCCTGGTCCTGGGCGCGGGCGGGGCCGCGCGCGCGGCGGTCTGGGCCGGGGCCCAGGCCGGAGCCCGGCGCATCGTGGTGCTGGCGCGGCGGCGCGCGCAGGCCCGCGCCACGGCCGCCCTGGCCGGAAACTGCGGGCTGAGCGGCGACCTGGTGGAGGGAAGCGCGGCCTTGGCGAGCGTGGGCGCGGACCTGGTGGTCAACAGCCTGCCCGGCGAGGCCCTCGGCGGCCGCTTCGGCGCCTGCCTGGCGCGCCGTGCGAAAAAAGGGGCCGCAGCCATGGACCTGAGCTACAGCCCTCCGCGGACGGCCTTTCTCCACGAGGCCGGCCTGCGCGGCTGGCGCGAAATCCCGGGCCTGGACATGCTGGTGGAGCAGGGCCGGGAGGCCTTCGCGCTCTGGTTCGGGTTCAAACCCGAGCGCCGTCCGTCCGACCTGGGGTTGCGTAAGGTTTAATGTCAGGCTTTGGCGTCCTTGACCAGGCCCTGGCGGCGGGTTAAGTTAATGCTGCCGTCAAAATCGTTTCTCCAGCAACATTTTTAAGGATTAAGCCGCATGATTCAAATTGACGTTCTTTTGCGACAGATGTTCGACCGGGGCGCCTCCGACATGCACTTGACCGTGGGCGCGCCTCCCATGATCCGCCTCCACGGAGAAATGGAGCCCCTGGACTACGAGAAACTGAGGCCGGACACGGTCCAGCAGATCGTCTATTCGGTCCTGACCGACGAGCAGAAGGAAAAATTCGAGAAGGAAAACGAGCTGGACCTTTCCTTCGGCGTGGACGGCGTGGGCCGCGTGCGTATGAACGTGTTCAAGCAGCGCGGGGCCGTGGCCAGCGTCCTGCGCCAGATCCCCACGCGCATCAAGGGCTTCGACGAACTGGACCTGCCCAAGGCCGCCGCCGAGATCTGCAAGGTCCCCAAGGGCATGGTGCTGGTGTGCGGGCCCACGGGTTCGGGCAAGTCCACCACCCTGGCCGCCATGGTGGACTGGATCAACGACAACACCCAGTCGCACATCATCACCATCGAAGACCCCATCGAGTTCGTCCACAACCACAAGAAATCCATCATCAACCAGCGCGAGATCGGCGCCGACAGCAAAAGCTTCACCGCGGCCCTGAAGTACGTCCTGCGCCAGGACCCCGACGTCATCCTGGTGGGTGAAATGCGCGACGTGGAGACCATCAGCGCGGCCCTGACCATCGCCGAGACGGGGCACCTCGTCTTCGCCACCCTGCACACGCCCGACGCGGTGCAGGCCATCAACCGCGTCATCGACGTCTTCCCGCACGAGCAGCAGCAGCAGGTGCGCACGCAGCTGAGCTTCGTGCTGCAGGCCATCTTCTGCCAGCAGCTCATCCCGCTCACCGAAGGCGGAGGGCGCTGCATCGCGGCCGAGGTGCTGATCGCCACGCCCGCCATCCGCAACCTCATCCGCGACGAGAAGGTCCACCAGATCTACTCGGCCCTGCAGACCGGCGCGGACCTGGGCATGCAGACGATGAACTCCTCGATGGCCTCCCTGTACCGCAGGGGCAGGGTGAAGTACCAGGACATCGCCGACCGCACCACCGATCTGCGCGACCTCGAACGCATCGTCAAGGGCGGCTGAGGCCTTAAGGACCAGGAGCAACGATGGCTGCACCAGCCAAGACCAAAACCGGCGGCCCACCGAAGGCCGTGCGCAAGGGCCCCAAGACGGGCTTCGCGCTGTTGAACGAGAAATTCGAGCGCATGAACGAGAAGATGCCCGCCGTCTCGGACGTGGCCATTTTTTCGCGCCAATTCTCGACCATGATCAACGCCGGCCTTCCGGTCCTGCAGTGCCTGTCCATCATCGCCGAGCAGCAGTCCAAGCTGGGCTTCAAGCGCATCATCAACGAGCTGAAGGACGAGATCGGCTCGGGCGGCAACCTTTCCGACGGCCTGGCCAAGCACCCCAAGGTCTTCAACGAGCTCTACGTCAACATGGTGCGCGCCGGCGAGCTGGGCGGCGTGCTCGACACCATCCTGGACCGGCTCTCCATCTACATGGAGAAGGCCGAGGCCCTGCGCCGCAAGATCAAGGGCGCGATGATGTACCCCACCATCGTGGTGTCCGTGGCCCTCCTGGTGGTGGCCTTCCTGATGGTCAAGGTGATCCCGACCTTCCAGACCGTGTTCGCCACCTTCGGCCACGGCCTGCCGCCCCTGACCCAGTTCGTGGTCAACATCTCCGACTTCATGCAGCACGAGTGGTACGTGATCCTGATCGCCCTGGGCGTGCTCTTCGCGACCTTCAAGCTGGTGGCCTCCACCAGCAAGGGCGCCTACATCATCGACGGCATCCTCCTGAAGCTGCCCATCTTCGGCGACCTGCTGCGCAAATCCGCCGTGGCCAAGTTCGCCCGCACGCTGAGCACGCTGCTGAAGTCCGGCGTGCCCATCCTGGAGGCCATGGAGACCGTGGCCAAGACCTCCGGCAACAAGCGCGTGGAGGAGGTGATCAACGGGGCCCGGGCCAGCATCCGCGAAGGCCAGGGCATGGTGGAGCCCCTTAAAAAAGGCAATATTTTCCCGCCCATGGTCATCCAGATGGTGGGCGTCGGCGAGGAAACCGGCAAAATCGACGAAATGCTCATGCGCACGGCCAATTTCTTCGAGGAAGAGGTGGACACGGCCGTGGAGGGCCTCAGCGCCGCCATGGAGCCCCTGATCATCGTTTTTCTCGGTTTAGTGCTGGGCGTCATCATCGTGGCCATGTTCCTGCCCATCTTCAGCCTGGGAGAAGTGGTCAGCAGCTGACCTCAAATCTCAAAAAATGAAAAAGCCCAGAATGGGAATGGTTTCCCGGCGGGGTTTGGAATATAGTCACAAGGTATTCACAAGTTATTGACATTTTTTCTCAATCTCTGCTAAAATACATAACCTGAGAAAGAAGGCATTTTGCGGGGCTACATGCTGACGATGGTCTGGGCTGGTTTGCTGGGCTTATGCGCCGGTAGCTTTGCCAATGTTTTCCTTTACAGATATCCCCGGGGAGAGTCCCTCTGGCGACCCCCTTCGCGCTGTCCGTCCTGTGGACAGCCGGTGCGCTGGCGGCACAACGTTCCGGTGTTGGGCTGGTTGGAGCTGGGAGGGCGTTGCTTTGACTGCGGCGCCCCCATATCCGCGGCCTACCCGCTGGTGGAAGCGCTCTTCGGCCTGCTGGGCGTGGCGGTGGCCTGGCGCGGCGGCCCCGGAGCGCAGACTTGGGTTTACCTCTGCTTTTTCTGGCTCCTCCTGCTGGGGGCCCTGGCGGACTGGCAGACCTTGTACCTGTACGACGTGATCACCGTGCCCCTGATGGTGCTGGGCTTGGGCGTCTCCTTCGCCTTCCCCAGGCTCATGGGCGGCCCCTGGGCCTCGCCTTTGGCGGCTCTGGGCATGGCGGCGACCATGCTGGCCCTGCAGTTCATCGGCCGCTGGCTCTTCGGCCGCGAAGCCATGGGCTCGGGCGACGTCAAACTGATGGTGGGCGCGGCCTGCTTCCTGGGCTGGCCGCAGGCCTGGTTCGCGCTGCTGGTGGCGAGCCTCTTGGGCCTCCCCCTCCTGCTGCTTTTCCGCCGCGTGCGCGGCGGGCGCTGGAAGGATCCGGTCCCCTTCGGGCCGGCGCTGGCGATCGGATGCGCCATCGCCGCCTGGGACCTGCTCGGCGGCGCGCCGGTGCTGCCAAGCTGGCTGGGTTTCGGCCCGCTTTGACTTCAACACGGTAGAGGAACATGCCCGTTTTCGGATCTCCCCTCATCGGCCTGGACATCGGCACCAGCTCCATCAAGCTGGTGCAGTTGATTGCCTCGGGCAAGGACCGTTGGACCCTGCAGGCCTTCGCCATGCAGGACCTCAGCGACGAGGCCGTCGAGGAGATCGACGCGGACCTGCGCGCCTCGGTGGTGGGCCTGGCCCTGAAGAAGGCCTTCAAGTCCTCCAAGGCCTCCGGCCGCAAGGTGGTGACCGCGGTCAGCGGCGACGCCGTGATCGTGCGCTACGTGAAGCTGCCCTTCATGAGCCCGGCCGAGCTGAAGAACGTCATCAGCTACGAGGCCGAGCAGCACATCCCCCTGCCGATCGACCAGGTGATCCTGGACCACCACATCCTGGGCACCCTGGACGAGGACGGCCAGCGGAAGCTGGAGGTCCTGCTGGTGGCCGCCAAGACCGACATGGTCGACGACCGCCTGAGCCTGCTCAAGGCCGCCCACCTGAAGCCCTCGGTCATCGACGTCGACAGCTTCGCCATGGAGAACGCCTACCTCGCCAACTACGGCGTCGAGAAGGGCGAGACCGTGGCGCTGGTGAACATCGGCGCCAAGACCACCACGATCAACGTCATCGAGGACGGGGTCTCCCACCTCACCCGCGATTTCGCGGTGGCGGGCAACCAGTTCACCAAACAGATGCAGACGGAAATGAGCCTGGGCTTCCCGCAGGCGGAGGAGCTCAAGCGCCAGCAGGGCCAGGTCGCCATCGAAAGCGACGAGATCATGCTGACGAGCATGCCCGACAAGGATGACCGTTCCATGGCCATCTCCGAGGCGGTCACGCCCGTGCTGAACAAGATGCTCAGCGAGTTCCGGCGCTCCTTCGACTTCTACGAGAACTCGATCAAGAAGCGGCCCATCTCCAAGGTCCTGCTCTCCGGCGGCGGCGCCAGGCTCAAGAACATCGAGAAGTTCTTCGCCGACAAGCTGGGCGTGGCCACGGAGATCGCCGATCCCTTCCGGCGGGTGGACATCCCCAAGGGCATGGACGCGGAAAGCATACGCGCGGCCGCGCCGGCCCTCATGGTCGGCATCGGTCTGGCGCTGCGCAAAGGCTCGGCGCTATGATCCAGCTGAACCTTCTCCCCCCAAAGGTCCGCGAAGCCGAGCTGCTGCGCAAGATCCTGATCGTGGCGGCGGTGGCCTACGCGATCGGCGGCGCCTGGGTGGCCTGGCAGTGGACCCTGAACGAGGCCAAGGTCAAGCTGGCGCAAAGGGCCGTGGAGCGGGTGCAGGCCCAGCTGAACTCGCCTGAGCTGCAGGTGGCGGTGCAGGCGGTGCAGAAATTCGCCGACGACATGGCCGCGGTGAAGGCCAAGGCCTCGGTGGTGAACGAATACCGCAAGCAGCAGGTCTCGCTGCTGCGCCTGCTCGACGCGGTCCCGGACTGGACCATGAACGGCCAGGTCTGGTTCCTGATCCTCTCGGCGCCCGTCTCCCCGAGCCGCGGCCCGGCCGGCCGGACCGTGGAGCTGACCGGAGCCACCCTCTCCCGCAGCTTCTTCGTGAAGTACTTCGATTTCATGCAGGGGCAGCCCTTGGTGAACAACCTCTCCCTGGACTCCCCGCCGGCGGCGGTGTTCATCCACAACACCCAAGTCGTCCAGTTCCGGCTTGGCTTCACGGTCCCGGACCTGCCATGAACCAGAAATATTGGATCGTGATCGGCGGGCTGGCCTTGGGCCTGGCGCTCCTCACCTTCGCCGGGTGGCGCTTCCTGGTGCATCCCCTGTCGGCGGACTACGCCGCCGCGGTGGCGCAGAAGGCCGTCATCGACGCGCAGCTCCAGACCGCCCGCGACACCGCGGCGCAGTTCAGCAAGTTCAGGGCCCAGGAGGAGGACATGCGCCGGGACCTGGAGTTCTACAGCAGCCGCACCGACGGGCGCCTGAACGCCGTCGAGGTCAGCCAGATGCTCACCACCCTGGGCAAGGGCCTGGGGCTGGGCAACTGGCTCATCACCGTGGCCAAGCAGCCCAGCATCGGCGGCATAGGGCAGTACGCGGTGCAGCTCAGCTTCAAGTCCGACTTCGAGCGCCTTGGCGGCTTCCTCAACGCCTGCGTGAGCCAGCGGCGCATCATCGTGCCCACCGGCATCACCATCAACTCGGTGGACGACCCCAACGGGGTCTACAACGACACCATGACCGTGAGCCTGAACATGACCGTGTACGGCGGCCTGGATGCCAAGGCCGGAGGGAGGATCTGATGCGCGCCCGGGCGTTCCTGATCGCGTTGGCCCTGATCCTGGCGGCCGTGGGAGGACTGAAGGCGCTGGAGCGGGCCTCGGCCGAGATGCTGAGGGACGCGGAAACGAGCACGCAGGACGAGGCCTCGCTGAAGCCCCTCTTCCTGTTCGCCATGCGCGGCCGCGGGGACCCCTTCATGCCCTACCCCGTGCTGGGCACCGCCGCCACGCCGGTGAAGGCCTTCGACATCAACGCCCTGGTCTTCTCGGGCACCCTCGAAGTGCAGGGGCAGCTGGCCGCCCTCTTCATGGACGACCGCAACCGCACCTACTTCCTGCGGGGCAACTGCCTCTACGATCCCGCGGACAAGGTCGTCCCGGGCGTCCACGGCAGCATCGCCCAGACCGACACGGACAATGAGGTCACCCTGACCCAGGGCGGGAGCAAGCTCGCCTTCACCAGCCAGCGCGTTTCCAAGCGACTGGCCCAGGACAGCCAACCTTGAACGAGGATTCCATGGCCCAGCGACTGCGAAATCCCATTGTGCTCATCGCCGCAGCCCTGCTGCTGGCGGCGGCTCCCCTGCGGGCCATGAAGCTGGGGCGCATCAGCCTGCTGAAAGGCTCCGGGGGATACGTCCTGCAGGCCCAGACGGACGGCCTCGCCGCGCCCACCCTGCAGACCGCCGACGGCAAGCTGATCATCGTGGTGCCCGGCGGCGAACGCAGCCTGAAGGCCATCAGCCTGGCCAAGGGCCCGGTGGCGCGCATCCGCTTCGGCATGGAAGGCTCGGACCTGCACATCGTGCTTGACCTGAGGGAAGCCGCGCACGGAAGGATCGCGCGCGTGGACGCCACGGGCTTCGCCATCGTCCTGCTGGCCGACGACTCCGCACCGGCCAAGGCGGCCGCCGCCCCCGAACCCACCGCCGCGGCCACCGCGGACGACACCGCCATGGACGTCTCGGCCACGGGGACGGTCAGCCTGGACCCCTCCCAGGTCGGCTACACCTACCGGGTCGTGGACCTGTCCCTGGGCGGCGACGAGAAACACAGCGAGCTGGTCGTGAGCGCGGACGGGCCCGCCAGCTACTCATCCTCGGTGCGCCAGGACGGCCGCCTGCTGCGCCTGGATTTCCTCAACAGCACCCTGGCCTGGAGCGGCGACGAGAAGACGCTCAAGGACGACGCCATCGCCGGCGTGGTGATCAAGCAGCTCAGCATCGAGGGCGAGTCCAGGGTGCGCGTCGACATCCAGCTGACGGGCAAGCTCGATTACGCCTTCAAGCGGGACCAGAACCAGCTGGTGGTGCGCCTGGCGCGCCCCATCAAGACCCCGGCCGTCGCCGCCGCGGGCGACCTGAACACGCCGGTGAGCCTGGACGTGCAGAACGCCGACCTGGTGGGCGTGCTGAAGGCCCTGTGTGAGCAGGCCGGCTTCGAGTACCAGTTCACCCGTTCGCTCCTCGCCAAGGTCCCGCCGGAGTCCCTGGTGACCATGAAGGCGGAAGGCCGGCCCTTCCACGAGGTGCTGGACACCCTGCTGGCCCAGGACCAGGACCGCGAGATGCGCCTTGGCAACACCATCTACATGGGCACGGAGCTGGAGATCGGGACGCGCCGCGCCAGCCTGCCGGTCGTCTCCGTGCCCTACGAGCCCAAATACCTGACCAGCACGCAGATCATGAGCTACCTCAACGACCGCTACGTGTACGACGACGCCGAGCGCGACCGGCTCAAGGGCATCGTCGCGGACCCGCGCGACCCCACCGCCATGCTGCTCGTCGGCACCCCCGACGAGGTCAAGGGCTGGGAGACCATCATCAAGCAGGTGGACGTGCCCGACGCCGGCGACGAGGGCGGTGAGGACAGCGGCGGCATGCGCACCCAGGTTTTCCACCTCGACTACCTGGACAACTCCAACGTGGGGCTCATCGACGGGGCCATCGCCCAGCTCTATCCCGTCGGCGAGACAGCGCCCACGCCCCTGATCGACTCCTCCACGCGCACCCTGGTGGTGACGACGCGCCCCAAGTACATGCGCAAGATCGCCGACATCCTCTCCAAGATCGACATACGGCCCCTGCAGGTGAACATCGAGGGCAAGATCATCGAGGTGGACCAGGCGGTCTCCTCGGAGCTGGGCGTCAACTGGCAGGCCTCTTCGGCCTCTGAGAACCCGGGTATCACCAGCGCCGGCTTCGTCCCTGGCATCGCGCCCATCCTGACCAGCCAGCTGAGCTACGGCACCGTCCTGGATATGGCGAAGATCAACGCAACGCTCCAGGCCATGATCCAGACCAACAAGGCCGACCTGATCTCGGCGCCGAACATCACCACGGTGGACAACATGCCGGCGACCATCCAGTCGACCCAGACCCAAGTCTATGTGCAGACCACCACGACGATCTCCAACGGCAACGTCACCAACGCCAATGCCTTCACCCTGAGCCCCGTGCCCCTGGAGCTGGTGGTGACCCCGAAGATCAGCCGCGGCGACCGCAAGGTCCTGATGAACATCAACTTCAACCTGACCACCACCGACGGCCAGGCCCCGGTCGTGGGCGCGCCCCTGCCCACCAACCAGCAGCAGGCCATCACCAACGTCAGCGTCAACAGCGGCGAGACCTTCGTCATCGGCGGCCTGGTGAAGCAGAACAACACCGAGGAGGTGCAGAAGGTGCCCTTCCTCAGCGACATCCCCCTGCTGGGCCTCCTGTTCCGCTTCAACCAGATCAACAAGTCCAAAGACGACGTCGTGATCTTCATCAAGCCGACCATCGTCGGATACTGATGGCCAACGCATCCGCCCTCTGGCCCCGGTTCCGGACCTGATCCGGAGGGCCGGAGGGCGTTGTTGTTACAAGGAAACCCATGCTCCGTTACCTCACCGCCGGCGAGTCCCACGGGCCCGGCCTGACCGTCATCATCGAGGGCCTTCCAGCCGGCCTGCCCCTGCGCGCGGACCAAGTCGACTTCTGGCTGGCCGAGCGCCAGAAGGGATACGGCCGCGGCGGCCGCATGGCCATCGAGAAAGACCAAGCCCGCATCACCTCCGGGGTGCGCTCCGGCAGGACCCTGGGCTCGCCCCTGGCCTTGTGGGTGGAGAACCGCGACTGGGCCAACTGGACCAAGATCATGGACCCGGCCGAGAACTCGGCCAGCCACGTCAAGGCGGTGAGCATCACCCGCCCCAGGCCCGGGCACGCGGACCTGTCCGGCGGGCTGAAGTACGGGCTGACGGATTTGCGCGACGTCCTTGAGCGCGCCTCCGCCCGCGAGACCACGGTGCGCGTGGGCGCCGGCGCGGTGGCCCTGCGCCTGCTGGAGGAGCTGGGCATAGAGCTGGCGGCGCATGTGGTGCGCCTGGGGGGCGTGGCCCTGACCGGCCCTCCGCCGCCCTTCGCCACCGTCGCCACCAAGCCCTTCGAGTCCGAGGTGCGCTGCGTGGACCCGGCCGTGTCGGCGCGCATGATCAAGAGGATCAAGAAGGCCAAGGCCGAGGGCGACAGCCTGGGCGGCGTCTTCGAGATCAGGGCCAAAGGCCTGCCCCCGGGGCTGGGCTCGCACGTGCAATGGGACCGCAAGGCCGACGGCCGCCTGGCCCGCGCCCTGATGTCCGTCCAGAGCGTCAAGGCCGTGGAAGTGGGCCTCGGGCTCGCGTCCGCGGACCTGCCCGGAAGCAAGGTGCACGACGAGATCGGCTGGAAACCGGCCAAGGGCCGCGACGGCTACCGCCGTTTCACCAACCACGCCGGCGGCATCGAGGGAGGCATGACCACGGGCGAGGAGCTGGTCCTGCGCGCGGCCATGAAGCCCATCCCGACCCTGCTGAAGCCCCTGCGCTCGGTGGACATGGCCGACCACAAGGCCTACCGCGCCAAGTATGAGCGCAGCGACGTCTGCACCGTTCCTGCGGGCGCCGTGGTGGGCCTGGCCGTGTGCGCCTTCGAGCTGGCGACGCTGGTCCTGGAGAAATTCGGCGGCGATTCGCTGGAGCAGCTGAAGGGCAGCCTGGCCGCGTACGGCCGGGAGCTGGAGAAGCGCTGAGGTGAAGGGCCCGGTGGTGCTCATCGGCATGATGGGTTCGGGCAAGACCAGCGTGGGCAGGGAACTGGCGCGGCTCCTGGGCTGCCCGTGGACGGACCTGGACCACGAGATCGAACGCCGCTTTAAGGCCACGGTGGCCGAGCAGTTCGAGGCCCACGGCGAGACGGAGTTCCGGGGGCGTGAACGGGACCTGCTGAGGGAGCTCTGCGCCGGGGGGCCGCTCGTGCTCAGCGCCGGCGGCGGGGTGGTGCTCGACCCCGCGAACAGGGAGCTGCTGAAGGCCCGGACCTGCGTGTTCCTGGACGTCCCCGCGGGGATCCTGGCCGCGCGCCTCGGCGGGAGCCAGGTCCGCCAGAGGCCGCTTTTGCGGGACGCCAAGGACGGCGCCGAGGCCGCGCTGCGTCGGCTCTCCGAGGAACGCGGGCCCCTCTACCGCGCCTGCGCCACGATGACCGTGGACGCCTCGAAAGGGACCCCCTTGGAGCTGGCGCAAGGCATCCGCGACCGCCTTTGAGCGGGCATGTTGACAGCCTGGATTGAAGCGGGGTATATTGAAAAAAGCCTTAATTTCCAAGGGTTTTTCAGGGGAGCCTCCTAGGGACGATGGTCAAGGAAGACGGCGAGATCAAGGAACTGGGCAAGAAGCTCGCCCAGAACCCGGACTCCATGGTCTTTGTGCAGTTGGCGGACGCATACCGACGCGCGGGGGACCTTGAGTCCAGCGTGGAGACTTGTCTGCGCGGCCTGGAACGCCATCCCAACTACGCCACCGCGCGGGTCATCCTGGGGCGCAACTACCTGGACCTGGGCAAGCTCGACGAAGCCGGCGCGGAGTTCCTGAGCATAGAGAAGTCCGACCCGGAAAATATTCTGGCCCACCGCATGCTGGGCCAGATCGCCCTGCAAAAAGGCCATTTCGCCGAGGCCATCGCGCGCCAGCAAAGGGTGCTAGCCCTGGATCCCGACGACGGCACGGCCCAGGAGCTGCTGCAGCAGGCCCTGATGCAGGCCAAGCAAAGCGAGAGCGCGGCCAAGGGCGCGCCCGCGGCGCCGAAGGCTCCGGCCCCGGCTCCTTCGGCGCCCGCCGCCCCCGCCGCGCCCAAGGCGGCGGCCACGGATGAGCAGTCCCAGGCCTTGAAGGTCGCGGACATCTACATCAAGAAGCACGACTTTGAAAAAGCCATAGAGGTCGTCCGGGAGATCCTGTTGGTGTCCCCGGACCATGCCCTGTCCCAGCAGAAGCTGAAGGAAATCGTCGCGCTCAAAGTGGCGGCCTCCGGCGTGGACAAACAACTGGAAGAGAACCGCAAGGCCGAAGAAGAGGCCCGCCGAAAAGCCGAGGAAGAGGCCCGCCGCAAGGCCGAAGAAGCGGCCCGAGCCAAAGCTGAGGAGGAGGTCCGCCGCAAGGCCGAGGAAGAAGCGGCCCGCGCCAAAGCCGAGGAAGAGGCCCGCCGCAAGGCTGAAGAGGCGGCTCGCGCCAAAGCCGAAGAAGAGGCCCGCCGCAAGGCCGAGGAAGAAGCGGGCCGCGCCAAAGCCGAGGAAGAGGCCCGCCGCAAAGCCGAAGAAGCGGCCCGCGCCAAAGCCGAGGAAGAGGCCCATCGCAAGGCCGAAGAGGAGATCCTCCGCAAGGCCGAGGAAGAGACCCGTCGCAAGGCCGCCGAAGAAGCCGCCCGCGGCAAGGCCGAGGAAGAGAGCCGCCGCAAGGCCGAAGAGGAAGCGGCCCGCGGCAAAGCCGAGGAAGAGGCCCGCAGCAAGGCGTCCAAAGCCCCCGACGTCCGCGGGCGGGGCCTGGAGAAGTTCACCCAGGACGACATCCTTTCGGTGATCGCGGGTTCGGCCGAGGATCTCATCGGAAACGACGGCCAGGCGGCGCCCGTGAAGAAATCCGGCGCAAGCCCCGAGGCGCTCGGCGTGATCGAAGCCTTCCTCAAGGCCCAGGCCATCGAGGCCAGCCTCCTGCTGGACGCCAAGGGCGCCATGGTGGATTGCCGCATGCCGGGGGACCCCGCCGCGCTGGCGCAGACTGCCGCGGCCGTGTTCCAGGGCACGGAGCGGGCCGCCTTGAGCGTGGGTTTGGGCGGGCTGAAGCAGGTCATGATCATGGGTCCGGACAACCGCCAGATCCTCTTCCTGAAGCTGGGGGCCGGGGTCTTGGTGGTCCTCACCGGCCGGGAAACCAACGTGGGCCTGCTGCGCGTGGCGGTGCAGGATCTGATGAAGCGGGCCTGAGGGCCCGGGGAAAGGTGCCATGGATTTTAAAGCGGCTTTGAAGGACATGGTCGACAGCGTGGACGGCTCCATCGGCGCGGGCCTGGTGGGCCTGGACGGCCTGGTGATCGACCAGGTGTCCATGAGCGGAGACTTCGACATCACGGTGGTGGGCGCGGAATACGCCACCATCGTCAAGAACTCGTCCAAGGCCGCCCGCAATTTCGGGCTGGGGAAGACCGACGAGATCATGGTGTCGACCGAGAAGGCCACCATGATCATGACCACCGTGGGCGAGGAATACTTCATCGCCCTGGCCCTGGGGCTGGACGGAAATCTTGGACGGGGCCGCCTGGAACTGAAGAAGCAGGCGGCCAAATTCGCGCAGGCTCTCGCTTGAGGCGGACAAATGGCCTTTAAATCCATGATCCAGGCCGCGCGGCACTGGCTGCGCGACGAGCATCCCCAGGTCCGGCGCCGCCGGATGATCGCCACCGGCGTCGGCGTGCTGCTGGTCTGGTTCGTGCTGGGCGGCCGCCAGGGGCTCTTCGCCCTGGCCATGAGCCAGCGCGAGAAGGCCTCCCTGCGCGAGCAGATCGCCGAGCTGACCGTGGACAACGCCGCCCTGCGGACCCAGGCCGACGCCATGGCGCGCGACCCGCAGGCCTGCGAAAAGACGGCCAGGGAGCAGCTCCAGCTGATGCGCCCCGGCGAGATCATCTACCGTTTCCAATAATCCGGGCCCAAGGCCCGTCAAGGAGGAAGCCTTGCCCCTTCCCATGCGGCTGGTCACGGTGGGGTCCGTGGCCCTGGACACCCTCAGCACCCCCCACGGCAAGCGCGCCGGGATCATCGGCGGGGCCGCCACGCACGCTTCGGTGGCGGCCAGTTTTTTTGTGCCGCGCCCAGGGATCGTGGGTGTGGTCGGCGCGGATTTCCCCGAGGCCAACCGCGTCCTCCTGCGCAAGCGCGGGGTGGACCTCGCCGGGCTGGCCACGGCCGAGGGCAAGACCTTCCATTGGACGGGAAGCTATGACGGCGACATGGCCGTGGCCACGACCCTGAGCACGGAACTGGGCGTCTTCGCGGACTTCGACCCCAAGGTGCCGCGGGCCTGGCTGGACGCGCCCTTCCTCTTCCTGGCGAACATCGAGCCGGGCATCCAGGGGCGCGTGCTCGACCAGATGAAGCGCCCCCGCTTCAGCCTGCTGGACACCATGAACCTGTGGATCGCCACGCGGCGCGAGGCCCTGCTGAAGGTCGTCAAGCGGGTGGACGCGGTGGTCCTCAACGACCAGGAGATACGCCAGCTCACGGGCGAGCATTCGCTCATCAAGGCCGCCGCCGCCTGCCTGCGCATGGGCCCCAAGACCGTCTTCCTCAAGCGCGGGGAGCACGGCGCCAGCCTGATCGGCAGGAAGGAGTTCTTCCACCTGCCGGCCTACCCCACGGCTAAAGTGGTGGACCCCACCGGCGCCGGGGACAGCTTCGCCGGCGGCCTGATGGGCTGGCTGGCGGACAAGGGCAAGACGCGGCCCAAGGACCTGCGTCGCGCCATGGCCGCCGGGGTGGTTCTGTCGAGCTTCCAGGTCGAGGGCTTCTCCCTGGAGCGCACCGTGCGCCTGAAGGCCTCCGAGATCGCCGCCCGCCTGAAGGCCCTGCGGGCCATGACCGAGTTCTGAGCTGGGCATGGGCCTTTCCCGCGCCGAGCGCGCCCTGGCGGCACGGCTGAAAAAATCCTTCAAAGGCGCCCGTTACGCCCACACCCGCGGCGTGGTGCAAACCGCCCGGGCCCTGGCCGCGCGGTACGGGGTGGATCCCGAACGCGCGGCCAAGGCCGCCTGGCTGCACGATTGCGCCAAGGCCCTGGAACGCGAGGACCTCAAGCCCCTGCTGGCGCGGGCCCGCCTGGACGCCCATGAGAAGGCCCTGCCGGCCCTCTGGCACGCCCCGGTGGGGGCCTTCCTGGCCCGCCGCGACTACGGGGTCAAGGACGCCGAGATCCTGAAGGCGATCCGCTTCCACAGCACCGGAGCCCCCGGCCAGACCCCCCTGCAAAAACTGCTCTTTGTGTCGGACTACATCGAGCCCGGCCGGCCGGCCTGGCCCGAGCTCCCCGCCCTGAGGCGCCTGGCCCGCAAGGACCTGGACGCCGCCTGGAGCCAGGTGCTCAGGCACAAATTGGCGGACCTCCTGCGCCGCGGCCGCCCCCTGCATCCCCGCAGCCTGGCCGCCTACAACAGCTCCCTCAAACGCCCCTAACCCCATGCCCAGCCTGCTCAAACAGCTCAGCGCCCTGGTCCAGGACGCCTTCGAGGCCGCCGGCCTCGAGCGGCGCCACGGCCTGGTCGTGCCCTCGGCGCGGCCCGACCTGTGCCAGTTCCAGTGCAACGGCGCCATGCCGGCGGCCAAGGCCATGGGGATGAACCCGCGCCAGGCGGCGCAGTCCGTGGTGGAACGGCTGCGGGCCCTGCGCGACAAGGTCTTTCAAAGCGTGGAGGCGGTCGGCCCCGGCTTCATCAACCTGACCTGCGGGGACGCCTGGCTGGCCACGCAGGTCCGCGCGGCCGCCCTGGACCCGAAGCTGGGGGCCCCCGTGTCCGAAACGGGCATGGTCTTCCTGGATTTCGGCGGGCCCAACGTGGCCAAGCCCCTGCATGTGGGACATCTGCGTTCCGCCATCATCGGCGACTGCCTCCAGCGCCTGCACCGCTTCATCGGGGCCGAGGTCCTCAGCGACATACACCTGGGAGACTGGGGCACGCAGATGGGCATGCTCATCGAGGCCGTGCGCGAGGAGCAGCCTGGCCTGCCCTATTTCGTCGAAAGCGCCGGCGGGCCTTTCCCGACGGCGAGCCCGGTGAGCCTGGCGGACCTGGAACGCCTGTATCCGGCCATGAGCGCGCGCTGCAAGGTCGACCCGGCCGCCGCGGAAAAAGCGCGCGCCGCCACCCGCGCGCTGCAGGCGGGGCGGCCCGGATACCGGGCCCTGTGGCGCCACTTCGTGGACGTCAGCATCGCCGCGATCAAGGCGGATTTCGCGGGCCTGGGCGTGTCCTGGGACCTCTGGCTGGGCGAGAGCGACAGCCAGGCCGCCATCCCGGCCATGCTCGAGGACCTGCGCGTCCGGGGCGTCAGCGCCATGAGCGAGGGCGCCACGGTCATCCACCTCGACCCCATCGCCAACACGGAAACGCCGCCCCTGCTGCTGGTGAAGTCCGACGGCGGCTACCTCTACGGCACCACGGACCTGGCCGCCCTCAGGGACAGGGTGGCCACGCTCAAGGCCAAGCGCCTGCTCTACGTGGCGGACCGCCGGCAGAGCCTGCACTTCGCCCAGGTCTTCCAGGGCGCGGCCAAGGCCGGCTACCTGGCCGGCGCGGGCGCGGAGCACGTCGCCTTCGGCACGGTCAACGGCAAGGACGGCAAGCCCTACAAGACCCGCGACGGCGGGGTGATGCCCCTGCGCCAGCTGCTGGCGGACGCTCTGGAAAAGGCGGTGGAGCGCCTCAAAGAGAACGGCATGGTGGAGGACCTCCTCAAGGCCGGCCCAGGGAACGATGCCCAGGCGGCCCTGGACAGGATCGCCCGCCAGGTCGCCCTGGCCGCGCTGAAGTTCGCGGACTTGTGCAATCCCCGCGCCGGCGACTACGTCTTCGACCTGGAAAAATTCATGCTCTTCGAGGGCCGCACCGGCCCCTACCTCCTGTATGCCGCCGTGCGCATGAAGAGCATCCTGCGCAAGGCCGCGGAGCGCGGCTTCGAGCCGGGGGAAATGGGGGAGCCGGCCGCCGCGGAGCGCCCCCTGGTCCTGAAGCTGCTTGCCCTGCCCGAGACCCTGGAGCGGGCCGCGGCCGAGAGCGCGCCCAACCTGCTTTGCGACTGGGCCTATGAACTGGCCGGGGTTTTCAGCACCTTTTACCAGAGCTCCAACATCCTGCGCGAGGAGGATCCCGGCCTGCGGGCCTCCTGGCTGGCCCTCACGAAAACCACGCTGAAGGGCCTGGAAACGGTCCTGGGCCTTCTGGGCCTGGAGACGCCGGAGCAGATGTAGCCGGAGGGAAAGGCCCTTGTGGGGCGACTTTCCCGGCTGGATCGGACCCTGGAAATAGGCTAGGATGCGGAACAATGCTTTTGACGACTAAGCGACACTTCGGACAGCCCAAGACAACTGCTCGCGCAGCGGAACGTTGTTCCATTGCCGGCCGTGACATTCCTCCAAACGGACCCGCCATCATCCCCGAAAAACGGATTTTTTCGATGAAGCCAAGGCCGGCCGCGGGCCTGCTCCGCCTCCTGGCCGCGCTGTGCCTGCCCGCGCTCCTGCGCGCGGATCCGACCCTGATCGGGACCGCGTCCATCAGCTCGATCAACAACTACACGGACGGCCCGGTCGCGACCTCCTTCACGAATCCCGGCGGTTCGAACCTGGTGCTCATCGTCCGCGTGCTCATGGCCACTCCCAGCTCAGGGAGCACCACCACGAATGAGATCTCCAACGTCAGCTTCGGAGCGCAAAATTTCGTGCGTTACGACTCCGTGGTGGTGAACACCAGCAACGGGGCCACGGACCTTGAGACCTGGTACCTGGTCGCGCCCGCCACGGGGACACAGAACGTGACCGTTTCGTGGAGCACGCCGAACCTGTACTACAACATCATGGTTTCCGCCGACCTTTTTGACGACGCCAGCCAGACCGTGCCCATCGTCAACAGCAACCTCAACGCCTCCGTGTCCAGCGTGACGAGCTACACCGCCAGCATGACCACCATCGGCCCAAACAACACCATGTCGAGCTTTTTGATCGCCGGCGCCGACGACGCCAACACCACCGTCGCCACCTCCGCGAACGAGGAGTTCTTCACCGGCCCCGACGAGCCCAGCAACGCCTACGCCTCCTATGTGCAGACCACGGCGCCGGGGACCTACACCATCACCTACACCATGTCGAACAACTCCAACCCGACCTGGCAGTCCCAGAACATCGAGATCGGGTCCATCGCGGTCCCCAGCCCGACCGACAGCCCCACGGCGACCCCCAGCTCCACCCCCACGGTCACTCCCAGCGCGACCGCCACCGGCACGCCGACGGCCTCCCCGACGCGCACGGACACGCCGACCCCCGGCCCCACGGCCACGGCCGCGCCGCCCACCTCGACGCCCTCCCCGGCCGGCTACCTGAGCCTCACGCGCGGCTATCCCAACCCCGACCCCTCCAAGGGGCCCCTGTGGCTGCCCTATGTGCTTACCTGCGACGCCACCGTGAACATCCGCATCTACGACGTGGCCGGCGAGACCGTGCGCGACCTGGCGCCCTTCGCGGGCCAGACGGGAGAGAACGAGGAATACTGGGACGGCCACAACGGCGCGGGCCAGGCCGTCGCCAACGGCGTCTACATCGGCCACATCACCGCCACCGCCTTCGGGCAGTCCCAGGACGTCTGGGTCAAGATGGCGATCGCGCGATGAGGGCCCCCATGCTTCGTTCCCGCGTTTTGCTGCTCCTGCTGGCCTGCCTGGCCGCGTCCTTGAGCGCGGGCGAGGAGTCGGTGGGCACGACCTCGGCCAACTTCCTCAAGATCCCCTACTCCGCCCGCGCCGCGGGCATGGGCGAGGCCTACACCGCCGTTTCCGACGACGAAGCCGCCCTGGTGTACAACCCCGCCGGCGCGGCCCAGATGGTGCAGAGCGAGCTGTCCGCCACGAACGTGGAGTGGTTCCAGGGCATAGACCTGGAGCACCTGGGCGACATCACGCCGGTGGAGGGCATCGGCAGCCTGGGCCTGGGCATCACCTTCCTCAACGACGGCAGCCTGGTGGGCACCAAGCGCATCGCCAACAACGGCTCCGCCGACGCCCTGGGCAACTACATCACCACGGGCACCTTCACGCCCTATGACCTGGCCATCAACCTGCTGTGGGCCTACCAGCCCGCCGAGCACTGGGACGTCGGCGTCGGGGCGCAGATCATCCAGGAGGCCATAGACACCAACAGCGGTTGGGGCGCGGGCTTGGACCTGGGCGCCCAGCGCACGGACCTTTTCGGCTGGCTGGACGCCGGCCTGGAGGTGCAGAACCTGGGCACCACCATCGAGGTGGGCTCCTCGGCCTCCAGCGAGCCGGTCACCCTGGCGGGCGGCCTGGCCGGGCGCTTCCTGAAGCGCACCCTGACCCTGGCCGCGAACGTGGCGGTGCCCATGGACAACAGCGTGATCCCCAGCGTGGGCGCGGAATGGTGGGTGGCCCAGCCCCTGGCCTTGAGGCTGGGCTGGATGGGCGGCTACGCCAGCCAGCCCACCGCGGGACTGGGCTTCCGCTATGAAAGCTTCCTGCTGGACTACGCCTACCAGCCCTTCAGCGAGCTGGGCGACACCAGCCGCTTCACCCTCAGCGTGGTCTTCGGCGGACCCGAGACCAAGCTGCTGGCCCTGCGGCCCCTGCTCGGACCGATCGGGGACCCTGCCTGGCGCGAGGGCGACTTCGAGCTGGAACCCGACCGCCCGGACTCGGTGGTGGCCTGGCACCTGGACCTGATCGGCCCGGATGGGACCGTGCGCAGGACCTGGTCCGGCGACGGACCGGCGCCCGAGAAGCTGCCCTGGGACGGCAAGGACGGCCAGGACAAGGTCCTGCCCGACGGCCTGTACACCGGCCGCCTGGAGGTGGACTATCCCGCGGGCCTGAAGGCCAAGGCCGATAGCACGCCCGTGGAGCTGGATTCGACCCCGCCGAGCATCACCCTGGACGAGGACCCGGTGCGGGTGCGGCCGGACGCGCGCGGCGAGCTCCTGATCCCCGCGAAGCTGAGCCTGGGCGCCCAGGACAAGAACGGGATCGGCGGCTGGAAGCTGGAGGTCACGGACCAGGCGGGCAAGCCGATCAAGATCTTCAGCGGCCAGGGCCAGCCCCCGGCGCAGATGGACTGGGACGGCTCCGACGACCAGGGCGGCTTCATCAACAGCGGCAGCAACTATTACTTCTGGCCCTTCGCCGAGGACAAGCTGGGCAACTGGGGCCGCGGCCAGCCCAAGGCCCTGATCGTCCTGCTCAAGGAGATCCATTTCGACCTGGCCAGCGACGCGCTCTTCGAGCCCGGCAAGGCGGACGTGCGCATCAGCGCCTACCACCAGCTGGCGGCCCTGAAGGACATGATCCTGAAACAGGAGCCCGCCGGCCTGACCGGCACGGCCGGCACGACGGTTAAGGTGGACATCGTGGGCTACACGGACAACACTCCGGTGGTGATGAGCGTGTACCACGACAACCAATCCCTGTCCCTGGCGCGGGCGCAGGCCGTGGCGAAGTTCCTGGTGGTGCTCATGGGCATGGACCCGTCCATGCTCAACCCCGTCGGCATGGGGGAGGCCGACCCCAAGGCCAGCAACGACACGCCCGAGGGCCGCGAAACCAACCGCCGCGTTCAGGTCGTCATCCACGTCAACGCCTACCAGTAGCGGGGGCGGATTTTCGCAGAGGCTAAGCGTGTCCCTTGAGCAGCCCTTGTCGGCCGGGCGGCCCGGCCTGAACGCGCCGGTGCCGGCCCCTCTGGGGCGCTTGGCTTTCGCCGCCTTGTTCGTCCTGTTGGGCTTTTTGGCGGCGACCTGTTACGCCCTCTGGATCGGGAGCCACGGGGCGCCTTGGCCCTGGAACGACTTCATGTACGACTCCAATTTCAGCGGCGAAGACCTGTTCATATCCGTGCGCGTGGCCGCCCATTTGAACCCGTATTTTTATAAAGCCATGTATTGCCCCTTCACCTACCTGGTCCTGCACGCCTTCAGGGACTGCCTGACCCAAAACCTTTTCAGCGGCTACCTGCGCCTGAGCGAGGCCTGCTACATCCTGGTCAGCGGACTGGCGGCCTATATGGCCTTTGGACGCAGCTGGACGGCCCTGGCCGCGGCCTTCCTGCTTTCGGTCATCGCCTTGGCCAGCTATCCCCTCCAGTTCGCTTTGGACCGCGGCAACCTGGAAGCCCTGCTCGGCGTGGTGTGTTTCCTGTCAGTGCTGCTGCTCTACGAGGACCGGCCCATCGCCGCGGCCTTGGTCCTGTCCCTGGCCATCGCGGTGAAGATCTACCCCGTGGCGCTGTGCGTGTTGTTCTGGGCGCGTGGCCAGCGGAAGGCCGCCGTCCTGGCCGTCCTGGCGGCCTTCGGGCTGACGGTTTTGGGCCTGGTCAGCCTGGTCGGGGGCCTTGGCCCCAATGTGCTGGGCATGCTCAAGGGTCTGGAACAGTACCGCGAAGGGGGCATCCGCGGATTGATGACCATGAAGTATTGCGCGGATCCCTACAATTTTCTGCGCGTGATCGGGATCGGGTTCCGCGCGAAAAAGATCTCCTTCCTGTCCACGGTCCTGCCGAACATGGTGCGCTTCTACCCGGTCTTTTCCATACCCGCGGCCGTGGCCTGCTCGTCCTACGCCCTCTGGTCCACGGCGCCCTTCCACCGGCGCCTTTTGGCGGTCACCCTGGTCCTCATGCTCTTTCCCTACGCAGCCAACGACTACAAGCTGGTCTACCTGATCTCGGTGCTTTGGTTCATGGCCGTGGCGCCGGAGCCCTGGACCCGCCTGGACCGAGTCGCCTTCCTGGCCCTCTGCCTGCTCTTGATCCCGAAAAACTATCTTTTCTTGTACCTGAACGTCAGCTTCTCCTGCCTGATCAGCCCGCTGCTGATGATGGGCCTGCTGGCCACCCTGGCCCTGGACCGGGGGTCCTGGCCGGCCAAAAAGGCGGCCTAGGGTTCCAAGGTCCAAGTTTTCTTCAGACGGATGTCCCGCGACGAGGATCCCACCCGGATTTCATAGCTGCCCGGGTCCCCGCGCCACTGCCGCCTTTTTTCGTCCCAATACGAAAATGCCCTGCCGTTCAGGCTCATCTCCACCCGCACAGCCTTTGCTCGCTTGAGCAGGACCCTTTGGAAGGCCTTCAATTCCTGGAAAGGCCGTTCCACGCGCGCGCGCAGGGGACGGACATAGACCTGGGCCACCTCGGCGCCGTCCCGGCTTCCACGCCGGAATACCAGGCCAGCAGCAGGGCGGACACCCGGCGGACCCAGGCCCCCATGTCCACCGGGGATCCCGCGTTGGGCACCACCACGGTGCGGGGATTGGCCTTCAAGACCGCCTGGATCAGCTCGTCCTGGCCGGGGGGCAGGCCGAAGCTGTCGCGGTCATAGCCCTCGGTTTCATAGCGGTCGGAGAGTCCGGCGAAGACGATGGCCACGTCGGAACGCCGCGCCGCGTCCACGGCCTCCTGCAGGAGCCGGGCCGGCGTCTCCTGCAGACCCAGGGTGACCGAGGCGTCTCCATAGGCCTGGTAATACTCCAGCTTCAGGTCCTAGGAACGGCCCGCCACCAGGCGTAGGCGAACGCTGCGGGTCTGGGCCGCATGGTCGCTCCAGTTTTCGATGAGGAGCTTGCCGTCCACAAAGAGCCGGTATCCGCCGTCCCCGCGCACGCCCAGCAGGCTGTCGCCGCCCTGGGCCGGCGCCAAACGGCCCCGCCAGCGGGCCGAGAACAGGTTGTGGGGAATGCCGGGTCCGGGCGAGCCGTCGCCGCGCCAGTCGTGGTCCAAGGTTTTCTCGGTGCGCACCGGGCTGGGCGTTCCGGACAGGTCTTTGTTTGTGAAGTATTCCGCCCCAGCTTCCGCAGGCAGGAGGCGGAATACTTTTGTGGGGGATGGCCAAAGAGGCCCAGCTCGAAGAGCACCCTGAGGATGCGCCGCGCGGCATCGTCCACGGCTGTCCGGGGCAGGCGTCCGCTCTCCAAATCCGGGAGGAGCCGCAGGACCAGGGAGTTGCCCGGGCCGGGCATTTCCAGGTCCAGGCCGGCCGACAGCGCGCCAGCGCCCCCGTGGGCGGCGCCCCAGTCCGACACCACGAATTGGAGGATCGACCAAGTCAAACAACGTTTCTCTCGTGAACCCTGTCCACCACGCCCAATTCCACGGCTTCTTTGGGAGTCAGCCAGGTGTCGACGTCCCGCAACAATTGGGCCTCGACTTCCATAGCATCCTTGAGTTTCGTGCATTCCATGTAATGGTCCAGGATGCGCCGGTGGGTCAAATCCTCTATTTTCCTGCGGGCCACCAGACCGCTGTAGTTTCCTCCTGAGAGGGTCCAAAAGCGGTGGCTCATGAGGGTCGCCCGTGGTGTCAGTACCCGATGCCCTGGGGCACCGGCCATGAGCACGCTCAGCCCCATGCTGGCGACAAGGCCGAATCCGGTCGTGTACACGGGGAGGCGGGACCACTGCATGAGGTCGATGAGCGCAAAGCCGGCGTCCACGCTGCCGCCCGGGCAACTGATCATTAGTTGGATGAAGTCCGTTTTCGGCTGTAGGTTCATCTCGATGATGCGGCGGTTCAACTGGGAGGCCTGCCCGGTGTCCAGCTCCCCACATAGAAAGATCAAACCGCGATCGTCGAGAACATTGCCCTTTTTTTCATCCTCCATGGAATCTCCTTTAGAAAATCGGGGTCTGGATCCCCGGTTTGAAGAGCAATTTGAGGGCAGCGGCGACGTATTTTTCCATAATGATCCCCGGAACTTCGTCGTTTTCTTCGATTCGCTGAAGAGCCAAGGCCCAACGGGCCAGTAGTTCAATTCTTTCTGTCCGCAAGCCAAGCAACTGAGCCATCAGTCCTGGATCGCATACTTGAAGTTGTCTCCGTTCCAGACCCACCAGGACGGGTTGCAATTTTATCCTTGGTTTTGAACGTACCGTGATCCAAGGCCCCAGGGCCTGAGGGCTGAACCGTTCCGGTGGCACGATTTCTGCCATCAGGCAGAGCACTCCCAGTCCGCCCGCTTCGGCGAACGCGCCCGCTAGGCGCCAGGCGGCGGCCTCTTTTTCGCCCTCCGCCCGCGCGATGGTCAGGACGGGCAGTCCGTTGGTGAGGCTGCATGCCTCCACCGCGCGCCGGAGATCCGCTGGATCGATCCCGGAACTATTGGTGTCCTTGGGCATCAGGTCCTGGAGGTTGACCGTCCGTGCCGTTCGTCCCAGGCAATGGGCCAAGTATGCGAGACTGTCCCATTGATCCGAGTCGTCACCGCGAAGGAGCACTTTAAGCCCCCTTCCGGTTCGGCGATTATCCTCATAGGAAAAGAGCGCGTTCTTTTTCCAGAGATGGGCCAGGCTTTGCAGGCTTCGCCGACTTTCCCGGTCCAAGCCGATCCGGCCGGCACGGGAGGTCCTGTCCAGATTTTTCCAATCCAAGAGGCCATGCAGTTGGGTGCTGACGGCCGCCTGCATTTCAGTCCAGGAGATGTCCTCCTGTGCGCTTCCCAAATTGAGACGCGCGGCCGCGTTGCGGATGAGACCGCCGCTGATGTCGTAAATCCTGGAAGCTCGGTCGAGGATCGCGGATACGATGGGTCTTTTTAGATGGCGTCGCCATAATTCAGACCTGTGGGTGTCATCGGTCTCGCCATAGGAGATCTGGGTAGGGAAGCGTCGTTGGAATGCTTCGCTCAGGCGCAGCCAGCCCTGGTTGATGGCTGCGATGACGACGCCGTCATGGTCTTGCAGGAGCTGCAAAAGCGTGGCTGCTTCGGAGGATGGGCCGTTTAGGTGGTTTTCTTTGTCGAGCCAACGGCCGCATTCGTCGAAAAAGATCGCCGCCCCCTCGATCTGTGCCGCCGCCGCCGCTTTCTCGATCAGGTCGGCCTCAAAATCCGGGTTTTGTGTCCTGACCAGGAGCAAGGGCAGACCCAATTCTCCGGCTATGGCCCTCGCGGTCAGGGTTTTGCCGGCGCCGGAACGCCCCCAAAGCAGGACGGACTTGCCTCCACCCTGGTCCGCGCGGCAAAGCGCCAAAAATTGCTCCAATTGCGGCCTTTGTGTCTTGGTCAGAATAACGTCCGCAAGACGCTCGGTCGGAAGGACCAGCCTTAGGCCGGGGTCCAACACCCGTTCGCCCTGTTCGTCTCCTGGATAAAGCAATGAAGACAGGAAAGAGGTCAGCCGCACTCCTCCGTCCAGCGGGGTGGCCGCGCCGCTCCTCTCGATCAAACGTTTGGCCGCGAGGCCGGATTGGGGCAGCAATCGTTCTGCTATGCGTTGACGCAGTCGCTGATCATTGCCGCCGAGCCATTGCACCATTCTTTCGGCGCTTAGGGCGTTCTTGCGCGTGAACATGTCGTCATCCCAGCCATCCGTGGTGCCTTTTTTTGAACGGAGTTTTCTGCGTAAATCGAGGTGAAGTCCCTCGAGGTAGAGGGCGGCAAGAATGAGCCTGTCCAGAGGGTCATGCGCTAAATGGGCCACTCTGCCGGCAACGCTGTCGGCATTGTTTTCACAAACCTTCAGAGCAACTAAAATAGCGTCTGTGCCGGGGTCCGCCCCCATCCCGGCGCGGCACAGCAAGGTCCGCATCCACGAAGAATCGGGACCCTCAATTCCCGTCTCTAAGTCCACGGCCGTTGGGGACGGCGATGCAGTTTCCGGGTTCAAAATGCCTCCAAAAAGGAAGAGGCGGGGGCCCCGCTTCGGGGACCTCCGCCTCTTTGTCATTCCAGCTGTTCAAAAGGATCGTAATTTTTCGGACATCCGGACTTTAGCACTCCATGGTATCGCTGTCAAATCGGGACCACCGAATGGGCCTTGGACTTTGTACGAGCTAGTACCCGTCCCTGTCCTGGTGCCCTTCCGAGGTCTCGTCCTTGTCCTGGTCCATGGTTTCCCCGGACTTTCCGCCAAAAACCCCATCCATTTCCGTCTTGGCCGCGGCGAAGTCCGCGCGGAAACCCGGGTCCTGGAACAGGCTCTGGGCGATGGCCGCCGCGCTCAAGCGCCCGGCGTCCACGTCGCTGGGGTAGTGCACCCCGGCCAGCAGACGGCGTTGGCCGAAGAGGATGCCCCGGGCGTGCAGCTCCGCGGAGCGCTCCGGAAGGAGGTCGGCCAGGATGGTGCCCATCAGGTTTCCGGACGTGGAATGCCCGCTGGGATAGGCGGTCGTGGCCGGCACCATGCCCACCGGCTTGATCCGCGCATCCACCCAGGAGGGGCGTTTGCGGCCCCAGTAGGCCTGGGCCTTGGACATGGGGACATGCACGGTGGCGAGGATGCGCAGGAAGAGCTGGTTCGTCTTGGGCAGGTTCCCGGCCGCGAATTTTTCGCCCAGCACGTCCTTGAAGACGTACACGGTGATGACCTGGTCCGCGATGCAGGCTTTTTCGTCCATGGCGGTCCGCCCCTTTTGGATGCGCAGCAGGGCCTGCAGCTCCCGGCGCGTTTCGGCCGCGCCCGGGGGCGGCGGCAGGATCCGGGTGAGGTCTATCTGCCTGGCCACGGCATAGGGAAGGGCGGCGGGAGCGGACGGCGGGTCAGCGTGCAAAGCGAGCGCGGGCAGCAGCATGAGCGCCATGGCCGCGAGCGCCGTGCCTTTGGCCATGCCTCCCTTGGACGGCGCTTTCCGGGCCGCCCTCAAGGCATCCACGGACCAGGGGCCCGGACCGTACCAGAGGAGAAGCACGGAGCAAAGCAATTGGGCGATGTCATCCCGGCCTTCATGGAGCACGGCGTAGAAGCCCTGGATGGGCGGGACGGGCGGCGCGGGCAGCGGATTCGTGCCCAGGTACATGGGGATCTTGGTGCTGAGGATCGCGACGATCATTTCCCCGATGAACAGCAGCGCGAAGGGCCGGGTCATGAAGCCGGCGAGCAGGGCCAAACCGCCCGTGATCTCCAGCACCGCGATGGCCGGGGCCAGCACTTCCGGCATGGGCATGCCCAGCTTGGTGAAACGGATGATGCCCTGGCTGGCGAAGAGGAACTTGATCACGCCTTCCCAAAAAAAGGTCCAGCCCGCGACAAAGCGGATCAGCACAGCCCCATTGGCTGCGTCGGTTTTGGGATCGAACAGTCGTTTCAACAGCGTTTCCATAGCTTCCTCAGAGAGTGGCCGGCTTCAGATCGCCGAGACCTGACATTGGTGCGCGAGTTTCTTCAGTTGCTCCAGGCCGAGTTCAGCGACCAGGATGTGGAAATGCCCTTTGTGCTGCCAAGCCACCAGGCTGTAGGGGCTTCCGGAGTCGGCAAAGAGCTGGTCCTGGGGAAGCGTCAGGGGGCACAGGACCTTGGGGTCGCCCACAAAGAGGCTCACCGTCTTGCCCTGGGAGCGGTACACGTCCAGGGCCACGGTCTGCCCCCTCAGCACGCTGAGCCGGGCGCCCACGAGCTGCGCGTCCGGCATCTCCGGCACGTGCACGGGGTGCCCCAGGTTCTTGGCCAGCCAGGCCGCCACCATGGGCTGGGAGCTGGAGCGGTATTGCACTTCGGTGTCGGCCTGGCTGTGGGTCTGGTGGTCGTCGCGGTAGAACTGGGTCCAGGCGTCCTGGGCGCCGCGCTGGGGCAGCAGGAGCGTCAGGAGCGCCACCAGGGCGGCCCCGGCCAGCACGCCCCCGCCCAGCCAAGCCAGGGGACGGAGCCGCTGCTTGGGCGGGAACGCGGCGCTGTCCAGTCCCCTCAGCACCCGGGCCCTGAGGTCCGCGGGGGCCTGGAGCCTGGGGAGATGCCCCTTGAGTCCCTTCACAAAGGAAGCGTGCCGCTTGGCCTCGCTCGCGCATTGCGGGCAGACGGACAGATGGCGTTCCAGGGCCAGACCGTCGAGCTGGGACAGTTCCTGGTCCACCCAGGCCGGAATCAAAGCGCGGGCATCTGCACAGGTCACGGCCGCCTCCCTTGTTGGTCCACTTCGCCGGCCAAGAGCCCCCGGTCCAGGGCCAGGTCCGCCAGGCTCACTTTGAGCAAGTTGCGGCCGCGGTTGAGCCGGGACATCAGGGTGCCGCTAGGGCAGTCCAATACCTGGGCGGCTTCGCGGTAGGAGAGGCCTTCCAGGTCCACCAGATGTACCGCCAGGCGGAAATCCAAAGGCAGGGCCTCCACCGCGGCCAGGACCTCCTCTTTGAGCAGGAGGTCAAAGACCTCTTCCCCCACGGAAGGCGCTTCGAGCAGGCTGTCCAAGGGGAGCTCCCTCAGGGCCTGGCGTTGGAGGCGGCGGTAGCGGTCGCGGAAGGTGTTCATCAGGATGGCGAAGATCCAGGCCTTGAAGTTGCCGCCGGCTTCGAAGCGGCCAAAGGCCTCCAAACCCTTCAGCACGCTGTCCTGGAGCACGTCCTCGGCTTCCGCGCTCTGCCGGGTGAGGCTCAGGGCGAAGCGGTAAAGGCCGTCCAAATGGTGCTCCAGCAGGCCTTCAAAACCGGCGGGGTAGCGCTGGAGAGGGTTGTTGGAAGGGGGCAAGGGAGCTCCAAAGGGGTCTTCAAAAGGTAGTACGACCGCAGGGGCCGATTTAGTCCCAAAAGGCCAAAAAAAGGCGGTATTTGCCGGAAACGTAACTTATTGCGCCTTGTGAAACTTCGAAGCAAGTTGTATAGTGCCTGCCGGATTGGCGCCTTTCGACGGCCAAGGCGGCCGTTTTCGAGAGTAGATGCGCCGATCTAGCCGCCTTCGTGGCGGCACACCTGCTGCACTCAATGGAGATTACATGCGGAAAATGATTGGGGCCCTGGCCCTGGCTCTGGCTCTGGTTTTCGTGGGCGCTCCCCTGGTCCACGCCGATGACGCAATCAAGGGTGCCATGGACGCGAAGCACGACACCAAGAAGGTGGACCACAAGGTGAAGCACAAGGCGAAGAAGCCCAAGAAGGACATGAAGAAGAAAGAGATGAAGAAGAAGGACCACAAGAAGAAGAAGGAAGCCAAGAAGGCCGACATGAAGATGGACGCTACGACCACGGGCAAGCCGTAAAGGCTATCGGCCTCGGCCGATAAAAGTCCCTTTTAGTGGAAACTTAAAAAGCCGAACCTGCGCTCCGATGAGCAAAGGGTTAGAATAAAGGAGCCCCCCGATTTATCGGGGGGCTCCTCTTAATTTAGGCGCGTAGCCGCAAAGGAGAACGCCGTGAAACATTGGACGCTGGTGCTTGCCGCAAGCCTCGCCCTGTCGGGATGCGCCGTGGAGGTGGTGGTGCCTTCGCACCATCCCGCGTACTTGCACGCCCTTGCCGACCTTCGGGCGGCGCGTTGGGCGCTCAACCACAACCCGGGCGGCTACGCCGCCATCGACGACCAGACCGCGGCGGTGGCGGAAATCAACGCCGCCATCGGCGCCATCAAGCAGGCGGCCTTTGACGACAACAAGAATCCCGACACGCATGCGCGGGCGGACGAGGCCCTCGACTACCGCGGACGCCTGCACCGGGCCCTGGACCTGCTCAACGACGCGCACCGGGACCTGGCGCAAAGGGAAGACAACATGGACGTGATAGGGCTGAGGAACAACAGCATTGAGCACGTGGTCTCGGCGGCCAAATTGGTCAAGCAGTCGATGTATAACGCGCATTTTTAGTGGTGGAATCGGGCAGGGACGGCGTCCGGAGCGGGCTCGTCCCTGCCACGACCTTTATCCCCGTCTTTTCGAGGATTGAGCCATGGTCATCAGCGATTTCAAGAACGCCACTCCCGAGGTCTACCAGGCGCTTGGATCCATTGGAAAGGCCGCTGTCGAGGCAGGGCTTGAAAAGGACCTCATTGAGTTCGTGAAGATCCGGGCCTCCCAGATCAACGGCTGCGCGTATTGCCTGGGCTTCCATACGGCGATGGCCCGCAAGGCGGGGGTTTCGCAGGTGAAGTTGGATTTGCTGCCGATCTGGCGCGAGGCGGGGCTGTTCAACGAACGGGAGCAGGCGGCGCTTGCTTGGACGGAAACCTTGGTTTTGATGGCACAGGCCCATCCCGGGGCGGAAGACCGGGCCAAGGCCGCCAATCAGTTCAATGAGATGCAATTTCTGCACCTGACCGTGGCGATCGGCCTTATCAATCAATGGAATCGGATCTGCGGAGGGCTTGGGATCCTGCCTGATGTGGGGATGCTGGCCTGATCCATGGGATTCCCCATCGCTCGTCAGCGTTGGGGAAGACCGGATAGACCTGACGCCGTACGGGGTGCCGTGAAGCGGATTTTGATCCTTCTCTTGCTTGTTCCGCCGGCCCTGGCCGGCGCCTGGGGCCGCCAGGGGCATATGACCGTGGCCCTGGTGGCCGAGGGCTTGATGACGCCCGCGGCGAAGCAGATGGTGGACGAACTGCGGCGAGCGCCGGGCTGGGACGAGTTCAAGCCAGGGGATAGCCGCTACTTCAAATCAGCGGACGAGGATCTGACCCGATTCTGCCGCGGTCCGGCCGGGGACCTGAGCTTGGTGGGGGACTGGGCGGACGCCTGGAGGGAAAGGCACCCGGAGACCGGTCCTTTGCACTTCGTGGACACCCCGCTGGACGGGGACGGGTCCAGGAAGGCGATGGAGGAGGCCTGCGGGGACGGCTGCATCCTGAGCAAGTTGGACCAGGAGATCGGCGTTCTGCAGGACAGGGGAGCGGACAGGACCCGGAGGCTGGAGGCCTTGCTTTGGGTGGTCCACTTGGTGGGGGACGTTCATCAGCCCTTGCATTGCTCAGATCACGGGGACAAGGGCGGGAATGAGGTCCCGGTGGTCCTGGCGGGGCGGGACGGGAATTTGCATTCGGCCTGGGATACGGGCTTTTTTTACGTGGAACGCGCCCGTCCGGCGGATTTGGCAGCGGACCTACTGGCCCACGAGTGCAAGGAGGTGGGGCGGCCGGGGCGGGTGGGCCCCGAGTCCCCATGGCTTTGGGCCAAGGAATCCTTTGGGGTGGCCAAAAAATTCGTGTATCCCCAGGTGGAGCGCAACAGGGGGGACTTCACCCGCGGCCAGGTGGACTTGGCCTGGCCGGTGGCCAGGATGCAGCTCGCCCGAGCCGGAGTGCGGCTGGCGGCCGTGCTGAATGGGGCGGCGGGGAATTAAGGGGACTTTTTTCGTTCGATCAATGCCCTAGGGTGAAATCCGTTGGGACCCTTCCCAGGGCTGCCACAGTGTCATGGACAGCTCCCGCCTTCAGCTGGGAGGGACTGGCCCCCGCGGCGGTCAGGCCGTCCAGGAGCACTTTGGCGCGGGTTTTCGCCAGATCCACCAAGTCCCCCTTGTTGACCGCCAGGGAGTCCAACAAGTGGGCCTTCAGCAGCTGGGGATATCCGGCTGCCGTGGCGCCTCCCGCCTGCGCCTGCAGGTCCTGGAGGCTTTTGTCGCCAAGCTTTTGCGCCAGCAGGCGTTCGTAGATATCCACGTCCGAACCGTCCTTTTTCGCCCGTTCCGCGTCTACCAGGAGGCCCAAGGCCTGTTTTTGCATGGCCAGGCCGTCCTCCTGGGGGTCATAGGTGCCGTCCACCTCCATGCTGAGCGAAGGGCGGGCCTTCAATGCCGCGGCGATGCGGTTCAGTTTCGCCTGCTCACCGGCGGGCAGGGCCCCACTCCCGACCGGGAACGATGCCGAACCCATGTCCTGCGCGCCGGGGTCCCTGCCGCCGCCCGGGACCAGGTTGTCCAGGGCCGTGAAGGGCGCCGTGACCAGTTTTTCCAGGAAGTTGACCAGCACTTTGCAGAGGGCGCCCCAATATCGGAATTTCGGATCGTGGAGGTCCCCGGTCACGGGAAGGCTGATGTCGATGCGCCCATGGCGGTCCTTGAGCAGAGCCAGGGCCAGCGAAAAAGGCAGATGCATTGCGTCTTTGCTTTGGACCCTCTTTCCGAAATTGAAGCCTTGGATGATGAGGCGGTGCTGGGCGTTCAGCTTGCCGTTGGAAACTCGGTAGGTGGCGTTGAAGTCGATGCGCCCGCCCTGCCTGACCTCGTGGCCGGCGTAGCGGCCCGTGTAGGGGCTTATCGCCTGGGCCGCGTACTGGTTGAGCGAGAAGGTGGCTTCGACCTCCGGGTTGTCCAGGGGCGAACGGATCAGGGCGTCCATGGCAAGGCTGCCCTGGCCGTCCACCGTGCCTTTGACGGTGGCGTTGACCTGGGCGCCGGGCAGGGTGCTGAAGCCCGTGACGCTCAGGTCCAGGGGCGCAAGCTTGAGGCTGTAGCCCTGGCCGATGGCGAGGTCGGTGAAGTTGATGCTGGCGTTGTGCAGGACAAAGGAGTCCACCTCCACCTCCGGCCGGGGCGCGGCGGCGGTGGGCGTGGTGGGGCTCGCCTTGGCTGTGGCTGTGGTGGGGCCGGCCACGGGGACCAAGGACTGCAGGTTGATCTGGTTTCCCGGCAGCAGGGCGACGTTGACGCGCAGCCCGTCGAAGCCCGCGGAGGTCACCCGCAGGCTTTTGTGCGCCAGGCGCAAGGGATCCACCTGCAGCCAGAAATCGTTGAAGCCCGCCATCTCCGGCTGGTCAGGGCCGTGGTCGCGGATGCTCAGGTCATGGACGGAAAGGCGGAAGGTGAAGGGGTTGAAGATCACCCGGCTCACGGTCACCGGATGCCCCAGCTTCTGGCTGGCCACGCGGCCCACGGCATAGGGCAGGGCCAGGGGGACCACCAGCACCAGGAAAACCACCAGCAGGGTCAGCCCAATCCCGAAGGTCCAGACAGCGGCACGGACCAGCTTGGCCATCGCGTTCCTCATGGTTCCCTCTTTATACCGGATGCAAAAGAAATGGGGACTAGCCCTTCGGTTAGTCCGGGATACTACCGATTCATATCAGCTAAGGGAAGCCCCAATTCGTGAATAGGGTTGTTTGGCAACGCTTATCTGGGCTGGACGAGAAATTTGGCGCGGGGAAGGAGCCCTCTGTTACACTTGCGCGCCATTGGGATGGCCTATTTCATTGTTTGAGGGGTAAGAATGAGGATTACGCGTTTCCTGTGCCTGCTTTTGCTGTTTCCCAGGTTTGCTTCAGCCCATGAAAACCAAGCGTCCTTGGACTACAACGACGACGCAAGTGCGGCGGCGCCCAGCCCTGTGCCTACCCCGGACGCAATCAAGAGTTTGACCGGCCGGTTTGTACACGGTGCATGGATCGGATAACAAAAAAACCTTTACGTCCCTAGCGCAAAAAAACCTTCATTGCCAGGGCCTTTTCAGCCGGCCCGATGAGGGGCTTTTTTGCGTGCGGACGTGGACGGATAGAAATACCTATGGATACGCGTTGAGTAAGATATTCTCAGGACACATAGTTTTTCCGATGTTCAGGCCACCGTCGCGGCGCGTTCTTGGATCAGATCCTGTATTTTAGAGAAGGTTTCGTTTGTCCCGGTTTCCTTTTCCAGGCTAAGTGCCAGCGCTGGCGCTTGCTCCAGCAGGCTGGTGGCCAATCTTTGGATTCCATGCAAAACGAAATCGGGTTTGAGCGCGCATTGTTCGGCAAGTTCCATCCAATGGCGCGCGGTCACCCGTTCCGGGTGGTATTCGCTGCCGATCTTCATGGCCATTTTTTGACTCAATTCGGGATAGAGCGCCGTGGAGATCAGGTCATAGGCTGGTGCCATGTTTGGGCCAGTTTCCGGGAGGAGCACTGAGTAATTTTTTCCATGCGCGTCCGCATTGCCGGTCAGGAAGTTGAAATAGAATAGCTTTAGGAAATTCAGGACATCCGCTGCTGGCTTCACGCTGTGTTCTTTGAGCAGTTTCACCCCTGTCCCGAAGCTGGGGCCGCCTTCGTTTTGGTATTTATTCTCGGGTGCGATGCCAAGGGCCTGGCAGAAGTCCTCCTGGTGCAAGCGTTGCACCTTGCCGTCCTTTCTATGCCTGTCAAAACGCTTTATGCAGATATAACTCACGCCGCCGGCGCGGCCTAAAAACGCCGACGCCACATCCAGCCCGGCTTTTTCGGCCAGGCGAAGGCAAAAAAGTTCGTTCTCCAAAATGCCCTCAAATCCCGCGGGTGCGATTTTGAGGATGTGAGTGCTGGGTTCTTCGTCATCAGGCAGGATGAGCTGGCCTTCGTCGATGATTAGGGCCAACTTATTTTGCGCTCCGGCCAGAGAAAGCCGCACCCCTTCGCCGGTTAACAGGGGTCGGGTCGGAAGCTTTTTGAACAGGTCTTCGAGTTCCAGCTCTGATAGTATCCGGCGCTTAGTTGGACCTGTTTTGGCATTCCGGCCTTCGGGCGGCCACAAGGAAGCCGCACCGGCGCATTCGCCTCCCAGCTCAGCCAGCAGCGAGAAGTCGTTGCGTTCGGAAACTCCAAGGGCTTTCGCCAAATGGCTTCGCACCGCTCCCTCGGGCAACATGCCGCCAAAGACGGCATGGCAAACATTGTGTGTGTAGGGCGCGTGAGCCAGGGGCAGGGCCAAGGACAAGGCCTGGGCGGAATCCTTTTTGAGATAGGCGGGGTCGTAGGTGAAGCTGAGCCTGCCGTCGTCCTTGAGTTGCCCCAGCTTTTGGTTCAAAAGATAAACGTCCAGGATTCTATCCACGGGGTCCCTCCACCCGTAGCTTCAAACCAAGGTTTTTGGCGACCATGAGGGCCAGGCCCAATTGGCAGCTGGTCTTACCGTTCTCAAGATCGCTGATGAATCGCAGCCCTGTGTTACAGAGGCCAGCCAGTTCAGCTTGTTTCAAGCCCTGTGCTTTACGGGCCTGATGAATAGCTGCGCCAAAAGCTTTTGCGTCTTCGAGCCGGTCAGACACGTCGGTCTCCTTTCCCGTTCGGTAACATGGAGGCTTTAAGAAGGACTTTTTCTAAGTTTATTACTTATCGGTAATATTCTATGCTCAAAGACCATTTTAAGCAAGATATTCCCGTTCGGTAAAAAAATGAAAGGGGAGGGATTTGAACCATCGGTTCCCCCGAAGGGGGCCTCCTGCTTTCGGGGCAGGCGCAATAAGCCGGACCCTGCCACCCTTCCGCATGGGTGTCGATGGAGGAACTCGGACCCACGGCGTCCGCCTTATGGGAGCAGCGCTCGACTGTCTGGCACCATCGATCTGGAGTCTCCGCCCGTACTCGCGCCGAGCTTTCGCCCTTACAAGGGCGCACATCGTTGTTGTTACCCACTGCCCATCACTTGCCATCAACGACCATCACAAAAAGAAAGCCCTCTGCTACCGCTCGGCAGGGGCCGGATTGGCAACAAAGGGCTTGTGGAGATACGGTTTCCTCAACTCCCTGCAGGGGAAGGGAAGAACCGCAGAGAGTCTGGACCCGGCAGGACTTGAACCTGCGACCAAGCGATTATGAGCTTGATAAAACGGGTTGGACAGTGATTTCGACCCGAAGGCACCAAAAACCTTTACAGCTCTAGCACAAAAATGCCCTTCATTGCCAAGGCTTTTACGAGGCCGAAGCGATGAGGGGCTTTTTGTGTGCGGACACGAGTCCCCACGAATACCCCCGATTCCTCACTGAGTAAGACACTAATAAGACACCGAAGTATTTTGGTAGGGTCATATGTTGTCCAGTTTTAGAACAAAAATCTTGCCGGGGTCAAATCAGAATCGTACTGTTGGGCATGCCTTCGGCCCCTGAAAACCGTCCTGAAGTCCATAGTGTCAGCTTCCTGGTACGCCGCAAAATTGAGCGTGCTGGAGAGCAAATTTGGTGCATGGAGAATTTCCGCGACTTGCCGTTTACGGCCGTTGCCAGGACCCTCTCTCGCCTTGCCCGTTCCGGGGTGATTCGGCGCCTCAGCAAGGGCATCTATTACCATGGCCGCGGGGCCGCCTTGGACGACAGCAAACCCGATCCAACCGCGCTCCTTAGACTGGCTTCGAGAAAGAAACCGGTGTTTCCATCCGGTTTGGCTGCCGCGAATCTCCTGGGGTTCACGAGCCAGACCCCGGTGAAACTCGAAATCGCCACCTGCGCGACAAGTCTGCCGCGCAAGCTGATAGGCCAGGACACGGTCGTCCATACTCGCCGTCCGAAAGCGTGGGCAAAGCTTTGGCGGACCGACGCGGCCTTTTTGGACTTTCTGCGGCGAGGGGGTAGGACGAGCGATCTTTCCCCGGAAGAGACGGTTCGCCTGAGCTTGCGTCTGCTTGTGCAGGGAAGCCGGTTCGAGAGGTTGGCCAAGGTTTGGGCCACCGAACCACCACGGGTCAGGGCGCTGTTGGGGGCCCTGTGCGAACTGCGGGAGAGGGATCCAGAGACGCTGCGGCGCATGCGGAATTCATTGAACTTTGAAACCCAATTTGATTTTGGAATGTTTGCCGGGCTGCCGAACGCGAAGGCCTGGAAGGCCAAGCAGCTTCATTGAGTCCGCCAGCTAGCCGGACATCTGCTTATTTATGTGATCAAATTGAACTTGGGGTCGAAACGCAGGTTAAAAATAGGAGCGCAACTAGGCATACATGAGACGGCCCTTGGGCTCCGGTATAGCACGGTCCAGACTCTTAGCGGTTTCTATCCATTCTTCAATGACGGTTTCGACATTCTTAAGGGCGGCCTGGTAGTTCTTGCCGTCCGCCATGCAGCCGGGCAATTCCGGGACTTCGGCCAGATAAGCTGAGTCTTCCTTGCTCCAGTAAATGATGATCTCGTATTTGCTCATAAAGTCCCCGCCAGTTTGTATTTCAGGATCAAAACTCGGACCTGCTTGACCTGGTATACCTTGGCCTTCGCACCCTTGGGCTGTAAATTGATGATTTCGTCGACACCATCCTTGGTGAAGATGTGATGGTCACCGTTGATTCTCTCCTGAAAACCCAACTTTTTCAAGGCGCTGACTAGGCCATCGAAATCGATGTTCGCGTCTGCATCGCCTCGAAGGATCTTTTCCAGGAATTTCTTCGCTTGGGTCATTAAAACCCTTCGATATCAGGTTCACAGCGGCATCTTGATTGTCAGGGCGCCTCGATCCCTGGTCAACGCCGTTGTGAGGTTTGGGCGTCGGCCAGGCGTTCAAGTTCAACGCGGGTCGTTTTCATTTGGCTCCTCCCAGGTGCGTTCCAGAATTGCATTTGGCACCAGCAAATGCCATCGCGGCACCTGAGTAGACTTGCCTATGGATGACCGAGCCCAGTAAAGCGTGGCTTTATGATTTCGGGCTTCCACCAGGGGTTCCAACGCCACATCAGTTATATGCCAGCGTTCCTTGTTCTGCTCCAGGAAGAAGCCGGTCTTCGCGGCGGTCAGGCCATTGCCCAGGGCCAGGGCATAGGCCACCACGCGGTCTATGTTCAAATACTCCACCGTCTGGAATGAGTTCCAGACTTCTTCGTATTCGCCGCCCCATTGCGGACGGTCCAGGCAGTCCACTAGGGTCCGCTCCAGGCTGGTCACTTTGACGGGCATTTCATTGTGCTCGCGCTCAAGGACTTCCAGTTCAGGGTTGGCCAGGGTCTTGGGTGGCAGGACGCTGCGGTAGCGCGCGTCCCCGTGGTGGTAGTTGACGTGTATCTTGGAAGCCAGGAAGTTGTAGGTCGACCATAGAGAGTGGGCCACCCCGTGGAACTGTAGGGCCGTGTGGTAGGCCAGCACCGCATCCGGGGCCAGTTTGGAGCAGAGGTGGTAGGGATCGACTTGAAGGGTCTCTTGGGCTCGACCAGGAGGGACGACGGCATACAGCCCTCGTCTGAGTCCCACCAGGCGTCCGCTTTTTTTGACGAAGTGAGCCAGATGGGCGTCGCGGGTGCCCTTGTTGGTTGAGAGGGACTGCGCTTTGAATGCGTCGAATTCTTCCACTCGGAAGACCGGGTGGGTGGCGAAGAAGTCCTGCACCTTACTTGTTCTATTTAACATATACCCATATATATATTATTTGTATTAGAAGTAAATAGCAATATTTGGACGGCGTGCTTGCCTATATATTGTTAATAACTATGGTCCATGTTCAAGTACGGCACTCCCTGGAATGAGTTCCAGATTTCTTCGTATTCCCCGCCCCCATTGCGGGCGGTCGAAGCAGTGCAAGTTCGCTGCCATTGTTGTTAATTTCGGATACGCACAGTATACTTGTAATGGCACAGCACCAAAAACTTGTATACGTACAGCACCAAAAACTTGTATTAGCACAGCGCCAAAAACTTGTAATGCTCCGGGGACTGAAATGGCAGCACCCAACGAAAAGCTCGCGGCATCCCTGACGGTCCTTCGGGAGCTCCAGAAGGATGGCCGCCGCGTCTTTCAAAACAAGGAACTGAGCCGGGTCCATCGCGAACGTCTGGTGAAGAACGGCTTCCTGCAAGAAGTGACCAGGGGGTGGCTGATCTCCTCCAGCCCTGGCGCCAGGGAAGGGGACAGTACCCCCTGGTACGCCTCGTTCTGGGAGTACTGCGCCCGCTACTGCGGTGTGCGTTTCGGAACGAAGTGGTATCTGTCCCCTGAGCAGTCCCTGTTTCTGCACGCGGAAAAGACCGTTATCCCGGCTCAGGTGATCATTTGTAGCCCAAAAGGAACGAACAACAACTTCAAACTGCTTTTCGGCACCTCGCTTTACGACTTGAAACAGGCGCAGATGCCGCCCGTGAACGACCTGGCCGAACGGGACGGCTTGCGGCTTTTTTCCCCGGCCGCGGCCCTGGTAAGGGTCCCGGAGACGTTTTTTGCGAACCATCCCATTGAAGTTCAGGTGGTGCTGGCGAGTTTCCGGGACGCCTCTGATTTGCTGCGCCGCCTCTTGGCGGGCGGACATTCCAAGGTTGCGGGTCGATTGGCCGGGGCTTTTCGGCGGATCGGTCGCGCGGACGCCGCTGACGAGATCATCGCGACCATGACGGCGGCTGGATACGACGTAAGGGAGACGGATCCCTTCACGGACCGCCAGGCTCTGGCGCCGGTTCCCGCCAAGACGGCGCCCATCGTCGGACGGATCAAGGCGATGTGGGGGACCATGCGGGGGGAGGTTCTCGACATCATGCCGCCGGCGCCGGGGCTGCCTAAAAACAGGGAGGCGTATCTAAAGTCTGTCGATGCCATATACCGCACTGACGCCTACCATTCACTATCCATCGAGGGTTACACAGTTTCCGAGGCGCTGATAGAACGGGTAAGGGTCGGCAACTGGGATCCGAACAAGCACGACGCCGACCGGCAAAGCCGGGATGCGCTGGCCGCGCGCGGTTACTGGCTGGCTTTCCAAGTGGTGAAAAAGAACATCGAGGCCATCATCGCGGGTAAAAATCCGGGCGGCTTGATTCGAACCACCCATAGAGAGTGGTATCGGGACTTATTTCAGCCCTGTGTCACGGCCGGCCTGATTTCGCCGGCGGACTTGGCCGGCTACCGCAATGACGCGGTTTACCTGCGTACGTCGCGGTATGTGCCGCCCCGCTGGGAAGCGGTGCGCGATGCGATGCCCGAGCTGTTTGACTTGCTGGAGCATGAGCCGGAGGCCAGCGTGCGAGCCGTCCTCGGTCACTGGCTCTTCGGTTATGTGCACCCTTATCCGGACGGCAACGGACGGATGGCCCGTTTTCTTATGAACGCCGCGCTCGCCTCGGGGGGCTATCCCTGGACCGTGGTCCTGATGAAGGATCGTGCCGACTACCTGAAGGCGTTGGACCGCGCGAGCATCGACATGGATATAGGCCCATTCGCGAAGCTCATTGCGAAACGGGTTAGAGGTTCCATGAAGAAGGCGGACCGGCCGACGTGAAACGGATCCTGATTCTTCTATTGCTCATTCCACCGACCCTGGCAGGCGCCTGGGGGCGCCAGGGGCACATGACCATCGCCCTCGTGGCGGAGGGATTGATGACGCCTGCGGCGAAGCAGATGGTGGACGAACTGCGTCGGGCGCCGGGTTGGGAAGGGTTCGAGCCGGGTGATAGCCGGTACTTCAAGACGGCGGACGAAGAGTTGACCCGGTTCTGCCAGGGCCCGGAGGGCGGCCTGAGCTTGGTGGGAGACTGGGCGGATGCCTGGAGGGAGCGGCACCCGGAGACCGGGCCTTTGCATTTTGTGAATACCCCCTTGGATGGAGACGGGTCCGTTGCGGCTATGACGAAAGCCTGCGGAGACGGGTGCATCTTGACCAAGTTGGATCAAGAAATTCTGGTGTTAGGGGACCGGACCGCGGATAGAACTCGAAGGCTGGAAGCCTTGCTTTGGGTGGTCCATCTAGTTGGAGACATTCACCAGCCCCTGCACTGTTCGGACAATGGAGACAAGGGCGGGAACGCTGTCGGCGTGTTCGTAGAGGGGCGGATCGGGAATCTGCATTTGACATGGGACACTGGGTTTTTCTATGTCGAGCATGCCCGTCCGAAAGACCTGGCCGCGGACCTGTTGTCGCACGAGTGCAAGGACGTGGCTGTCGTCGGACCAATTGACTCACAGACTCCCTGGGTGTGGGCACGGGAATCCTACGGGGTGGCCAAAGATTTCGTCTATCCCCAGGTCCAACGCAATGGCGGGGAATTCAGCCGTGCCGAGGTGGACTTGGCCTGGCCGGTCGTGCGGAGGCAACTGGCCAGGGCCGGGGTAAGACTGGCGGCGGTCTTGAACGGGGCGGCTAGAGAATAGTTCGTTTGGTACTTTTGGGCAGCCCTAGCAAACCGTAATGCATTACGGTCGTATCCCGGTAGGCGTCGGGCCAAGCACCCATTCTCCCCCCCTCCATCCAGAAAATCCCTATCTCCACCTACCTATTTCAGAGCCTTGGCCCCTTGTTTTTGAAAAAACCCACACCCACGCATTGACGGAGTGTGTGTGGGTTTTTTCAAAAACAAGAAACCAATGAAATAGATAAGTGGAAATAGGGAAGGATGGAGGGGAGGAGAATGGAGTTGGGAGTAGGAGTAGGAGGTTAAGTTCAAGGGCAGGGTCAAGGGCGGGGTCAGGGGAAGGGGCCAAGGGCGGGGTCACGTCGGGGTCAAGGGCAGACGTCCTTTAGGTGGTATTAGGCTTGATGCTTCGGGGCCTTTTTCATAGACTTTTTCCAGGAATCAAGCGCCCCAGTTGTGAGCGACTGAAACGCGAGAGAACACCCCACTAAACGACCTACCCATTGGCGCCCCGGTGGCCCCTGGCATGGTTGTGCTTAAACGCTCATCGCGACCGAGAAACTGCCAGGGTCTCAACGGAGGTAGTCATGCAGGACATCTCAAAGCTGTGCGCGGATTCTCTGCGCGCTTATGTCGGCGAAAATCACGGAATCAAGCTAGGAGCGGCACACGCGCACGAACTTGTGGCCGCTAATTTTGGGTATGAATCTAGGGCGGCTTTGTTGGCGGATACAAAATACCCGCTTAGCAATTTGAAAGCAGCCGAAACTGTTATTTCTCCTCCACTTGACGTCTTGGAACTGCGGATCAAAAGGCTCCTTGGAGAGTCGCCCGCGCTGCCGGACGCCCGTTCACTCGCCGAACGCATCTATTCCGTCCTTGTCGCAGAAAAATGGATTTTAGGGGCGGTATTTTCAAGTTTCGAAGAGCTGGCGACTCTTGCGGCGAAAGAACATTTGGATCGGCGTTGGAAAAAGTTTGGACTCAACTCCACATCGATCAAACTGGACATAGACGTTGACGTCGATTTGGGGGCGGATAGTGTTTTGTTGACTGCCCTCATATCCAGGCCGCCGTCTGAACAAGTCCAGGAGCGGCTCAGGGAGTTGAAAGTTTCAATCAAGATTCCGCGCGTTGCGGCAAACTTAGGATATGGTAAACTCCAATCTCGCGAATCCAGATATACAGGCGGGGCAAGGAAAATGAGCGTTCCGGACGATGTCATATGGCCATGGCCTGCACCGGAACGTTAGGTAACGGTTGGCTTTTACGTTCCTGAAGGAATGTTGCGGAAAAGGCCCGGACGAATTCGCTGGGCCTTTTCTTTTTAGTCGTAAACAGCTGATTGGGACTAAGATCAGGTGATTAGTATCTGTTACAGGGCAAGGGGGATGACGTTGCCAAGGGACGGGGATGACGTTATCCTTTTTGGAATTCAGCTCAGAGGGAAGGATGGCCAAAAGGACGTTTATCAGCTTCGACTACGAGCATGATGAAGACCTGAAGATCATGCTGGTCGGCCAGGCGGGAAACAAGGATACGCCTTTCTCGATTTCCGATTGGTCGCTTAAGGAACCGTTGACGGGAGACTGGAAGGCAAAAGTCCGGGAGCGCATGAAGAAGGTTGAAGTCGTGGCCGTCATGTGCGGCGAGCACACCGATGCGGCTTCCGGCGTGGATGCCGAGGTAAGCATCGCCCAAGAGGAGAAAATCCCCTACTTCTTGCTCAACGGGCGCGCAGAAAAAGTCTGCAAAAAACCCAAGACAGCCAAGGCTGATGACAAGATTTACACCTGGAGCTGGGACAATCTCAAAATACTGATCGGTGGTGGGCGGTGAGCGACAGCCGGCCACTTGAGAATCTGTGGACCGCGAAGAAACGCCTGTCCAAGGCCGAAGAGGCCGTCGCGTTTGAGCAGTATAAAATGTACGTCCAGCTTGCCGACCACATCAGCGACCGTCGGGACAAGGCCAACAATTTTTTCCTGTCGCTGAACACCGGCGTCATCACGGCGGTGGGTTTCCTTTGGGATAAGCATACCGTCATACAGCCCAAAGAGCTCATTGTTTTTCCCCTCGGCGCCCTTTTGGCGTTTTGCTACTTTTGGCATCGCTTGGTGAAATCATACCGGCAATTGACCACTCAGAAATTCATCTTGATCGGGGCTGTCGAGGAGCGCTTGCCTGTCCGATTTTGGTCCACCGAATGGAAGCTGTTGGGGGAGGGGAAGGATACCAAAAAATATTCCCCGCTATCGGAGTTGGAGGAAAAGGTGCCGATCGTTTTCGGCGCTATTTACATCGGCATTGCGGTTATCACCTGGTTCTGGAGTTGAGTCATGTTCGAGCGCGCGGACGGCGAGAAGTTGGTCGGAGAAATTGAGCAGACATACAAGATTAACCTGAATGCCCGCGTTGACATGAAACTGAAAAACTTACTCGCTGAACGTGGGTTTGACTCATTGAGCCAGCTTTTGAAATCTTTCCGGGGTTAAGCCGAATCGCACTCGAAAAAACGCAGGATATTTCCCAGCTTTTATATGGAGGCTGGGAGGTTTTTGGAAGGGGCGGTCGGTCCCCCCCTTTTTCGCAGCTGGGGATCGCTAGATGTAGTCTGGGTGGGACAAATTGCCAACCTTGGGAGGGGCGGGTGAGCCAGAAGCAGGAAGCAGCGCAACTAGTCGCAACCTTGAAGAGCGGCGGATTCCGGGCTGAATGCCCGGGGTGCCAAGAAACCTTCAAGCTTAAGGATGCCAGCCTTTTTGTAGGGGACGATTTTTCAAAAGAGGCCCTGGCGGTTTACGACCAGCGCCTGGCCGAGATCAAGCAGCACAAGGCGGCCCTCAAAGAGCTGGAGAGGTCGATCTCAGCCAAGTCGGAAACTGGTGCGCGAACCACCAACCTCGGATTTATCTACGAGCGCCTAGCCCCAACCCTGAAAGGCTTCAAGCTCGATCCGAACGATTGCCGTTCTCTATTCGACCCCATCGATTATGTCGTTTTCAATGGCTTGAGCAAAACGGGCAGGGTCGACTCGATTGTTTTCATGGACGTGAAGTCCGGCGAAGCTCGCCTTTCCAAAAAGCAAAAAGCCATCCAGAACCTAGTGGAAGCCTCGAAAGTCACCTTCCAAACTTACGAGGCAGCGAAATGAGCAATGCCCTGCTCGACTACTTCCGCCTCCAGCGTCAGGTCTTCTGCCTCTGTCCCAAGTGCGCCACTATCCATCGCCTGAGCGATCTGCACCTCTTCCTGCCCCACGGCAAACCAGCCAAAGACTGGCTGGACTCTATCGAGGCCGAGGAGTTCCGCCTGCAAGAAGAGGAAGAGCGGATAGAGGAGAAGCGGCAGCACCTGCAGGAAAGGGCCAGGGAGATCGGGCGACGTCAGGCGGCTGTCCAGGTCAAGAAGGTGGACCGGGTCTTTAGTCCCCGGAAGCTGAACGCTGACGATGCCAAGGTGATCTTCCACCCGGTCGACTTCCTCGTATTCCAGGGCATGAAAGAGGACGGCGAGGTGAACCGCCTGTTGATCCTGGACCGGAAGCGCAACGACAAGGACCAGTTAAGGCTTCAGGACAGCGTGCAGTCGGCTGTGAGCAAAAAAAGGTTCGAGTGGCAGACGTTGAGGGTCACCGCAGAAGGGGCTGTGTCAGTCGACTGAGATCGCTAGCTAGCATTGGACCAATAGGGGGGACGCGTGGCTCGATTCAATGAACGCAACGTAAGTGAAACCTACAAGGCTGCGGAGCACTTTCGCCGCGAGTGCCTACTTCGAAACGGCTCCCTATTGTTCGAGGGCACCGACCTTTGGTCCGCGGAAAACCTGGCCAAACTTCACAAAGCGTTTGTGGAAGCACCCGACACGGGGACTCGCTCCTTCACGGAGAAGTTCCGTGATCAGGTGACGCCCGCTGGCCAAACTGTCCTCCGTTTGGCCGCCGAAGCTCTGAGCGTCTACTTCCTATTCCCATCCAACGTGGGCGGCTTTCGGAAACGCGAGCTGGTGAGTGAGGTACTGGGGTGGGGCGGCGACACACTACCCAGCGACAATGACGTATTTAGGGCGTTTGAAAGAGGGATAGGGAGCGGTGGCCAGGGCTTCAACACTCGTCGCCCTTGGGAACTTGGGTTCTTGATCAGCTTTGTGCATGTCTGGAAGAAGCTCCGCGCCCCCGAACAAGCGAAGGCTCTTTCCGACCCCTGGAAGTTCAAGGAACTGCTGGATGCGACGGAGGAAGGTGCCGAGAACAAGCAGATGCGTCATATGCTCCTCCATCTCCTGTTCCCGGACGAGTTTGAACGCATTGCGAGCGGCAGGCATAAACGTCGCATCCTGGAGGCGTTTTCGGGCCTCGTCGAGGATGCCGAACAAGATGACGACAAGAACCTACTGGTGGTCCGGCGGGCGTTGGAAAAGCTCCTACCTGGGAAAGAGCTCGATTTCTACTGGGAGCCTCTGAGGGGCGCTTGGCATGATTTATCCGACGCGGGTGAGGATGACCTTGCACCTCTCGAGTTGGTACACCACAAAAAACAAGTCGTGTTGTTCGGACCTCCGGGCACGGGTAAGACCTACTCGGCCAAGCTACTTGCTGAGCGGATCATTCGGTCGGCTGCGTTGAAGTCCATGGGTCCAACCCGATATTTCAAGGACTTGGCGGTAGTCGATGCAGCGGTCAAGGACGCCAACGTTCACCGTTTGCAACTGCATCCGGCCTACAGCTATGAGGACTTCATCCGAGGTCTGCACGTCGCGGAAGGCGGGGCTACCGAGTACCGACTGGGATATTTGCCTCTACTAGCCAAAGAGATCAAAGAGTCGAAGGCTGAGCCCCGGCTGCCTCATGTCTTGATACTCGACGAGATCAACCGAACCGATCTCAGCCGAATGCTGGGCGAAGCCTTTTCACTTCTCGAAGACCGAAATCAGGTCGTCGAACTGCCTGCTCGTGGTAAGGGCGGGGAGAAGATGGCTTTCAGCATCCCTGCCGACCTTTACGTCATCGGTACGATGAACTTGATCGACCAATCCATCGAACAGGTCGACTTCGCTTTGCGCCGTCGTTTTCTGTGGATCGAGTGCCCTTTCGACCCGGAGGCGCTGGTCGAAGCGTCAAAAGCTATTTGGGGAGATAAACAAGCAGGGCAGGATTGGGACCGGGTTGAGCCTGATTTCAGGAAGCTTGCCACAGCGGCAACTTTACTGAACCAAGAGGTTAAAAAGAGCCCCCTGCTCGGGGCGCAATACGAGATCGGGCATACCTATTTCTTTGATGTTGTTTCCTTTCTGGTGAACTATCTCGAGGCGAGCCGCCGTGGGCGGAAGAACATGCTGTGGAGCAAGAAGGATGCTCTACAGCCTGTCCATCAGGTTTGGCGACTGTCGCTACGTCCCCTGCTCCATGAATATCTGTCAGGACTCGACGCGGGGGCTCGTGAGGCGGAGTTGAAGCGCCTGGGAGAGGTCTTCTTAACGCCCCCGGCGGCCGAGTGATCTTGAATGGCTTGGATTGCTCGCCACTTGAGCCCCAACCCAAGGGGCATGAGGAGGTCGATTGGCTGAAGAGGCTGATTGTCACCTCCGTGAATGGCGCAAACGTTGTTGCCATTGGTGGCGAGCGTGGGGATGACGAGCCGATTGCCTATTGCGCTCCTGATGGCGTTTGGTGGGCTGGGCGGTATGTTGGGACGGTTCTGTTCGATGGTGGGCGGTTGACCATCCGGCCCCGTTTTGGGATCGCCGTGCTGCGGGACTGGCTCTCCCATGCGACGAATGTTGCGCTGGTGGAGGCCCCGGGCCATCTCACTGACGACGAGTCATTTATTGTCCAGCTATTGGCTGCCGTATGGACGAAGGGCTTCGTCGACGCTGCCCGGCACGGTCTGCCTGCGTTGAAAACCGATTCGGTCTCGCAAGGGGCGGTGGTCCGTGGCCGGTTGGACGTTGGCAGGTCGGTGCGATTGATAGCCGGCGGAGATGAAGCTCTTGTCTCGATCAGACGGGAGCGGTCGCTGGACCATGCTGCTTCGCGGTCGATAGTGGCCGCCTATGATGTATTGCGGCGGTGGATGGGCGGCGGCAACGACTCCTGGATACCACCCCGGGTAAAGGAGCTACTACCTCACCTGGCGGCCGTCACAGGGGCACGCCCGAGGATCCCGACGAAGGCGGAGCTGGGTTGGGTCAGGTACACCCCGATCACGGCGGGATTTGCATCAGTTGCCGACCTATCGCATCAGATCGCCACCCGGAGGGGGCTAAGCTCCGCACCGGAGGCCGATGGTAGGTGCCAGGGCGTTCTTCTCGACGTGGCTGAGCTTTGGGAGCTTTACGTTCTTTCCATCCTTCGGCAGGCCGAAAGGGCGCTAACTATTCGCCACGGCACGAGGGAGCTAAAGGCAGCTGGCGCGCTATTGGAGAGCGAGGTGAACAATACCAGCCTTGGATTCTTGAGGCCCGATGCTTTGGTCGAGGACCATGGTTCCACGGTGGGGGTCCTTGATGCCAAATACAAACGGCTACATCCAAAGCCCGCTGCTCCGCTTGGGCCTCAAAGGGAAGACCTCTACCAGCTGGCGGCCTACATGGCGCGATTTGGTCGCCAAGCTCCCCGACCTTGGGGGATGCTCGTATACCCGGTGGATCCGGTTGAGGGCACGACTCCGCCTGCCGAAAGCCTGAACCCGTGGCGGCTCGACCAAGAGTCGAAAGTTCTTTTTGTGACGCTCCCGCATAAGGCCGACCAGGCTAAACAAAAGCTGAGAACGGCCATTCAAAGCCTGAAGCCCCAGAACCTTGAGCGATCGGCGGCCTAGGGCCTCACCAGTGGAGGAGAAGATAGTCCAATGCAACGTGTGCTTCAACAACACCGATGACTATTGGGAGTGCGTGACCTGCGCTCACTACGTGTGCAGCGACTGTAAGAATAGTAGCGGGGGCAATCACCCTGGGGATGGTGCGCACTGCAACGATTGGCCCGGGCAGCACTGCGGTCAGAACGGGAAGATGGTAAGGAAAAACTAAGTGTGCTTCGGACCCTGGGTTGGGAAGCCAGTTTTTTTGGAGATCTGATGAGCGTGCCTGTTCCAAGTGAATGGTGGCACTGGACAAGTGAAAGTGTTCGAGATGCCATTGTCTCTACGGGTCGGTTTCGACCCGAGTTGAATACAAATACAATGCTTGGCACGGGCGTGTACTTTGTCAGGCAAGGTAAGCGTTGGGGCAGCTTGCCAGCCTATGTGCGCTGCAAAGTGACAATTGCAACCGAAAAGATTCTCGGAGAGTTTTCCGGCCTGGGGCAAAAAGGTCGAGATCGAAACAATGTTCTCTGGTATTTGAAGGAGAATCGCGTACCTTCGTCGCAAAACGGGAGGAGTGGGTCGGATATGATCAATCTTGGCATTCGAAACCATTTCCGCTCTGAAGGTTGGGATGCTATTCAGTTTCAAGAGTACGAACACGAAGTGCTTCTGGTCTTCAATCTAGATGTTCTTGAGGTTCTGGGAGGCTGAAATGACTTCTGGGCCAAGGTAACTATTCATACATGAAAAACAAGATGCTTGGAGGCCTTAATGTGGATGAAGGTGCCGAAGTGGCTAGGCTGGATTCTGCCGAGAACCTGGGTGGAAGAAAGACCAGGCCCTACTCGTGTGGAAAGTCCAACCCAACTGATTCCTAGGAACTTAGGAGAGGGGGCTGCTGTCGGTGGTGCATTGGCCGCTGCGGGCGGCCCTACTGCGTTAGCCATTTCGACAGGGGCAGTTGCGGCTGCAAGCGGCCCCGCAATAATGGCCTTAGGCTCCGCGTTGTTAGTTGGTGTACTCGCTGCCCGGGCCGAGGCGATATCAAGGGCTCTCGATGAGCTTCCGGAAACGATTCGCGCGAGGGTGATGCAACTTCTTGAGGAGGATGAGGAGTTTAGAGATTTCTTCTATGATTCTTGCGCTAAGTTGCGCGTTGGTTTGCGCGAAGAGAAGCTCCGTGTTTGGCGGAATATTGTTGGGCAGGGGGCAGAGAACACCCAGAACATAAGGCGTTTCGAACTCTTCATGATGGTCTTTGATGAGCTAACCCAGGCTGATATCATTGTCCTTGCACACTTCTATAGGCCGCTTCCTGATGGACTTGATCCTAGAGTTTTTACTGGTCCTCTGTTTCTTAGGTTCTTGGATGGCGGTGGCCGGGAGATTGACGACACCTTGGTTCACGCAAGCATCAGGAGATTGGAAGCGCGGCACTTATTAGGGGCGTATAGAGCTGGAATGGAACGACAAGCACGCGGAATAGCGAGTCTTAATATCGGCAGTTGGCACCCTAGTGATTTTGGCAGGGAGTTCTTCAATACTATTAATCGTTGTCCGGGCCGGGCATTTGAACCCCAGGCACTTAGGTTAGATCAAATCAAAGATCCGAGAAATCCGAACTGGCCTCAACTGCCCCCACCCGCAGCAAAAGCCGCTGGAGCGTGAGGGAAAAGCGAAATTGGGTTGTCATTCCTAATGGAGTTTCAGAGATTGAGAACTCTTGGAGTGTGAAGGGAAAGCTATCTTTGTCTTTTTTTGAGATTTCGGCTCGAAGGTAACAAAACCCCATTTCGTTACGTCTTGTTCGCAATGCGGGACACGGTCAGGATATTCCCAGGCGTCAGGACATTAGGAATGGCGTCCAACCGACCATTGAGGCGGATATAACATGCTTGAGTACAATCCCAAATGGTGTTTCAAACCGCCCGCAGATGGGAAGTTTTTTAACAGTTCGATTCCACCAGGTGCGCTTGGGGACTTCCATACGTTCATTGATAAGGTAGGCACCCAGGGCAGGCGGAGAGACACCCTTTAGCTGTTCAAGACGTAACTCGGGGGAAGCGCGGGCATTTCCAACTACAGCCCCCTAGATGTCTTGGAACTGCGGATCAAAAGGCTCCTTGGGGAGTCGCCAGTGCTGCCGGACGCTCCATTTTTTTCCAAATGCATCTATTCTGTCCTTATCGCGGAAAAATGGATTTTGGGAACGGCGTTTTCCGGTTTCAGAGAGCTGGCGACTCTAACGGCGAATGAACATTTGGATCGGCGTTGGAAAATGTTTGGAATCAACTCCGCTTCGATCAAACTGGACGTAGATGTGGACGTCGATTCGAGGGCGGATGGTGTGTTGTTGACCGCTCTCATGTCTTATCCGCCGTCCGGACAAAACCAGGAGCGGCTCAGGGAGAGTAAAGTTTCAATCAAGATTCCGCGTGTTTCGGCAAACTTAGGATATGGTAAGCCCCAATCGCACGAAACCAGATACACAGCAGGGGCGAGGAAAATGAGTGTTCCAGACGATGTCATATGGCTTGCACCGGGACGTTAGTCAACGGTTGGCTCTTACGTTCCTGAAGGAGTGTTGCGGAAAAGGCCCGGACGAAATCTCCGGGCCTTTTTTATTTGGTCTTCATGTGCGTCGTCAACTGGCAATGGAGGCTCACGGCCATTTGAGATGCTATTGGTTTAGGTCCACTTGGGCACTAAAGCTCTTAATCTTGGTCATCAAAGTCCCGACCGGCCCTCTTTATGATCTCTGCGCAATATCTGATGTTATTTACTTCTTTGTCTTGGCCGCAAAGGTAGCCTAGGCCGAAGGTTATTGTGGCTAAAAGAAAAATCAAGACGGTTGGCCAGCGCACGGCAATCGGCGGGATCCATACCACAGGGAGTATTGCTATCTTGGTGAAAAGATATTTGAGCATGATCGCTCCTTCTGATGCCTGCCAAACCTGAATCATTGTAGAGCGCCGTGGATGGCGTCAATCATCCCGCACTCGAGGGCCTCGTCGGGCGTCAGCCAGGTATCGACGTCCCTCAGCAAAGTCCGTTCCACCTCGGCCCGATCGCGAAGCTTGGTGTGTTTCAGGTAATGAGTGACCACGCGTTCATGAAGTAGGTCCTCCATTTTGCGGCGGGCAAGCATGTCGGAATAGTTACCCAGGGACATTCCCGAGAAACGGTGGGACAGCAGGGTGCTGTTCGGCGTGACACCACGCCTGCCTTTTTGGCCGGCCATCAGCACCAAAAGGGCCATGCTTGCCACTGTGCCGATGCCGGTGGTCGCGAAAGGTATCTTGGACCAGGCCATCAGATCAATGAGTCCGAAACCGTCCATCACTGATCCACCGGGGCTTGAGATCAACATTTGCAGGAAGGGAAGACGCGCCTTAATGTTGGCACGAAGAATGTCTTCTTGTATCCGCCGTACGTTTTCACGATCGATTTCTCCGGAAAGGAAAAGCAGGCCTTTTTCCTGAAGATTTTCATCCTTGGTGTCTTTCGTTTCCTTTTTTTCGTCGCTCATGATATTTCCCTCAGAAAAGCAGCTTAACGCGCGGTTTCAAGCCGCGTAGATGGAAATCGGCCGCCATAGCGGCGTCTTGACGGGTTACCTGGGCGGTCGGGCGTCCGGAATTGCGACGCAGGCAGGCCGCAACGATCGCCTCGCGTAATACCAAGGCAGCTCTGCCGGAGTCCGCGCTGCAGGCCTGGAGCAGTTGCTCCCCAACGCCGTCTTCCATAGCCCAAGGCTCCAAGGCGGTATAATTTTCGCGTCCCCAGGCTACAAAATCGAATTCCTTTGTCTCCAGCAAGATGGTCCCCGTGACTTTTGGGAGCGGTGGCCAACCTTCGCCCCCGATCACCAATATCCCCGTGCCGCGGAAATTCAAGAAATCCATCAGCGGCCGGTTGGAACGGGAAGAGGTGTCCAATTCATCGATGGTACAGCCCAGCACTGGAAGGATGCCCGCCGCCCAGGCTTGGGACAGCGCTCCTGAGAGAAATTCATGCCGTTTGTAACGGTCATCCTCATCCTTGGCGCGGGTTAGACCGAGCAAGCTTTCCCACCTCATTTGAAGTCCCGCGACCTTAGCGACCATTACCGCGGCGTTATATCCGGTGTCGAGGTCTTTGCATTCAAGTGCGATTTTTTGTTGGAATTTCCAATTGTGGGAAGTCTCAGGAAGGTCGATGAGGACTTTCAACCTTAAACCCAACTTCACCAGCTCCCAGCGTGACGAACGGGCTATTTTGTGGCGCACGATGGCGATGTTATTTCGGTCGGGCATCTCCGGCCAATCCAAATCGACGCTTATCTGGGCCTTCGCTTCCGCATCAAGGGTCACCGCGTCGAGGGTTAGCAGACCCAAACTGTCCGCGCGCGCTGCGGCGTTACGTATGAGGCCCCCCGTGAGCTCATAGCGCCGCGCGACGCCTTCGACCGTCCCCTGGGCCGATGGAGTCCGAAGATGCCGCTTCCAAAGCTCGGCCCTTTCCGCCGTGTTCGGGATTTTGAACAGAATTTGATTTTGGAAACGTCGCTGAAAAGCCTCGTGGAGGTTTAGCCAGCCCTGATTCATCGCTCCCATCACCACGCCGGGATGGTTCTGCAGAACCTGTAGCAGGGCGGCCGATGCCGCCGATGGGCCGCGGCGCATCGCCTCTTTGTCCATCCAACGCCCGCACTCATCCAGGAATAGCACGGCACCCTCGATTCGAGCGGCGGCGGCGGCACGTTCGAAAAACAGGGATTCGTTTTCCTCGTGTGAAGCCCGGGCCGAGAGCAGCGGGAGCCCCAATTCGCCGGCAATGGCGCCGGCGCTAAGGGTTTTGCCGGTGCCAGCCCTTCCCCACAGAAGTGCGCAACGGCTGAGCGCGGTCGGATCCTTGCATAGCTTGAGAAAGGACTCCAATTCGCGGCGTGTCTGGGGGTTCAAGACCAGATCGCCCAGGCGCTTGGACGGTTGGTCGAGGGACAGGTTCTCGTCCAGTTGGCGGGTTTCTGATGCGTCGCCGGGATACAAAAGGCTGGCGAGGAAGGGAGTGAGCCGGACCGCACCTTCCAGGGGCGTGGCCGCGCCGGTGCGCGAGATCAGGCGCCGCGAGGTCAAACTGCCTTGAGGCAGCAGGCGCTGTGCTATCTGGACGCGCCAAGCCTCGCTTGGGCCGCCCAGCCAGGTCACAAGGTTTTCGGCGCTTAGCGCCTGGATCGGATGCCCAGGGGAATGTTCGGAGACATTTTTTAGTTCGATGTAACCATAACCACTGCGTAGTCTGCGCCGGAGGCCCAGGTCCTGGCCCTCTAGGTACAGGCCTGCCAAGACAAGTCGGTCCAGCGGGGACTCTGTCAGGCGGGACACCCGTCCGGCCACCGAAGCCCGGTTGCCACTTTCGGCCGCAATTTGCCTTAAAGCTTCCTCGGGTTCCTCCCCACTTTCGGCCATGCGACGCAGGGTCGTCATCCAGGCGGAGTCAGGATCCGGGACTGACGAATGTTGGATCTGCGTGGCGGCGGAAGCGGTTGGTGACGGCATAGGGGTATCCGAACGAGAGGCTTGATATCTTTGACTTGAGTTAGCTTACATGGCACCTGGGACATTCCTAAACTTGAGCAAATCCAAGGGACTTTCGGCCATCCGAAAACGTAAGCCATACCAAACCCCTTTTGCGACGGCTCGGTGTTGGGCTATGATTGGGGGGCATTTGAGTCCGTTATCGATGAGGTTCCACGATTATGGCCGAAAACCTTGAACGCCAGCTCGCCGTGATGGCCCTCCTAGCCGGGGCGAAACGTGGCATTTCGCGTGACGACATTTTTCAGCGTTTGGAAAACTTCTATCCCGCGGCTACGGCAAAGCAGGCGGTTGCGGCAAAGAAGATGTTTGCCAGGGACCTGGAGTCCCTGGCCACTATGGGCTTACCGGTCCTGTCCGTCGGGGAGGACGGCGAGGATTTGTACCGCCTCGCCGGCATGGGTGAAACCCTGCCTGACGATTTTTCCTTGAGCGTTTCCGAGGCTAGCGGGCTACGGGCATTGCTGGACGACCCCGTTGTGAGCCAGCAATTGGCGTCCCCCAGCGCGCGGGTCCTGTCCAATCTTTTGGCCTTCCATGCCCCCTTTGATTTGGAAGGACAGGGCGAGAACAAGGAGGGAAGCGCCTTGGATGCACGCCTCTCCCGCCTTATGGCCATGGCCCGCGACAAGTCGGCCGCCCAGGTCGACTATCCCTCCCGGACTGGCGCTGTGGAGACTAGGGTCATCAGTCCCATCGGCGGCTGGCTGCACCGCGGTCTGCCCTATGTCGTTGCTGTGTGCCACCGGGACCAGAGTCCCAAGACCTTTTCCGTGGCAAAGATCGCCCGCCTTGAAGCCGGCGCCGAGGCCTTTCGGGAGCCCTCAAAGGATTTCAAGTTCGAGGAGCACGCGAACCGGAACGCCTTCAGGCTGGAGAACGCGATCGGATTGCGCAAGGTGCAGATCAGAATCTCGGCGGAGGAAAGCTGGCGCCTGAAGGAGCGGGCTCCTTGGTCCGTGGTGGAGAATTATCCCGACGGCGCGGTGCGGGCCGAGTTTGAGGTCAGTTCCCCCCGCCGCTTTTACCGGATGATCTTGGGATATGGACGTTTCGCCGAGATCCTGGGGCCGCCTGAGATCCGGTCGGAGTTCGCCGCCTTTTTGAAGGCGCGTCTATGAGCCCGAAGCCGGCCGGAAAAAAGAGGGTCGTGTGGACCGTGGCCCGGATGCTCAAGGTGTTGGCCGCGGGTGTGCGTGGCCGGGGCAAGCATGCGCCCAGCATCCAGGAAGTCGAGGCCAGGTATGGCATCGGCATCCGCGAGTTGCTTCGCCTCTCTTACCGCCTTTCGGCGGCTGAGGACTTTTCTCCGGCGGGACAACTACCTTTGCAGCTCTTCTTTGACCAGGGCGCCGGGGATACCCGCCTGTTGGGTTCGCAGGGGGCCGACGCCCTGGTGCAAATATCCCGCCTCAGCAAGGCGGATGCTATCCTCGCGGCTGATGCCCTGGAAAACCTCGCCGTGGAACCCGAGGCCGGTGAAGCCTGCCGCCATCTGGCGCTAAGATTGCGCAAGGCGGTGGGGAGCCTTGCCGCAGATTCCCGCTTCCTCTATCGCCCCTCGGATCCGCGGGCCACATTGACGAAAGTCGCCTTGGTCAGGGAGGGGCTGAATGAGCGCCACACGCTGGCTTTTGAATATCGTGGGCCCGCCTCCAAGTCGGCGGGTCGTGTGGCAGATCCCCTTTCCCTGAGGCGAGACAACGGGTCATGGCGCGTTCTGGGATGGGACCATCACAGGGAGGCGCTACGGACATTTGCCGTGGACCACATGGCCAAAATCGTGGTTACGGAACACGTCTTTGAATGGCCCAAGGGGATCGCCCCCAAGGCGGTGAAGTCCCGCGACCTGAGCATCTATCAGCCCACAGGTAAGGAAACTGAGGTCATACTAAGGGTCACACGGCGGGTGGCTGGGGAATGGAAGAGCGCATTCAAGAAGGTCGGCAAGCCCGGCAAGGACTCCTGGTGCGACGTGAGCATCATGGCGGCCTCCACCGAATGGTTGGTGCGGACGTTTCTGCCGATGGTGGACGAGGTGCAGGTTATTGGGCCGGAGAGCGTCAGGCAGCATTGGCGAGCGGAAATCGGTTTTTTGTCCGGCAGGGCCTGAAGCTAAAAACCCTTTATTTACAAACTTAATTCTGATGTCCCTGGGGCTCCGTATAGTGGCGCAATCATCCATCGGACCTCTGGAAGCAGTGCCTGATTCCCAGGGGATTTTTATTTGAGGTATGGCATGAGGACAATATTCAAGCTCGGGCTCTACGCGGCGTCAGTAGCCGTGGTCATGGGACTTATCCTCGCCGCCGGAGCCGCCGGGTTCACGGCCGGGCTGTGTGTTGGCGGAGCGGCTGGCTGGTGGATCGGTCGCCGTCGGCTGGCGGGCAAGCAGCCGCAATTCGTGGATATGCCCGCGGCTGAGGCGCGGGCATAGGGGTCGAAATAGGCTTTCTGGCCGGCAGCAGGACCTAAAGCCAAAAAAACCTTTATTTCCAATACGAATCTCAATGTCCTTGGCGTCAGCTAGAGTTAGCCATCGACGGCATTTTTCTCTGAGGGTCCCATGCACGGATTTCATGGCGGAAATGGCGGCGGGTTCCTGGGTTTGCTGCTGGTGATAGGGTTTGTGGCACTGATCGTGTCCTTGTGCCGGTCCTCCGAGTCGAAATAGACCCATCGGTCGTCGCTTCAAGGACTAGAAACATCAAGAGTTGGGCTGACGCCCACGCCAACCTGTCCATTCGGGCAAGGTGGCTTCGCCAGGGCTGGCACTAACAGGCCCTGGCGGATGTGGCCTCACACGAGGCAAGGCACGGATGCGTCAGCCCTCCTTCACCCACAAGGAGGGCTTTTTCATGTCTACAGAAAAGTGGTTAGACGAATTTGCCGTAGCAGTCCAGGGGCCAGACCTAGACCTCGACTCAAATCGGCTCTTCAAAAATGCTGTTCCGACCCTTGGTAGGTTGCTGTTTGAGCTGACCAAACTAGGGGTGCTGGAGAAGGAGATACCCGATGTCTATGACGGTATCCCCTTTGGGGTTTTTGGAGGGTTTAGTTTACAGCGACTTGATTTGGGATCGCTGCTAAGGGCGTGGAAGTTGGGTGGGTTTAGGGATGGCTGTCCGAAATGCAAAAGCGAGAAGAGTGTCCTAGTTTTCTTTGTTGGGGGATCTCCTCTCAGCGGCGCATGTGGATGGACGGGAGTTTGCCAACAATGCGGGGGCTTGCATTCGTTCCCAAATACAATCTCGCATATCGTTCAGAGGTGTGCGTATTGCAAGGAAAAGCATACATCAACGGCTTGGCCCGAAGGTCTAACATTTGGGGGCTGGTGTGGGAAACTAAGCGACTACAGAAAGTTGGTCGGAAATTTTATGTCGAGCAAGAACCATCCGACCAATCAACGTTTTGTCAGATCAGTCCCTGAAAAGCCCCAGGGTAGTCGTTATGGATTCGAACAAGCGGACATGACTACCTCGCGGACCCTGAAGGCTTTTGGTCTTCGGCGGGAAGGCAATACGATCGTATCCGATGACGCAGAGGCAGTCGTATTGGGAGAATTTAATGACGAAGAAATGAAGGCAATTGAGAAGCGAGAGGAGCTGGCACGAAAGAGGAGAGATAAGAGGAATAGGCGTTAGGGCAGCTTCACTTCAGAGCTCCTTGATGGTCCCCCAGAGAAAAAGATCAGTTAGAGGTTTTGGCTATGACCGATTTTCGGGGAAAGAAATGGGGCAGGGGAGGGGTGAAATGGCAATGGGTGCTGAACGCACCAGGATGTGGACTTGGCCGAAGGTTGAACTTGTCCATAGGGGCAAGTAAACTCTATTACTGCCGCCTGAGGTGGTCGGACGCAAGATGGCACGGCATAGGTCCCAGTGGAAGCTAAGCCTTGCACCCTCGCCGGTGCACAGCACATGACGGCTCGAAAGGCGTCGAAAGTGGCGTCGGGAAAGCTGGGGCAGGGGACTCTTGATCGCCAGTGGTGGCCAGGGTCAATTACGACTTCGGCGGCTTTTGGGTACCGTAGGGGTCACCTACCTCGATTTTACGACAAGCGAGGTAGGTAATCTTGATTTGACGTTTACGAGGTAGACCAAAATAGCAGAGCTCCTAGTAACTTAACTCGTGGAAAATACATGGCAGCTGCCTTTACAATTCGAATTTTCGTTCCCGACGGTGATCCCGAGGGAGTCCGGATAATCGACAAAATGAATTGGACGGGCATCGGTATAGCGTTTCCACGCGCTGCTTGGACCACATTACGATCGCGGCCAGAGATGAAAGGCATCGGTGTATATATTCTTACGGGCTATGACACACAGGACGAGGATTTGCCAAAAATTTACATTGGCCAGGCTGATGGCATCAACGAACGAATTGATTCACATGCGGATAAAAAGGATTTCTGGGATTCCGGCATAGTGTTTGTGTCGGCTAATAGAGGTCTCAATCGGGCCCATGTGACCTGGCTTGAATATGCATTAATAAAGCGGGCGATTGAGGCCAAGCGCTGTCACTTAGATAATGGGAACACACCACAGGAACCTGTTTTGACGGAAGCTGAAAAAGCAGACACCCAGGCATTTCTTAAGGAAATTCTCCAGATACTTCCGCTCGCAGGATTGCGGGCGTTTGAAATTATTAAACCGGTAGTGACTCTAAGTAATGGGAACGAAATTCTCCATTCAAATCCGGGCATTACAAATTTTGACACTATTATTGTTCCAGCCCAAAAGGAAGGTTTCGAAAGAGTATTTTTAGGCGAAGACTGTTGGCACGCAATTCGAATTTCAGGTGGAATGCTCGACAAGATTAGGTTTATCGCTGCATATCAGTCCCAGCCTGTGTCGGCTGTTACCCATTTTGCAAAAGTAGATAGGATCGAGCCTTATGGAGAAGGCGGGAAGTACAAGGTCATATTTTCCGAAAAGGCCGAAGCAATCGGTCCAATCCCATACGCTGACGCACCAATGGGGGCAATGCAGGGGCCAAGGTACTCAACATTCGAAAAATTGAAATCAGCAAAGAAGCTTACAGACCTGCTGGGTCAAAAGGGCAAGTAAAATGAAAAACGAGAGAAATATTCTGGGATCACTGATTTGATCATTAGAGTAAAGGAGCTAGAGTGAGCCAAATTTCCATTTATTACCATGATCCTGTCGAAGTAGATCCTTTGACGAGTTGGACGGGACTTTGTACACCACTTCGCAGAGCCACAAGGATTGACATTGCGACGGTAAAAATACGTGCAATTACCGAACTATTCAGTTACGCTCGTCCAGATGTCGTTATTTCGGTAGATGGTCGGCCCGTGGTATCAATTGAACAAACGGCCATGAATCCAAGTGGGCATAATATACCCCAACGTTTTTCTTTTCAGGTTCGTGCAGCGGAAATGAACGTACCTTCTATACTTTATTATCCAGAAAAATCTCGTCGCACATTTTCAGATCCCAATGTTCGCTATTTAAATACTAGAGTACCCCTCGCGCAAAAACGATTATCTCAGATTTATAATGTTCCGGCTTTATCTTCATTTTGGCCAATCGATAGTCGGAAGTTGCCGGACACAAAGCCATCCTCTCAAAAAAGGATGGCCGATTTAGTTTCCGCGTTTGTTAATTATTCTGACCCAACAGTCGATATATTTTCTCTTTCCGAAGTAAAATTAGCTTTGGCTGAAATGGATAGAACGGTTTCTATGTATTCAGAACGTCTTAGAAAAAATGTTTCTGTCCGAAAGTACTTCAAAGCTGGGATTTCTACATCAGAGACGTCCAAAGGGGACAGAATAGATCCTCCCAACGGGGCGCAATTGGAAAAGACATCTGATTTTATTGCAAAATTAGGAATTGATTTTAAGGGGGCCGAAGCGAAGGCAATAGAGAAAAAATTTCGTGGTAGACCATATACGTTAGTTTTTACCGGAACTGCAAATAAAGCAAAAAGCGACTCAGAGCATCCATGGCCGGGATATTTATCACTTTTTGATATATTGTATTGCCGCAGTGGTTGTGCCCAGAGTGAGCGGAACATAAATTTAGTCTATCGATTGCCCGTATCGAGTTCCAATTTTCTTGAAAGAATAAATAAAAAACCAACACCACCCACTGCTACTCATATAGTTGATACGTTTGCTGATTTGTTGATATTGAATGGCGGTATTGTCGCCGGAAAGCCAATGCGAGGATCGATAGATGCCTGTAGAATTTGAAGTCTACAGTGTTTTTATAACATTGCTTGAAGCTAGGGGCTGGACCGTGATATGTGCATCTCCTCCGGCGGGGACTGATAATCGTTATAGAAAATGTATTTTACCTAGACATATTATTGGGAAAGAAAATTTAAAAAAAGGCTTACGAGATGAAGTTGATATTACTGCTCTTTCGAACCAGGGCGATACCGTTCTTTTGATTGAGGCCAAAGCGACACTAAGCGATTCGTTGAGAATTTTGAATTCTCTCGGTGAATCTGATCTTAATAAATTATCCAGATTAATTTTAGAATTTCCACCAAAGGAATTTATAAAACTTATTTATCAAGGATATGGTATTAAAATTGTCGGATCTCCACAAATCATTGGAATGCTCGCTGTTGGTTCTGTGGATTGTGAACTACCCAAGAGGTTTCCGGTAATTGAAGTTGGTAAATCAGGATTTCGTCTATTCTCGGGTGGTGTATTAAATAAATGTATTCTGCAGCTCGTCGAAAATTTAGATAAAAAATAGCTAAAATACTTTTATTTTTTTTTGACATGCTTCGTTTTATGAAATACCAAGATGTAATTGTGGTCAATGAAATGACCCCGTCTTAAAACATGCATTCCGCCATTATTATTCAATAGCCAAATAAAATTTTCTTCCAGCATAAAGCCGCGTTTTTCAAATTCGGCGATGTAGTCAGTAAACGGATGTCTCAAATGCCCCTTATTACGTTGATCTCCAATGATTACCACACACCGACCGTCGGCGGAAGTCGAGGTAGCCATTGTATCTGCCAGACGTTCTATTGAATTGAGGTAGCTCTCGGATTTGTCGGTGGAAATGTCGGCATTTCGGAGCTGAGTGTATTCAAAATCGAGACCCTTGAGCGTGATTGGTTTTTTGATCTTTTGAACGATATCCAATAAGTCCGTAGCAAGCCGATGGATCTGATGGTAGTGAATCACACCCAGATATGGCGGATGAACTATCACTAGGTCGGCAATACCGCGCATCGAATTACTGGAAAGCGCCGATTCTTGACGAACCACGATTTGTGATGGATCTGCTGCCTTTGGCCGGACAGCGTTAATTACACGCGAAGTCTGTGATATCCAGAGAGGAAACGGATCTATGAATGGCTTTTTTTTAGTGACAAGATGGTGAGTACAACGTGTATCTACGGATGCGACATCACGAATGACCTGCGCTGCTGCAACAAATTGGATCAGAGCTTTTTTCCCCTGCTCCTCGTCAGCAATTTTAAAGAGCAGAGTCAGAAGAATTTCCAGTGTGTCGGGACGAATCCACTTTCGCATATAATTGTAGTTTGGATTCTGAATAATTTCGGACCATTCGGAGTTCGACTTGTTGCTAGGATATTTCTTAACCTGAGCATGAATATGATTTACTCTATCCATAACGTGTTTAACTTCGGATGTAGCGAAAAGTCTGGTTTCGGCTGCTAGACAAGCCAGAGGATTCACGTCTAGACCGACCGCTTTTATTTTAGCATCAGCGGCAGCGTCCAGTGTGGGTCCTAATCCCATGAAAGGATCTAGAATTGTCCCATTCTTTGGGGCATATAAGGTTAGAATTTTTTCCACTAATTGGCGTGGAAGTGTTCCATACCATCGATAAACTTGATCTCCGCTTGAACCATTGAATGACCAAACTGAGGATATAAAGGCATCCGATACTCGTGTTCCGTTACGTTTTACCTGCTGATTTTTTTTTGAAGCGTTTAAAGAGTCCATGTCTGGAAATAGCGATTTTTGCTGTTCAGACATGAGCGCCCCTTAGGGACCAAAGGCCTGCCTTATAGTTAAAATGTTGTTCGAGAAGATTTCTTCTATGTGAATCTAAAATTTTAATGGTGTCAAGTTCTTCGACAATACGTGCTACGGCATTGTCTTGTTGTCCTATAAGATATCGAACTCTTTTCATTAGAGCTGGTTGAATTTCTATGTATAATTCGCGCATTAGGTCATTTGGGGAAAAAGTCTTTTTTTGGCGCATCAATATAGTTCGTATGTGTTCCACAATTCTTTGTTCGGTTATTGGCTCTTCTTCCTTGATTTTGGCGGTTACAGTTGAATTTTTTAGAAAGGAAAAAACAAAATCTCCTATAACTGAACCTGCCCGCCGGCTCTGCGCAGTTTGGCGATAGTTCTCGATACCGTCCTGGAAAATTACACCGTTCTTAGGAAGATCAAAGCCGGCTTTTGCTGCCGCGACCAGGAGTGCACCCCAAGCACGAGGCTCTCGATTATTGAAAGTTAACACCATGTACCCTCCCGGTCGTAGGACCCTAGCGCATTCCGAAAAACATCGCCTCAACAATTCCTGATAGTCATTGGCGTCTTTGGCGCCTGGAAACCGCTTCCTTGCGATTACAGCCTCTTCGCGATTATCAATAGCTTTCCCCATAGCGAGTTCTGGAAACCAAACGGCCCAAAAGTTACAAAGATCAGCGTAGTGGACGTAGCTCCCGTAAGGTGGATCAGTTAAAATTACGTCTATTACTCCGTCAGCCAGGGGGATTTTAGTCGAGGACTGGCAGGATACGTGATATGCGGGTTTATTCGTTATCATAACTTCTTTTGCCGACTTTATTTCAAGGGGAACTATGCCATCAAGTTTAGCTAAATAATCTTTTTTTCCACGCGTAACCGCCTTATAGCGTCGTTCGAATTCGATAATTACGTTGCTATCCAGAAAGACGGGAGGCAACCAGTAGCCAGGTTTCGCCCATTCCAGTGGACGATTTCCCCTCCAGCCTTCATTTCGTGTTACCATTTTATTGGTATAACGAAGAGTGGAGCTGAAAATAAATAAAAGCCAATCCCGATTTTTTGGAGCAGCCTTTAGTATCATCTGCTTGAGATTTGCCAAAGCAAAGAGAGTTCGCGGAGTAAAAAGTTGGCGAAATTGAACAATGCCTTTTTTGAAAAGGGCGCTTTCTCTTTGCATGTTGCAATCGGGAATTTTTTCATTGGGAATCCAGAGGCCATTCTTTTCTGCGGTGCTTAAAGTATTCTCAATTTTTAGTACCTGCTTTTGGTCCTCTTGTGTAGCTGCATGAATATGTTCGCCACATTGCTTGCACGAATACATAACGTTTACTACACGGGTTGGTGTATCGCAACGCTGGCTGAAACGAACGTTAGTTTTACATTGGGGACAGGTCCAGGTTCCTGGGCCCACTTTTGCTGCTTCAATAATAGAAAAATTATGGGAACAATGCGCACATTCCGTGACGCTAGAGTATTCAAACCATAATGCATCCGCTGAATTTTTGCATGTCCGGCAAGGTGTAGAGAAGATATAATTCCATTGCTGTTTGAAATTATCTACCAGTCTATTTACTTCAAGATCAAGGTCTTCAAGATCTACGTCAGAAAGTTCCATTTTTGTCACGTAAGTTGCAATCGGATTCAAATCAAAACCAATAACCCGACGTTTTTGAAGTATTCCTTCTACAAGCGTCACTCCTCCACCGCAAAAGGGGTCAAGAATTACATCTCCAGGTTGCGAGTAGTGACTTACCATTGCCGCAAAGATCGAATAGGGTCTGCGAGCAAAATAGCGATGCATTCCATACACAGGTCGGTGCGGAAGAGCCTTACCTGAGTCCCCCATGGGATTTACGGGTCGTGGAGGGGCTTCCAGTACTGTCCGGACTTTGGACAAACGTATAGTTTTTTGAGTGGTAGGCATAATTTTTCGATTCCTAAGTTCAAGAAGTTAACGGATTCTTTAGTTGTGCAGTTTCTGATCCATTTAAGTGCAGGCTGATCCATTAAGAGATCTTTCGGAGTTGGAGCGCGTGCTATATTGATATCCGAAAGATTTGGTTCTGTTAGGCCTTACCCCCGTTCGCGCCAGCGCTGGGAAGGAAGTAGGCTTTCTTCTTCATCTTCACCGCCTTCCCTCGGATCACTTACGGCGATGGTTGAATTGGTCCAAAGCACTGTTAGCGTGCGTCCATATTGGCCGAGGCCAATAATTTCCTCATTGAATTCTGTGGAATCTCCGCCTTCAAACCAGGCGTTTAAAGTGGTTGTAGTTGCCATACGCCTTGTTCTTTTAACATTGTCTTCATTTTTATTGAAATCTGCGGTGGCTGTCCCAGGGGTAAGCCTTGAATTTTTAGAAATCCATGTGAGTCCTGGGACATCCTGTAATGGTTTCGACATTACCGCGAAATCGATCTGGTTTCCTGTAGAGCATATTACTGCCATGAGTTCATCGCTGAGTCTTGCGAAACGAATTGCTGTTGCAGTTAGTGAGGTTATACACAAATTTGAAAGTGTCTCAATTCCAGCCAATCCACGATCACCATTGCTTTGCGCGGCAGTGAACAGGTTTCTCGGCATTAGCAAACTCGCGGAGAAACTATCTGCTTCCCGTTCATATTTGTCTTTGGAAATGAAACCACTTAAAGATTTGTGAATTTTTTGGCCCTTTCCAAAGAGAGCTTCGATGTGCCCCTCCAGAAAATAGTGCCCCAACTCGTGAGCGACTGTGAATCTTTTGAATCCCTCGTTTGCAAAACGGGAGCTATAAAGTATCCCGAACAAGTCTCCCGCCTTCATCAGACAACCCGAGAGGTCGGGAGTAAGGTCTGGGTTTTCAAGGCAAGTAATATCACGATGAGCCGCGACGACAAAAGGGTTCACCGGGAGAGTAGAAATTTTAAGTTTATTCAGGACATCTTGTGCAAGCAAATCGGAAACCAAAGCACTATCCTGCCTTAACATAGTTTACTCCCCTCTTTTTTGAGCAGCTTTTTTTGTGAGCATATCAGCAAATCCCGTGAGGGTTTCGAGATCATTAGTCGACATGTTTCCAGCTTGGCGAAAAAGCGTATCGATGATGGCTCCTGTGGCGCCCGGTTCATTTACACGACCTAAAAGAAAGTCGGTGGTAACAACTAGTGCCTCTGAGAGGGCTTTTAGATTGTCAAACGAAGGAGAACGGCGTCCCGTTTCAAAATGCGAAACAGCAGATGGTTGTAAACCGGCTTTTTCAGCTAGTTGGGCCTGACTCAATTTGCGTAGTTCTCGAGCCGCCCGAAGCCTATTCTGAAAGTCAGAATTCACTGGTTGACACCCCATAGACGAAGTAGTATTTTATTTAAAGACGAAAAGGTAGCGCCAGTGCGGCGCTTCTTTTTTAGGTTCTCCATATACGTATTCGTCACATTATAAGAGACGTAAATGGAAAACTCAAGCTTAAAGAATGAAAGGGGCCTCAATGATAACAATTGAAGCGCAGATCAATGACGCGCTGGATACCATGGGGGAGGCCCTAGACCTTTCCCCAAGCGCCCATGAAACGGCCGTCAAACGGTATGAGGCTGTGGGAGCTTGGCTCGCGGAAGATGAACAATTCAAGGACGTAGACGCCAATATTTTTCCCCAGGGTTCCTTCGCAATGGGAACCGTCGTCAAACCGAAACTCGACAGCGACGAATATGACCTGGACCTCATCTTCGAAATCCATCGACCGCGGACACAGGTCAATGCACGCTCGCTGCATAAGGCAGTTGGAGTGAGGTTGTCCAGCAATGGCCGGTACGCCGACACTCTCGAGCAAGATAACCGTTGCTGGACGCTTAAGTACCAGGGCGAGTTCAACATGGATATCGTGCCTGCCGTGCATGTCGGATATCCGCTTTCCGACCAGCTAGCGATTCCTGACCGAGACCTGGGCAGGCTTATCGACAGCAACCCCAAGGGTATTGGCTCTTGGTTTAAGAGTAGGTCTGAGATCGGACTTCCGGCGGTGCGAAAGGTTATGGCTGATTCTCGCGAAGTGGACATAGCCGATGTCCCAAAGCAGACGGCGAAGACGTCCCTGCAGCGAGCCGTTCAGCTTTTGAAACGACACCGGAATGAGAATTTCCAAGATGACAAGATCTATGCGCCGTCGTCCTTTCTCATTACGATTTTGTCGGGGCTGGCTTACGCGGGCGAAACCAGCACATTGGAGGCTGTTCGCGGTATCTTAGACAGAATGCCGCAACTGGTCTCGCCTAGTCATCGCCTCTACTTACTTTGGAATCCGGCTCTCCCGTCCGAAAACGTACTCGAACACTGGAACCGCGATCCCAAGTACCCGCAGGAGTTTAGCGCCTGGCACTCGAAGGCGCTAAATATGGTTGGCCTGTCATTGAGGGCAGATAGCACTGAGTCACTCTATCAGGCTTTTGGCAGTGGACTCGGCGATACCCTGGTCAAGCGTGCTGCTACCATTCAGGGTAATCGTGTCAGGGCTCTTCGCGAAATAGGAGCTTTGCAAATGTCGGTTGGAACCGGAATTTTGGTCAGCGCGCCGAAGGCTCCCTTGGCATCGGGTATTCCCAAGCACACGTTCTATGGCGGCGACCGTCACCATGGCTGAGCCAATTATACTGATTCGCCATGGCATGGACCTGAGGGCGGCTATCGAGGGCTCAAAGTACCGGGTTCGGGGGAAGAAACTTACATGGACCGGTACTGTAAAACCGACACCGATGAGCAAGCCGTATACTCTCAGGATTGCATTTCGAATCGGCAGGGAAAAAACCCCGACCGTGGAAGTGGCGAGTCCGGAACTGATCTTATCGGAAGGGAAGAGTGTCCTTCCTCACTGTTATAGTGAAGGTGGCCTTTGCCTTTTTCAGCCGAAATATAACGAGTGGAACGAGCGAATGCCGATGGCGGAGACCATCCTTCCTTGGGCCATGGAATGGCTCCATTTTTATGAGATTTGGTTAGTCACCGGGGAATGGCTGGGTGGGGGCGAGGACCACCTAGCCAAGACCGCTTAAAACTCAAAGGAGTAGTATGGCTATCGGTGACAAGTTCAAGACTCTTATTGATCGAATACAAGTCAGCCCCGCAGCGAAGGGGGCTCTCGATGTTCACGCATCAGAAATAGGGACGAGGCTGTCGAAGGTTTTTACCTTAAAGGACATGAAGAACTACGGTAGCCACTCCCGCGATACCGCCGTCGCCAAATACAGCGACATGGACCTTTTTTTCATCGTGGCTATCGACGACTTCAAATGGGGCGGAAGCCTCATGACCAGCGACACCGTCCTTTCCAAGTTCAAGGAACAATTGGTGGGAAGGTACCCCCAGTCCGCTGTTGGACGCGACGGCCACGCGATGGTCATAGACTTCTCAGATGGCAGCAAAATTGACGTGCTGCCAGCCGTCTTTAAGGGGATCAATGCTCATAAGAAGCCTACCCTTTGGATTCCCAACGGCGGCGGCGGCTGGCTTGAGACAAGCCCAGAAGCGCATAACAGCTACATCAAGTCCATTCATGATGCGAGCGCCCACAAGTTCAAATATGCCGTACAATTGATGAAGTTTTGGAGAGAGAATAGGGCCGCCGCTGTGCCTATTTCTTCTTTTCATATGGAGCTCTTGTTCGCTAGCCAAGGGACTTTTTCGGGAGTCAAATCCTATGCCCAATGTATTCGCGACGCCTTCTACGAATTGAATTCTAGAAAATGTGCTGCTTTGAATGATCCTTTAGGTATTTCAGGAAGAGTTTCGGCGTCGAGCACCGGCGCGAAGCTGGAACAGGCTAAAACTGCGGTCGCCTATGCTTTGGACAAGTCGGACCGAGCGCTTAAAGCTGAAGCGGGTGGGGACAGCCAAGCGGCCCGCAGTTATTGGGACCTTGTATTTAATGGAGGGTTTCCTGCATGACCTTATTCAAGAAGGTCGCGACGGATCAAGACCGGGAGCCTGTTTTGCGCCTTCTGCTGGCTCAGCGCCGCCAGCATTCCAAGGCAAAAAATTGGGTCGGCGTTCAATTGGCTATCCTGGTCGTGCTGCCGATGTTGGCCGCCACTTGGACGCAATTTCAAGGATGCCCAGCCGGAATCACCACACTAGTTTCGATGATCACGTTGATTGTAGACGTTGTAATCGTAGAACCTTGGATCAGGGAATCAGTAGAAGTTGCTGTGAATTTTCAGGAACAAATTGACTGTAGCCTATTCGGATTGCCGTGGCCTGTTTGGAAAATGGAGCCTGAAATTCCGGCTGGTCAAGTTTGCCCGGAGACGAAAGACGAGCTGTTGGTTCTGGTAAAGGAACAGAATCTCTTGGGGTGGTACAAGGATCCCAAGACGACTCGCTCCCCTCAACACGTAATTTTAGGGCTTCAAAAGCAAAACGTCTTTTACTCGGCTCAACTGCGGGGGGGCCTGCTTAAAATCTTCATACCGTTTGTTTTGTGCCTCTGTTTGATGGGACTCATATTCGCTTTCTTCATGAAGACGCAGGTTTCGGATCTGGTTGCCTGCCCTCTGGTTGTGATGCTTCCCCTGTTTGCCTGGATGTTGCGTGAAATTGCCAAACTGCGTTCCTTCCGGTTAACAGCGTCTCATTTGCAGAATGAGATGGGCCGCGTGGCCAACCAATCATTCGATCCAGCCATTTTGAGAAATATACAAGACGAGATCATCGAGTTCAGGAAAGGCTCACCAGTGGTGTTCGACTTCTACTATCGTTGGCGACGTCCAAAACTCGAAAAAGCCATTTCGGTCTAGAGATTTATGAGAGCAGCGCAAAAATTTCACGCATATGGGCGGAGACCAAAATGGTAAATCGTCCAAGGAATTTGCGGTGCCCATACTGTACTTTTAAACTTGTCCCGAGTCTTAACCCAGAAAAAGAACATTTTATTCCAAAAAATCTTTACGTGGATTCTGAACAAATTTTGAAGAAACCCATAGTCTGGTCTTGCAGAAAGTGTAATCGAGCCAAGGGAAAATTGGATCAGGATTGGTTCATTGATTTAGCTTTATGCTCTCCTCCGGATCCCATCTATAACGGGCTTCGAGAACGAGCGCTGAAGTCATTAGATCCCGATGGAGTAGAGGCAGGGAACGAAAAGGAGATTCGAATTAGGCAAGCCCTGAGGGATCGCGTCAGCGCCCGGATGCACCTCGTGGGGTCCATTAGTGAGTTTAGCCCCTTGCCGTCCTTGACCATACCTGAGGCGGATTCTGAGGGACTACGGGCGATCTTGGACATCAATTGCAAGAAATTTGAAGAATGGATTGAATACATCGTGAGGGGCATGTGGACCTTTACTCATGGAAGTGTGTTGCCACTTTCCCACGGTATCTTCATTTTTTATAGGTCAAATCGGGATTTACTGATTAAAGAATGGGGGAAACTTGGGCTCTTCTTAGATCCATTGATAGATCTAGGCCCAACCATAAAAATAAACGGTTTCTTTCACAAAGTGCATAGGATGCTCTGCTTGGAATTGCTTTTTCATGAAAATATATATTGTTACGCCATAATGGCCACCAAGGACCAAATCGAAAAAGTGAAGAATAAAAAAGCATTCCAGGGGCTAGTTGAATCTACAAAGTCTTAAGAAGTGTTCCCGGGACCATCTTTTTATGTATAAACGGCATAGCGAGGTCTATTAGCAACCTCGTCAAATGGACAACGGTGGCAGCCGACTTCCGCCTATTTTACAAATTTTCACCTATGGGTCAGCTCGGGGTGGTTAGTTTGACTTGATTGTTCTATTATTTTAGTTTGACAGTTATGTGAGTGCATCAATTAATGCATCCTCGAGTTCGGAGATTGTAATCGGCTTTTTTGAGACCAATGATTTAGGTTCTCCATTTTCCATTACTACCCCTCTTCCTTCTTCAGACTTCCAGGGAGAGTCAGAATCTGAATCATCGTAAAAGATATCGGTGTTTAGGTTTTGCGGTATCTTTGTTCCGTATACTCTAAAAAGAAACCTTGTTGAAGCCGGACGATTTCCGCCAGACCTAATTTCGGGTTGAATTTTAAATACTGATTTTCCTGCTGAAATATCAAAGCCTGTGAGCATTTCTGGTTTTCCATAAATCTCGGATCCAAACATGTGTATTTCAAAATGGGACTCGGTGTCCTCTATGAATCGCTCAAAATGGATCGCTAACGCCTTCAGGTGCGACGAGAATCGCTCGCATTCTTGAAGCACTCTTTTTTCCAATGCAATCTTCTTTTCCAGTCGCCGTTTAAATTCGGCTTTTTTGTCGGCTTCAGTTTCCATTTTTCACCTTTTCAAGAGTTTCATATCGCCCGCTCAAATTGTCGGTCGATGAGAGTGCGGTATCTATGGAATTTTCTATAGCATCGAATCGTGCGTCTGTGTCTCTTTTTAGATTCCTTGCCGTGCCACCCAGTTCGTCGAGACCCTCACGAGTCTCCCTTCTTGTTTCTCTGACAAGTGATCTCAGGCCCAGAAGTGTGTTCCTCATATCAACGTTGACCGCTTGGGGATTAACTGTTTCTCGAATTTTATCGGCGAGGGACTTTTTAAAGAAAAAATAGGTAAGCAGGACAACTGCAGCGGAGCTACTTAAGCCCAAAAACCAGCTGACGAGTTGGTCCATGTTGCTCTCAATGATGGTATTGGGTCGTTTTCCGCATCGCCCGGATTTTGTTGGCACTTCATTCGGACTTCTATATTTTACTTAGAAAGCAACCGCAAGGGGTCTATTTGTTGACTAGAAACTCTACATCTTATTTCTCGGATGCGCCTTCCTATACTCCCCCTGCGCGTGCTCGCCGGCGACCTTGGTGTAGATCTGGGTCGTGGCCAGGGAAGCATGCCCCAGCGAATCCTGAATGATTCTGCTATTCGCCCCGCCTTTAAACAAGTGCGTAGCGAAGGAATGGCGCAGCTGGTGGGGTGTGATGTCGACCGGCAGCCCGGCCTTGATCAGGTAGCTTTTGAGGCGCCGGCGGACGTCCAGCGGGACGGGGGCTCGTCCAGGATGCCAAGGAAGGCCCGATCCTTGGGCCGCAGCTCGGCGCGAGAACGAGTGCAGGTCTGCTTCGGGCTGCCTCTATGCCCTACGTCTCCGCCACATAGTTCGGATACGTGTCCTCCACGTATTGGACCACTTCCCGAAAGACGTAGCTGGAATCGAGCGGCGGCTTGGCCTTGCATGCGTGCAGGTATTCCACGTAGCTGTAATCCTGGAGGAATCGTATAGCCTCGGGTCCCATCGGCCCGCTTTTCTTGTCGTGCTTGAAGAACGTGGTCTTTTTGAGGGCCTCTTCACAGGATTTGATCACCTGAACGTGAAACGGTTGTGGCCTTTGCTTCTTTGAGACCCTCAGCTCAAGCTCCCTGACCTTCGCCGAAAGGACGGGCTTGATCTGGTCGGACGGGACCAGGCCCAGGGCCACCACCCTCCTGGACAAGGCCGAATAGCTCACCTGGAGGTGGCTCGCGGCGAGCAGGACGATGCTTGGGAAGTCGAAGGTTTTGGAATAGAAATCCTGCATGGCCTTCAGGACCTTGATGACCCTGCTGCGTTCCATCAATAGATTCGCGGCGAATAGGTTGGCCACTTTCTCGTCGCTGTCGGTACTCGGCTTGGTCGGGGAACCGATCTTGCCTTTTTGCGCGAATAGATGGTGGCCGAGTTCATGCGCCACGCTGAATCGCTGGCGTTCCGAGGGGTGGCCGGAATGGATGGCCACGATGGGCAAGGGGAGGAATTCGCCATCGGCTATCTCGGTGCCGGCCTTCAGATATAGGCCGGAATACGGGCCGAATAGGTTCCATGAGATCCACAGTCCGAATTCCTGCATGGCCAGGGAGACGATGTCTATGGCCTCACCCACCAGGTGCTTTTCGACCAAGGGCTGCGTGTATTGAATCGCCTGATCTAGGGTATCGAATTTCGCGTAGGTATGTTTCGCCCTGTCCTGGCGCCTCTTGAATTCCTCGCTGTTTCCCTTATCGCCAGCCCACACAAAGAGTTCAGTGGCGGGTTGCATCAGGATTTCCATGGATTCCGCGCCGGCGATCCTGAATTCGTCTTTGGGAATACGGAACTGGGCGTGTTGCAGGGGCGCGGTGTTCTGGTACTTAACGCTCAAAGGCTTGTAGAAGTCCTCTACACTCACTTTGAACAGGTTGGCGAGGATTCTGAGGTGGCCGGCCGAGAAGTCAGGGGTTCCGTTTTCCATTTTGGTGTACGCGGACCTGCTGACGCCGATGCGTTTGGCCATGAAATCCTGGGATAAACGCAGCATGTTGCGGTAGTACTTGATTTGATCTGAGATCTTCACGAGCGCCCTCCTCAAGGGTCAAAAAGCATCTGTGTTGTAGCCGATTTCCATGGCTTTGAGCCATCAATTTCGAAAGTGCTTTGTTCTTGTTACAAAGTCTTTCAATGAAAAAGTTGCATACTGCGGGACCGTCGATTATTATGTTTTATAAGTTCCATATGAAACATAGAACATTTAACCAGCAGGTCACTAGTGAACATTAGTCATTATCCCGCTCCCTGGCCATTAGTCAAGGTGAATTGCCGTATTGAGTTGCCGGGTTCCACAGCGTATTTGGCCGAATTTATTGGGGTTTGCAAGAGCCTGAAGGAGCACCCATGAAAATCCTAGCGCTCGCCAACAACAAGGGCGGGGTCGGCAAGACCACGGCGGCCACGAACCTGGCCGCCCAGGCCGTCCGATCCAGGCTGGGGGCCACGGTCCTGGTGGACCTGGATCCCCAGCGCAACGCCGGTTTCGGGCTGGGGGTGGCCATGGACATGGCCGGCCTGGACGAGTTCCTGGCCGGTCGCGTGGACCTGACCGAGGTCATCCATCCCCATGCCATCGATCCCCGGCGCCTTCCCGATAACGCGGATCCCGCGGATTTCGTGATTGAAGGCCTCTATGTGGTCGCTGGGGGTCCCAACCTACAGGACGAGTCTGACCGCCTCTCTGAAGAGGACTTTGACCGGGCGGTCGGCCGCCTCCGGGGCGGGCTAAATGCCTTTGACGAGGCCGCCGCGGCCCAAGGGGTGCCTGTGGGCCTCGTGGTCCTGGACCTGCCCCCCAGCCTGGGCCACCTGACCCGTTTGGGACTGGCCATCGCCGACACCGTGATCGTGCCTGTGGAGCCGCAGGAGATGTCCACCACGGGCCTGGACAACCTCATCGCCGTCATTGAGGAGGTGCGCCAGACCCACAATCCGGGGCTCGACTTGGCCGGGGTCTTCATCAGCCGTTTCCGGGAGAACGCGTCCCAGGAGAAGGTCCAGGACATCCTCAAGGCGAAGCTGGGACGGCACCTGTTCAAGAGCGTCATCAAGAACAGCCAGCCCCTCGCTGATGCCTATTCGGCCTTCTGCCCGTTGGTCTGGTCCGCGCCGGGGGCGGCGGCGGCCAAGCAGTTCAGGAGTCTGGCCAAGGAGCTGTTTCACTATATGGAGGTCAAATGAGCACCCCCCAAGCACCCGCCCCAAGGTCCAAGGCATCCCTCAAGATCAACTTCGCCCCTACCGGCGGCCAGCAGGGCTTGGACCAGGAAGGGCCCGCGGTGAAGTTCCGTTCCCAACGCATGACCGTGTTCCCCAAGGACATACAGGCCCCGGATTTCGACGACCGCTTTGAGACCCTGGAGCAGGGCCTGGACCAACTGGCCGAGAGCATGAAGGAGCACGCCAAGCAGACGGCCGATGGGGTGGGCAATTTCCAGCCCATCATCGTCGTCGGGGCCATGCCCCCCTACGTCCTGGTCGCCGGTCGCAGGCGCTATTTGGCCGCCCAGCGCAATGGCCTGGCATTGGCGGCGGAACGGTATTCCTCCATGCCTGAGGACTACCGGCGCCAGCTGCGCTACATGGAGAACAGCCCGGAGGGCCGCAACAACTACAGCCCGGCCGAGCTGATCGCCAACGTCGCGAAGGAGCAGGCGGCGGGCGCTTCCGTCGAATGGCTGAGCCGGGCCTTTGTGCGTTCCATCAGCACGATCGAGAAGTACCTCCGTGTCGGAAGGGACAAGGCGCTTCAAGAGGAGCTGCGGCTGGGCTTGCCCCTGACGCGGGCCCTGGCCTTGGTGAATGACCACGATGAAAAGGCGGGCGAGGTCGCGAAGGCGGCCCGCGAGGAACGCGGGGAGGCGGTCCACAAGAGCGCGAAGCCCGGCCGCAGAGCCGCAGCTAGCACCGGTGCCTCGGCCAGGCGTTCTCCCCTGGCATTGAACTACGTGGAAGGGAAGACCCTAAGGATCATCGTGGACCTGAAACGCCTGATTTGCGCTGAAGACAAAGAAAAGTTGCGGGACTTTCTGCGAGAAGCCCTGCAGCGGATCGACGGAACCATGGCCTCGCGGACTACCCAGGAGGTCTGATATGGAGCAGCACGCGTTGGTGGTGTTCATCTCGTCGTCCTTGCTCGTCGCTCACAATCTGCTGGAACTACACATGGACGGCAGACTGTTCCCCAAACGGAGGAAAGACCATTGGGGCCGCAGAAAGGAAGACCGTGAGGAACGTCGTGAAACAGGTGAATAACCCTCAAGACCCGGAGGTTTGATATGCCGCACCCGATCTTGCTGTTGTTTTTTTCGTTGTCCATGCTCGCCTTGATCAACCTGGGGGAAGAGTGGGCGTCCGGCAAACTCTTTCGGAAAAAGCGAAAAAAAGCTCTTCGGCGGCCCGAAAGGGAAGGATCTGGGGATTTTGACCCTGACTTGCGTGACTGGCGCTAAAAAAAGGCTAACGGAAAATCACCTCGTGAAGGGAAGGGGGCCCGACATGTTCTTGGATCCGAATAGTTTGCTGGATATGGCCAATAGAATGCTGGTGCTGGCGGTGCTTTGTCTGGGCTCCATTATCACCGTGGTCGTATGCCTTAGGGGCGGCCTGTATGGCAAGGCGGAAGAAGCGCCGCTTGGCAGGGAGCTGAACCCCGAGGAAAAGCTGACCAAAGAGGAGGTCGGGAACTGCTACCTGGTCCTGAGCCCGAAGCCGATGCAAGTGGTCATGGGGGAAGAGTCCCGCATGCTGCACACCGAGGTCATCGGGGCCACGGGGGTGGGCAAGAACTACTACTGCCAGCTGCCGTGGATCTACCAGGACATCATCCGGGGCGCCGGGGTGGTCGTCATCGATCCCAAGGGGGCCATGCGCAATCAGGTGGCCGCTTACGTCGAGAAAGCGGGCCGTCAATTCCATTCCCGTTATTTGAGCCTGTCCAAGCCCCACTTGTCCGACACCTATAACCCCCTGGTCGACCAGGATCCCCACGTCGTCGCCGAGCGTTTCCACCAGGCCTTTTACCAGGACGACAACACCGCGACCCCGTACTACAAGGAACAGGCCCAGGGCTTCCTCTACGACCTCTTCGCGATCTTTCACAAGATGAACGTCGTCCCCACCATGGAGCAGGTCCGATCCATAGCCTTTAACCAGGACGCCCTGGCCATGCTCCTGCGCGAGGCTCCGGACTGCCGCGAAGCCAAGGAATTGCGTCTCCGGATGGTCTCGGGCATGAAAGCGGACCTGTACCGCGAGAATTTCCAGGGCCTGGTGAACAAATTGACGGCCTTGTGCGGGTCCCCTTTCGCGCCGGCGCTCAACACCACGAGTCCGTCCATCAACATCCGCGAGACGCTGGCCAAGGGCGGGATCCTTTACGTGGACCTGGCGGCGGACCTTTACCCTTCAAGCTTTTCGCGGGTCAGCACCCTGCTGCTGATGGACCTGATGAGCTGCCTCACGGCCCGCTACCAGAAGCCGGGCTTGAAGCCCGCATTCCTGTATTTGGACGAATTCGCGGACCTGATCTACCCGAAGGTCGGGGGCCTGATCGCGAAGGCCCGCGGCGCCCGCGTGGGCATCATCTTTGCCCACCAGTCTCTTGGGGATTTGCAGCGCCACGGCGACGGCATGGCCAAGGCCATTTTCGAGAGCAGCCGCAACAAGATCATTTTCCAGGTCGGCTCCGCTGAGACCGCCGAAACCATGTCCCAGCTCTTCGGCACGAAGACCGTGGAACGGGAGGTCATCAACTATAGTCTCGGCGAGGGGGGCCTTTTTTCCGGAAGTTCAGTTAAGGAAAAAGGCATGACCAAGGTCTGGGAAGAGCAGTTTCTTGTGCATCCCAATGAGCTCAAGAACATGCCGCAGGGTTCGGCGGCCTGTCTCATTCAACGGGGCTTGAAGGGGCGGGTTCCGTTCCTGGTGCCTATGCTCCACGCCCCCGACAGCATCCCGCCCCTGCGCGATGAGAATCTGTTGAGCCCCACCCGTGGCGTCCCTTTGCCGCCTTTGGATCTTCCCGACGACCCGCCCGCGGGAATGCCGGCGCCCCTGCCGACCAAGCCGGTGAACCCCACTGCGGTTGAAGCCCTCAAGATGTTGGGAGTAAGCCGTCGTGCCGCAGCCTAGCCTGACCCCCCGAGACCTGAGCATCCTCTGGTACGCCTGGCAACAGCGCTTTGTGGCCGTGCGCCAGTTCCAGCGCCTGTTCTGGACCCAGGGTGCCACGGTGACGGCCCGCAACAGGCTCAACGAGTTGCGGGACGCCGGCTTTCTGGCCTCGGAAACCTTCCCCGTGGGGGCGGACCGGACCCTTTACTTCAGCGCCAAGGCCGGGAACTTGGCCCTGGTCAAAGCTGGCCTGCTGCCTGAGGCATTCGGGGGAGACTACCCCCGCAGGCCCAAGGAAATGACCCTCAACCTGGACCACGACCTAAGGGTCACGGATCTGAGGATCGCCATTGAGGAGACCGGGGGCATTCCCATCACCTGGACTTCCGACCACCAGCTCCGCCAGAACCGGGGCAGCGCCGGACCCAATACCCGTTTCGCCGATGGGCTCTTTGAGTGGGAGGCCCAGGGGAAGCGCCGTCTGGCGGTCCTGGAGTATGAGAACGCCCGTTACAACCGGGACCGCTGGCCGAATGTTCTGCTTCGGCTGCGGTCCAAGCACTCGGATCGCCTGGTGTTCCTGGTCTGCCGGACACCGGCTCGGGTGCGGTCCGCGACGGCCATCATCAGGGCGACGAGGGTTTATGCCGACCGATCCGACGGCCTGGTCATTGCGGACTTTCCTTCTGTGGCTGAGAAGGGACTCAAGGCGGGTTTCGTGGACCTGGAGGGCCGTCCTTTGGATTGGACGTCTGGTTAGGACTTTAATAAGCGGCCACTGGGCTGGCCCGATCCACCGGCCAGGCCCAGGGGTCGAACATCTAATCGCGACAGGATTGATATGACGATTCAGAAGAGACTGCACATTGAGGAGGCCTAGATGATGACACTGCTGCACCTGGACGACCCGGCCTCTGCGGCCGGAGGCAGGACGCAATATCATCGACCGGCCGCCGAACTGCCAACGGCCGGGAAAACTAGGGCGCCTGTGGGTGGCGGGTCTGGGTGTCCCGATGTGATCGCAATTTCCCAAATTGGAGCGGGTCCCCCTTTTTTGGCCCAAATCGAAAAGGCCGTCACAGGGTCCCCTATGCCTTCGGAGAGCTGCCATGAATGAATCCGCCCTCAAATTCATGACGCTCGATGAGGTCGCCGACCTGCTGCGGGTTTCGCTCAAGACCGTCCAGCGTTGGCGCATGCTGCACCAGATCCGGGTCCACAAGGCAGGCCGCCGCGTCCTGGTCCTCGAAAACCAGCTTCTGCAGGACCTGGGCATGGATCCGATAGCGCTCCACTTGGGGCTTGCCGACGCCGGTGCTTTGGGCTTGAATCAAACCGCTAGAGCGAGGAGCTGACATGGGACGCCCCAACAAGAACAGCCTGCCGGAGTACCTCCGGCAGCGCCCCGATGGTAGCTACTACCTCGATTACTACCTCACTCGGGAGGACGGCACCAAACAACGCGAACGGGAAGATATCGGTTCGATTTCAAGGACCTTGGCCAAGACCATCCGGGACCGCAGGGTGGCGGAATTGGCGAAGAACGACTTCAAGCTTCTGCCCCCCAAAATGACCTTCCGCAGGGCGGGGGAGGACTTCCTGGCATACAGCCGGGGTCGCAAGCGATCGTACAAAGCGGACGTCATGCTGGTGGCCAAGCTGACGGCCCACTTCGGCGACCGTCCCTTGGAAGCCTTGAATCCGGCCGCCATGGAAGTTTTCCTGAACGTCATCAGGGAAAAAGGCAAGAAGGTCATCCAACGTAGGGGGGAGAAGCCCCAGTGGAAGCCCTTCAAGCCCGCGACCCTGAACCGCTACATCGCCTGCGCCAAGACCATCGTGAACAGGGCCCTGGCCAACGGGCAGGTCGACCGCAACACCCTGGCGGGCGTGAAGCTGTTCAAGGAGAACAACGCGAGGGATAGGGTCCTGAGCCGGGAGGAATACAGCCGGCTCCTGGAGGAATGCCCCGGCTACCTGAAGCTCATCGTCCGGCTGGCCTACACCCTTGGCATGAGGCGGGGGGAAATCCTGGGGCTAAGGTGGGATCAGGTGGACTTGAAAAAAGGGGTGATACGTTTGGCCGGGGAGGACACCAAGACGGCCACGGCCAGGGAAGTGCCCCTGGATCAAGGCTTCATGGATGCCCTAACGGCCTTTCCAAGGGTCCTGCGCTGCCCCTACGTGTTCGCCAACCAGGGCCGGAGCATCGCCTCGGTCAAGACGGCCTTCAATTCGGCCTGCGCCAGGGCGGGTATAGAGAACTTCCGCTTCCATGACCTGCGGCACTGCGCGGTGACCAATCTGCGCAAGGCCGGAGTGGCCACCTCGACCATTATGTCCATCAGCGGTCACAAGACCGACGCCATGCTGAGGCGCTATGACCGGGTGGACACGGAAGATCGGAAGTCCGCGTTGGATCAAGTTCGGCGCTTCAACGAGACCGGGACCATCGAAGAACGGAAGACCGCGTGAGCGTCCAAAGGTGCGAAAAAAGTTTGGGGTCGGCAAGAACCCTTGCGGCACCGAAGGAAACGGGCGCGGTCGTGAAGAGTAAGACACTAATAAGACACTTTGGCCTTTTTGGACACGAGGACCGCGCAAGCGGTGCAACAGGGCCCGGAAGGCCCGGATCTGAAAGTGCTTGCGGCTCAAAACAATTCGGGCGCTTTGTCCCGAAAAAAGTTGGTGGACCCGGCAGGACTTGAACCTGCGACCAAGCGATTATGAGTCGCCTGCTCTAACCAACTGAGCTACGGGTCCGTGAAGGGATTTTATCCTGGAAAAACTTTGAAGGACATGCTTTTTCAGCTCCGATGCCGTCCGGTAGCTCGCGCTGTGCTGAGCGATTCAAAAGGCTTTCC
>DATHOE010000013.1:0-28866 GCA_035485275.1 bacterium
GGTGGTAAGGGTGAAATGGCGGGGTAAGAGCCCACCGCCCGGAACGTAAGGACCGGGGCACGGCAAACCCCACCTGGAGCAAGGCTGGTCGGGGAGAGAGAGGCCCGCTCGTTCGCATCCCCAAAAAGGCCGCCGGAGCGCCGTCGGTATCAACACGGCGCCTAGAGAAATGATCATCCCCGCCCCTCCCCTTGCGTTCGCGTAGGGGGGGAGGACGGGACAGAATTCGGCTTACAGGTCCGTCGAAGGAACTTGTAGCTTTGCGTCCCACCCTGGCCTGATGGGCGGGCTTGGCCTTAGTCAGCGAGGTTGACTTGAAGATCAAGTTTTGGGGGGTGCGAGGAAGCATCCCGTCCCCGGGCGGCTTCACCGCCAAAGTCGGCGGCAACACCAGTTGCGTCGAGGTGCGGGCCGCCGGCCGGCTCCTCATCTTTGACATGGGCACGGGCGCGCGGGCGTTGGGAGGCTCGCTCCTGGCGGCCCAGCCCGTGAAGGCCCATGTGTTCTTTTCGCACCTGCACCACGACCACACCCAGGGCCTGCCCTTCTTCGTCCCCTGTTTCCTGCCCAGCAGCGAGCTCACTTTTTACAGCGTCGACAAAGGCGGGGAATCCCCGCAGAGCCTGCTGTACCGCGTGTTCGACTACCCCTATTTCCCCGTGCCCATGAAGGGCATGCCCTCGCGCAAGGACTTCGTCGCCCTGGCGGAGGGCCAGACGACCGAGCTCGGCCCCGACCTGAAGGTCTTCAACCGCAAGCTGAACCATCCGGACGGGGTGCTCGGCTTCAGGGTGGAGGCGGTGGAGGACGGCGTGAAGAAGGTCTTCGCGTTTTGCACGGACACGGAACATTCCGACGAGGCCGACGCCAACGTGAAGTTCCTGGCGGAGGGCTCCGACGTCTTCGTCTGCGACGCCCAGTACACCGACGAGGAATACCCGAGCAAGGTGGGCTGGGGCCATTCCACCGTCACCGAGGCCGCCAAACTGGCCATCGCGTCGGGCTCCAAGCGCCTGTTCCTGTTCCACCACGACCCGACCCACAACGACGACAAGGTCCTGGCCATGGAGGCCGAGGCGAGGGCCCTGTTCCAGGGGTCCCAGGCCGCCGCGGAAGGCCTTGAAATCGAGATTTGAGCTTGCGGACGTCTTGGTCCCCGATAGGTTGGAATCCCCGATGAATTTCGAAGCCCTTTATTCGCCCGCCGCCCGCCGCCTCCGGCCTTCCATCATCCGCGCCCTCTTGTCCCTGGTCCGCGAGCCGGGCGTCATATCCCTGGCGGGCGGGACCCCGGACTCCAACCTCTTCGACCTGGAGCGCTACGCCGAGATCGCGGGCCGCGTGACCCGCGAGGAGGGCCGCCTGGCCCTGCAGTACGGCGAGACCCAGGGCCTGCCGGCCCTGCGCGAGCAGGTGAGCCTCTACCTCGAGGGGCGCGGCGTCAAAATCCCGCCCGAGCAGGTGCTCATCACCAACGGTTCCCAGCAGGGCATAGACCTTCTCTGCCGCCTCTTTTTGGGCCCCGGCGACGCGCTGGCGATGGAGGAGCCCGGCTACCTCGGGGCCATCAACGGCTTCCGGAACCTGGGCGCCGAGATCATCCCCTTGAAGCTGCGCGACGAGGAGGGCCTGGACCCGGCCCAGGTGGAGGAGTGCCTCGGCGCCTGGAAGGGCCCCCGGCCCAAGCTGCTCTACCTCACCCCGACCTTCCAGAACCCCACCGGCGCCTGCCTCGGGCCCGCCCGGCGGGCGGCCCTGGCCGAACTGGCCGCGCGCCACTCCCTGCTGCTGGTGGAGGACGACCCCTACGGCGAGATCAGCTTCGACGGGCCGCCCCCCTCCCCGGTCACGGCCATCGACCGCTCCGGGCACTGCCTCTTCCTGGGCAGCTTCAGCAAGATGTCGGTCCCGGGCCTGCGCCTGGGCTGGGCCGCGGGGCCGGCGGACGTGATCCGTTCCCTGACCCTGGCCAAGGAAAGCACGGACATCTGCACCAGCGTTCTGGGCCAGGCCATCGGCGCCGAGTTCCTCAAGGGCGGGCACCTGCGCGCCACCCTGCCCTCCCTGGTCGCCGCCTACCGCAAGCGCCGGGACGTCCTGCACGCCGCCCTCCTGCGCCACCTGCCCAAGGGCAGCCGCCTGACCCGCGCCGGCGGGGGCTTTTTCCTGTGGGCCGAGCTGCCGGAGCGCCTCAACACCCTGGACCTCTTCAAGGCCGCGGTCGCGGCCAAGGTGGCCTACGTCCCCGGCGCGCCCTTCTATTCCACCGAGGGCGCCGGGCTCCACAGCATGCGCCTGAGCTTCTGCGCGGTGGAGGAGCCCAAGCTTGAGGAAGGCGCCCGCAGGCTCGGCGAGGTGCTGAAACAAGCCGGGGCCGCGGTCGCGGCCCCGGGAACACACCCCGATCTCACGGAATGCCCGGCATGAAAACCATCGTCCACAGCGCCATAGGCGGAGTCATCGCCGCGGCGATCATGGTCGTCCTGCGGCTCCTTTTGAGCCAGCAGGCGGCCCTGGTGGGGCAGTACCACTACCCCGTCTTCGACCTGGTCGGCCAGGAAGGCCTGGCCCGCCTGATGACCATCGCCGCCTTCGGCGCGGCCTACGGCGCCGCCTACGGACTTCTCCTGAAGGACATCCTGCCCGGCGGCTTCATCATCGGCCCCCTGGCCTTCGGCTGCGTGCCCACCCTGGTCGATGCCCTGGTGGTGCCCCTGCGCGCGGGCTCGGGGGCCATCAAGGACCCCTGGATATTGCTGTGGATGTACGCGCACTGGGTCTTCTTTTCCCTGTGCCTGATCTTTATCGTCGGTTCCAAGGGTTCCAAAGGCGGCAAAAAACGATCGGCTGAAGAAGACTAGCCTCCTCCCCCGCGATTTCAACGGAGTCGAATACGATGAAAGGCGTCATCATGGCCGGCGGCTTCGGCACCCGCCTGCGTCCCCTGACCCTCGGGCTCCCCAAGCCCATGGTGCCGGTCGCCAATCGCCCCATCATGCAGCGCACCGTGGAGCTGCTGAAGACCCACGGCATCACCGACCAGCTGGCCCTGCTCTATTTCCAGCCGGAGAGCATCCGCGGGCACTTCGGCGACGGGTCCGCCTTCGGCGTGCGCATGGCATACGTGGGCGCGGAGGGCGACCTGGGCACGGCCGGCAGCGTGAAGCTGGGCGAGTCCGAGATCGGCCGCCAGCGCTTCATCGTGACCTCGGCGGACGTGCTCACGGACTTCGACCTGGGCGCCGCCCTGGCCTTCCACGTCGAGAAGAAGGCCCTGGCCACGCTGGTGCTCACCCGCGTGGACAACCCCCTGCAGTTCGGCGTGGTGATCACCGACAAGGAAGGCCGCATCACCCGCTTCCTTGAGAAGCCGTCCTGGGGCGAGGTCTTCAGCGACACGGTCAACACCGGCATCTACATCTTCGAGCCCGAGATCTTCGACCTCATCCCGCCGGGCCGGGACTTCGACTTCAGCAAGGACCTCTTCCCCCTGATCCTGGCCAAGGGCCTGCCTTTGTACGGCTACATCGCGCCCGGCTACTGGAAGGACATCGGCACCCTCAACGAATACCTCAACGTCCACCGCGACATCCTCTCGGGCAAGGTGGAGGTGGGCGTCGACGGCGTGCGCCGCGGCCGCCTGGGCACGGACATCTGGCTGGGCGAGGGCTCCACCGTGGACCCCAGCGCTTCCTTGAGCAACTCCGTCATCATCGGCCGGGGGGTGAGCGTGGGCCCCCACGCCGAGCTCACAGACTGCATCATCGGCGACGGCTGCGAGATCGGCGAGGGCGCGCGCATCCAGGGCGCGGTCCTGTGGAAGGGCGTCAAGGTGGGCGTGCGCGCCGAGCTGAAGGAATGCACCGTGGCCGACCGCAGCGTCATTGGCGACCTCAGCAGCGTGGACGTGGGCGCGGTGGTGGCCGAGGACTGCGTCGTGGGGCGGGACTGCCGGCTGAAGGCCGAGGTCAAGATGTGGCCCCACAAGAAGGTCGAGAGCGGCGCCACCCTGTCCAGCAGCCTGGTCTGGGGCGACAAGTGGTCCGGCACCCTCTTCGACGCCTACGGCATCTCGGGCACGGCCAACATCGAGATGACGCCGGAGTTCGCCACCAAGCTGGGCGTGGCCTACGGCGCCAGCCTGCCCCTGGGCTCGACCGTCCTGGTCTCGCGCGACGCCCACAAGACCAGCCGCATGATCGACCGCGCCCTCATGTCCGGCCTGCTGGCCGCCGGGGTCAACGTCTACGACATGCGCCTGCAGCCCGTGCCGGTGGCCCGCTACGTGACCAAGGCACTCAAGGCCGCCGGCGGCCTGCACGTGCGCCGCTCGCCGCTGGAGAAGAAGATCCAGGACATCAAGTTCTTCGACGAGAACGGCCTGGACCTCTCCACCAAGCGCGAGAAGGCCATCGAGAACCTCTTCTACCGCGAGGACTTCCGGCGCGCCGACAGCGGCCAGGTGGGCGACATCAGCTTCCCGGCCCGCGGCATCGACTATTACCTGGAGGGCTTCTTCAACGCGGTGGACCAGGACCGCATCCGCGCCAGGCGCTTCAAGATCGTGGTGGACTACGCCTTCGGCTCCGCCACCTCCGTCTTCCCCAGCCTGCTGGGCAAGCTCGACGCCGAGGTGGTGAGCCTGAACGCCTTCGTCGACGAGACCAAGATGACGCGGGCTGGCGACGAATTCCACAGCTCGCTCAAGCAGCTGAGCACCATCGTGCCGACCCTCGGGGCGGATTTCGGGGTGATGCTCGACGCCGGCGCGCAGAAGATCTTCCTCTCCGACGAGAAGGGCACCGTGGTCGGCGGCGACCAGGCCCTGGTGCTCTTCGCGCTCCTGCACTGCCTGGCGGTCAAGGACGCGAAGATCGCCGTGTCGGTGACCTCCTCAAGGGCGGTGGAGGAGGTGGTCCAGCGCAACGGCGGCCAGGTCGTGCGCTGCGGCACCACCTACCGCGCCATGATGGAGGCCGCGGCCCCCAAGGGCGGCGCCACCTTCGTGGGCGAGGAGCGCGGCGGCTACATCTTCGGGCAGTTCTTCCCGGCCTTCGACTCCATGATGGCCACCGTGAAGCTGATGGAATACCTGGCCGCGGCGGGGCGCCCCTTGAGCGAGATGCTCAAGCAGGTGCCCACCATGCACGTGGTCCGCACCGAGGTGCCCTGCTCCGTCGAGAAGAAGGGCACCGTGATGCGGCGCCTGATCGAGGAGACCGGCGCCGCCGGGGAGAAGGTGGAGCTCATCGACGGGGTGAAGCTGCACAAGGGCAGGAGCTGGGTGCTGGTCCTGCCCGACGCGGACAAGCCCTCCTTCCACGTGGACGCGGAGGCCGACAGCCTGCGCGACGCCCAGGCCCTGGCCGACCAGTACCGCGAACGCATCAAACAATGGCAGGCTTGAAAGGAAAAACCATGCCCACCATCACCTTCGGCACCTCCGGCTGGCGCGCCTTCATCGCCGACGACTTCACCTACCCCAACGTGCGCATCGCGGCCCAGGCCATCGCCGCGCACCTGGCCGCGGGAGGCCACGCCAAAAAGGGCGTCATCGTCTCCTACGACCCGCGCTTCCTGGGGCCGCGCTTCGCCGAGGCCGCGGCCGAGGTGCTGGCCGGCAACGGCATCGCCTCTTTCATCACCGTGCGCGACACGCCCACGCCGGTGGTCGCCTTCGAGCAGCTCCGGCGCGGCCTGGACGGCGCCATCAACTTTACCGCCAGCCACAACCCCCCCGAGTATGGCGGCCTCAAGTTCAACCCCCATTGGGGCGGCCCGGCCACCAAGGACATCACCCACGACATCGAGGAGCGCGCCGAGGCCCTTGAGAAGGGGGGCGCCGGCGGAGTCAAGCGCATGCCCCTGAAGGACGCCGAAGCCAAGGGGCTGGTGCACCGCATCGACCCCATGCCGGCCTACCTCAAGAAGATCGAGTCCATGGTCGACCTGAAGGCGATCAAGAAGGCCAAGCTCAAGGTGGTGGTGGACTCCCTGCACGGCGCCGGCCGCGGCTACGTCGAGACCGTGCTGGCCAAGGCCGGGGCCAAGGTCACGGCCCTGCACGGCGAGGCCGACCCCATGTTCGGCGGCGGGGCGCCAGACCCGGCCGAGGGCCACATCGACGCCCTGGTCAAGGCCGTGAAGTCTAGGAAGGCCGACCTCGGCACGGCCACGGACGGCGACGCGGACCGCTTCGGCATCGTGGACAACGACGGCAGCTTCATCCCGCCCAACCTGGTCATCGCCCTGCTGGTGCATCATCTGCACCGCACGCGCAAGTCCTGGAAGGGCGCGGTGGTGCGCTCCGTGGTGAGCAGCCACTTCATCGACGCAGTGGCCAAGCTGCACGGCCGCGAAGTGGTCGAGACCCCGGTGGGCTTCAAATGGATCGGCGAATACATGCAGACCCACGACATCCTCATCGGCGGCGAGGAGTCCGGCGGGCTCACGGTGCACCGCCACCTCCCGGAGAAGGACGGCCCCTTGGCCTGCCTGCTCATGGCCGAGATGCGCGCCGTGGAGGGACGTCCCTTCCGCAAAATCCTCAAGGATCTGTACAAGAAGACAGGCCTCTTCGTGGTGGGCCGCGGCGCCTACCGCCTGTCCGAGGAGCGCAAGCAGGCCCTGGCCGCGGAGCTGGCCAAGGGCGCCCCGGAGAGCGTCGCCGGCTCCAAGGTGGAGAAGCACGTCACCCTGGACGGCCACAAGTTCGTGCTCGCGGACGGCGCCTGGCTGGCCATCCGCTTCAGCGGCACCGAGCCGGTGGTGCGCCTCTACCTCGAAGCCAACAGCGAAAAGCGCCTGGAACAACTGCGCGCCGCCGGGGCCAAGCTGATCGAGGGGTAGGTTGGAGTTAGTGGTTTTGGCCGCGCACCGGTCATTATTGCTTGTGTACTAATTTGTTGGTCGCTTAGCCAAAGCTACGAGAATTACTGCTCGATCGTAGATTAGCTCAGGGCAAGGAGTTCAACTTTGTTAAAATGGTACAATGTCTATTTTTGAGAAAAAAACCATACATTTGTAAGCTTTTTTATAAAAAATATTGAAAAAAGTTAGTTTAAGGTCTAAACTTGTCACTATGTTTATACGAAACATTACACAAGCTGCCCTGGGTGGTGTAGGCTATGCGCCTTTTCAGGGAGGCCCAATGAGCCACCTGTGCCTCAGACTAACTACCCACTCGATGAGTTCTGGGAACTGTGCCGAACTGGCCAAGGTGTCCACCTTTGGCGAAGCGCCGAAGACGGTGCTCGGGCTCTTTTCAAGCTTCAACGGCATCAAGAAATCCTCTATGCGGTTGCGAGTGCCGACGTCAAGAATAGACGTCTTTTGGATGCCGAGCCCCTTCGAAACCATCCCCCACGGGACCAGCCTGTCGACGCCTACGACTTTGATCTCTGGGGAAAGAAAGTCTATATTGCGTTTCTAAAGGCCCCCAACGGGAGTTGGAGCCTCAAATCTTTCAAAGAACAAGAGCAAGTTCCGATCTTTAGCGATCAAGAAGAAAGAATTGCTGAAGGGCTCAACTTCCTCCAAGAGATCCGAGGACTAAAGTGAAAAATACTGCTGCTGGAAAAAAAGACGGGATTCTTACCAATTGCCCGGTTTGTGACGAGCCTGGTCTCAAGAGGACCGTGCACAAGAGTGTCGTCGAAGATCCTTTTGGCGGCCAAGTCGAGATCGATAAAGTGTACTATAGCTGCGATCAATGCGGAGCGGAGGGCGACTGGAACAACGAAAACGAAGTTCGCTATCTCGCGGCCCTTGAAACTCTGCAAAAAATGGCAGTATCCAACATCGCGGAATCGCTTAAGAACGACCATGGTATCAGCAATCTGTACCTTGAGCGTTGCTTCGCACTTCCAATGAGGACCGTTGCCCGCTGGAAGAAGGATGGCGCATCCGCCGCGGCGACAGCCCTCATGAAGTGCGTCGCTACCTATCCCTGGCTGGTGGAGTTAGGGGAGAAGAATTTTGATTCGGTGTTCGCAAACGAACTTCTCATCAAGAATGCCGAAAGCGCGAAATGCGTTCCAAACACGGGCCTAGTAATCCCGGAAATTGAGGCCAACGGAATAAAAAAAGTCGGGACAGGCCTCAGGTATGCTGCGGCAGATGAAGAACTCGCTCTGGCTGCCTAATGGAAAACAACAGCGCACTCGCACCAGGCGTCCAACTTCACGGGATTTTTCTCACCTCTTTGGACTTCAAGTACCAGGAAGTCCTTGAGACTGAAAAAAAGCTCCATGTCCGCATGCATATGGAGAATAACATTAACGAAGAACTGCACACGTTGCAGTCCGACTTGGTGTTTGATGTTCAGTCGGCGGAATCCGCCGAGAGTTCCCAGTTCCATATTGCGGTTACATTTCGCGCCCTATTTCAGGAGATTCCGGGCGGTCCTATCGATTTAAAAAGATTTTCCGAGGTCAATTCTCCGGCGATCGTGTTCCCCTTTGTTCGAGAAACGATCGCCTCCATAACGGCTAAAAGTCCCATTGGCTTATTGCTGTTGCCACCGATGAACATAGGCAGCCTTATTCGCGGGGAGACCCAAAGAACGGAACGGATCACTCAATAAGATCATTCATTTTTTATTATCCGTATGGGAGAAATCGTGTTATCTAAATCGAAGAAGTCTAACAAAGCTAGGAACTCGTCCCAATCAGTAAAGGCTGTTAAGCCGCCCAAGCCCCTGGGCAAGACCCTGCGCCAGGTGGTGCAGTTCGACGCCCCGCCCATGTCGATCTACGACCTCCTGATGGTCTCCAAGCTGCACGCCGCCTTCACCGGCCACAAGGCCGTGGTCCCTCCCATGGTGGACGGCCTGGTGAGCGTGTACGACGGCTACATCGAGGCCCGCAACGTCCTGCTGATCCCGGGCAAGCGCATCGTGCAGGCCTGGCGGGGAAGGGACTGGCCCGAGGGCTGGTACTCCACGGCCACCTGGGAGTTCGACGCGACCCCCAGGGGCACGCGCATGACCTTCATCCAGGACAACATCCCCGCCGCGGAGCTGGAACACATGCGCACGGGCTGGATGGAGCACTATTGGGACCGGATGAAGGCCTACCTGGCCAAGCAAGCCCGCTGACGCCGATTTTTTAGCCGCACCTGAGAAGAGCAGCATGCCGCGTTCGATAGCATTGTTCCTTGGCCTCGTCCTGTGCGCGCCTCTGCGCGCGGGCTCCGTCCCGCCCGTGTTCGAATCCATGGACCTGACCCTGGTGACCCTGAACCGCCTGCGCCTGGAGCCGGTGAAGACGCGCAGCGCCGGGCTCCTGCCGCTGAAATCCAAGGAGCTGCCCAATTCCGTGCGCGAATACCTGCGGCCCAGCGGCCAGCTGGACTCCCTGAGCGGAGCCGTGGGCAAGGCCGCGGCGCGCATCCGCCGGGCGGTGGCCCCGGGCAGGACCCAGGCGGACGCCCTGCGCGACAGCCGGCGCGTGGTGCAGGCCCTGGGGCTCTGGCTGGACACCCACCTGAGCGTGGACGCGAGCCCGACGGCGGGCGCTTTTTCGCGCCCCTGCGAGGACCTGCGCCTGGCCTATCCCAGGGTCTCGGCCATCCTCAAGGACGGCCAAACCGACTCCGACGGCCGCGCCCTGGCGGCGGTGGCCATCCTGCGCGCCTTGAAGGTCCCGGCCCGCGTGGCCACGGCCCGCGGCATGCTGGTGGTCCAATACTGGGTCGCGGCGCAGGCCCCTGCGCGCAGCGCATCGCGCCGGCGTCCGCGTTCCGGAAAATCGGCGCGCTCCGCGGCCCCGAAGCCGCCGCTGGGCTGGTGGGAATGCATGGACCCGGGCGTGTCGGACGCGGAGATCGACGCCTGGAGCCTGGACGCCTCGAGCCTGGCGCGCCTGCGCTGGAAACCGAAGCAGGAGATGGAGCTCTCCCTCAGGGGCTGGGAACGGCAGGCCTTTGGCGAAGGGGACAGCCAGGCCGCGCACGAGGCCTTCGCAGCCGCCCTGGAGCGGGGCAGCCTGACGGATACGCCGCAGGCGCTTGCCTTAAGCATCGCCGCGGACTCGGTCCTGCAAAACCTGACCCAGGGGGCCTCCAGCCTCTGGGTCCTCACGGCCCAGCACTGGCGCATGAAAGTGGAAGGCGTCCTCAACTCCATGCAGAGCGTGCAGGTCCTCACGCCCTACCGGCCGGACTTCGGGTCCTGGGGCAGGGAACAGCGGGGGGCGGTGCGCGCCCTTGATCTCGAGGCCGAAGGCGTGTGGAGCGACCGGCCGAAGCGCCTGCGCCTGCACACGGACCTGCAGGACGAATGGGCCAGCCCGCCTCCCGCCCTGGGGATGCTGCACTGGTATGACCTGGGCGTGCGCGGGGCCGAGGACGTGCTGCAGGCCGAACGGACGGCCGCTGGGGTGGATGGCGTGGTGCTGCGGGGGGATAATTTGACGCCGCGGGAGGGATGGACGGTCACGGTCAGCGCGGAAGGGACGACCTTCAGCGCTCAGACCCTGGTGGCTGCGGACGGCCACTTCAAGCTTCCTTTGGAGCCCGCCTTGTCCACAGCAGCCTGCTTGGACGTTTCAGCAGGCGAATCAGGGGATGCGGGTGATTTCCAGAAGCTCCTTTTGTGGCCGCCTTAGGGCTTCCTGGGAACCTGGAAAAAGCTTTGAAAATATATATTTTATGATTTTATAGACGTTTTTAAGGCCGCTGCGTAGAGACTGGTGGGCGTGAGGGCGTAAAGGTTTTATAAACTTTGTGAAAAAAGGCGCAAAGTACCTTGCAGCCTTGAGCCAAGTTTCCTATAGTGGCGCCGCCCAGGTGGAGGATTCATGGTTGAGATGCGGGTTCATGGGTTGGCCGTGGATACGACCACGCGCCTGCCGGTCGTGATCTTGATGGACGCCACGGAAACCCACTACCTTCCCATCTGGATCGGCGTATTCGAAGCCGACGCGATCCTTGTGGCCCTTGAGGAAATGAAGGTGCCGCGGCCCGCGACCCACGACCTGATGAAGAACCTGGTGCAGACCCTGGACGCCCAGCTGGTGCGGGTGGTCGTCCACGCGCTGGACGACAAGAGCGGCACCTATTACGCCAACCTGATCCTCAAGCGCGGGTCCGCGCCCCACGAAATCGAGGTCGACGCGCGCCCCTCGGACGCCATCGCCCTGGCCCTGCGCCTCAAGGCGCCGATCTTCGCGGCGGAGGACGTGCTGGCCCGCTCCGCGAAGCAGGACAAGGCCAAGATCAACAAGGAAATGGAAGACTTCCGCAAGTTCCTGGCCGACGTCAAACCCGGGGATTTCGCCCGCTACGACCGCGGCCTGGACCAGGGTCCCGGCCCGGAGAAGTCGCAGTCTTGAAGACAGAGGGGGCGCCGCGGGAGCCCCGCCGCGACACGGTGTGGGAGCGTTTGCCCCAGCGCAGCGCGGCCTCCCAGGGCTACGACATGGCGGCCAATGTGCTGGTCGGCGTGGGCCTGGGCTGGCTGGCGCAGCATTTTTTCCCGGGCATCAGGCCCTGGGGCCTCGCCGCGGGGACCGTGCTGGGCGCGGTGAGCGGATTTTACCAGTTGTTCAAGGCCCAGGGCCGGAGCAAGAGCGGGAAAAAGCCGGGCTCTGCGGGGGACGGAAGCAAGCCATGAATGCCCTGATCAGTCTTCTGGCCGCTTCGGCTTTGGCCGGTTTCGACCTGGCGGTGCTGGCCTGGATGTGCTCCCGGCTCGGCGCCGGCCCCAAGGGCGGCCAGTCGGTGACGCTCGGCCTCCTGGTCGTGCTGAAGCTGGCCATCCTCGCGGCCGGCGTGGCCTGGCTCGCGCACCAGCCTTGGAACGACCGGCGGGCCATGATCGCGGGCCTGCTCGCGCCCTTCGCCCTTTTCATCGCATGGCAGGTTTTGCGCCTGCAAAGCCGCGCCCAAAAGCGCGCCTGAACCCGGGTACCCGTGGACCAAAGCAGCCAATCTTTGTCGAGCACCGCGGCGCCGGCCGCCCTCGCGGCCAGCGGCACCGCGCAGGCCTCCCACGCCGAGGCCTGGCCGGACGCGGTCATCGCCCAGGGCAACCCCTGGCAGCCGGCCATCAGCGCGGGCATCGTGATGGCCCTGATCTTCGCCCTGGCGGTGCTGGGCCTGAGCCGCCTGAAGAAGGTGCCCGGCCTCCTGCAGAACCTCTGGGAATTCACCTACGAATGGGTCGACGACATCGGCCTGCAGGTCATCGGGCCCGAGGGCCCCTCGCTGATGCCCTATTTCTTCAGCGCCTTCGTCTTCATCCTGCTGTCCAACCTGCTGGGCCTCATCCCCTACCTGATGTCCCCCACGGCCCGCACCGACACCACGGTGGCCCTGGCCCTGTGCACCTTCTTCCTGACCCATATCCTGGGCCTGCGGCGCAAGGGATTCGCCTACATCAGCCACTTCTTCCACATCCTTGACGCCAGCAAGGAGAGCTCCCTGCTGAGCAAGGGGATCACTTTCGTGCTGCAGTGGGCCCTGCTGCCGGCCATCGAGATCATCGGCGAGCTGGCCCGCCCCCTCAGCCTGGCCATGCGGCTCTTCGGCAACATCTTCGCCAAGGAGATACTGCTGACCGTGCTGGCCGCCCTGATCCTGAAGTACTTCGAGGCCGGAGGAACGGGCTGGCTGCTGATGGTCATGCCCCTGGCCCTGCGCCCCGGCATCCTGGTGCTGGGCGTGCTGGTGTCCGTGATCCAGGCGGCGGTCTTCGTGGGCCTGTCCATGATGTACATCGGCGGGGCCCTGGCCGGGCACGAAGGCCACGAAGAAGGGGAGGCCCAGGCCCACGGCGCCCCCGACCACGGCGTACAGCACCTGAAGCACGCCGAAGCTTAGGCTCTTGCGGCGGCCTTTTTTGACCGCGGAATTCCAAACCTGAAGGAGGCACTACCATGAAGAAGACCTTGATGACCCTGGGCGTGATGGCCATGAGCGCGGCCGCCTACGCCGACGCCGTCGCTCCCGCGGCCGGCCCGGCTCCCCTCAGCGCGAAAGCCATGGCCGCCCTGGGCCTGGGCATCGCCGCCTTCGGCTGCGGCATCGGCCAGGGCATCGCCACCGGCAAGGCCGTGGAGAGCATCGCCCGCCAGCCCGAGGCGGTGAACGACATCCGCGGCGCCCTGCTGCTGGGCCTGGCCCTGATGGAAGCCCTCACCATCTACGCGCTGCTCGTCGTCTTCGTGGTCTAGCATGGACGCCATCCTGCCGAACTATAAGGTCCTGATCGTCCAGCTGCTGACCTTCGCGCTGGGCATGGCCGCGATATGGAAACTCTACATCGTTTCCCTGCGCGACCATCTGAAGTCGCGGCGGGAGGGCATCGTCAAGGACCTGGCGAGCGCCCAGACCGCGCGCGAGGAGGCCGAGCATTTGCGCGGCCAGCTGGCGGCCGACCGGGCCCACATGGCCGCCGACCTGAAGAAGGCCAGGGAAGAGGCGCGCGAGGAGGTCGCGGCCTTGCGCGCGGAACTGCTGGCCAAGGCCGCGGAACAGCAGGAGCAGATGCTCAAGCAGGCCCGCGCCCAGATCCAGGCCGAATCCGAGCGAGCCGTCGCGGAAGTGCGCGGCTACGCCGCCGCCCTGGTGGTGGAAGCCACCTCGGTGATGGTGGGCAAGAAGTTGGACTCAAGCGCCGACCAGGCACTGGCGAAGAAGCTGGTGGCCGCGGTGAAGATCTCCAGAAACTAGGCGGAACCGATGCTGGCCAGCCTCCTCGCTGAACGCTATTCCAAAGCCCTCCTGCGCGCGGCGCGGGCCGAGAACGCCTTGCCCAAGGTCGGGAGCCAGGCCGCGACCCTGCGCGAGGCCCTGGCCGGCGCCGCGGACTCGGCCGCCTTCCTGGGCGACCCCCTGGCGGAGCCGGGCGAGAAGCTGCGGGTGCTCACCAGCGTCTTCAAGGACGGCGGGCATCCGCTGCTGCGGGGCTTTTTGACCGCCGTGCTGGAGCACAAGCGCGAGCGTTTCCTGCCCGCCATCCTGGCGGCCTTCGGCGGCCTCTGCGACGCGGCCGAGGGGCGCCTCGCAGCGTCCCTGGGCACGGCCCGCTCGCTGCCGGCCGCCGAGCGCGCCCTGCTGGAGGCCTCGCTCAGCCGCAGCCTCAAGCGCACGGTCACCCTGGAGCCCTACACCGACAAGGCCCTCCTGGGCGGGGCCGTGCTCAAGCTGGGCGACACGGTCTACGACGGCAGCCTGCGCAACGGCCTCATCCGCCTGGGGCGCATGCTCAACGAGGGGCCCGCCCCGCGCGCGCCCAAGAACCCGAAACCGGCCCAGCCCAAAGCCCCGGCCAAGGCGAAAGCCAAAGCCAAGCCGAAAAAGGCCGCCAAGGCGGCGGCCAAGCCGGCCGCCGCGCCGAAGAAAAAGCCCGCGTCCAAGAAAAAGACGGCCAAGAAGGGCAAACCCTAGTCTTCTCACACCCCTACGGGATCGTGCATGCAGATCAAAGCGCAAGAGATCACCTCCCTGCTTGAAAAGCAGATCGCCGGCTTCCAGTCCCAGGTCGACGTGGCCGAGACCGGCACCGTCATCCAGGTGGGCGACGGCATCGCCATCCTCTACGGCCTCAAGGGCTGCATGGCCTCCGAGCTGCTGGAGTTCCCGGGCGGCCTCATGGGCCTGGCCCTGAACCTCGAGCGCGACACCGTGGGCGCCGTGCTCATGGGCGACGACCGCGGGGTGAAAGAGGGCGACACCGTGCGCCGCACCGGCCGCGTGGCCGAGGTCCCGGTGGGCGAAGCCTTCCTGGGCCGCGTGGTCAACGCTTTGGGCGTCCCCATCGACGGCAAGGGCCCCATCGCCGCGGCGGGCACCCGCCCCATCGAGTTCCAGGCCCCGGGCATCGTCGACCGCCAGCCGGTCAAGGAGCCCATGGCCACCGGCATCAAGGCCATCGACTCCATGATCCCCATCGGCCGCGGCCAGCGCGAGCTGATCATCGGCGACCGCCAGATCGGCAAGACCGCCGTGGCCCTGGACACGATCATCAACCAGAAGGGCAAGGGCGTGCAGTGCGTGTACGTGGCGGTGGGCCAGAAGCAGAGCACGGTGGCCCAGGTCCTGCGCACGCTCGAAGAGAACGGCGCGATGGAGTACACCATCATCGTGGCCGAGACCGCCAGCAACCCGGCGCCCATGCAGTACCTGGCCCCCTACACCGGCGCCGCCCTGGCCGAATATTTCACCTACAGCGGGCGCCACGCCCTCATCGTCTACGACGACTTGAGCAAGCAGGCCGTCGCCTACCGCCAGCTCTCCCTGCTGCTGCGCCGCCCGCCGGGGCGCGAAGCCTACCCCGGCGACGTGTTCTACCTGCACTCCCGCCTGCTGGAGCGCGCCGTGAAGCTGAGCGACGCCCGCGGTGCCGGTTCGCTGACGGCCCTGCCGATCATCGAGACCCAGGCCGGAGACGTTTCCGCCTACATCCCCACCAACGTCATCTCCATCACCGACGGCCAGATCTTCCTGGAGGCCAACCTCTTCTACTCCGGCATACGCCCGGCGGTGAACGTGGGCATCTCGGTCAGCCGCGTCGGCGGCAACGCCCAGACCAAGGCCACCAAGAAGGTGGCCGGGAGCCTGCGCCTGGAGCTGGCCCAGTATGACGCCCTGGCGGCCTTCGCCCAGTTCGCCTCGGACCTGGACAAGGCCTCCCAGCAGCAGCTTTCCCGCGGCCGGCGCCTGGTGGAGCTGCTCAAGCAGGCCCAGTATTCCCCCCTGGCCATGGAGGAGCAGGTGGCGGTCGTCTTCGCCGGCGTCTCGGGCCGGGTGGACGACATGGACGTCGCCCTGGTGCACCGCTTCGAGGTGGAGCTCCTCGAGCACCTGCGCCTCAGCCACGCGGACCTGCTGGCGGCCATCCGCGACTCCAAGGATTTCAGCGACGACAGCAAGGCCAAGCTGGGCGCGGCCATCGACGCGTTCAAGTCCTCCTTCAAGGCCTGATCCCGCAGCCATGCCGTCCCTCCGCGAAATCCGCGGCCGCATCAAGTCGGCCCGCAACATCCAGCAGATCACCAAGGCCATGAAGATGGTGGCCGCGGCGCGCCTGCGCCGCAGCCAGGAGCGCATGACCAACGCGCGCCCCTACGCCCGCCTCATCGCCGAGGTCCTCAAGGAGATCGGCGTGTTCGAGGAGGCCGCGGCCCAGCCCCTGCTGAAGGCCCGCCCCGGCGCGCTGACGGGCTCCGGCACCCTGCGCCTGGTCGTGTTCACCGCCGACAAGGGCCTCTGCGGCGCCTTCAACGTCAACGTCCTGCGCAAGGCCGCCCAGATCATCCGCGAGCAGCGCGACAAGCGCCGCGTCGAGGTGGTGGCCGTGGGCCGCAAGGGCCGCGACTTCTTCTCCCACTTCGGCGTGCCCTTGGTTGGGCAGTACGTACAGCTGGGGCTGATCGAGTCGCCGCTGGCCGGGGCCATCGCCCGCGAACAGATGGAGGCCTACCTGTCCGGGGCCGTGGACGAGGTGCTGCTGCTGGCCACCGAGTTCAAGAGCGTCATCAGCCTGAAGCCCTCCGCGGTGCGCCTGCTGCCCTTCGAGATGAGCCTGCTGGACCTCGACGGCCCCTGGTCCCCCGCCGGCGCCGCCGACGGCGCGGCTCCGCCGAAGGGCATGCCGCCGGCCTACGAGCCCTCCCGCGCCGAGGTCTTCCGCGAGCTGGTGCCGCGCGCCGTCGAGATGCAGGTGTGGAAGACCCTGCTCGAGAGCCAGGCCTGCGAGTTCGCGGCCCGCATGACGGCGATGGACAACGCCAGCCGCAACAGCAAGGAGCTCATCGGCAGCCTCACCCTTTACGCCAACCGCATCCGCCAGGCCGTGATCACCAAGGAGATCGCCGAACTGGTGGGCGGCGCGGAAGCCCTGAAATAGCCAGACTTGCGAATTAGGTCCAAGCAGCTCCAGAGGAACCTCATGAACAAAGGCAAAGTCGTCCAGATCATCGGCCCGGTGGTCGACGTGGAATTCGAGCGCGGCAAGCTCCCGGCCATCTACAACGCCCTGAAGGTCCGCGGCGAATACGTCAGCTCCGGCAAGAGCCTCAAGCTGGACATCACGCTGGAGGTGCAGTCGCACCTGGGCGACGACACCGTGCGGTCCATCGCCATGAGCTCCACCGACGGGCTCACCCGCGGCATGGACGCCGAGGACACGGGCGCGCCCATCAGCGTGCCGGTGGGCGTGGAGACGCTGGGGCGCATCATGAACGTGCTGGGCGAGCCCGTGGACGAGATGGGGCCCGTGGGCGCCAAGAAGACTTACGCCATCCACCGCCCGGCCCCCAAGTTCGAGGACCAGAGCACCAAGTCCGAGATCCTCGAGACGGGCATCAAGGTGGTGGACCTGCTGGCGCCTTACGCCAAGGGCGGCAAGGTCGGCCTCTTCGGCGGCGCCGGCGTGGGCAAGACGGTCATCATCCAGGAGCTCATCAACAACATCGCCCAGGAGCACGGCGGCTACAGCGTCTTCGCCGGCGTCGGCGAGCGCACCCGCGAAGGCAACGACCTCTGGCTGGAGATGAAGGAGAGCGGCGTGCTCAAGAAGGCCGCCCTGGTCTACGGACAGATGAACGAGCCGCCCGGGGCGCGCCTGCGCGTGGCCCTCAGCGCCCTGTCCGTGGCGGAGTACTTCCGCGACGAGCAGAACCAGGACGTGCTGCTGTTCATCGACAACATCTTCCGCTTCACCCAGGCCGGCTCGGAAGTGTCGGCCCTGCTGGGGCGCATGCCCTCGGCCGTGGGCTACCAGCCCACCCTGGCCACCGAGATGGGCGCCCTGCAGGAGCGCATCACCTCGACCCACAAGGGCTCCATCACCTCGGTGCAGGCCATCTACGTGCCCGCCGACGACCTGACCGACCCGGCGCCGGCCACGGCCTTCTCCCACCTCGACGCCACCACGGTCCTGAGCCGCGCCATCGCTTCCATGGGCATCTACCCGGCCGTGGATCCGCTGGACTCCACCAGCCGCATGCTCGACCCCAAGGTCGTGGGCGAGGAGCACTACCAGGTGGCCCGAAAGGTCCAGGCGATATTGCAGAAGTACAAGGATCTGCAGGACATCATCGCCATCCTGGGCATGGACGAGCTCAGCGAGGAGGACAAGCTGACGGTCAACCGCGCCCGCAAGATCCAGCGCTTCCTGAGCCAGCCCTTCCACGTGGCCGAGCAGTTCACCGGCTTCAAGGGCAAGTACGTCAAGCTCGAGGAGACCATCCGCTCCTTCAAGGCCGTGGCCGACGGCGAGTACGACCGCCTGCCCGAGCAGGCCTTCTACATGGTCGGCGGCATCGAAGAGGCCGTGGAAAAGGCCAAGACTCTGGGTGCGGCGGTCTAGGGCCGGCCATGCAGCCCTTCGTCTTCCATTTCAACACCAAGATCCACTTCGGCAGCGGCAAGCTGGCGGAGACGGGCGCGGAAGCCAAGCGCATGGGCTCCAAGCCCCTGGTCCTCACCGGCCGCGGCTCCATGCGCGCCACCGGCACCCTCGACAAGGTGCTGGGGCTCCTGAAGGGCGCGGGCCTCACGTACGCCCTCTTCGAGAAGGTGGAGCCCAACCCGCGCAGCGCCACCCTGGACGAATCCGTGGCTTATGCCCTCTCCGAAGGCTGCGACTTCGTGGTCGCCCTGGGCGGCGGCAGCGCCATGGATGCGGCCAAGGCCGTGGCCGCGGCCCTGGGCCACGCCCGCGCGACGGGCGAGCGCCTCAGCGTCTGGGAATGGACCAGCGGGGCGCTGGAGAGGCGCCGCAAGGTCGTGTCGCCGGCCCCCACCCTCCTGATCAGCTCCACCGCGGCCACCGGCTCCGAAGGCAACTGCGCGGCGGTGATCACGAAGTGGGAGACCCACGAAAAGGCGGTCCTCTGGGACCTGGGGGCCTTCCCCACGGTGAGCATCGTGGACCCCGAGCTGATGCTGAGCCTGCCCCTGGAGGTCACCCGCGACGGCTGCGTGGACATGATGCTCCACGTGCTCGAGCAGGACTTCAACGGCGACGACAAGGCGCCGGTGCAGGACCGCCAGGCCCAAGGCATGTGCCTGGGCGTCATGGAGTGCCTGGAGCGGGTGGAGAACGACCCCCGCGACCTGGTGGCCCGCGAAAACCTCAGCTGGGCCTCGGTGGCCGCCCTGCTCGCCGGCGGCGGGCCCAACTTCGGGCGGACCGGGAACTTCACGGTCCACCACCTCGCCCATCCCCTGGGCGGCTACACCGACATCGCGCACGGGCTCAGCCTGGCCCTGCTGTGGCCGGAATACCTGCGCCTTATCATGCCCAAGCGCGAAGCCAAGATCGCCCGCATGGGCTTGGCCCTCTGGCAGGTGCCGGGCGGCCCCAGCGCCGGCGAGAAGACCGTGGCGGCCCTGGAGGCCTGGCTCAAGGCCCACGCCTACACGCGCCGCCTCAAGGACGTCGGGGTCAGCCGGGACATGATCCCCAAGATCGCGGCCGACGCCGTGCGCCTCTCCGGGGGCGGCCGCAGCTTTTTGGACGCGCCCCTGCCCCTGAACGCGGAGAAGTGCGAAGCCCTGTACCGCGCGGCCTACTGACACCGAGCCCACTATGAAGACCTTCCAACTCGAGATCGTGACCCCCGACGGCGTCGCCTACCAGGGCGGGGTGGAGAGCCTGGTCCTGCCCGCCTGGGAGGGGCTGCTGGGCGTCCTGCACGGCCACGAGCCCATGGTGGCGGTGATGAAGACCGGCCCCCTGCACTACGAGAAGGACGGCAAGACCGAGTGGCTGGCGGTGTCCGGGGGCTTCGCCCAGATCGGCCCGGAGAAGGTGGTCCTGCTGGTGGAGACCGCCGAGGCCGCGGAGGCCATCGACGCCGCGCGGGCCAAGGCCCAGGCCGAGCTCAAGGAGCAGGCCCTCAAAAGCAAGCCCAGCGGCGACCCGGACTACGCCAAGCTGGAAGCCGGCCTCCTGCTGGAATTGGTCCGCATCAAAGTGGCGGGAAGGTCGGGCAGGTGAGGATCGTCACATGGAACGTCAACGGCATCCGGGCCATCTCCGGCAAGGGCTTCCTGGATTGGTTCAGCAAGTCCAAGGCCGACGTGGTCTGCCTGCAGGAGATCAAGGCCACCCTGGACAAGATCCCCGCCGAGCTCAAGAGCCTCAAAGGCTGGAACGCGACCTTTTTGCCGGCCAAGAAGCCCGGCTATTCCGGGGTGGCGCTCTTCTCCCGCCAGAAGCCCGACGAGATCTGGATGGGCCTGGGCGACAAGCGTTTCGACGACGAGGGGCGCGTCCTGGGCGCCCGCTTCGGCGACCTGCACGTCATCTCCGCGTATTTCCCCAACAGCCAGCCGGAAGGCAAGCGCCTGGACCTGAAGGTGGACTTCTGCACGGACATCACCAAGAAGCTGTCCGGCTTGGCGAAAAAGAAGCAGGAGATCGTCCTCACCGGCGACTACAACATCGCCCACGAGCGCATCGACCTGGCCCGGCCCGACGACAACTCCGAGAACCCCGGCTTTTTCCCGCGCGAGCGCCAGGCCATGAGCGACTTCCTCAAGGCCGGCTTCGTGGACATCTTCCGGGAACGCAACCCTGACCGCGCCGGCCTGTACACCTGGTGGTCCTACCGCGCCGCGGCGCGCGAACGCAACGTGGGCTGGCGCATCGACTACACCTGCATCACCCCCGGCCTGCGTTCGAGGGTGAAGGACGCTTGGATCGAACCTTTGGTCATGGGATCGGACCACTGCCCGGTGGGTTTGGACCTGAAATAGGGGATTTGCGGCTATTTTTGGTTGATTTTTCAGGGGCCGGGGGGCCTTTCCCTGGCGCGATTTTGCCTAATAATTGGGCGTTTGAGCGGCGCGAAAAGGGCTAGGGAAGCGGCACTCCGTTCTGCTACAATATAAACTTGACTAGAAACCTACTCGGACCATCAGCCAGGCTTTGGCTTGGACCACTTACAACGGATTCATGCAGTCAGCCAAAGTCATAGCCATCGCCAACCAGAAAGGCGGGGTGGGAAAAACCACCACCGCGGTCAACTTGGCGGCCTGCCTCGCGCAGGCCGGCTGCCCGACCCTTCTTTTGGACATGGACCCCCAGGCCAACGCCACCACGGCCCTCGGCTTCACCACCCCGGGCGAGTTGCGTAACACGGTATACCATGTTTTGCTGGATGGGGTGCCCCTGGCCGAGGCCGTGCACGGCACCAAGGTGGCGGGCCTGGACCTGGTGCCCTCCGACCGGGACCTGGCCGGCGCCGAGATCGAGCTGGTCCAGGTCGAGCACCGCGAGACCATCCTCAAACGCGCGCTTCAGGTCCTGAAGGGCGCCTACGTCTATGTCATCATCGACTGCCCTCCCTCCCTGGGGCTGGTCACGCTCAACGCCCTCACCGCCGCGGACAGCGTCCTCATCCCGGTGCAGGCGGAGTTCTTCGCCCTCACGGGGCTCGGCCAGCTCCTCAACACACTGGCCATGGTCCAAAGGGAGCTCAACCCGGCCCTGCGGGTCGACGGCGCCCTGCTGACCATGGTCGACAGCCGCGCGGCCCTCAACCAGCAGGTGGTTGCTGAGGTGCGGCGCATGTTCCGTGAACGGGTCTACGCCGCGGTGGTGCCGCGCAGCGTGCGACTCGCCGAGGCGCCCAGCCACGGCCAGCCCATCAGCGTCTACGACCCCAAGGGCCGCGGCGCCGAGGCCTACCTGCAGTTGGCCGGGGAAGTGATGAAACATCCGGCCCCGGCCGCCCCGGCGGCCGTACCCACGCTCGGGAATTCGTGATGCCTCGCCAAGCACTGGGCCGCGGTTTGAACGCGCTGATCCCCGGACACCTCCGCGACCTCGACGCCCCCAAGGACGCCGCGGCCTCCGACATCGCCGTGGCCGAGATCCGGCCCAACCCCTACCAGCCCCGCGTCCATTTCTCCGAGGCGGAACTGCGCGACTTGGCCGCCAGCATCAAGGAGCAGGGCGTGCTGCAGCCCATCCTGGTGGTGCGGGGGGCCCAGGGCGGCTACGAACTCGTCAGCGGCGAGCGCCGCCTGCGGGCGGTGCAGAGCCTCGGCTGGACCCACATCCCGGCGGTGGTCAAGCCGGCCGCCGGCCCCCGCCAGATGGCGGAGTGGGCCATCGTCGAAAACGTGCAGCGCGACGACCTGAGCGCCCTGGAGCAGGCCCGCGCCTACACCCGCCTGATGGACGAGTTCAAGCTCACGACCGAGGAGGTGGCCCAGAAGGTGGGCCGCGACCGCGCCACCATCTCCAACACCATGCGCCTGCTGAAGCTGGCGCCGGAGCTGCAGGCCTTGCTCGAGAAGGGCGAACTGCAGATGGGTCATGCCCGGGCCCTGCTGGCCATCGAAAGCCCCTCGGCGCAGAAGGCCATCGGCCTGAAGGCCGCCCGGGAGGGCTGGAGCGTGCGGGCCGTGGAGCAGGCCGGGCGCGAACGCGGGCCGGCAGGGCGGGGCGTCCGCGGGACCGCGCGCCTGGTCGTCGACCTGGACGCGCGCGCGGTCGAGGACCGCCTGCGGCGCAAGATGGGCGCCAAGGTGACCCTGAAGGCTGCGGGCCAGGGCGGCCGCATCGAGATCCACTATTTCAACGCCGAGGAACTGGAACGGCTCATCGACCTCCTGGGATGAGCGTGCCCGAGTCCATGAATCCTCCCTACAAGCGCAGCGAATGGCGGGAACGCCGTACCAAAGGGCGATTGACCTTCGTGGTCATCCCGGGGCATGGCCGCAGCCTGTACCAGTGGCGCCTGACGGTCTGGTTCCTGGCCCTGTTCGGGGCGGTCCTGCTGGCCCTGCTGGGCTGGGCCGGCTACATCGTGGCCCGCGACGCCACCCAGCGCACGGACCTGGCCCGGGCCTCGGAAATGCGCCAGGCCAACCTGCAGGTGGCCATGGACCTGGCCCAGGGCCGCGACGCCCTGCTGCGCATCGCCGCGCTGGAGAGCCGCCTGCGCCGCATGGTCAACTACAAGAGCGAGAAGGCCCTGCTCAAGAGCGGCGTGGTGGGCGGCCCCACCGAGGAGGACGTCCAGCGCCTGAGCCAGACCCTGGAGCAGGCCCCTGAGCAGGCCGAGAGCGACACCCGCGCCAGCGTGACGGCCCTGATGCAGTCGGCCCAGGAGCGCGAACAGAGCGTCGAACAGGTGCTGGATTACGTGCAGGGCCTGCACACCGTGATGGACTCCAAGCCCACGGCCTGGCCCGTGCACGGCTGGATCAGCAGCCCCTTCGGCAAGCGGGTGGATCCGGTCTCCGGCAGGGCCGGCTTCCACACCGGCGTGGACATCGCCAACGACAGCGGCACGCCCGTCCACTGCACCGCGGACGGCAAGGTCAGCTTCGCGGGCTGGGAGGGCGGCTACGGCAAGCTGGTGATCGTGAACCACGGCCACGGCTTCTCCACCTACTACGGGCACCTGAGCGAGATCAAGACCAGCGCCGGCGCCAGGGTCCACCGCGGGGACGTCGTCGGGTTGATGGGCGCCACCGGCAACACCACCGGGCCGCACGTGCACTACGAAATCCGGGTCTACGGGGAGCCCGTGAACCCCGTCAAATACATGCAGCCCGACACGCAGGAGCCATGACCGTCCGCACCCGCTTCGCCCCCTCGCCCACCGGGACCCTGCACATCGGCGGCGCCCGGACCGCCCTGTTCAGCTGGCTCTACGCACGCCGCCACGGGGGCCAGTTCATCCTGCGCATGGAGGACACCGACCTGGCGCGCTCCACCCAGGAGAGCGTGGACCAGGTCCTGCGCGACCTGCGCTGGCTGGGCCTGGACTGGGACGAGGGCCCGGCGGCGGACGGGCGCGGCAGCCTGGGGCCCGTCGGCCCCTACTTCCAGAGCCGGCGCCTGGACACCTACGCCGGCTACCTGGCGCAGCTCAAGGCCAAGGGCCTGGCCTATCCCTGCTTCGACAGCAAGGCCGAGGTCGAGGCGGAGCGCGAAGCCGCCATCGCCGAGGGCCGCGCGCCCACCGGCGCCTTCGAGGAGGCCAGCCCGGCCCAGATCGAGGCCATGCGGGCCAAGGGCCTGCAGCCGGCCTGGCGCTTCCGCATCCCCGAAGGCGGGGTCACGGAGTTCGAGGACCTGGTGCACGGCCGCATGCGCTTCGAGAACCGCCTGATGGCCGACTTCGTCATCGTGCGCTCCGACGGCATGCCCACCTACAACTTCGCGGCCACGGTGGACGACTCCCTGATGGAGATCAGCCACGTCATCCGCGGCGACGACCACCTGAGCAACACGCCCCGCCAGGTCTGCCTGTACCGGGCCCTGGGGCTCCGGGAGCCGGCTTTCGCCCATATCCCCATGATCCTGGGACCGGACAAGCAGCGCCTGAGCAAGCGCCACGGCGCCACGGCGGTGGGGGAATACGAGACCCAGGGCTTCCTGCCCGAGGCCCTGGTCAACTACCTGGCCCTGCTGGGCTGGAGCCTGGACGACAAGACCACGCTCATCAGCGTGCAGGAGCTGGTGGAGTCCTTTTCGCTGGAGCGCGTCACCAAGCACGCGGCGGTCTTCGACCCCGTGAAGCTGGCCTGGATGAACGGCATCTACGTGCGCCAGGCCCAGGACGCCCGCCTGGCCCCCCTCATCCGGGAGCAGTTCAAGCGCGCCGGCCTGGAGAATGCGGACGGGGCCTGGTGGCAGCGCCTGGCCCACGCCCTGAAGGAGAAGGTCCGCACCCTCGCGGAGCTGCCCCCGGAGAACGCCTTCTTTTTCAGGCGCCCGGAAGCCGGCCCCGAGGCGCGCGAAAAGTTTCTGCAGGCCGGGGGCCCCACCTGGGCGCCGCGCCTGGCCGGCCTGCTGGCGAAGCCGGCTTTTGACGAAGCATCCCTGGAGGCCGCCTTGCGCGAATTTTGCGGGGCCGAAGGGCTGAAATTCAAGGACGCCGTGGCCGTGCTGCGCTGCGCCGTGTCCGGACAGACGGTCACCCCCGGGCTGTTCGAGACGCTGGCGCTTCTCGGCAGGGAAGAGTGCCTGGCGCGCCTCACCTTGGCAGGAGGCTGGTCGTGAAGGAAAAACATGGCAGCGGCGGCATCGAGCGGCGCGTGGCCGAACGTGTGGAGGTGCAGGCCCAGGTGCGCTGGTACCGGGTCGACAGCGCCGAGGCGCACGCGATCGAGACCAAAGGCGATTACAGCGGCCTGAACGCCTTCAACGACCCGGACACGGTCATGAGCCAGGAGGCGCTCGAGCGCCAGGCCTACACCGAAAATCTCTCGGTGACCGGACTGAAGCTGGTGGGGGACCTCCGCTTGAGCGACGGCTCGGCCCTGAAATCCGGCTGGGAGCTCCTGGTCGAGATGCTGGCGCCGGGCGAGACCGAGCCGATCCGGGCCCTGGCCGAGGTCATGTGGGTGGCCCCGCCCCAGGACCCGCCTCCCCGGCAGGCCGGCCTTTTTTTCAAGGCCGTGAACAAGGAGGACGTGGAACGCCTGGTCCGCGAGGCCGCCAAAAAGGCCAAACCGTCCTAAAGGGCGCCTTGACCCTGGGCCCCGCATTGCCTAAAATCTCCGTCCTTGTGCTGGCAGATCGTCTAACGGTAGGACAGAGGATTCTGACTCCTCCAATCTAGGTTCGATTCCTAGTCTGCCAACCATCACGGGAAACGGCGCCATCCGGGAAGATCCGGGTGGCGCCGTTTTTCTTTGTAAACATTGGGTTTGCGCTCTATAGTCCTCTTAGGTCGTCCAACCCTGTCCAAATCCATTGGGGGTATGGCTGGGGGTATAATTGGGGGGTGGGGGTATGGCCGCCAAACCGCTGAGCGAGAAGCAAGTCCAGGCCTTTGTCGCGGCCGTCAAATCGGGCGTCCGGCGGCCTTTATCCAAGCTTGGGGACGGTGGCGGGATGTTTCTTACCGTGACCACCGGGGGCAAGCCCGTATGGCGCTTGAAGTACCGCCTGGGCGGCAAGGAACAGCTTTATACCCTGGGCGCCTATCCTGGGCTGAGGCTGGCCGCCGCCCGCCAGGAGCGGGACCGGCTCAGGCAGCAGATTTTAGACAAGCCTATAAACCTTACGGCGGTGCGTGAGGATAAGGTCCGTCTTTCCGTGGAGAACTCCGAGAACACCTTCAGGAACGTTGCGGAACGCTGGCTGGAGGGCAAGAAGGGCCAATGGAAGCCTATCCACTACAGGAAGTCCCGGCGGGCCCTGGAACGGGACGTATACCCCATCCTGGGGGACCGGCCCATTGCGGACATCCGCCCGCCTGAGATCAAACGTATGGCCGACACGATCCTGAAGCGGAAGGTCTACGATACGGCCGGCCAGGTCCTCCAGCACGTCGATAACATCTTCCAACTGGCCCAGGCCCTGGGCTTTCAAACGGGCGGCAACCCGGTAGGTCCGGTCAAATCAACCATGCCAAGGAAACCCAAGCCGGGACGCATGGCGGCGGCGCTGGACTTCGGCGCCCTGGGCAAAATTATGTCCACCGCCCAAAACGCCGCGGACACCACCCGCCTTTCCCAAGTGGTCCACCTGGCCCACCGCCTATGCGCCTTCACCGCCGCCCGCATCGGCAACGTGGTGGAAGCCCAATGGAAGGAATTCAACCTGGAGGCTGCCCCCTTCACCTGGACCATCCCACGCGCCAAGATGAAGGCCAGGGACCGGCACCACGACCACAAGATCATCCTCAGCCAGCCGATCGCCCAGGAGCTGCTGGCTTGGCGCAAGGCATGGAACGTCCAGGCGGGCAGCGAGGCCTACGTTTTCACCTCCCAGGCCAAGTTCGGGTCCACCCGCCCCATCAGCCGGGAATCCGTGGAAAAGGCCTACCGAGAACTGCTGGCACTTAAGGACCAACACTCCCCGCATGGTTGGCGCGCGGCGTTCTCCACGCTCGCAAGGGAGAACGGCTTTGAACGCGACGTGGTGGAGCTGGCCCTGGACCACGTCCATGACAACGAAGTGGTGCGCGCCTATGACCGCGGGGAACGGCTGAAGGAAAGGATACGATTGATGAACTGGTGGGGCGCCCAGCTTGTGGCTGCGCAATCAAGCTCCGCTTCTTGACAAACAGTACCCTGAAGTCTTATTATCATATCAGGATGGCATATGACCAGTGACCCTAATCCGCATGGCCTGGAATTCCTCTTGGCCTTTGACGGGCGCATCCACCATCTCGAAGAGGGCTACTGGCTCAAATTCGAGATCAAACGCGTCAAGGAGTCCAAGGAACGCCCGCATGGCCTGTCCTATTCCTTCACCTTGCATGCGCCGGATGGGGCTCGCTTGGTCGGTTTCGACAACGCCCACGGCGCTCCACGAAGCTCTAAATTCAAGCGCCCTCCGGCGATCCACGATCATCGGCATGGGCTCGGTAAGGAGCAAGTTAAGCCCTATGCCTTCAAGGACGCCGATACCCTCGTGGACGACTTCTTCCGTGAAGTCGAGGGGGTACTGAAAAGCCGAGGCATCAGCACGGCAGTGGTTCAGACGGAAGAAAAGGAGAAATCAAAATGACCCGGTATAAAATTCAAACCCTTAAATCTCTGCGCGACGAAATGAAAGCCGTGGCGCGGGGAGAACGCCCCGTTCCGCTTGATGCGGGCAAACCCAGCTTCAACTCGGTGGAGGCTGTGGTGCGCTTGTTGATGCCCGAGAACCGGGAACTCCTCGCCGTCATCCGTGACCAAAAACCCCAATCGATTGCCGAACTGGCCCGGATGAGTGGGCGTGCCCAGCCCAATTTGACCCGCACCCTGGCGAAGATGGAGGCCGCAGGATTCATCACCATGAAGGATGCGGGGCTGCGCCGCAAGACGCCCAGCGTTGCGATAAAGAAGATCGTCGTCGAGATCGATCCCTATTCCCAAAAAGACCACCTAAGCTTCGCATAGCGGTCGACCGAAACAGCCAGGAGTAATGTCCGTCCAGTTGCGATGTCTCATCATTCCGCGTCATACACCAGACGCCCGTGGTCCAAAGCTTCCCTATAGATGTAGCCCTGAACCGTCCCATAACGCCGCATGGTGCTTTGCCGGGCGACCAAAATGTCCATCGGCATCTGGATGCCGTCCATCGCCAGCCTGATCCGGGCAGCTTCGACGTAGTCCTTCTCGACCGAGTCGTCCACGACAACCAACATGTCCATGTCGTTCGGCTCAGTCCCATCCGCCTTGGGGTGGACATAAGAGCCGAACAGATAGACCTTTTTGGGACGCGCGACCTCCACAGCTCGCCGCACTGCGGCGTCCACTTTTTCGGGCGTTACAGCCCACTGGGGATCGGTTTCAGAAGCCCTCGTTTGCATGGGAGCATCCTATTTCAATCCCGAAATAGCCGCAAGCCTTGGACAATGCCGCCACCCACAGGGGCCCTTTAACTGGGCGCGGCCCTGGCCCCGGCCCCCGCCGGGGCCGAACAATCGGCGGCTGCTAGGCTGGCCAGACCCATCGGCCAGCTCAATGTGCCGTCCACCCCGCAGCCGCATAGCCCAGGGGGTAGCAGGCGCTCTGTCTGAACGTAACGGACTGCGCTACCTAATCCTGCTGGAAACCCCACCCGTCATCTGCCAAACGGCATTGATAGTTCTGTAAGGCTAGACCCTGGCGATATCCTGCCCTTGACCCTGCCCTTGACCCTGCCCTTGACCCCGCCCTTGACCCCGCCCTTAATCTTATATCCCTGATACTCACCCCAGATTCACTTTCACCCGCCCCAACTTCTCCACCTACCCTGTCGAACCCAACCCACCCTGTCACACCACAGTCTATGTGAGAGGGTGGGTTGGGTTCGTTCGGAGGCCGCCAGGCCGACGAAAAGGGTAGGTGGAGAAGTGTTTTTGGGTTTGCCAGACCCAAACATTCGTTTTCGAGGGACGCATTCCTACACAAACCCCCATACCGCTGTTTTGGCCCATCGGAGCCCCGGTCAACGCGATTCCCGGG
>DATHOE010000014.1:0-68305 GCA_035485275.1 bacterium
ACGAACTGCGCACCCCCCTCAACAGCATTATCGGCTTCACCGAGATCATCCACGATGGCCGCGCCGGCGCCGTCAGCGTCGAGCAAAAGGAGTTTTTGGACGACGTGCTTTCGAGCGCGCGCAATCTTTTGCAGCTCATCAACGACATTTTGGACTTGTCCAAAGTCGAGGCCGGCAAGATTCAAGTCAGCTTTGCCAATGTCGATGTTCCGGCCTTGCTCGAGGAGGCCGCCAGCAAGCTCAGAACCCAGGCCCAAAAGCGCCGTATCCATATCCAGGTCGAAGCCGGCCCGGACTTGGGGGAGATCGTCAGCGACGGCGACCGCCTGCGCCAGGTGCTTTACAACTTCATTTCCAACGCCATCAAGTTCAGCCACGAGGGCGGGGAGGTGCGCCTGAGGGCCCTGCCCGACGAAGCTGGCCGCTTCCGCCTGGAGGTCGAGGATTTCGGCATCGGCGTGGCGGAGGAGGACCAAGCCCGCTTGTTCGGGGAATTCGTGCAGCTCGACCAGGAGACGAACAAGAAGCACGGCGGAACTGGCCTGGGACTGTCCCTGTGCAAGAAAATCGTCGAATTGCTGGGGGGGCGTGTGGGCCTGCGCAGCCGCAAGGGCTCCGGAAGCGTTTTTTTCGCGGTCCTCCCTCGCCGCGGTCGGCCGACGGATCTGTAGCGGAGGGACCACAACTGTGACCGGGCCGCCACAAACGGGGCCGCGCCTTGGTTTTTCCTATTTTTTTTACGCTTTGTTTTCAATGGTTTTTCATCTTGATGTGCCGCAGTTGTCCCGTTTTTTTTATGGCACTAAACTTGCATTTCTTGGGGCTGAATTCGGATTTCGCGGAGCTTCTATGCCTCAACCGCCAATGCATCCCGGCATGAAGATCACCTTTTCAAAGGCCGATCCGGAATTACACGGAGTGATGATGCCACAAACCCCCATCCTCATCGTCGACGACCACGCCGGCAACCTGAAGCTGCTGCGGGTCCTGCTCGGTGGTGAAGGCTTCGAGGTCAGGACCGCCCTGAGCGCGACCGAGGCCCTGGAGGTCCTGAAGGGCTTCCTTCCCGCCCTGATCCTCACCGACATCCAGATGCCCGGCATGGACGGCTTGGAATTCATCCGTTTGGTCAAAAACGCCGCGGCGACGAAGGCCATCCTGGTGGTGGCCGTCACCGCCTACGCAATGTCCGGGGACGAAATAAAGGCCAGGGAGGCGGGCTGCGACGCCTACGTGACCAAGCCCATCGACACGCGCAGCCTTCCGGCCCTCCTGCGTAAGCTGCTGGAAGCCCATCCGCCCCTTTAGCCGACTCTGGGAGGCCGTCATGGCCGCGAACAAGGCAAAACCCCACGGTATATCTCCAATGGAAGCCTCCGAAATCGCGGAATTGTTCAAGGATTCCGTTGAACGCAGACTAAGCAAGGGAGAGTCGGTCTGGAGGGCCGGGGACGATCCGGAATCGGTGTGGATGGTGAAAGAAGGCCGGGCCAACATGGTCATAGAAAGCTCGGACGGGGCGGCCTCCACGGTCCATTTTTGCACCAAGGCGCAGGTCTTCTGCCCGGCCGCGGCGATCAGCGGCAGGCCCTATCCGTGCGCGGCGACGGCCGCCACGGACATGACGCTTGTGTCAGCGCCGCGGTCCAGTTTCATGGCCGTTTTGAACCGGATGCCGGAGTTCGCCCAGGAACTGCTCGTCCAATTGGCGGGCCAGGTCTGTGAGGCCCACTGTCAGAAGGCGATGAGCTCCGCACCGGTCAAGAACCGACTGGCCAGCCTGTTGGGGACCCTGAACCGCCGTTATGCGGGCCACGACCTGCCCTTCACGCGGCAGGAGCTGGCCAACATGAGCGACACCACGGTGGAAAGCGCCATACGAACCCTGTCTCAATGGGAAAAGAACGGCGTTATCGAGAGCGCCAGGGGCAGCATCCATGTCCGCCGGCCGCGGACCCTTGAGGAAGCGGTCGGCTGACGGCACGGCGGGAGCCATGGTCTGGAATCAAGACGCGGATCCGGAGTCCCTGGAGTCCAAGATCGAGGCGCTCGAAACCGCGATCGCGAAGAATCGCGCGGCCAAGGGAGGCTTGCCTGATTGCCCATGCTGGGGCAACGCCCCCCGCCTGGTGGACGCGGAATTGTACGCCTCGGCGGATCTCGCCAGGGTCTCCGCGTCCGTCGAGGCCAGGTGGAAGACGCTTGAAGGCGCCGTACGCAAGCACCGTGAAGACATGGCCATGACGCCCGAGTGCACCTGTTGGTCCACCCCGTCGGCGAAGGCCGACGCCGAGCTCTATGCAGCCCTGGAAATCCGAGGATAAGCCATGAAAGAGGTCAGCCCCGCTTTTGTCGACCGTTCCTACGACGTTTTGCGCGCCCGTCCCAGCTCCCTCGCCGGATTTTTCGACCCCGTGACCGTCGCCGTGATCGGGGCCACGGAACGGGGGGGAAGCGTGGGTCGCACCGTCCTGGATAACCTCCTCCGGTCGCCGAGGGGAGGCTTCGTTTTCCCGGTCAACCCCAAGCATTCCAGCCTCCTGGGCCTGAAGGCCTATGCCTCCATTTTGGACATCAAGGAAGCGGTGGACCTGGCCCTGATCGCGACGCCTGCCAAGACGGTGCCGGACCTGGTGGGGGAATGCGTGCACGCAGGGGTCAAGTGCGCGGTCATCCTCTCCGCCGGTTTCAAGGAGACGGGGACCGAAGGGGCCGAACTGGAGCGCCTGGTGATGGCCAAAGCCAAGCCGGCGCGCATGCGCGTGATCGGACCCAATTGCCTCGGGGTCATGAACCCCTGGTCGGGGCTCAACGCGACTTTCGCCCGGACTATGGCCCGGCCCGGTAGCGTGGCCCTGGTGAGCCAGAGCGGCGCCCTGGTGACCGCGATCCTGGATTGGAGCTTGAGGGAAAACGTCGGTTTCAGCTCCGTGGTCTCCCTGGGTTCCATGATCGACGTGGGCTGGGCGGACACGATCGACTACCTCGGCGACGATCCCAGGACGGAGAGCATCGTCCTGTATATGGAGAGCATCGGCGACGCGCGGGCCTTCATTTCCGCGGCCCGCGAGGTGGCCCTGTCCAAGCCCATCATCGTCATCAAGGCCGGCCGCACCGAGGCGGCGGCCAAGGCCGCGGCCTCCCATACCGGAGCCCTGGCGGGCAGCGGAGAGGTCCTTGAGGCCGCCTTCCGGCGTTGCGGCATACTGGTCGCGGACCGCCTTTCGGACCTTTTTCATCTCACCGACGCGCTGTCCAAACAGCGCCGGCCCATGGGCCCGCGCCTGTGCATCGTGACCAACGCCGGCGGGCCCGGAGTGCTGGCCGCGGACGCCCTGATCGAAGGCGGAGGCAGGCTGGCGGAACTTTCCACCGGGACCAGGGAGGCGCTTTCCGGCTTGTTGCCCGAAGCCTGGAGCCGGGGTAACCCGGTGGACGTGCTCGGCGACGCCGACCCCGAGCGTTTCGCGAGGGCCGTGGAGTTCGCGGCCAAGGATCCCGACAATGACGCCGTCCTGGCCATCCTGACGCCCCAGGCCATGACCGATCCCGAGGAAACGGCCCGGAGGGTGGCGGTCCTGGCGGGAACCGGACACAAGCCCTTGTTCGCGAGCTGGATGGGGGGGACGGGCATGCAGGGCGCCCGCGACATATTGAGCCGGGCCGGTCTGCCGTGTTTCGATTTCCCCGACACCGCCTGCCGCATCTTCGCCGACCTGTCGGCCTACAGCTCCAATATCGAGGCGCTGTACCAGACCCCGGATTTTTTCGAGGATTCCTATGTTCCGCGCAGGCAAGCCGTTCAGGAGCTGCTGGAGAAGGCACGCGAGCACGGCCGGACGCTGCTGACCGAATTCGAATCCAAGGCGATTCTGGAGGCTTACGGAATCCCGACGGTGCCGACGAAGCCCGCCCAAAGCGCGGACGAGGCGGTCCAACGGGCCTCGGAACTCGGCTATCCGGTGGTCCTTAAGTTGAACTCCCGGACCATCACCCACAAGACCGATGCGGGCGGCGTGAAGCTGGGCCTTGAAAATGAGGCGGCGGTGCGGAAGGCCTTCAACGAAATCGGGGAATCCGTGACCCGCTTGAAAGGAGGGGAGCACTTCCAGGGCGTCACCGTGCAGCCCATGGTCGCGGCGGGGGGCTATGAAATCATCCTGGGAAGCAGCCTCGACCCGCAGGTCGGGCCGGTCCTGCTCTTCGGCTCCGGCGGCCTCCTGGTGGAGGTCTACCGGGACCACGCCCTGGCCCTGCCCCCTTTGAACACGACGCTGGCGCGGCGCATGATGGAACGGACCAGGATCTATTCCGCGCTGAAGGGCATCCGGGGGCGCCGTCCCGTGGACCTGCGGGGTTTGGAGCGGCTGCTGGTCAAATTCAGCCGCCTGGTCATTGAACAGCCTTTGATCAAGGAATTGGACATCAATCCGCTGCTGGCCTCCCCTGATGGCCTGCTGGCCTTGGACGCCAGGGTTCTGCTGCAGGATCCGTCGATACCCTCCAGCGGCCTTCCGCGCCCGGCCATCCGTCCCTATCCCAACCACTCGGTGGAACCTTGGACGTCGATGGAGGGCGTCCTGGTTGTCCTTCGCCCCATCCGTCCCGAGGACGAGCCGCGTCTGGTGCAGTTCCACCGCGAGCTGTCCTCCCGGAGCATCCGCCTCGGCTATTCACGGGACCTGGATTTCGACGAGCGCACCGCCCACCAAAGGCTCCTCCGCATCTGCTTCGCGGATTACGACCGCGACATCGTGCTGGTGGCCGAGACCGCCGGTGCGGGCGGCGACAAGGAAATTGTCGGGGTAGGACGCCTGAACCGATCGAAGTTCAGCCCGGAAGCCGAATTTTCCATGATCGTCGTCGACCGCTGGCAGAAAAAGGGGCTCGGCGCACATCTCCTGGAGTCGCTCTTGAAGGCGGCCAAAGGCGAGCGCATATCCGCGATCGCGGCCCATATGCTGCCGGAAAATCGGCCCATGCGGGCCCTGTGTCGGCGCTGCGGATTTGAAGAGGAGTGGAACAACGGCGAAGAATTCATCACGGCCCGCCTGAGGCTGTGAAAAAGGGCGGCTTCCGCGCAGCCTATGACCGGCGTCATGGTGCTTCCGCCGCGGCGGCCTACACTTGGGACGGACGGTCATTCCGGAGGCGCCGATGAAATCCGAAGATCCCATCAGGAACGCGTCGGACTTCAGGTTTTCCTCGGAATACGGGGCCTGGTGGAACTTCGAGACCTGCCTATGGGCCGGCCTGCTGAAGGTCTTTGAAAGGGGGGCGGCCTTACCCTCGGCTTTGGCCCTCGCCGCGGGCATGCACGCCCTGTTCCTGACCAGCGAATGGTTCACGGGCCTGGGCCGCAGGGGCGCCCGGGCCGATTGGGGCAGCCGGGAAGCTTGGCTGCTCGTGGCGGCCGGGCTCGCCCTGTTGGCGACCGGCGTGGTTTTGGCGCCGGCCCTTTTGCGGACGGATTTGGTTTGGGTCCTGGCCCTCTGGAGCCTGTTCGCGGGCGGCGTTCTATGGCTGCGGGTGCTCCTGCCGTCCCGGGACCTGCGCCTCTTGATGGCGTCGGCGGTGCTTCTGACCGGTCCAACCTTGGTCCTGGGGATGCTCGCTTTTGACGGCGCTGTCCCGAAGATCCTGGGTTATTGGAGCCTATGGGCCTGGTATTTCCCCTGGGGCATTTTCTACATACAAACCTGGCTTCGCGGCAATACCCTGCCGCGTTGGCGCATCGGCGCGGCCAGCATCCCGTTTTTGGCCGAAGCTGCGGTCCTGGCTTGTTTCTCCGGGTGGCTGGGATCCCTCTGCCTGCTGCTGTTGTGCTGCCGCATGGTGTGGCGCCTAAGGCGGCGGCTTCTGGAATTCGACCGTTGCGGGACAGCGCCGCGCCTGGCCAGTACCCCGGACGAGGTGCGCCTGCTGGGTTACGAGCAATTGGCCTGGAGCCTGGTGCTCAGCGGCATCTGGATCGCGAGCTGAAGCAGGAAGCGGCAAGGCGTCCGCCTTGGTTTTTCTATTTTTTTTGAAATTGGGTTTGAACCTGGATTGGATCGGTTTTTGCCGGCCGCTTTCCCAAGGAATCCGCCTCTTTTTATGAACACAAAAGGCGCCGGGAACCGGAATAAAGGGTGTCACCGGCACATTTCAACCAAGTTCCTTTCAGTCCCCCGGATCCGGCTATAGACCAAGCGCCATAAGTATGGCCCCGGGGCCACAACTTGAAGCACGCATTTTTCCCCGTTTCCGCGCTTTTACCGCGTTTTCGAGCCAAGCGTGCCTCCCAGGCCCTTTTTTAATCGTGGCATTGAAATTGCATTCTCAGTGGCTGCAAAGAGGGCGAAGGCAAGACGCATGAACCACCACTTTGGATCAAGCGAACATGAACGCGGCGACAGTACTTCTTCTGGTGTTGGCATCCGTGCCCGGGAACGCGCGGACCGGGTCCAATAACGAGGTGCCGGGCCCTACGCCGGCGGCGGGATGCTTAAGCCCCGCGGCGCAGGTCACGCTGACGGACATTCCCACGGCGGATTTTTACGCCATCCACGGGACCTTCGAGTCGCCTTATCCGCCCCAGGCGGTCTGGGGCGTGCTCAGCGACTACCAGGGGCTCGGCGGCGTGGTAAACGGGCTGCTTTCAAGCAGGGTCTTGCAGAGGAAGGGGTCGGCGGTGCTGGTGGAGCAGGTGATGGAAGGACGCTTCTTGATCTTCGGCCGTACCTTCCGCCTCCGCCTGAACGTGCGGGAGCAGGCGCCCACCCGTATGGAGTTCTCAGAGGCGGCGCCCGGGCCCTTCCGCAGCTACCGCGGCTCCTGGCGGATAGCGCCCTCCCCGACGGGCTCCACGGTGGACTATACCCTGCAGGTCAGCCGGGGCGACATGGCCCCGCGCTTTCTGGAACGCTCCCTCTTCCAGAAGAATGCCGCGGATCTGCTGCGCGATCTGAGCCGCGAGGTCCAGCGGCGCGCGGGCCTCGCGAAGGCGGCGACGGCGCGGGCCCCTTCGACCCCCCCGCAAGCGCCGGAAGCCCTGGGGAAGGTCGTTCCCCCGGGGACCGCCGACTGAAACGCCGTATGACGCAGATCATTCATCGAAAGGCGGGGCAAGGCTAGCGTCAATGCATACGAACGGAACAACCACAGAGAAAAACCACATCACGCAAAGGCAGCTCTTTCATCTAGGAGGTAGTCGTGAATAAGGACACCCTGAAAACCGGAGGCCTGGCGCTGCTCATGGCGCTGGCTCCCGGCGCCGCGAAAGCAGTCAACCTGGTCAGCACTCCGAACTTCACCCTGAATGGCGGGGCGCTTTTGGAGGAACTGGGCGAACTGGAGAACACGTCCAACAATTCGGACTCCCCCTACTACTACGCCACCAAGACCGGCGCTGAGACCACCCCGATGACGGCCCGCAACAACACCCGCATCTACCTCTTCCAGACGCAGGACCTTTTGAACCTGGACGGGAGCTTCGACGGCACCAAGTTCTGGTTCCAAGAGGCCCTAGGGGGAGCGTCCATCAGCACCTCGAACAACCAAGCCAACCTCTATGAAATGTACGCCGAGGTGCCTGTGAACGACAACCTGAGCGTCATCGTGGGCCAGTTCAAGGTCCCGAGCAGCCTGTCCAGCGCCCAGGACGTGGGCTCGCTCCTCTTCACCGAGTCCTCGCCCCTCTTCGGCAACTTCTTCAACCTGGGCTACGACAACGGCGTGGGCCTGAAGGGCCAGGGACAGGGTTGGGACGCCACCTTGGGCACCATCTCCGGCTCCCCGGACCTTCCCCAGCGCTACCTCCCGGAGATCTTCCAGCTGCCGCCGCTGCTCTACACCCGCTTCGGCGTGGGCGACATCACCGACGACCCCTACCAGCAGAAGCAGGTCGTCTCCGGCCTGAAGGATTCCCAGTGGGGCCTGCACTTCAACGGCGAATACATCAACGACTCCAACGCCGGACATTCGGACGACCTGGCCCTGCAGAACACGGACGCCACCACGGTCTCCTCGGACAACGTCTTCGGGAACGCCCTGCTGTGGAGCAACTGGAACCCTTTCATGGGCAAGACCGCGACCCTGGACACGACGAGCCCGGTGAACTCCGACTACTGGAACGCCAGCGTCGACACCCAGTACCGCCGGCCGGTGGGCAAGGACAAGACCCTGATCCTGAGCGCCCAGTGGAGCTTCGCGGAGTTCAACAACAACAGCATGTACCAGCAGGCATCCGAGGACTACCTACGGCGGGCCACCATCAACCTGACCGGCGGCGAACTGGTGGCGGGCTTGAACGCCGACCGCTGGGCCCTGGCCACGCGCTTCGACATCGTGCTTCCGAGCAATTACCTGATCTACAACTCCACGGTGTACTCGGAAAGCGCCAACGCGGCCGCGGCGGCCACCCACGTCCTGCCGGCATACCAGCAGAACACGATCACCGGGGACAAGCCGATCTGCGAGCTGACCTTCCCCTCGCTCACCCTGCGGATCAACAAATACGTGCGGGTGACCGGTGAGGGCCTGTTCTGGCTCAACTCACCTGAGGCTTCCGGCGACGACGGGGTCTACGAGCTGATGGAGATGCCCAGCCAGGTCACGGACCTCTTCCCGGGCAATCCCATGGCCCACAATCCCCTGGTTTGCGTGGGCCGCATGGCCTTCACGCTGGACTTCTGACCCCGAGGAAACCATGAAACCTCACAAGATCATCTCTGGACTGGCCGCCTTGGCTCTGGGTTCGTGTCTCGCCCTCCTGCCCGCCGTCGCGCGGGCAGGGGAGGGGGCGCCCCGGACTCTTAGCGCCTCGCAGGTCCAGGTAAAGATTGAAGGGCAATCCACCCTGCACGGCTGGGAGGTTTCGGCCGGTGCCGCGACGATCACCGCGACGGTCGTGGGCGGCCGGGGCGGACTGTTCAAGGAAATATCGGGCGGGGGGCTCAAGGGCCTGGACCTCAAGGTGGCTGTCGATTCCCTCAAGTCTACCGAAGGCGGCGGCATGGACAAGAACATGCACAAGGCCTTGGAATCCGACAAATTCCCCACGATCAGCTTCAGCATGAAGAACTACGAGTTGAAGGGCCTGAATGTAACGGCCTATGGGAAGCTGAACATACATGGCCAGGCCCAGGCCGTCACCTTGACAGCCCTTCTGGACGCAAAGGATGGCGTCAGCGCGAAGGGGAGCTACCCCCTGCTGATGAGCGGTTTTGGCGTGAAGCCGCCGGTGATGATGTTCGGGACCGTGCGGGTGGCGGACAGGGTCACGATTCTGTACAGCTTCAAATTGAACGACTAAGTTCGCCCCGCGGGCTTGGTGGCGTCTGGCAAGGGCGCCATCCAAGTTTCTCCTTGAGGTTCAGCGGGTCGGATCCCGGACCGGCGCCCAAAGGGGCCGGTCCGGGATTTTTTTAGCGCCTGACGGAGCCGGACCGGCCCCTTCCGAGGAAAACCGGCGGGCCGGGCCCAGAGGGATCCGGGCGGGCTCTTTTTCTGTTGAATCGGCGGAAAAGAGGAGCCTAGAATAAGTGGCAGCCGGTTCTCAGTCCGATTGTTGAACATTTTTCCAGGCCCGACGATCGTCTTTGGTATGACCGCATTTATAGAGTAGGCAAAAGATAGGCGCTTTGTTCCACGAATGGCTGACACGATCCCAAAATAGACGGAATAAACGCCGGGTTTGATGCCTTTGAGGGCGCAGGCCTCGGCCACCACGCCTTCTCCAACCAAGGGAGCGCCATGCTTTACACCATTGCGGTTGTGCTCATTATCCTGTGGCTTCTGGGCGCCATCACGTCCTATACCATGGGCGGCTTCATCCACGTGCTGCTGGTCGTGGCCCTCATCATGATCCTGGTGCGGCTGATCCAGGGCCGCCAGATCTAAACCGATTTGCAAACCACTAGGCGGCGCCGGCCCGGGGCGGGCGCCCATTCAAACTGCGGAGGCGGTGATGAGCAATAAATCCATGGGCACGGGCGTCGGCATGGGGATCCACCGTTCCAACATAAAAAAGGTGTTCGGCTGGCTGTGGCATTCCTGGATGGAGGCCCAGCACGAGGTGCCGATCCTGCGCTGGGTGGCCCTGGCGGCCGTGGCGACTGCCGCCGCCGCCGTCTACCTCGCCTATTCCGAGGGCGGCACAAGGCTGCAGCTCATTGGCTACATGGCCACCGCGGTCCTGTACGCCCTGGAGATACCGGTCATCTTTTACCTGCTGTTTGAGGTCTACCGCAAGCATCGTACGGACGCGATCTTCGACAGCAAGCGCCTGGCCGACCTCATCAGGAAGCTGGCAATCGAGCAGATCGAGGCCCGGGAGGAGGCGCGCAGCGCCATAAGAAAGACCTTCTTGATGATGCCGCACCGCGACGAGGACGTCCTTCTGGAGAAGGAGTCATGAAAACCACCCTTTGGATCGCCCTTTTCGTTTTGGCGGTGTTCGGGGTCGCCCTGGCCACGACCATGTTGCCCAACCAGGGGGTATCGCTGGCGCAGGGTTCGCCGGCCCCGGGGCCGATGCCGCAGGACACGCCCGGGAGCGTGGCGGTGGTGACGGCGCCCATCGTGGCGGCACCGGTGGTGACCGCGCCGGTGGTGGCGGCTCCGGTGGTGAACGCGCCGGTGGTAAGCGCGCCCGTGGTGCCCGCCCCCGTGGTGACCGCGCCCATCGTGGTCGCTCCGATAGTGACCGCGCCGGTGGTTACCGTGCAGATAGTGACGGCGCCTGAGGTGGCCGCGCCGGTGGTGACCGCACCCGTCGTACCGGCGCCCGTGGTGACCCTGGCCGTGACCCCGGAAAGCACGCCCTTGGTCTCCCCCACTGTGGAACCAAGCCCGGAAGGCTCGCCGGAGCAGCCTACTCCGGCCGTGACCACGACGGATACCTCATGGGCGCAAACGCCGCAGCCCTAGGGAGCCCACGCCCATGCAGGCACCCGATGAGAGGCAGCGCAGCCGGGGCCCGTTTGCTGGGGGCTTATCCCCAGTCAGGGCATGAAAGAACCGGTTTTTGTCCGGGGTTGCGCGGATGGGAGATACGGTGAGGATCTTACATGGCTTAAATTCGTCCGACTAAGTTCGCCCCGCGGATTTGATGCCGCTTAGCAAGGGCGGCATTCAAGTCTTTCCTTGAGGTTCGGCGGGTCGAGTCCCGGACCGGCGTAAAAGGGCCGGCCCGGGATTTTTTTGCCTGATTTGGACCAAAAACTAATTGCCCTCGCGATACACCAGCAGGCCCAGCCCGACCACCAGCGCCACGGCGCCAGCGATCGGCGACAGCGGGATGGTATTGCGTGTGTCCGCTGTGGCCACCAAGGATCCCACCTGGAACACTTTTTCGCGGCGGGTGTAGCTGATGCCGGCGTAGCTGAGGGAAATGCAGCCGAAGATGATGAGGATGATGCCCAAAATTTTTCCGGTTTTCATGGCGTTCTCCTTGGGGTTCTGGGACGGCCGCGTCCGGATTGGACTCCGGAGGCCGGCGCGGAGGGCTGGCGGTCTAAACCACCGCCATGCCGCAGTAGATGCAGCTTTCTTTGTCGTCCTGGAGCGGGCGCCGGCAGGTGCCGCACAGTGGCGCCAGATGGTGTTCCAGCTTTTTTTCCTGTTTTTGGTCGTCCTGCTCGGACTGCCGCTGGCTCTCATCCAGCTCAGGGACTTTTAGGTTCAGGTCCCGTTTGAGCACCCTCAGCAGCATTCCGTTGAAGGTCTTGAGATAGGCCAGCTCTGAATCGATGAATTTGAGGCTGCGGCGGAGCTCGGCAATGTCCTGGTGGGCTTCGTCCGATTCCTCCACCGCCCTCTGGAGCTCCCTTTGCCGCCCTATGGGTTCGTCAAACACGGTTAAACAATCACCAGGACGACCACGACGACCAGAACGACGACTAAAATGAGGTACAACATGGTGACACTCCGGGGCTGGGGTTGGCTTGCTCACATACAAATGCCCCGGCGGGGCGAAATATTCGTCCCTGACAGAAATGTTTTTGGCCCACGTCGCCGGGCCTAGTCCGAAAACACCCAACGGAAAAGCTGCAGCGGGCCGGGGGCCTTGCCCTGGGACAGAAGCCCGATCCTAAAGATGCGGCTGGCCGCCCACACGCAGGCGAGCGTAGCCGCAAGGGTCACGGCAATCGAGAGCGCGGTCTCGCCCAGGGACGGTCCGGGGTGGCTGTTCAGCCGGAAACACAGGACGAAAGGGGCCGACAGCGGGAAAAAGGAGAGGCCGGTCGCCAAGGCACCGCTAGGGTCCTGCATCAGCGCGTTCAAGGCCACCATGGGCGCGGCCGTCACCAAGACGAGGGGTGCGAGCATCCCCTGGGCGTCCTTGGGCTGGCTGCAGGCAGCGCCTACCGCCATGTATAGGGAGCCGTGCAGGAAAACGGCCAGGAGCAGGAACACGAAGAAATAAAGGACGTTTTCGACGCTGATCATGGCGGAATAGCCCAGGTGCTTGGCCAGGGCCAGCCCGATCGCCAGGTAAAGGGCGCCCACCACCGTTGAGGCCCCGCAACAGGCCGCGAGTTTGCCCACCATCAGGTCGAAAGGCGTGACCGACGCCAGCAGAACCTCGCTGATGCGGCTCATTTTCTCCTCGATGACGGAACTCATCATCTGGGGCGCGGTCAGCATCACCATCAGGAACAGGAGCAGCATGGAACCCACCGGGACCAGGAATTCGGACGGCTCCACGGCCGCCACCTGGTCGTCCGGGGAAGCCCCTGCCCGCTGGACCACACGGTACTCCTCCACCGGAACATGTTTCTCCGTCGCCCGCACAGCCGAGTCGGACAGTCCCAGGCTCCTGTAGCGCCGCATCCGGATCTCGTTGTTCAGGACCTCGGACAGCCAGGCCGGCAGGTCGCCATAGGAGGGAGTGGCGGAATAATAGGCGAAGGAAGCGCCGTCCCCCCGGGTGGCGAAAGGATGCGGAGGTATTTCCAGGACAGCGAACAGGTCCCCCCGCCGGACGCGGTCCAGGGCGGCCGCCCGCGTTTGCGCCGGGCTTTGTCCCACCCCAGGCACCGTCAGGATCTCGTAACGGGCCCCGGATTTTTGGAGCGATTCCGTTTTAAGCGCTTCGAGCAGAACGCCGCTGCGGTCCAGCACCCCGACGCGCCGCTGGGCCTGGTCGGGCCGTTTTTCAAGGTAGTTCCAGGCGTAGCCGAGGCTGAGGCTGAGGCTGGGGACCAGGATGAGGCTCAGCAGGAACACCTTGGTCTTGAGCAGATGGAAGAACTCCGTGGCCGCCACGACGCGTATCTTACGCAGGGACATGGGACTCCCTCGGCGGCAGGGCGAGTTTCAGGAAGATCGCGTTCAGGGAAGGCTTCAGGATCTCGAAATGCCGGACTTCGGCGCTGGCCGCCAGCAACTTCAGGAACTTTTGCGGGTCCTCGTTCAGCCGCAATACCTGGTCCCCGCCCAGGGCTTCCGCGGAAACGACCCCCGCAAGCCCCCCGAGGAAGCCCAGGCTTTTGTCCGTCCTCACGCTCACGGCGTCGTCGGTGTACTGGGCCTGGATTTCGGCGAGCGTGCCGTCGAGCACCTTGCGCCCGTGGAAGATCATACCGATCCGGTCGCAGAGGATTTCAGCGGCGGCCATGTCGTGGGTCGAGAGGATCACCGTGCCTCCGGCGGCCTTGATCTCGCCGAGGACCTTCTTCATTTCATGCGCGTTGACGGGATCGAGGCCCGAAAAGGGCTCGTCCAGGATGAGGAGTTCGGGTTCCGACACCAGGGCCGATATGAATTGGACCTTCTGGGCCATGCCTTTGGAAAGCTCCTCCACCTTTTTGCCGGCCCAGGCGCCCAGATCCAGGCGTTCCAGCCATTTCGACAGGGACGCCTCCACGGTGGCCGGATCCGCCCCCTTCAGCAGGCCGTAATAGCGGAGCACGCCGCGCACGGTCATTTTTTTGTACAGGCCGCGCTCTTCGGGAAGGTAGCTCACCCGGTCGCGCGCCGCGGAGGACGAACGCCTGCCCAGCACCTCGATGGTTCCGGTGTCGGGGAAAATCAGATTCATGATCATGCGCAGGGTGGTGGTCTTGCCGGACCCGTTGGGGCCGATGAAACCGTAGACCCCGCCGCGGGGCACGGCCAGGGACAGGCCGTCGACCGCGCAATGGCCGCCGAATTTCTTGGTCACGGCGTCGACGCGCACGGCGTGGGTCTTCGAATGCTCAAAGATCAAAAGTGCCTCAGGTTTGTTCCAAATGAATCCATGGCGGATTGTTCGTCGGCCCCGTCTAGGCGTCAAGGAACAAGGGGGGATCAGCGAACATTTAGGCGGGGTTTTATCACCTCAGCGCGGAATAAAAGCTGGGCCGCGGACACCAGGCTCTCCGGCCCCTTTCGCGCGGGACAAAAATCCCTTCGGCGGGAATAAAGGGGGCCTCGGCGGCATTTCTGGGTGGAATTCCTTTGTGCTCGTTTCATCCGGGAGTGTGATGAGGAAATCGATCGGGATCGAACGTGGGTGGGCGGGCCTATTCCTGGGCCTCTACTGCATGGCCTCCGCGGCATTCGGGAGCTCGCCGCTTCCAGTCAACTTGGCCAGCGCGGGCAATTTCAGCGTTTTGGCCAAGACCGGGATACAGGGAGCCTCCGGGACCGCGGTCCTGGGAAACATGGGCATCGCCCCCGCCCAGGCGAGCTATATCACCGGATTCGGCCTGATCTTGAGTCCCTCCCAGCAGTATTCGACCTCTTCTTTGGTGTCCGGGAAGGTATACGCGGTGAATTACGCCGCACCCTCCCCCGCCATGATGAACACCGCCGTCGGGGACATGATGAACGCCTATGCCGACGCCCAAGGCCGGACGCCGGGCGTCACCGAGCTGGGGGCCGGAAACATCAGCGGCCTGACGCTCGTCGCGGGGGTCTATTACTGGTCCACGGGCGTCCTGGTGGACACTGATCTCACGCTTTCGGGGAGCGCCACGGACGTCTGGATCTTCCAGATCGCCCAGACCCTCACCCTCGCCGACGGCATCCACATCAATCTGATCGGCGGCGCCCAGGCGAGCAACGTCTTTTGGCAGGTGGCGCAGGGTTCCAGCCTCGGGACCAACTCGATTTTCAACGGCAGCATCCTTGACCAGACCGCGATCGTGGTGAAGACCGGCGCGACCATGAACGGCAAGGCCCTGGCCCAGACGGCCGTGACCGTGGACGGCAGTTCCATCAAGTCGGCCACCAACGGTTATTTGGCGCCCGGGGGGCCGGGGGGCGATCCGGCCCCCATCGCTTACCCCTCGCCCGCCCGGGGCGGGGTGGTCACCGTCCTTTACACCATGGACCAGCCGGGCCGGGCGTCGTTCAAGGTGTGGAATGAGAACGGCGACCTGGCGGCCACGCTGGAGGAGGACGAGCCCAGCGGCGTGCAGAAGACCCAGATTCCGGTGAACCGATTCGCACCCGGGGTCTACCTGTACCGGGTGGACATTACCTATGATTCGGGCGCGACCTCGGATCTGGGCCTGCAGAAGTTCGCGGTGGCGAAGTGAGCGCCGCCGGACGCTTTTCCGGAAAGGCCGGGCTCCTCCTGGCCGCGGCCTGTCTGGCGCTGGCGGGATCCGTGCACGGCGCCGTGAACTCGGTGGCCTCCCTGGCCGACCCCCTCGACAACAACGGCGGCGGGGCCCGCGCCGAAGGCATGGGATCGGCCTTCGTGGGCGTCGCGGACGACGCCGAAACGTTGCTGTGGAATCCGGCCGGTTTGGGGCTCCTCCCGACCGCGGAGCTGGAACTCGACCACAACTCCTGGATCGCCGGGATCCTCCAGGAAACCGGGATCATCACCTTTCCCGCGGGGGAATTGGGCGGTTTCGGGCTCGACGCGGATTACGTCAACTACGGAACCCTGAACAGCTACGACGAGAACGGGAATCAGACCGGGGTGTACTCGCCCTACCGTTTCGGCCTTGGCGCGGGCTGGGGCAAGGAATTGCTGCCCGGGTTTTCCGCCGGTTTGTCCCTCAATGGCTCGACGCAGGATATCGACGGTTCGAGCTATTCGGACCTTTCCGGCAACCTGGGAGCGCTCTGGTGCCCCATGCCGAACCTGCGGATCGGCCTGGCCTACAACAACCTGGGGACTCAGGTGGCGGGCTATGCGCTGGATTCCTCCCTCAACGGCGGGGCCTCCTACCGCTTCGATCTGACGCAAAACAACCGCTTGCTGCTCACCGGCGCCGCCTCCTGGGAACCCCAGGGGGTCAACCGCCTGCAGGTCGGAGCGGAAGACACCATCCAATCCACCCTGGCCTTGCGCATAGGCTACCAGGACAACTTGGCGACAACGGACATATCGGGATTGGCCGGCCTCTCCGCCGGCCTGGGCCTCATCCTGGGGGGGCTGACCGTGGATTACGCGTTCGTCCCCTATGGCGACCTCGGCGATTCCAACCGGATCAGCTTGGGCTATAAGTTCGGGCCTTGAGACATCGCCTAGGGCTACTGGTCATCCTTTGTTTTTTGGCGACAGGCAAGCTCCGGCCTGGCACGGCAATCACGCCCGGCCCCACGGCGTCGGCCCAGCCTTCCGGGCCGACGATGACGGCACGGCCTTTGGTCCTCTCCCCTGAGGTGTCCGAGGCCGTGGTGGTCCCGGTCGCCGGCCCCCCGTCCAACAAGAGGCCGGGGACCATGCTCTTTTTTAACTATGATCTTTACGAGAACCGGGAAAGCGACTGGCACGAAAACGACGTTGTGATCGCCTCGGACCACGGGGAATCGCGCATCCAGTTCCTGATGTCCCTGAAGTACGAGCTGCTCCAATACTCGCCCGATTTTTGGAACAGCCGCTGGGCCTACTACCCCCAGGGCCTGAACCTGGCCTACGACGGGCTGTACGACTTTTACTGGTTTTCCAGGGCCTCCTCGCCGGTGGTGTCGAGGACCCAGAATCCCGGGATTTTCCTCCATTTCCTGCCCAGGAAAAACATCCGCTTCTTCAACGCCGATTTTTTGGACGCGGGCTGGTTCCACGAATCCAACGGGCAGACGACCACCAACATCGCCCAATACAACGCCCTGTACGCCACCGAAGGCGATCACGCCCAGGACAGCGTGCACCGGGGCTGGGACTACTGGTACCTGGGGTCCAAATTCACCTATCTGCCCTTTGACGACCTGGAAGTCCGCAGCGCCCAGGCCATCACCAAGGCGCATCAATTGTTCACCTTCCTCCCTTCCTTCCGTTTCTACGACGGACACCAGGGGGTCGCCGGCGCGGTCAGCGAGAACGTCTTCTGGAAGCCGGTGGGCTTCCAGCCTTACATCTATGACTACGACGGCATCAGGGCCGCCTTCACTTGGGAGACGATATTCCCTGACGCCACCTTCATGCATTTCCACTATGTCGCCCTGGGGGCGGAATTCAGGACCGGCTACAATGCCGGCTTTTTCGCAGCCAATTGGTCGAAGAAATTCACGCTCACCTTCAAGACCGGCTATTTCCCCTGGTATGTGTACTACTCCAACGGCTATGGCCCCTATATCTCCGATTATTCGACCTGGAGCCAGGGCTGGGGCATGGGCATCCGTTTGTGGTGAGGGTCCTGTGCCGGGAATATCCGACCCTGTTCTGGCATTGATTGAAGGGTGGATCGCCGCCATCGGGCCGCGAAGCCGGCAAGACGTCCCGCGTTTCACGACGAGTAATCCTTGAGGGGTGGATATGGAAACCGACAAGAGCGCCGTTTTGAATGCCACGATGAAGGCCCTGGTCTACCACGGGCCGGGCCATAAAGCCTGGGAGGACAAGCCCAGGCCGTCGCTGCAGGAGGCCACGGACGCGATCGTCAGGATCACCACCTCCACGATCTGCGGCAGCGACCTCCACATCCTCAAAGGCGACCTGCCCGAGGTCAGCGACGGCCGCATTTTGGGCCACGAAGGCGTGGGGATCGTCGAGGAATGCGGCCAGGGCGTGACCAATTTCCATAAGGGCGACCGGGTCCTCATTTCCTGCATCACCTCCTGCGGAAAATGCCCCCCCTGCAGGAAGATGCAGTATTCCCATTGCGCCAACGGGGGCTGGATCCTGGGGCACCTCATCGACGGCACCCAGGCTGAATTCGTGCGCATCCCCCACGCCGACAACAGCCTATACGCCGTGCCTGCGGGCGCCGACGAGGAGGCCCTGGTCATGCTCAGCGACATCTTGCCCACGAGTTTTGAGTGCGGGGTCCTCAAGGGGAATGTGCAGCCCGGGGACCGCATCGCCGTGGTAGGAGCCGGCCCGGTGGGCCTGGCGGCGGTCCTCACGTCCCAATTCTACAGCCCGGCAGAGATCATCGTCGTCGACACGGACGACAGCCGCCTGGAGACGGCCCTGGCTTTCGGGGCCACCCAGGTGATCAACAACAAGGCCGGGGGCGCGGCGGAGAAGATCCTCGCCCTGACCCATGGCGACGGCGTGGATGTGGCCATCGAGGCCGTCGGCGTCCCGGCGACCTTGGAACTCTGCCAGGCCGTCATCGCGGTCGGCGGCCACATCGCCAACATCGGAGTCCACGGCTCCCCGGTCACCCTCCATATGGAGAAGCTTTGGGACCGCAACATCACCCTGACCACCCGCCTGGTGGACACCTCCACGATCCCCATCCTGTTGAAGGCGCTCCTTATGGGCCGGCTGGACGCCAGAAAGCTGAGCCGGCACCGTTTCGGCATGGCCGAGGTGGTCAAAGCCTACGAGGTCTTCGGCAACGCCGCCAAGGAACGCGCCTTGAAGGTGATCCTGAAAAACGCGGCCTGAATGCCGGCGCCCGTCGGGCGTGGACGGCTCCCGCGTGCAGACTGCATGGGACCTATGCTTAAAGAACAGGAGTTGTTGCGGCGGGTGGTGGCCGGCGACCCCAGGGCGGAGGCGGAGTTCGTCGCCCTGTTCCGGCCAAGGTTGCTCAGGACCAGCGCGTACCTTTTGGGGGACGCGGGCCCCGCGGCGGAAGAAGTCGTCGAGGAGACCTTCCGTTTCGCGCTGCCGAGGCTTGAGCTGGCCTCCAATATTCGTCTTTACGACTGGCTTCGCCAGAATTGCCTGCGGCTGTGCTATGTCCGTCTCCGGATCCAGAGCGGGATCGCGGCGGGCCAGGAACTTGAGGACGGCGACCCCGAACCGAAGTGACGCCGAAAAAAACGGAGAACAGCATGCAAACGGACGGATGGAACAGCGACCACCACCGGCAGGCCGCGCCGGTCCTGGCCGAGAAAAACCGGGTTTTCACGATCTTGGTGGTCGAAGGGAGCCTCTCCTTCGAGGGCTTCGTCGGGGAATTTTTCAAAGCCGGGGGCCACTACATCCTGAGGGCCGCCTCCCGCGAGGACGCGCTGGCCCAAACCCGCGAGCACAAGCCCGACCTCATATTGCTCGACAACGAGATGAAGGACGCCCTTGGCCTGGTGCTGCTGCCGGAACTGCTGCTTGAACACGCCAGCGCCGCGGTGGTGGTGATGGCGGGGCATCCCAGCGTTGACGAGGCGGTCGAGGCCATGAAACTCGGCGCAGTGGAATACCTTGAGCGGCCACTTGACCCGGAAAAGCTGAGGCGGGCGATAGAGACCCAGAAAGCGCTGTTCAAGCGCCAGCCTTAGGCCCCGGTGCGGCCCTTCCACCCGCCCCACCCGGGACCAATCCCGGGCCGTGACGGAATAAATCGGCCTTTTGCCGCCTTTATCTAGTGGGCGGACCCACAGGACCAAGCCCGGCCTTCGCGCAGGCGGAGGAACCCCCCCTTACAGGATGGCGTCATGAAGTTCTCCAAAAAATCCCTGGTGTGCCTGTTTCCTATGGCCGGTCTGGTGGCGGGATGCAGCGGCATCGGCACCTCCATGACAAGGATGGACCGCATGGGCAAGAACCGCGGCTACGAGATGGCGGCCGGGGAGCGTACCGTCCAGCAGGCCGCGGTCGCGGTTTTGACGGCCCGCGGATACGACGTGAGCATCAAGCCCGATCCCGAGAGCGGCGCCGAGGGCGCCGGATTGATCGTCATCGGGGAGCGCAAAACCCAGTACAGCGGCGCCGCCCTGCAGGGCTCGATGGCGGACGTGCCCACCCAGATGACCACCCGGGACCTGGTGGACGTATACCTTTCTAAAAAATGGCAGATGGACAACGACCTCGCGGCCCCGAACACGACCCTGGTTGACATCGTGGGCGGCAGCTACCTGAGCAAGGCGCCCAGCGTGGACGAGAACGAGACGCCTTTGACCGACGCCCAGATCTCGCTGCTGCGCGACGACATCGAGCGCCACGCAGTGGCCATCCAGGCCGACAAGGCCGCGGCCGAATAAGGGTCGGGCGCCGGGCATCCCCTGCAAGGAGTAAACGTGGCATCGGAACTGTTCATGATCTCCATCTCGGTCACGCTCCTGGTGCTGTGCGCCATCCTGGTCGCGCAACTTGCCGCCATCGGCAGGAGCCTGGCGGCGCTGGCGGAACTTCTGCGGGATCTCCGCAGGGAAACCGCGCCGATGATCGGCGACCTGCGCACCATCAGCCGGCACGCGGTGTACCTGTCCGAGAGCCTGCGAACGGGGCTGGACGGCGTGGGCCGCATGGGCAAGGCCGTCGGCAACATCGGCGACGACCTCGAAGAAGGGCGCAAGTCCTTCCAGGGCGGGCTGAAGCTTTTGGGGACGCTGTTCGGACCCTGGCTGGCTAAATTAAAAAGCTGAGGTCCTTTATCCCCGGCGCCGCGACGGGATCCGAAATCGCGCCGGAGGGAAGAGTTTTGATGACGAGCAGATACGCATGGAGCCCCTCCCCGGCTTCCAAAAACCCCCTGTTCACGATCCTGGTCGCCGACGGCGACCTCGCTTTCGACGGCGTCCTCGACGCTTTCATCCGCAACAAGGGGCATTTCGTCCTCAGGGCGAGGTCCGCGGCTGAAGCCGTCGCCAAGACGCGCGAGTTCCAGCCCCACGTGATCCTGCTGAACTGCGAACTGGAAGGCGCCACCTGCCTGGAACTGCTGCCGGAACTCATGCGCGCGGACGTCGGCGCGGCCCTGGTCTTGATGGCCCGCCGGCCTAGGATCTCCGAGGCGGTGGAGGCCATGCGGCTCGGAGCGGCGGATTATCTGGAGATGCCCCTGGATCCGGAAAAGCTCAGGCGCGCTATCGCCCACCAAATGACGGTGGTCAGTCTCGGCTGAGGGATCCGCGCAGCCTTTGAACACAGGGCGGGAGGACGGCATGGCGGGAAGGAACGCAAGGGGGCGCCCGGATCCGGACGCCGAGGAGCCCTCCGAGGCTCCGCAAGGCGTCGAGTTCGTGGACCTGGAGAAGCTGGAGCCCGACGACGACGCCTCGGAGCTGTCCGGCCGTGAGAGCGAGGAGCCCGGGCGGGATTCCCCGGGGGACGACGCCGTGCTGGACCAGGAGGAACTGTATCTGGGTATCTCCAGCGAAAGCATGCCCAGCAGCAGGATCAAAGGTCCCCTTGGGACCGAAAAAGAAAGTTCCGCGCGCGATTGAACACCGCCAGGTCAGTCCCCCCTGGACGTCCGGGAGGGGACCGTGGCGCTACCCAAGCATGGAGTGCACCGTGAAATCAAAGCTGAAGAAGTTCTTGCTCGTCGCCTGCGTCGTGGGAACTCCCGGACTGTGTTTCGCCGGCTTCGGCGGCAACGCCTGGGATGGCCTGCGTTCGGCGTTTTCCAGTCTGGCCTCGGAGGCCTCCTGCGGGACGGCAGGCGCGGCCACGCTGGCCCAGATGGATAGCCCGGTTTCCGCCCTGCGGGCCGACGGGCCCGGCGGTGAGATCGTGCTCGAAGACCGCGGGCCCCGCCACTGGCACCGCCATGACGGCTACGGCTACGGATACGGCATCGGAGCGGTGGTCCTGGTGGCGGTCCTCGTGACCGTGCTGGTTCTCGTGCTGCTTTAAGGCCCTGGGCCCCCGATTCCCGGGGCCTGGGAATAAAGCCCCCGGCCCCGGCATTTAGGGCAGCCCGCAAATCGCAGTGGTCGGGTACTTTCTTCGATGGAGGATTCATGCAGAACGGACGTGTGAGAACGGCGGCCTTCGCGGCCTTAGGCGTGCTCTGCCTGGGCGCGGGTACGGCCCGCGCCGGGGTGCGGCGGGACGTGGACGAGATCAAGCATGCCCTGGGCTGGGACACCTTGACCATGACCACCATCAACGAGGACAAGGCGGGACGCCCGACGCTGGAGCGTGACGGAAATCTCGTCAACCGTGTCGAACGCAGGACCGACTATTTTGCCAACGGCAAGAAGTCCGAGCAGACCGTCGAAGTGACCAGCAAGCACTCGAAGAAGACCCTGTTCACGGAAAAGAGCGTCTGGAGCGAGGACGGCGCCCCGGTCGGCGTCACGATCGAGGACGACGCGTTCAACGGCGACGGAAGGCAGATGGCCGGCAGGATCGACGACCAGCAATACTCGGTCGGGCGCCTGACCCACGAGGTCACCAAGGAATATTCGGCGGGAACGGGACAATGGGGGGACACTTCGCGGCGGACCGTCAGCTACTTCGACGACGGCGACATGAAGGTGCGCCTGACGGAATTCCCCGCGTCCGACGAAAAGACCCGGGAGACCTGGGGCGCCAAGGACGGTGTCCTGGGACGCGACAAATCCACGGAGACCTGGAACTCATCCCGGGGCGCCTGGAACTAGCACCCATACGCAAGAAGGAGCGCACACCATGGAATCAGGCAAGGTGTCGGTAGGAACGGTTCTTTTGGCCCTGCTGGGAGGGGCCGTGGTTGGGGCCGCGGCGGCCCTCTTGTACGCCCCCCAATCGGGGCGCCGCACCCGGCAGCGGCTGCGGGAATTCGGCGGGGACGCCGGGGATTGCGCCCGGGATCTCCTGAGCAAGACCGAAGAGTACCTCGAAGAGGCCAGGCAGAAGACCGAGCGCTGCCTGGAGGACGCCATGAACAAGACCGAGCAGTGCCTGGAGGACGCTAGGTCGAAGGGCGAGGAATGGCTGCACAAGGGCCATGGATGCGCCGTGGAGAAGCGGCAGCAGGCCGCGGAAGCGGCGCAAGCTTCGCGCTAAAAGAAGTCCCTAAGCCTAAGCCCGGGGGGAAGCCCTCCGGGCTTAGGCCTATGTATGGAAGCCTTCACCGCAAGCCACCCAAGGGAGGCGCCAAGACGAAGACGATGAGCGAGACCGGCCGCTGGGACGCCCCCTTTGAGGAGCCCCCCGAGGAGGCGATTCGCGAGGAGATCTTTTCCGTGGAGCGCCTGGAAAGCCACGCCCAGGCGCTGGCCCTGGAGCACCTCCACGGCGCCTCCATCCGGCGAGGCCGCCTGTTGGCCCCCCGCGTCCGGGAAAACGTGCGGGAACTGGCGCGTTGCCACCGCAAGCTGGATCTGGCCGTCGCCCTGGGCAGGCCGGTGCCGCCCGCAGCCAAGTGGCTCCTTGAAAATTTCCATCTGGTCTCCGGGCTGGGCAAGGCGATCGACGAGGAGCTGCCGGCGGGCTACTACCGCGAGCTGCCCAAGCTGGGACGGGACGAAATGAAGGGCTACCCCAGGATTTATGGGCTGGCCTGGAGCTGGGTGGCCCATTGCGACAGCCATTTCGATTCCGAAACCCTTTGCCGTTTCGTGGCCGCGTATCAGCGCATCCAGCCGCTGACCATCGGCGAGCTCTGGGCTTTGTCCATAACCCTGCGCATCGTGCTGCACGAAAACCTTAAACGCCAGGCCCAGAACGTGGTGGTGAACCTCAGGGAAACCGGAAGGGCGGACCGCCTCGCGGACCTGCTGCTGGGCCTCGGTTCGGGCCAGACCCTGGATCCGGCCCGAGTGCCGGGGCGCTTCAGGGGCCGGACCCTGCCGCCGGCTTTCAGCGTCCGGCTTTTTCAGCGCCTGGGTGAACAGGTAGGCAGCGTCGGGACGGTGCTGGCATGGCTTTCCGAGGCTTTGTCGCTGCAGGGAACGAGCTTCGAGGCCCTGGCGAGGAAGGAACACCAGGAACAGCTGGCGCGGAACGCATCCTGCAGGAACGGCATCACCAGCCTGCGCGACATCGCCCAGTTCGACTGGCCGACCCTGGTCGAAAGGCTCAGCCTGGTCGACGAGGTCTTCCGCGGGGCTTTCGATTTCCAAGGCCTGAATTTCGCGACCCGCGACAGCTATAGGCACGCGGTCGAGAACCTCGCCCGGGGCTGCCGCTACAGCCAGGTCGAGATCGCGCGCTTCGCCTGCCAGGACCTGAAAGCGGCGGCGTTGTCGGGCCGGCCCGAGGACGGTGTGCGCGCCGACGCCGGCTACTGCCTCATCGGCCCGGGCAGCCGCGCCTTCGAACGCCAGGTCAAGTATGCGCCGCCCCTGGGCCTGCTGGTGCGCCGCGCGGCCACGGCCCTCGCCAGCCCCCTGTACCTGGGCGCGCTCGCTGTGCTGACCCTGTGGAGCCTGTCCCTGCCCCTGGGACGCTCCCTGTTCACTGGCTTGCCCGGCCCGATCGCCCTGTGCATGGCCTGCCTGGCCCTGCTCCCGGCCTCGGAAATCGCGGTCGCCCTGGTAAACCACGCGGTGATGCAGTTATGGCCGCCGCGCAGCCTCCCCGCCCTGGGTCTGAAAGGGGGCGTGCCGGAGTCGCTCCGTACCATGGTGGTCATGCCCGTGATCCTCCAGGACGAGGGCGGCTTCAGGGACCTTGTGGAGACCTTGGAGGTCCACTATTTGGCGAACCCGGAACGCGAAATTTTCTTCGGCCTGCTCACCGACTGGCCCGACGCCCCGACGGCCGAGAAGGACGGCGAGGCGCCCCTGCTCCAGGCGGCCCTGGCCGCTGTCCGTGAACTCAACCTGCGCCACGGGCCCGGCCCTTCCGGCCTGGCGCGTTTCGGCCTTTACCACCGCGCCAGGCGCTACAACGCCTCCGCGGACCTATGGATGGGCTGGGAGCGCAAACGCGGCAAGCTCCTGGAATTCAACCAGCTGCTCAGGGGCCGGCCCGGCACAAGCTATATCTGCCAAAGGACGGACGCGGCGGGGCCCCTGCCGCCTCCGGGCGTCCGCTTCGTCATCACCCTGGACCAGGACACCCGCCTGCCTAGGGGTTCGGCCCTGCGGCTGGTCGGGACCCTCGCCCACCCCCTGAATCTGCCGCGGCTCAACGCCGCCGGCGACCGCGTGGTGCGGGGCTACGGCATTTTGCAGCCCCGCATCAGCCCAACCCTTCCTTCCAAGGAGGAGGCGACGCTCTTCAACCGGCTTTCCTCGGGACGCGCCGGGGCGGATCCCTACGCCTTCGCGGTGTCGGAGGTCTACCAGGACCTCTTCGAGGAGGGAAGCTACACGGGCAAGGGCATCTATGACGTCGACGCCTTCGACGCCTGTTTGGCCGGACGGATCCCGGAGAACAGCCTGCTCAGCCACGATCTCCTCGAAGGTAGCCTGGCGCGGGCCGGTCTGGTCAGCGACATCGAGGTCTACGAGGAGTTTTCGGGCCATTACCAGGCCGCGGCGGGATGCCGCCACCGTTGGGCCCGGGGGGACTGGCAGCTGCTGCCCTGGATCTTCGGATTCGCCCAGGGCGCCGGCGTCCGGCTCGGCGTCGTGGCGCGCTGGAAGATGTGCGACAACCTCAGGCGCAGCCTGGTCGCGCCGGCTACCTTCCTGGCCCTGGTCGCCTCCTTGTTCCTGCCCTTGCGCCACGCGCTGGCCTGGTCGTCCTTCGTGCTCGCGTCCATGGCCCTGCCGCCCTTGTTGAGCGTGTTGGTCACGGAGATGTTCCCGCAGCGCAGGAATTTTTCCGTGCTGCGGCACTGGCGTTTTTTGGCCCAGGAATTGGGCACCGGCCTCCTCAAACTGTTTTTTTCGGCGGCGCTGCTGCCGGCCGACGCCTGGCTGATGGTCGACGCGGTCGCCAGGACCCTGTTCCGCCTCTTCATCAGCCGGCGCAGGCTTTTGGAATGGACCAGTTCCGCGAAGCTGCGCAAAGGCATGGCCGAAACCTGGCCTGAGTTTTTCGCGCTGCTCAGCGCGGGTCCGGCGGCCGGAGCGGCCCTGCTCATGGCGGCCTGCCTCATCCGGCCGCCGGCTTGGCCCCTGGCCGGAGCCTTTTCCATGCTGTGGCTGGCCTCGCCGGCGCTGGGCCGCTTTTTCAGCCTCCGCCGGCCCCCCCGGGACCTGGCCCGCCTGGGCGAGGACGCCTCCGACACCCTCCACCGGGTCGCGCGCCGCACCTGGCATTATTTCGAAACCCTGGTCGACGCATCGGTGCACCACCTTCCGCCGGACAATTTCCAGGAAAGCCCGAGCCCCGTGCTGGCCGACCGGAGCTCCCCCACCAACCTGGGGCTCTATCTGCTGTCCTGCGCCGCGGCCAGGGATTTCGGCTGGCTCGGTACCCCCGGGATGCTCGACCGCTTCGAGGCGGCCCTCGACAGCATGGAATCCATGGAGAAGCACCAGGGCCATTTTTTCAACTGGTACGACCTCAGGACCCTCAAACCCCTCGAACCCCGATTCGTGTCCACGGTCGACAGCGGCAACTTGGCGGGACATCTGCTGGTGGCCCGCCAGGCCCTCCTTGAGACGCTTGGCCTGCCCCTGCTGGCCCCCAGCCCCTTCGAAGGCATGAGGGAAAGTCTGGCCCTGGCCACCGCCGCGGCCGATTCCGCGGAATTCATCCGCCTGAACACCCTGCATGACCATGACCTGCGGTCGGCGCTGGCCGCGCTTTGCGAGGGAATTTCCGGGAGCTTTGAGGACGCCCCCGCCTTCAGGGACGGGTTGGCGCGCCTGGCGGGCCCGGTCGAGACCCTGGCGGACATCGCCAAGAGCCTCAGCCAGGAGCATAGCCACGCGGACGTGGCCGAGTTCCAGCGCTGGACCGGGGCCCTGCGCGCTGAACTGGAGGGCCGCGCGGACTACGCGCGGAAGCTCCTCGTCGCAGCCCCGGGAGGCTTCAATCCGGGGCTGGCGGACGCCGCCGCCGCGTACCGCGGCCTGGGTCTGGAGGGGCCGGCCCGCGCCTGCGACGCGCTGGTGGGAAGGCTGAAGCGCGCCGCGGAACGCCTGCAGGGCCTCTTCGACGGCATGCGTTTTGGCTTTCTCTATGACCCATCCAAAAAACTCTTTTCCATAGGGTTCCGGCCCTCGGACGGGATGCTGGACAGCGGCTACTACGACCTGCTCGCCTCCGAGGCCAGGCTGGCCAGTTATGTGGCCGTGGCGCGGGGCGAGGTGGACACCGAGCATTGGTTCAAGCTGGGGCGGCCCCTCACGCCCGTCAGCGGGGACCTGGCGCTGCTGTCCTGGTCGGGTTCGATGTTCGAATACCTGATGCCCCTGCTGGTGATGCAGTCCCCTCCGGAAAGCCTTTTGTTCGAGACCTACCGGGCCGTGGTGAAGCGTCAGATCCGTTTCGGCCTCCGTCGGGGCCTGCCCTGGGGGGTCTCGGAATCGGCCTGCAACATCCGCGACAAGGACATGACCTACCAATACTCGGATTTCGGGGTGGAGGGCCTGGGCCTGAAGGGCGGGCTGGCCCGCCACAAAGTGGTGGCACCCTACGCCACGGCCTTGGCGCTGATGGTGGATCCCCTCCCCGCGGCGGCGAACCTGGAACGCCTGGCCGCCCTGGGAGCCATGGGGGTCTTCGGCTATTACGACGCCGTGGATTTCGGGGATGAGCGCCTGCCCGAAGGCGAGGACTGGGCCGTGGTCAAGACCTACATGGCCCACCACCAGGGCATGACCCTGGTTTCCCTGGTCAACGCGCTCAAGGGCGGCTTGATGCAGTCCCGTTTCCAGGCGGTGCCCATGCTCAAGTCGGCCGCGCTCCTTTTGCAGGAGCGCACGCCCAGGGACGTGGCATTGATCGTCCCGGGCCTGGGGGCGGAGCGCCTGGGGCCCGCGCCGGAGACGGAGGCCCCCGCCCTTCAGCGGGTTTTTGACAGCCCCCACATGAACCTGCCGCGCGCCCATCTGCTCGGGAACGGGTCCTATTCGGTCCTGCTGACGGCCTCGGGCGGGGGCTACAGCCGCTGGAACAAGGCTTGTGTCACCCGCTTCAGGGACGACGCCTCCCGCGACAGCTGGGGCGGATTCATCTTCATCCGCGACATGAAGCACGAGGAGACCTGGAGCGCGGCCTATCTCCCCAGCCGCAAGGAGCCCGACAGCTACCGGGTCCTGTTCAAGGAGGACAAGGCGGAATTCATCCGCAGGGACGGCGCCCTGGAAAGCCGCCTTGAAGTCGCGGTGAGCCCCGAGGACGACGTGGAGGTGCGCAGGCTCACCCTCAAGAACTTCGGGTTCAGGAGTCTGGACCTGGAGCTGACCTCCTACGCTGAACTCTCCTTGTCCGACGATGGCTCGGACCTGGCGCATCCGGCCTTCGCCAAGCTTTTCGTGCAGACCGAGTACGTGGCCGGCTTGGGGGCTTTGCTGGCGCACCGTCGGCCGAGGGGCTCCAAGGCCGAGGAGGTCTGGGCGGCGCACCTGAGTTTTTCGGAGGAGGGCGACCAGGGCGGCGTGCATTTCGAGACCGATAGGGCGCGCTTCCTGGGTCGGGGCCGGGACATCTTCAACCCGGCCATGGGTCTGCCGGGCAGGCTCTTCTCCAACAGCGCGGGCGCGGTGCTGGATCCGGTTTTCAGCCTGCGCAGGCGCGTGCTGATCGAACCCGGAGGCGTGGCCCACCTCAGCTTCGCCACCATGGCGGCCCCCAGCCGGGAAAAGGTGTTGGAGCTGGCGACGAAAATAAAGGACGGGGCCAACGTGGAGCGCCTTTTCGGGCAGGCCTGGATCCACGCCCAGGTGCAGTTGCGCCATCGCGGCATACAGCCCGAGGAGGCGCGGCTCTTCCAGATTTTGGCGGGCCACCTGCGTTACCCGGATCCCCGCCTGCGCTCCGCCCCTGATCTGCCGGTCAAAAACCGTCTGGGTAGCGCCGTGCTGTGGAGCCACGGGATCTCAGGGGATCTCCCTCTGCTCCTTCTGCGCATGGACGGCTCCTCGGACCGCGAAATCCTAAGGCAGCTCGTCCTGGCCTGGGAGTATTGGCGCCTGAAGAACCTGGCCGTGGACCTGGTGGTCCTGAACGAGGAGCCCGCCTCCTACGCCGCGGACCTGCAGCGCTCCCTGGAGGAGACGGCCCGCGGGGTGCAGGATCCGGCGGAGGGCGGCAGGGGAGGCGGCATTTACGTGGTGAAAGCCTGCCTCCTGCCCGAGGCCGAGCGGGACCTGTTCTTGTGCGCGGCCCGCGTGGTGCTGAGGGCCGGGCACGGCAGCCTCTCCGAGCAGCTGGCCCGTGTGCCGCCCCAGCGCAGCCGGCCTCCGGAACTGGGGCCGGCGGAGGACGCCGATGGTGGGCCGCCGGAGGCGGAGGGCGCCCTGGAGTTCATGAACGGGCTGGGAGGCTTCGCGGACGGGGGGCGCGAATACCGCGTGGTCCTTGAGGAGGGGCAGGACAGCCCAGCCCCCTGGATCAACGTGATCGCCAACGCCGGCTTCGGGTTCCAGGTCTCCGAGTCCGGTTCGGGCTACACCTGGGCCGGCAATTCCCGCGAGAACAAGCTCAGCCCCTGGAGCAACGATCCGGTCAGCGACCGGCCGGGGGAGGCCATCTACGTGCGCGACATGGACAACGGGGCGCTCTTCACCCCCTCTGCGTTGCCCGTGCGCCTCAAGGGAGGCCGCTACTCCGTCAGCCACGGCCAGGGCTACAGCCGCTTCGAATCCGCGGCCCAGGGCATCCAGATGTGCCTGACCCAGTTCGTGCCCTTGGGCGATCCCATCAAGCTTTCCCGCTTGGTCCTGAAAAACGTCTCGGGCCGGACGCGGCGCCTCAGCCTGACGGCCTACGTCGAATGGGTGCTGGGCGTCACGCCCCAGTCCACGGGACATTCGGTCGTCACCGAGGCGCCGCCGGACCTGGCCCTGCTCACGGCCCGGAACCCCTTCAACGCCGCCTTCCCCGGTGCCATCGCATTCCTGGACGTCGGCGGCAAGCACAGCTCCTTCACCTGCGAGCGGGGGGAATTCATCGGCAGGCACGGGAGCCTGCGCAGGCCCCAGGCCCTGGGCCGCGACCGGGAGCTGTCCGGGAAGACCGGCGCCGGGTCGGATCCCTGCGGCGCCCTGCAAAGCCAGGTCACCCTGAGGCCCGGGGAGAGCGCCGAATTCCGGGTCCTGCTGGGCCAGGGCCGGGACAGGGAAGAGGTCGCCGCGCTGTCCGCGGCCTACCGCAACGCCGACCTCGACGCGCTGCTGGAAGGCGTCAAGGCCTTTTGGGGAAGAAGCGCGGGAGCGCTGCAGGTGAGGACCCCGGATCGGGCCATGGACCTGATGCTGAACCGCTGGCTGCCCTACCAGACCCTCAGCTGCAGGATCTGGGCCCGCAGCGCCCTCTACCAGTGCGGCGGCGCTTACGGGTTCCGGGACCAGCTGCAGGACGTCCTGGCCGTGGTCCGCTCCAATCCCGACATAGCCAGGGCCCATATCCTGCTGGCCGCGGGCAAGCAGTTCGCGGAAGGGGACGTCCTGCATTGGTGGCATCCGCCCCTGGGCGCGGGCGTGCGTACGCGCATCAGCGACGACCGCCTGTGGCTGCCCTACGCTGTGGCGCGCTACGCCGAGGAGAGCGGAGACGCCGCGGTGCTGGACGAACGCGTGCCCTTCCTCGAGGGCCCGGCCCTCGAGCCGGGCAAGGCGGACCTCTATTTCCAGCCCGCGGTCTCGGGGACTGACGGCAGCCTCTACGAGCACTGCGCGCGCGCGCTGGACTGCAGCCTCAAGACCGGGAGCCACGGCCTGCCCTTGATGGGCAGCGGCGACTGGAACGACGGCATGAACAAGGTGGGCGAGGGTGGGAAAGGTGAAAGCGTGTGGCTGGCCTGGTTCCTGGTGGAGAATCTCAGGCGCTTCGCCGGGGTCGCGGAAGGGCGCGGGGACGGCGCGCGGGCGGCCCTATGGCGCGCCAAGGCGCTGGAGATCGCGGCCGCGGCCGAGGCCCAGGGCTGGGACGGTGACTGGTACCGCCGGGCCTTTTTCGACGACGGGAGCCCCCTGGGCTCCGCCGGTCTGGCGGAATGCCGCATCGACTCCATCGCCCAGTCTTGGGCGGTCCTGTCCAGGGCCGCCGACCCGGCGCGGGCCGCGCGCGCCATGGCCGCCCTGGAAGAATACCTGTGGAAGAAAAGCGACGGCCTGCAGCTCCTGCTCTCCCCGCCCTTTGCCAAGGCCGATCCCGACCCCGGCTATATCATGGGCTATCTCCCGGGAATCCGTGAAAACGGCGGACAGTACAACCACGCGGCGGCCTGGAGCGTGGCAGCCTTCGCCGGGCTCGGGGATGGGGCCAAGGCCCACGAACTGTTCACCATGCTGAATCCTGTTCGGGCGGCCGGCACGCGGGCGGGCATGCAGCGCTACAAGGTGGAACCCTATGTCATGGCCGGCGACGTCTATTCGCAGGCGCCGCATGTGGGACGGGGGGGCTGGAGCTGGTACACTGGCTCCGCCGCCTGGATGCTGCGCGTGGGCGTGGAATCCATCCTCGGCCTCAGCCTGCACGGCGACGCCATCGGCATCGATCCGTGCATCCCGCCCCAGTGGCCGGGATTCGAGCTGTTTTTGGACTGGAAAGGCACTCCTTGGCAGATACAGGTGAGCAACCCGGATTCCGTGTCCAGGGGCGTCAAAAGCCTGGAACTTGACGGAATACCTATTCCCGCTGGCTCAGCAGGGCGGATCAGGCTGAGGGTGGACGGTAAAGCCCATTTATTAAGGGTAATTCTCGGTGTTTGAGGCGTATTTCCCCTTTGCCTAGGGAATAAAGGGGAGAATAACGGCATTCATCAGTAGGGAAAATAGTTCCAAATCTGGCAATCCTAGTGCCCTGTCCGAGTGTGGTCGTGGTTGGAGAACAAGAGTTGGTGGAAAAGGTCATCGCCGGTGACCCCGAAGCGGAAGGAACGTTTTTCAGGATGTACCAGCCCAGGCTTCTGCGGACGAGCATGTACTTCCTGGGCGGCCATGATTCCGAGGCCGAAGATATCGTCCAGGATACCTTCTTGATCGCCATGCCCAAGCTCAAAGACTACGTTTTCAGGGCGCCCATCTACGCCTGGCTTAGGCAAATCTGCCTGCGCCTGTGCTACGCCCGCCTGCGCACCCGCAACCGGGTGCTGGTGAGCCTTGAGGAGGACCTCGAGGTGTACATGGGGCGCATGGCCGTGGATCGCGTGCAGAACGAAGACTTGGAGACCCAGAAGCAGCAGAAACTGGCGCTCCTGAGGGACCTGAAGCAGCGTCTCAGCCCGGACAGCCTCAGGATCCTTGAGCTGCGGGACGTCCAGGGCATGTGTTACATCCTCATCAGCAAGACCTTGGGCATCCCCATGGGTACGGTCATGTCGCGCCTGGCCAGGGCCCGGGACCAGCTGCGCAAGCTGGCCATGGCGGCCCCGGAGCCGAGGCTCTTCCAGCCCCTCTGACCCCGGGCAAGCGGGTTTCTGTCGCGGATCCTTGCGTCGTAAGGAATAAATCCGGTCTTCTCCGCATCTAGATGTAGTTTCCGCGCACCCGCAATTCCGCCGCGCCGGAAAAACATCCGCAGGAGAAAGAGTGAAAATCGCCCCCATGATTTACGGAAGCCTGGCTGTGGCGCTCGCCGTGGCCGGCTGCGCGAACAAGGAAGAGATCAAGCCGGACGCCACCCCCTCCCCGGCAGCGACGCCCCAGGCGGCCACCCCGGAGCCGACGGAGCAGCCCACCGCCGCGGCCCCCACGGCCATGTTGCATTATGTCGTGCGCAAAGGGGACAGCCTTTGGCTGATCGCCTCCAGGCAGGGCATGCTGGGGGATCCGATGCAATGGCCGCTCCTGTACCGGACGAACCGGGACCAGATCGCGGATCCGGACCTGATCGACGCCGGCGAGGAGCTGAACTACTCCGTCGGAGCCGATACGCAGGATGTCGCCACCGCGGAGCAGGAAGCCAAGGACACGCCCCCTTACGTCCAGCACACGGACGTGCGCAAGACTTTACCCGTCAATTACTGAGGACCGAAAGCGAGGCCCCCTTCTTTGAAGGGGTGGAAGCCGGATGGACGAAGGTAGTGTCCGGGAGCAAGTGGGCGCCATGCAACAAAACGGGTCCGGGGACGGTAACACGGGAGCGCCGGAGGCTTCAAACCCGATTGAAAAAACGCCGCTGACGACCTTGGTCATCGTCGGCGCGGGCGTATCCACGGGCCTTCTTGGCGAGTTCCTCAAGAGCCAAGGCCACGCGGTGTTGACGGCCGCCTCATCCACGGACGCCCTGGCGAAGACCCGGCGCTTCCTGCCTGCCTTCATATTGCTCAGTTGCGATATAGAAGGCGTGAACAGCGCCGAACTCATGTCGGAACTGCTCCTGGAGCACACACGGGCGGCGGTGATCATGATGGCGGCCAAGTTCCGGCTCTGGGACGTGGTCGACGCGATCAAGATGGGAGCCGTCGACTACCTTGAATGGCCCCTGGACCTCAGGAGGCTGAAATCCGCCATCGACACCCAGAAGGATCTGTTCCGGGGACGCTGAGAAATCCCAAAAAAAAGGGCCGCCCGATCCGGGCGGCCCTTTTTCGTTGAAGCCGCGGAAGGGGGCCTAGAAGAAGTAGAACCTTCCGCCCAGCCCCGCGTCCAAGCCGAAGCCCAGGCCCGGCGCGATGACCAGGGTCGGAGCCAGCTCGAAGAACAGGTCGAAAGGCTGCCGGAAGAGCCAGGTGATGCCCAGCACTCCACGCACGCCGGCCACGCCGGGGCTGGCCATCATGCCGCCCACGCCTACATAGATCGGAAGGCGGGTGTAAGCCTGGGATCCGGGGTCGCCGAAGATGCCGTAATGGTGCCACAGGTAGTCGGCGTGCACGTTCACCCCGGAATAGGGGCTGTCGGCGTAGTAGCCGAAGCTTCCGATGGCGAAATCGAAGGCGTTCGTGTCGTCCAGCCAGACTTTGCCGGTGACTCCGGTCGGTTCGCCCACCATGACGCCCAAACCAAGGCCCCGGGGGTCGGCGTGGGCGCTTTGGGGGGGCGCCAGGGCAAGGGCGGCCAAAAGCCCCATTCCAAGCGTCAAACGGATCTTTCCTTGCATGGTTACCTCCTTAGGGATGACTGCATTTATATAGGCGGAGAATCGGCTCTTTATTCCACGAATGCCAGTCCCGGCCCGCAGATAGGCGGAATAAACGGGTCCTTGGAAGCCTTTAGAGGGTGAAAGGCTCCAGCGGCACTTCTCCCCAACCACAGAGGCACCATGCTTTACACCATCGCGGTCGTTCTCCTCATCCTTTGGCTTTTGGGCCTGGTCACGTCCTACACCATGGGCGGTTTCATCCATGTGCTGCTGATCGTCGCCGTCATCATGATCCTCGTCCGCCTGATCCAGGGCCGGCCGGTGGTCTAAAGGCGCAATCCATTGGGGGGCGCGGCTTCAGGGTCGCGCGCCCATTCGAAAGCAGGAGATGGTGATGACCAATAAATCGATGGGCACGGGCGTCGGCATGGGGATCCACCGTACCAACATAAAAAAGGTCTTCGGCTGGCTGTGGCATTCCTGGATGGAGGCGCAGCATGAGGTGCCGATCCTGCGCTGGGTGGCCCTGGCGGCCCTGGCGACGGCCGGCGCCGCGGTGTACCTCGCCTTTTCAGAGGGCGGGACGAGGCTGCAACTCGTCGGCTACGTCGCCACCGCGGTCCTGTACGCGCTGGAAATCCCGGTCATCTTCTACCTCCTGTTTGAGGTGTACCGCAAGCACCGGACCGACGCGATCTTCGACAGCAAACGCCTCGCCGATCTCATCAGGAAGCTGGCGCTTGAACAGATCGAGGCCAGGGAAGATGCGCGAAACGCCGTCAAAAAGACCTTTCTGATCATGGCGCATGAGGACGAAGACGTCCTATTGGGGGAGGGCTCATGAAAAACAGCACCTGGCTCGCGCTTTGTTTCACCGCCGTTTTCGGGGCCTCGGCGGGCACCGCCCTGATCGCCGACGACGGAACGACGCAGGCCCAAGGGGGCTCGGCCGCGACCGCCACCCCGCAGCCCACGCCGGTCCCGACCGCGACCCCGGCGCCCACGCCCGCGCCGACCGCGTACGTGTCCAGCGCGCCCGTGGTGGATGCGCCGGTCGTGGATGCGCCGCAGGTGCTGGCGCCCGATATCCTCGCGCCCGTGGTGCCCGTTCCAACCGTGAACGCCCTCGTGGAAAGCTCGCCGGTGGCGACCACGCCCACCGTGAACGCCCCGCAAGAGGCCACGCCCTTCGAGAACCCGCCGCAGCCCTAGGGGCCGCGCGGACGGAACCTTCATTGATGAGGCGCCAGCATGACGGACCAATTCGACATCCAGAGGCACTTGGACACGGAAGCGGAGGACGACGCCCGGGAAGCGATGGACCGCCTCGAGGACTGCAAGGACAAGGCAGGGAAGCGCGATGAGCGCCTGGTCCGCCTGGACACCAGCCACTTTTTCGACCCCCAAAACGGGGAGGTGCTGCTGCAGGAGGGCGGGGAATACCGCAATCTCGGGCACCTTCCGCGCCTGCTGAGCAGGGCCGCGGACGAGATCGAGGAGAGCGCGCTAAAGCAGGGATACATGCCCGTCGAAGGCGGCCGTTTTTGGAGCGCCGCCGAACAGAGGCTTTACGTGAAGAACGGGGGACATTATGTGCTGTATTCCCTCAACCGCCGCAAGCGCTCCAGCCCCCGCCAGCCGGAGCGCAGGTCCGCGCAAAAATGAGGAAAATCAAGCGCTCCAAAGATTCTGGGATGAAGGCCCTTTATATCTGGCTGCCCGTCGTCGGCGTCATCGCAGTGGCATTTTCGGGATACCTGTACAGCGGCCTCATCGGCCTGACCTTCGCGGTGGTGGCCTATCCCCTGTACAAGAAACTGAAAGGCATCGCGCACGCGCCCCGGCGGCTGGGCATGTCCCTGGTGCAATCACGGAATTTTGCGGCCTTTGTGACCGAATTCGTCGTGCTGGCCGCGGTGATCGTGGGCCTCTTCCTGCCGCTCCTGGTCCTTTACCGAAACCGCGACCTGCTCGTCACCCATGGTCTGGCCTTCTATGGCCAGACCATGGACTGGAGCAAGGCCCAGATGGCGGCCCTGGAATGCCGCCTGACCCAGCACGTCTCCGCGGCGCCCCTGGCGACGGGCGCGCCCTCGGGAATGCCTTTGGAGGGGCTCCGGGCCCTGATCCTGGACCCCGCCTCCCTCCTGCCCTTGGCGCTGCGCACGGTTTCGAGCCTGGCCGTGGCGAGCGTGCACCTGATGGTCCTGGTCATGATCATGCACGTCTCCCTGCTGCATGGGCCGGATTTCTGGGAGCACATCCTCGAGCACACGCCCCCCAAATGGCTGGTCACCCTGCAAAGGCTCGGCCAGCGCGCCAAGGAGGTTCTCAAGGCGACCTACGTGGTGCAGGGAGTGACGGCCCTGGCGGCCTTCCTCGCGGCCCTGCCGGTGTTCTGGTTCATCCTGGGCCGGCCCAATTTCCTGCTCGCGGCGGTCCTGTGCGGGGTCTTCCAGCTCATACCCTTTTTGGGCTCGGGCTTCCTGGTGCTCGGCTTGGCCGCCTATTTTTTCCTCGAGGGGGAGACGACCCGGTCCTGGGAATGCCTCTTCGTCGCACTGCCCCTGGTGGCGGGCCTGGCCGATTTGGTGGTCCGGCCGACCTTGGCCCGCACCTGGGGGCGCATCTCCGGGATCACTATGCTCATCGGCTTCGTGGCGGGGATGGAGGCTTTCGGCATCGCGGGATTCGTGCTGGGACCGCTTTTCCTCGAACTCTTCGTGTGCTTCACCGCGATCATGCTATACGGCCCGGCGTACAAGGCCTCCTACCTGTATCCGGCGCGGACCGGCCTCGAAAAAGTGGATTCATAACCGAGCTTTGGGGAAGCAACCATGACGAAAGCCCAGACCATCCTCATTGTGGACGACGAGGCCCGGAACATCGAGCTTTTGCAGGCGATCCTGGAGCCGGGCCATTTCGAGCTGCTGGCGGCCGCGAACGGCTCCGAGGCCCTGGCCATCCTCGAAACGCGGGAGGTCGACCTCGTACTGCTTGATGTGATGATGCCGCTGGTCGACGGCTTTGAGGTGACGCGACGGATCCGGGCGGGGGAAAAGACGCAGGGGCTGCCAGTCATCCTGGTCACGGCTCTGCACGAGGTCAGCGAAAGGATCAAGGGCATAGAGGCGGGCTGCGACGAATTCATCACCAAGCCCTTCGACCGCCACGAGGTGGCGGCCCGGGTCAAGACGTTGCTGCGCCTGAACCGCTACCGCACACAAATCGACGAGAAGGAGAAATTCGAGCGCGTCATCAATCGGATGAACGACGGGCTGCTGGTGTGCGACGCCGGGCTCAGGATCGTCCGCTACAACCAGAAAGCCCGCGAGTTGCTTGGCTTCGACGACCCCGCGCCGGGTTGGCTGGAACGACTGGGCAGGGATTTCCGCATCGCCCATTACGGCCAACTCGAGCACGACCTGGCCGTGGTTGACCTCGATTTCGACATGGAACGGCCCCAGACCCACACGGCCAAGCCCCTGATCCTCTCGTTCAGCTCCAGCCTCGTCAGGGACGCCGACGGCGCCCTGGCCAGCGTGGTCATCCTTTTGCACGACGTCACGGCGCAGAGAAAGGAGCAGTTTAGGAAAGAGAGCTTTTTGAGCCTCATGTCGGACAAATTGCGCATGCCCCTGGCAGTCAGCCTGGAGCGCCTGGGGACGCTGAGGGAGTCGAGCGGCTTGGTTTCCGACCAGGCCTTCAAGCAGTCCATCGAGAGCACCGTGGACCTGGCGACGGATTTCCTGGCGATGATGGACAAGATATTCGATTTCCTGACCGTGCACGCGCCGGTGCCCGGTGAAGACGGGTCGGACGCCGCCGGGCTGGACCGCGCGCAGGTCGAGGCGCTGGCCGTGTCCATCATGAACAGGCCCGGCCCGAAAAAAATTGAATACGAGTTCGACCTGCCCCTCGATCTTGACCTGTCCATCAGCGAGAAACACATGGAGATTCTGATGAAGAACCTCATCGAGAATGCCGTCAAATTCAACGACCATTACGCCGCGAAGATCGCTATTTCGGCGGTCCGGGAAGGCGGCCTGGTCCGTTTCACCGTCGCGGACAACGGCCAAGGCATACCCGGCGAGGAGCGGCAAAGCGTTTTTGACGCCTTTTATCAGATCGACAAACCGGGGATCGAGGACGCCAAAGGGCTGGGCCTGGGCCTGGCCATCGTCAAAAAAATCGTGGAGGCCGGCAAAGGCGAGGTGAAGGTGGAAGCCCCGCCCAAGGGGGGCACGGCCATCAGCTTCACCCTGCCCCAGGCGGCGGAGGCGGACGCGCCCAGGTCCGCGGAAACGCTCGCGGTGTCCCGATGAGGGCCGCGGCGCCGCGTTCGAGGATCAAGCCGCGGGCGAAAAAAGCGAAGGCGCCCAAGGCCGAAGCCCGCGGCGCGAAGGGCGTCAAAATGAAGGTCAAGACGGGTTCGGGGTCCCAGGAATATTCCGAGAGCATCATCAACACGATCCGGGAGCCCCTGATCGCTTTGGACCAGGATCTCCGGGTCGTCTCGGTCAGCCGCTCCTTTTATGAGGTCTTCAAGACCAAGCCCGCGGAGACGGTGGGGCAGCTCATCTACGACCTGGGTAACAAGCAGTGGGACATCCCCAAGCTGAGGGAGCTGCTCGAGACCATCCTTCCCCAGAAGACCACCTTCGACAACTACGAGGTCGAGCATGACTTCGCCAACATCGGCAGGCGGACGATGCTCCTGAACGCCCGCCAGATACAGCGCGTCATGGGCAAGGAACGGATCATCCTGCTGGCGATGGAGGACATCACCGAACGCAGGCAGATCGAGAAGGGCCTCGAGATCGTGCGCCGGGAGGCGAAAGAGCTGGCCACCGAGCTCAAGCGCGTGGCGCGGGCCAAGTCCGAGTTCCTGGCGAACATGTCCCACGAGCTCAGGACCCCCCTCAACTCCATCAACGGTTTCTCCGAGGTCCTGTCCGATGAGACCTTCGGCCCCCTCAACGAGAAGCAGAAAAGGTACGTCAACAACGTCCTGACCAGCGGGAAGCACCTGTTGCTGCTGATCAACCAGATCCTGGACATGTCGAAGGTGGAGGCCGGGAAGATGAAGCTGACGCTTTCCAGCGTCTGCACCAAGGGCCTGCTCAACGAGATTTCCATGCTGGTGGCGGACATGGTCAGCAAAAAGAAGCTGCAGATGGTCCTGGAAATCGCGGACGACCTGCCGGATATCGAGGCCGACGAACTCAAGACCAAGGAGATCATCTACAACCTGCTGGCGAACGCGGTCAAGTTCACGCCGGAGGGCGGCAAGATCGGGATGCGGGCCTGGCGGGCCGGCCCGGTGATCGAGGTCGAAGTCTGGGATACCGGGGTCGGGATCGCGGCGGAGAACATGGGGAAAATCTTCGAGGGCTTCTTCCGCGTCGACACGCCCTATTCGCGCGTGACCGAAGGGACCGGGCTGGGGCTGCCCCTGTCCCAGAAAATGGTGGAGCTGCACGGCGGGAAGCTGTCGGTGCAGTCGGCGGGCCTGAACCAGGGCACCTGCGTGCGCTTCAACATGCCGATCCAGCCCGTGGAGGCGGTCCAGCCGGAGCCGCCGCCCCCCGCGGCCTCGTGAAAAAGAAGATGCTAGTGGTCGACGACAACCTCAACAACCTCATGCTCGAAGGCGACCTCCTAGAGGTCGCCGGCTTCGAGGTGCTATCGGCGCAGAGCGCGGCCGGGGGCATCGTCCTGGCCAAGTCGGAGCTGCCCAGCGTCATCATCATGGACGTCCGGCTTCCGGACATGCGCGGATCCGACGCGGCCATGATCCTACGCGAGGATCCGGCGACCCGAGCCATACCCATAGTGTTCGTCACCGCCTCGGTGATGCCCGAAGGCCGGACCGAGATCATGGCCATCGCCAACAGCGGTTTCATCGGAAAGCCCATCGACACCAGGACCTTCGCGAAAGAGATCGCCGCCTTCATCCGGCCATGACCCCGGGCCGGATGCCTTAGGCGACCTTGGCCGCTCCGGGCTTGGCGCTCTCCATCTTCTCCCCCAGGCTGGCGAGCTCCGGGCCGCTCAGGATCGTCTTGATGGTGACGAAGAGGCTGGTTTCCTCCATGGCGATGTGGTCCAGCAGCTGGGTCTGCATGGTTTTGAAGGCGCCGAGCCAGTCCTTGTCCCCGATCGACAGGTTCTCCAGGTGCAGCAGGGCCGCCTCGACGGCCTGGTGGGCCTGTTTGTCCACGGCGGGGAAGCCGGAGGACTTGGGATTGCTCAACACGGCCGGATAGAAGATCTCTTCCTCGATTTTGTCGTGGCCCTCCAGCTCCTTCTTGAGCTTCTCGAAGAGGCTCTTCCTCTGTGGGCCCTCGCTTTTGATGATTTGTTCCATGAGGCTCTTGGCCCCCCGGTGTTCGTTTTTCAGCATTTCGACGGCGTCCATGCTCGCTCCACAAAGGAAAGACCGGGCTCAAAGGACGCCCTAAAGGGGCGTCCAGGCCCTTCCTAGAATGGCTTGCGGCGCCCCTTTATTCCGTGGATCAGAGCAAGGGCCCGGCCAGGCGCGCGATGTCCTCCTTGATCGATTCCAGCGCGCCGCCCTTGTCGGCTTCGCCGGGTTCGAGGATCCGCGAGCGCGCCAGGTAGCGGGCCTGCATGGCCCCCAGGGAGGCGGCGAAAGCGCCGTCGAAAATGGCCAGGCTGATCTCGAAATTGATGCGCAGGCTGCGCGGATCCAGGTTCAGGGAGCCGAAGATCGAGTAGGCCCCGTCCACGACCAGGGATTTTGTGTGCAGCAGGCCGCCCTCGTACAGGGCCACCCGCACGCCGGACTCAAGGAGCTCCCTGAAAAAAGCGTGGCTGGCGTGCTGGATGAACCAGGAATCGACCTTCTCCGGGAGGATCAGCGTCACGTCCACCCCCCGCCGCGCAGCCGCCACCAGGGCGTAGAACAGCGGTTCGCCCGGGAGGAAGTAGGGCGTGGTGAGGGTCAGGCGGCTTTGGGCGGTGTACAGCGCCGCGACCATGACCTCCTCGATGGCGGAGCTTTTCAGGGCCGGGCCCGAGGGCACGCACTGGATGGCGGCTTGCTTGCCCACGGAGCTGTCCCGCGGGGGCGCGGCGTTCTCGAGCGGGGCGGGATCCAGGCGCGTTTCCACGCTCCAGTCGCCGAGGAAGACCAGGTGCAGGGCGCGCACCGCCGGGCCCTGGATGCGGCATAGGGCGTCCACCCAGTGGCCGACCCCGGCGCTGAGGTTGAAGTAGAGTGGGTCGGCCAGGTTGAGGCTTCCGATGTAGGCGACGCTGCCGTCGATGACGGTGATCTTGCGGTGCATCCGCAGATCCGGGCGCCGGAAGAGGGAACGCAGGAGGCCCGAGGGAAGGGCGGCCCGGACCTCGACGCCGGCGGCGCGCAGTTTCCCGGCCACGGATCCGCCCAGGAAGGCGCGGCTGCCGATGGCGTCGACCAGCACGCGGCAGGGCACCCCGCGGCCGGCGGCCCGGATCAACGCCTCGGCCACGGCGTCGGCCCTCCCGCCGTCGCTCCAGATGTAGGTCTCCAGATCGCAGCCGCTTTGGGCCCGGTCAATGTCCGCGATCAGGGCGGGGAAGGCCTCGTCGGCCCCGTCCAAAAGGACGACGTCGTTGCCCGTGAGCAGGGGGGCCCCGAAGAAATTGCGCACGGAAAGGGCCAAAGCGCGGCCCGGTTCCTGCAGTTCCCCTTCCTGGTGCCTGCCCTGGCACAAGCCGCGCAGCTGCGCGTCGATGATCCGCGCGGCGGACTCCAGCCTGGCCCGGCGTTTCCTGCCCAGGCGGTATTCGCCCAGGGAGAGGTAGAGCAGGGTCCCGGCCAGGGGCAGGAGCAGGATGAGGCAGAGCCAGGCCCAGGCCACCCCCACGGGAAGCTTGCGGCGGATGACGCTCAGGCAAAAGTAGAGGCGCAGGAAAAAATCCACGGCCACCAGGGCCGACGGAACAAGAAGGTAATGCGACATCGGCGCTTCCTCTTGGACGGGGGCGGAGCGGGGCCTTCTTTGGCCCGGTCCGCTTGAAGCTCGATCATGGACTAGCATGTTAATGCCGCTGGAATAGGGCGTCCAATCGTGAATAATGGGTGCGCCGGCTTGGGCCGTCCATGGGGGAAGGATTTATGCTCACACCCGAGCAAGCGCTTCGCGAAATCATGAGACATTCCCGGCCTTTGCCGCCGGCCCGGCTCGCGCTGGACCAGTGCTGGAACCGGATTCTCGCCGCGCCGGTGCGGGCGCCCCATCCCTATCCGCGTTTCGACAACGCCGCCCTGGACGGCTACGCGGTCCGGGCCAGGGACTGCGCCTCGGCCTCGGAAAAAGCTCCGGTGACGCTGGCCCTGCAGGGAAGCCAATATGCAGGCCGGATTTGGCGCGGACGCCTCAAGGCCGGCCAGGCCCTGCACCTAACCACCGGGGCCCCCATGCCTCGGGGGACCGACGCCTTGGTCCCTTATGAGGCGGTCCGCGTCCAGGGACGCCGTATCCTCGTGGACTCTCCCTTGGTCCCGGGCCAGAACCTGCGTTTCCGCGGAGAGGACGGGGCCCAAGGGAGCCTGCTCGCCCTGAGGGGTGAGCGCTTGCACGCCCGGCGCCTGGCCATGCTGGCCTCCTTCGGGGTGGACAGGGTCAGGGTCCTGGCCCAGCCCCGGGTCGCCCTGGCCGCGAGCGGGGACGAGGTGCTGGCCCCGGGCGAAAAGCCCGCGCCCGGAAAGATATTCGACGGCAATGGCCCTGCCCTGCGCGGCCTCCTGTTGGAGGCGGGTTTGGGCCTTCCGACTTTGCTGCGCCTGCCGGACAATGCCCGGATCCAGGCCCGTAAACTGGCCGGCCTGCTGGAATCCTGCGATGTGCTCCTGGTCGCAGGGGGCATGAGCGTGGGCAAGCGCGATTTTTCCAAGGCCGTCCTGGAAGGCCTTGGTGTGCGGCGGATCTTCTGGAAAGTGGCCCAAAAACCCGGCAAGCCTTTGTACTTCGGCGTGCGCGGGAAACAGCTCATCTTCGGCCTGCCGGGCAACCCCGCTGCCCTGGTCGCGTGTTTCACGGCCTATGTTGCGCCCAGCCTGCGGGCCCTGGAGGGCCAGGCCCCCTTGAAACCCCTGGGCGCCATCTTGACGCATTCCTTGCCCGCCGGCACGGACAAGGCGCTGCTTCTGAAGGCGCGGGTGCTGGGCAGCGGAACCCGGGCCCGAGTGACGGTCCTGCGCGGCCAAGGCTCCCATCTCATGAGAAGTCTGGCCGAGGGCAACGCCTTGGTGCTGCGAAAAGCCGGTGCCGCGCCGCTTAAAAAAGGCGCGCGCGTGCCCTACCTGCCGCTGGAATGATTGGTTAATTTTTTTGGGACATTGTCATGCTGTATCCCATCTTTTGTCAGCAATGACGTTTTTGTAGAAACAAGATCCCTTGATTTTTATTTTTTCCTTATGAATGCTTATTTTTGCCGGTGGCACAAAGCTTGCATTACGCATGCATAGTCTAGAACCGCTCAAGCTCAGCCACGTCGAATCCGCGACAATTAGGCTTCGGATTCCGTACGGGACAAGTCTGTCCCAGGGCATTGCTGCCCACGTCTTCCCTTTTGTTGGGGGAGAGGTGGGCTTTTTTTTTACGCCGGGTTCCCCTCCCCGGCGGCAAGGCACGTCGCGACACCGAGAACCGAGCGCCGAGGCCCAGACCCATGGGGGGTTTGGACAGCCTTCTACCCCAGCCCGCGGTTTTCTTCGTACCTGACAGCTCAGGAGCTTGCTATGAGTCCAGCCGATCAAGCAACCAAGATCAAGCAAACCCACATGAAGCTCAAAACCAACGCCTTGAATTTCTGGGAGGTTCTGGCGCAATCCGTCGCCCTGATCTCCCCCAGCATGACCGCCTGCCTCATTGTGCCACTGATGTTCGGTACCGCCGGAAGCATGGGCTGGTTCTGCTTTTTGTTCGGCGCGGTCATGCTTTTGTTCGTGGCCCTCGGCCTGAACCAGTTCGCCAAGCGCAGCGCCGCGGCCGGCAGCATGTACGAATACACGGTCAAAGGGCTGGGCCCGAAGGTCGGCGGCATGTCCGGCTGGAGCCTTTTGTGGGCCTATATGTTCATCGGCATCGCCGGGGTCACCGGTTTCACGCATTTCGCGTCCCTGCTCCTTACCCAGGGTGGTTTCGACGCCGCCGGACACGTCAACATCCTCTGGATCCCCATGTTCGGGGTCTGCGTGGGCGCGTCCTGGCTGCTGGCCATCCTGGACATCACGGTCAGCACCGTGCTCATGCTGCTGATGGAAGGCGTGTCCGTGTTCATCATCACCTCGCTGTGCCTCTACGCGATGGGCCAGACGGGATTCGTGGACGCCGCCCAGCTCCATCCCTTCGCCGGGCTGAACTTCGCGGGCATCATGAAGCCCCTTGGCCTGGGGGTGGTGGTGGCGGTGTTCAGCGAGGTCGGTTTCGAGGCCGCCACGGCCTTCGGCGAGGAGTCCAAGAAACCCCTGATCAATATCCCAAAGGCCGTGATCGCCAGCCTGCTGCTGACGGGTCTGTTCTTCATCTTTGTCACCTACGTTGAAACCCACGCCCTGGCCACCAACAAGCCCACGCTCGACCAGTTGACCGCCCCCTTGGTGACGCTGAGCAACAACCTGGGAGTGGGCTGGCTGGGCACCTTGACCTCGCTGGGCGCCATGGTCAGCTTCTTCGCCCTGGCCATGTCCTGCCTGAATTCCGGCGCCCGCATCATGTTCACCATGGGCCGCTACGGGATCTTCCCGATCTCCGTGGGCAGCTCCCACAAGACCAACCTGACGCCGCACATCGCCCTCTCCATTTTCGGGGCGATACAGTTCCTGATCCCCACGGTGGTCATGCTCCTGGTCTACGCGGGCAACAAGAGCATGGCGATCGCCGCCCCCTTCGACATCTTCAACGACGCCGGCCTCTTCGGCGCCATGGGCTTCTGCTGCGCCTATGTGCTGATCTCGCTGGCGGCGCCCTTCTACCTGAAGAAGATAGGCGAGCTGAAGGCCAAGGACGTCCTGGTCGCGGTCACGGCTTTGGTCCTTCTGCTGGTCCCCATCATCGGGCCCTTCTGGCCGGTCCCCGCCGCGCCGCCCACCAACTATTTTCCGTACATCGTGGGGACCTACCTGCTGGTCGGCGCGGTCCTGATCTACGTCCGCAGCCACACCTCCAAGGAGTTTGAGCGCATCACCGGCGTCATCACGGAGAGCTCGGGCGCGCTGGAGGCCGGGCTCGCCGTGGAAAGCAAGAAGAAGAAGATGCCCGTGGGCGTGGGCATGCCCGAATTGGGGTAAAGCGGGGCCCGGCGGCCTGGACGGGCCGCCGCGGTTTCGATGGATCCGAGTCGGTTCGCCGCGAGGACGCGGCGGGCCGATTCGTTTATTTGCCCTTTCTTCGGCCTTTTTTCGGGCTGGACAAGCGCGGCCTCGGACGCAAACATTCAGGACCGTGACGGGGGCGGGCACAGCTGCCGAGGTGTGGTTATGTCGGAGTCTGAAGCGTTCGCGCCGCGCTTGGCGCGCATCATCATCTTTCCGGTGAAGGCGCTCGACGGCCTCGAGCTCCCGGAGGCGCAGGTGCTGCCCAGCGGAGCCCTGGCCTGGGACCGGCGCTACGCGATCTTCGACGAGGCCGGGAAGTACGTGAACGGCAAGAAAAACGCGCGGGTCCACCTCTTGAGGTCGTCCTTTGATTTGGGCGCCGGTCGCCTGAGCCTTTGGAGCGCCGGCCTGGCCAAAGCGTCCTTCGACGTCCAGGCGGACCGTGAAGCCCTGGAACAATGGTTGAAGGCGTTTTTCGGGATCCCGCTCAGCTTCCGGGAGAACGCCGCGGCCGGCTTTCCCGACGACACAGAATCCCCTGGCCCCACCGTCATCAGCACCGCCACCCTGCGCGAAGTCGGGGGCTGGTTCGATCTGAGCGTGGAGCAGGTCCGGGCGCGTTTCCGCTCGAACCTTGAGATCGACGGCGTGCCCGCCTTCTGGGAGGACCGCCTCTTCGGCCCGGCGGGCACCCTCGTGCGCTTCAGCATCGGCGGGGTCGAGTTCGACGGGAACAACCCCTGCCAGCGCTGCGTGGTTCCGCCGCGCGATCCCCTGACAGGCGAGAACAACGCCGACTTTATGAAACGCTTCATGGAGCTGCGCAAACAAAGCCTCCCGCCCTGGGCCGAAGTCTCCCGTTTCAACCATTTTTACCGGCTCGCGGTCAACACCCGGCCGGCCGGGCCCGGCGGCAGACTGTCCGTCGGGGACGAGCTCCGCGTGCTTGGGCCCCTCCCCGTCGGGGCGGCCTGAACCGGCCAGGCTTCTTATTCCCAGGACCGCATGCCTTCACCGGAGTCTCTCACGTTAGCGGGCGCCCTGATCGCGGGTGGAGCTTCACGCCGTTTCGGCCGATCCAAGGCCAAACTGCCCTGGGGCGGCCTCAGCCTGGGGTCCTTTTTGTTGGGACAAATGCGCGCGGCCGGGCTGGAGCCCCTGATCTATAACGCCACGGAAGCCTTGGACGACCTGCCGGCCGGCGTACGGGTCGTCCCGGACCGCACAGCCGGCCAGGGCCCGCTCGGCGGACTGGCAAGCGTGCTCTGCGCAAGTACGGTCCCCGTTTTGGTGGCGGCCTGCGATATGCCGGGTCTGGATGTGGACGCTTTCCGCGCCTTGCTCTCCCAATGGAAGCCGGGGAAAAGGGGCCTGGTTGCGCGCGGAGCCGACGGCTGGCATCCGCTTTTTGGGATATACGATCCGGGCTTGCTGCCGGAGATTGAACAACGCTTGAGTCAGGGCCGGAAAGCCATGCATGTTTTGGTGGAAGAGCTTGGTTTGGAGGCATGGACCCCGGAACCGCGTTGCTTAGTGAATATCAATACCGTTGAAGAATGGGAAAATTGGAAATCCATCTAAAAAACGCTTCTAACTTGTAGGCAATTTGAAATGTATAGTTATGGGCTTTTATTTTGTAAGTAATTACATTTTTGTACTACCTAAAATGGAATTAAGCTATTTCAATTTCATATGAATATGACTTTTTAACTCGGCACGAAGCTTGCATAGCATAGCCTAGAAAACAATAGAACCTCGAATCCGGAGCCAAGACGCCTTCGGATTCCGTTTAGGGACAGGTTTGTCCCATGGCAGTGTCGCCCGCATTTCCCCCATTTTATTTGGGGAAAAGTGGGTTTTTTTTTGCGCCGGCACCGCCGCCTGGGCGCACCCGTCACCATGATTGGGATCCATCGGGGAACCCAGTCCGGCACCGATCATCGTCCTAGCCCGGCGACTCAGGAGTATTTATGCCTTCTGAAATGGAAATGAAATCGGTTTTGGCCGCCTCCCAAGGATCCTCTGGAGGCAGCTGGATCGAGCATTGGAATCCCGAAGATACGGCGTTTTGGGACCGCGATGGAAAAAAGATCGCCTACAGGAACCTGGTTTTCTCGATTTTCGCCGAATTCCTGGCTTTTTCCGTGTGGCAGATGTGGAGCGCCATCGCCACCCATCTGTCGGACGCCGGCTATGCGTTCACGGTGAACCAGCTATTCTGGCTGGCCGCCCTACCGGGCCTTAGCGGGGCCACCCTGAGGGTGCCTTATTCCTTTGCCGTGGCCAAATTCGGCGGCCGCAACTGGACCCTCGTCAGCACCCTGCTGCTGCTTATCCCGGCCCTGGGGCTGGGCTTCGCGCTGCAGAACCCCGCCACCCCCTATTCCACCTTCCTGATCCTGGCCTTCTTCTCCGGCCTGGGTGGCGGCAACTTCGCCTCAAGCATGGCCAACATCCACTATTTCTTCCCCCAGAAACTGAAGGGAACGGCCTTGGGGCTAAACGCAGGCGGCGGCAATGTGGGCGTCAGCGTGGTTCAGTTCATGGTGCCCATGGTCATCGGCGTCGCCATGCTCGGCCAATGGGCGGGCGGGCCGCAGACGCTGATGGTCAAGGGGGTAGTGAAAGGCGTGGCAAGCCAGGTGGCCAAGCAGGTCTGGCTGCAGAACGGGGCCTTCATTTGGGTGCCCCTGATTGTCCTGTCCCTGACCTGCACCGCTCTGTTCATGAACAACCTGAGGGTCTCCAGCGCGCCGCTGAAGGAACAGCTTCCCGTGCTCAAGCGCGGGCACACCTGGGCCATGAGTTGGATCTACATCGGAACCTTCGGCTCCTTCATCGGTTATTCGGCCGGCTTTCCACTGCTCATCAAGGCCGAATTCCCCGGTGTGAACCCCCTGAGCTACGCGTTCCTGGGACCCCTAGTGGGCTCCCTGATCCGGCCGCTCGGCGGCTGGATGGCGGACCTATGGGGCGGCGCCAGGGTGACCTTCTGGAACTTCTTGGTGATGCTCCTGGCAGTGCTCGGGGTGGTTTTTTTCCTGGGCCAGCGCCAGGAACCTTACGCCTTTGAAGGCTTCTTCGGCATGTTCCTGCTGCTGTTCACCTGCACAGGGGTGGGTAACGGCTCGGTCTACCGCATGATCCCGGTGATCTTCCGAAAGGAGAAGCTGGCCTCCCTGGGTGAGCCGGAGCCGGAGTCCAAGGCATATCTAGGGGCCCTGGTGAGTTCCAACAAGGAGGCCGCGGCCGTGCTCGGCTTCGTTTCGGCGATCGGCGCCTATGGCGCCTTCCTGGTGCCCAAGAGCTACGGAACGTCGATAGCGCTGACAGGCGGTCCCAGCGCTGCGCTCCTGGTCTTCGCAGCCTTTTATGTCAGCTGCCTGGCGCTGACCTGGAGGAAGTACCTGGGGCCGCAGGCCATCATCCACTGTTAAAGGGCGTTCCATTGGGATCTCCGGTCCGAGGGGGGGCCGGAGCATTTCCGAAAATCCCAATATCAAAAAAATGGGCGGCAAGACGCCGCCCAATTTTGGACCGATTGGACGCCCCTTCGGCCGTCCAATGCGGTCATCCGGAGAAAGAATGAACACGGAACACGCGATCTGCGCCCCCCTTGCCCGAGCGACCCGCCGGCGGGGGGCTTTCGGCCTTTCCCTCGCGTTCGCCCTTTTCGCCGCGTCGGGACTCCGGGCCTTGGATGCGACACCTGAGGCGCCCGCGCCGACGGCCAGCCCCACGGCCATGGCCACCCCGACCACGCTGCATTGGACTGGTTTTGTGCAGGACTGGTCTGTGTTGGGCGAGGCGAGCGGCAACATGGCCCACAGCTACAGAGAGGCCGGCAACTACGTCAAGCACTTCCAGTTGGGCGTCACGGCCGACGCCTATCCGGGCGTCAAGCTGGTGATGCTGTCGGAATTGGCCGGCCAGTCGGTCACCGGCACCGGGGCGGCTTTCGGCGCCACCTACGGGATGACGCTGCTCAACGCCTACGCGACCGTGGACCTATCCAAATTCACGGGCGCCGTCGCGCTGCCCTTGACCCTCACCGCCGGGCAGTTCAAGACCCATTTCGGCCTAAACAGGATGTACCGGCCCGACCAGCTGACGCTGGTGGACTACAGCACTATATACAACACGGCGGGCGGGGTCATGGGTACCTCGACCTACTGGGACGACGGAATGATGCTGGCCTGGCAGGATGCGGACCTGATCGAGGCCGACGCGGCCTGGGTCAACGGACAGGGCCCCGACCTCTTGGCGGCCTCGAAAACCGTACTGGGACAGCCGGACCAAGACTTTGTGGCCAATGTCACCCTGACGCCGGCGAAGACGCTGAAGCTGGGCGCATCCCTCCTCTATGGGGAGGTCTTCTCCACCCCGGGGGTGGTCGGGTTCCCCAACAAACCCAAGACCTTCACGGATGAATACGCCCGTTACGCCTTGCCGGGCAAGTCCTTTGCCGCGGAATTGGAGTTCATCAACCGCAGTGGAAGCGGAAACGTCACCTTGCCTGCGACCATCACCGATGGAGCGGACCGCAACGGATTCACCGTTACGCTCAGCCAATACCTGTGCGACCCGCTGCAACTGGTCTTCGGTTACGACCAAGTGACTGTGTACGGCAACCATAGCCTCGATTCCGCGCGCTACCTGGGCGGCCTGAGCTGGTGGCCGGGCGGAACGCTTCGCTTCAGTCTGGAGCAGGAAGCCTCCGCCGTCGGGGTGTCTTCGCGGCCGTCCTACAGCTCGACGATCCTGCAGACTCAGCTCGGTTTCTAGGGCTTACGCAGCCGGGCCGGTTCTCTTCCTCCTGCCGGACCCGGTTTGATCGGAGACCGCCACCTGTTTCTTCCCCTTCTGGCAAGGGAGGGGAAGGAACGGGTACGGTCTTTTTATACAAGGCCCTGACCCCAGGATCGGAGCCGGGCCACTGGAGGCCCTGTTAGGCCTGACAATTTCGTAGCCCTGCGGCACTGTCATGGTTCCAAATCACGGCGAAAGCGCTTTTTGGGAGATGGCATGGAAATTGCTGAATAATATAGAGACGGATTCGGGGGCCCACTGGGGCGGGAACCGGGCCGTTTCGTCAACCCTGTGTCAGAGAGGACCTCCAGGATGAAAGAAGTCATGTGCCTGTTACGTTCAAGCAAGTGGAACGCCACAGCCCGCGAATTGAGGGAAGCCGGCTTTTTTGCCATGACCCGCCACAGGGCCAGCGGCCGCGGCAAGCAGAAGGGTTTGCGCGGTGGCGAAGGGGAAGGCGGCGTGCGCCTCCTGCCGAAGTGGCAGCTGATCCTGGTGGTCCAGGACGACCAGGTCGGCGCCGCGGTGGAGGCCGTCATCCGGGCGAACCGCACGGGATCCGTCGGCGACGGCAAGATTTTCATCAGCAAGATCACGGAAACGGTGCGCGTCAGCACCGAAGAGTTCGCATACCCGGCCCTTTGCTAGCACCCCAAGGAGAACGCCCATGAAGATGGTCCGCTGCGTTGTGCGACCCGAACGCGAAGAGCAGGTGATCGAGGCCCTGGAGACCGCGGGCATCATCGCCTTCACCAAGATGGACGTGTTCGGCCGGGGCCGCCAGCGCGGCATCCAGGTCGGGGCCACGCGCTATGACGAACTGGCCAAGACCCTGTTCATGACCGTGGTGGAGGACGAGAACCTGGCCAAGGCCGTGGACGCCTTCAAGCAGGGCGCCCGGACCGGGCATCCCGGCGACGGCAAGCTTTTCGTCAGCGAAGTGGAAGAGGCGATGACCATACGCACCGGCGAAAAGACCCTGTAGGACCGGAGGACCAATGAAACGCAAAATCCTGGTCGTAGGAAACGGCATGGCCGGCGTCCGCTGCGTCGAGGAGATCCTGCGCCTTGAGCCCGACGCCTTCGACATCACCATCGTCGGCGCCGAGCCCCACCCGAACTACAACCGCATCCTGCTGTCGAAGGTGCTGGGCGGGGAGGGCGGACTTGAGGACATCATCCTCAACCCCTACAGCTGGTACGAGGAGCACGGCGTCGCCCTGTACACGGGCGCGGAGGTCACGGGCCTGGACCTGGAGGCCCGCACGGCCTCGCTGGACAACGGCCAGGAGCTGGGTTTCGACGAGTTGATCCTGGCCACCGGCTCCCTGCCCGTAATGCTGCCCCTGCCGGGCGTGGAGAAGGAAGGGGTCATCGCCTTCAGGGACGTCAAGGACTGCGAGGCCATGCGCGAGGCGGCCCGGCGCTACCAGCACGCGGTGGTCATCGGCGGCGGCCTGCTGGGCCTGGAGGCGGCCCGCGGCCTGCTCAACTTGGGCATGCAGGCCCGCGTGGTGCACGTCCTGGACTGCCTCATGGAACGCCAGCTCGATCCATTCGCCTCCAAGCTCCTGCAGCAGGACCTCGAGCGCCAGGGCATGCTGTTCACCATGGAGGCGCAGAGCGAGCGCATCCTGGGCGAGGACAGGGTCCAGGCCCTCCAACTCAAGGACGGGCGCGTGCTCGCTGCCGACCTCCTGGTGATGGCCGTGGGCATCAAGCCAAACGTGGCGCTGGCCAAGGCCGCCGGGCTTGAGATCAAGCGGGGCATCGTCTGCGACGACTTCATGCGCGCGTCCAAACCCCATGTGTGGGCTGTGGGCGAGTGCGCCGAGCACCGCGGGCTGGTCTACGGCCTGGTCGCGCCCCTCTACGAGCAGGGCCTGGTGCTCGCCCGCTCCCTTTGCGGCGCGGAGGGCGAGGCCTACACCGGCTCCACCATCCACACCAAGCTCAAGGTGTCCGGAGTGGACGTGTTCTCGGCCGGGGAATTCAACGAGGTCGGCGAAACCAAGGCCTACCGCTTCCGCGACGATTTCAGCGGCGTGTACAAGAAAGTCCTGGCCCGCGAGGGCAGGGTGGTGGGCGGGGTGCTGTACGGCGACACCTCCGATTCCCAGAAAATTTTGCAGTTGATGCGCGAGCCCGACGGCGAGGCCCGCCTGTCCGCGCTCTTCGGCGCGGCCTCCAAGGAGGTCAAGGAGGCCGCCGGGGTGGAAGCCATGGCCCCGGCGGACATCGTGTGCTCCTGCAATGGGGTTTCCAAGCAGAGCATCCTGGACGCCATCAAGACCAAGGGCTGCTCCAGCGTCGACCAGATCAAGGCCTGCACCAACGCGGCCCGCTCCTGCGGCGGCTGCAAGCCGCTGGTGCAGGACCTGCTAAAGATGGCCATGGGGCCCGACCTGGCGGAGGAGAAGGAGCACATCTGCGACTGCACCGAGCTGAGCCGCGACGAGGTGGTGGCCGAGATCAAGGCCAAGTCCCTGAGCACGGGCAAGGAAGTGCGCATGGTCCTGGGATGGAAAAACGAGGAAGGCTGCTCCAAATGCCGGCCGGCCGTGAACTACTACCTGAATATGCTCTTCCCGGACAGGCATGCCGACGAGGTTTCCAGCCGTTTCGTCAACGAGCGCCTGCACGCCAACATCCAAAAGGACGGGACTTTCTCCGTGGTGCCGCGCATCCGCGGAGGGGTGACCAACCCGGCCGAATTGCGCAGGATCGCGGACGCGGCGGAGAAGTTCAATGTGCCCATGGTCAAGATCACCGGTGGCCAGCGCATCGACCTTCTGGGGGTCAAGAAGGAGGACCTGCCCGCGATCTGGGCGGAGCTGGATATGCCATCGGGCTACGCCTACGCCAAGGCCCTGCGCACGGTGAAGACCTGCGTCGGGAGCGAGTTCTGCCGCTACGGGGTGGGCGACTCCACCAGCCTGGGGATAGCCCTGGAGAAGAAGTTTGAGATGCTCAACACGCCCGCCAAGGTTAAGATGGCCGTGTCGGGCTGCCCGCGCAACTGCGCGGAATGCGCCATCAAGGACGTCGGCGTGGTGGCGGTGGACGGCGGACAGTGGGACGTGTTCACCGGCGGCAACGGCGGCGTCAGCCTCAAGGGCGCGGAGCTGCTGGCGCGGGTGGACAGCGCGGAGGAGGTCATCGCGCTGACCGCCGCCTACCTGCAACACTACCGCGAGACCGCCAACTGGAACGAGCGCACAGCGCCCTGGCAGGAGCGCCTGGGGCTGGAGGCCATCAAGGCGGTGGTGCTGGACCCCACCCGGGCCCCGGGGCTGGTGGAGCGCATGGAAGCCACCCTGGCCACCTACAAGGATCCCTGGGCCGCTGCGGCCAAGGACGCCGGCCTGTGGAAGGATTCCGCGGCCAAGGCCCTGCCCGTGGGGCAGGCGTGAAGGCCCCGGCAGGAAGGGAAGCCGTGGAATCCGCGCCGGGCCTGAAGGTGCCGCTGGAGGGCCTGATTCCCCAACAGGGAAGGCGCGTGGCCAGCCCCTGGGGCGAGGTGGCCGTGTTCCTGCTGTCCAACGGCGAGCCGCGGGCGCTGCTCAACCGCTGCCCCCACAAGGGCGGCACCTTGGCCGAGGGCATTGTCTGCGGCGAATACGTCTTCTGCACCCAGCACGACTGGAAGATCTGCCTGAAGGACGGCAAGGCCGCTCCTCCAGACAGCGGGTCGACCCCCGTGTTCAAGGCCGGCATCGTCGGACAGCATGTCGTCATCCAAAAGGAGGGCTGAAGGATGCGCCAGTTCATCAAGGAGGTGGGGCGCGGCAAGGAAGGCGCGCGCGACCTGACCATGGAGGAGGCCCTCGAGGCGGCCGCCATGATCCTGGACGGGCGGTCCTCCGACGCCCAGACAGCCGCCTTCCTCATGGCGGTGCGGGTGAAGGGAGAGGCGCCCCAGGAGATCAGCGCCTTCGCCGAGGCCCTGCGCAAGCAGACCCGGCGCATCCCGGTCGACCCGCAGGACCTGCCCACGCTGCTGGACTGCGCCGGCCCCCACGACGGCCGCAAGGGTTTCGCCGCCACCCTGCCGGTGTCCGTGCTCTGCGCCGGGTTCGGGATCCCGGTGCTCCTGCATTCCTCGCCGACCCTGCCCCCCAAGATGGGCTCCTCCCTGGAGGACATCCTCCAGGCCGCCGGCTACAGCGCCCCGACCACGGCGCAGGAGGCGGGGGGGGACCTGCGCCGCCGCAAGGTGGCCTACTATTCCTCCGAGATATTCTGCCCGCCCTTGGCCCGCCTGCGCCGGCTGCGGGAGGACATCGGCGTGCGCACACTGCTCAACACTGCGGAGAAGCTGCTCAACAGCGCCGGCGCGCGGCAGATGCTGGTGGGCGTGAACCACCAGTCGGCGGTGGAACGCCTGTCGGCCATGCCCCTGCCCGAGGGGGTCGACCGCCTCGTGATCGTCCAGGGGCTCGACGGCAGCGAGGACCTGCCGGTGCACAAGGTGTCCTCGGCCTTCGTGCTCAACCGCGGCCGCCGCAGCCGGCGCCTGCCGCTGGACCCCAGCACCTTCAAGCTCAACGCGGAATTGCGCCAGGAATACACGGCCGCCGAACAGGCCGAGATCATCGAGCGCGTGCTGGCCGGCGAGGAGCACCCTTCCATCGCCATCGAGCGCAACCTGGTCCTGTACAACGCGGCCTTCAGGCTGTGGATGTTCGGCGGCAGGGAGTCCCTGTCCGACGGGCTCCAGGAGGCCCTGGAGATGCTCAAGAGCGGCCGCTGCCTCACCCGCTACATCGCCTGGGTACGCCGGCGCCAGGAAAGCGAACTGGCGGCCTGATGCCGATCCTGATGGAGGGCAGCGTCGCGGGCTGGAACGAGGGTGAGCGCGCGGTGGCCACCCACTGCAGCTACTGCGCCCTGCAATGCGCCCTCAAGCTGACCGTGGACCTGAACTCCAACAAGGTGGTCAAGGTGCGTGGCCGCCGCGACTTCCCGACCAGCCGCGGCCTGAGCTGCATCAAGGGCCAGACCGCGCACCTCCAGTTGGACCACCCCCAAAGGCTGACCACGCCGCTTCTGCGCGTGGACGGCGAATACAAGCCCATCCCCTGGGACCAGGCCCTGGACCACGCGGCCAGGCGCATGCGGGAAGTGCAGGCCGCCCACGGGCGCGACGCCATGGCGGTCTACGGTTCCGGAGCCCTGGGCAACGAGACGGTCTACCTTCTGGGCAAGTTCGCGCGTGTGGCCCTGCGAACGGCCAACATCGACTACAACGGCCGCTACTGCATGAGCTCGGCGGCAGCGGCCCAGAACGCTGTGCTGGGGCTGGACCGGGGTCTGCACTTTCCCCTGTCCGACCTGGAGCACAGCCGCTGCATCGTGCTGGCCGGCGCCAACATTGCCGAGTGCCTGCCGCCCATCGCGGTCTTCGTGCGCCACGCCAAGCGCCGGGGCTGCAAGGTCATCGTGCTGGAGCCGAGGGTCAACCAGACGAGCAAGCTGGCGGACCTGCACCTCAAGGCCCGCCCGGGCAGCGACCTGGCCATAGCCCTGGCCCTCCTGCACGAGGTGCAGGCGCGCGGAGCGGTGGACGAGGCCTACCTGGCCTCCCGCTGCAGCGGCGCCAAGGAGGCCCTGGAGGCCGTGCGCGACTGCGACGCGGCCTGGGCCGAATCCTTAAGCGGTGTGCCGGCGGAGGACATCCGTCGGGCCGCGGAGTGGCTGGCGACCTGCACCCCCAGCGTCATCCTGACGGGGCGCGGCGTGGAACAGCACGCCAAAGGGCCCGAGACGGTCATGGCCTTCCTGCAGGTGGCCCTGGCCCTGGGCCAGGTGGGCCTGGCCTCGGGCGGCTTCGGCACTTTGACGGGCCAGGGCAACGGCCAGGGCGGCCGCGAGCAGGGCCAGAAGGCCGACCAACTGCCCGGCTACCGCAGCATAGAGAACGACCTGGACCGCCAGGCCGTGGCCGAGGTCTGGGGGATAGCTCCCGGGGAGCTGCCGGGCAAGGGCCTGTCAGCCCAGGAGCTTTTCCAGGCCCGCAACGCGGACAAGGTGCGGGGCATGTGGATCATGGCCTCCAACCCAGCCATCAGCGCGGCTAAGACCTCAGAGAGCGTCAGCACGCTCAAGGGCCTGGATTTTCTGATGGTGAGCGATCTCTTCTTCAGCGAGACCTGCGCCCTGGCGGAGCTGGTCCTGCCCGCCGCGGCCTACGCCGAGGAAGAGGGCACCATGACGAATATCGAGGGCCGCGTGGTCCTGCGCCGCGCGGCGGTGGCCCCGCCCGGGGAGGCCAGGCCGGACTGGAAGGCGATCTGCGGCGTGGCCGGACGTTTGGGTGCCGGCCGCCACTTCAAGTTCGAATCCGTGGAGCAGGCCTTTGTGGAGCTGGCCCGCTGCACGCGCGGCGGACGCGCGGACTACAGCGGCATGAACTACACCAAGCTGGAGCGCAACAAGGGCCTGTTCTGGCCCTGCCCCGGGGTCGGGCATCCGGGCACGCCGCGCCTGTTCACGGAGCGCTTCCAGCACGCCGACGGCAAGGCCCATATGCGGCCCCTGGCCTGGAGGGAGTCGAGCGAGGAGCCTGACGCGGACTACCCCTTCAGGCTGACCACCGGCCGCCTGCTGCACCACTATCTGAGCGGCACCCAAACCCGCCGCATCGAGGAGCTGAACCGCGCCGCGCCCAAGGCCTTTGTGGAGCTAAGCGCCGCCACGGGTGAGCGCCTGGGCCTGGCGGATGGCTCCCGCGCTCGGGTGCGGACCCGCAGGGGCGAGCTGGTCCTGGACGTGCGCCTGAACGCCGGCCAGGAGGACTCGACGCTGTTCGTGCCCATGCACTTCCCCGGGGACGGCTGTTCCAATCGCCTGACCCAGGACGCCCTGTCCCCGCTGTCGAAGATGCCCGAGTTCAAGACCTGCGCCGCGGCCCTTGAAGCCGCCCCCGGGGAGGCCTGATGCTGCGCGAAATCACGGCCATCATCCGCGCCAACCGGTGGAAGCCGACGGCGGAAGCCCTGTGGGAAGCCGGCTTTCCGGCCCTGACCCGCCAGAGGGTCTTCGGCCGGGGGCGCCAGAAGGGCCTGCGCTATTCCGGGGATCCCGGGTCCTCGTCCGGCATCGGGGTGCTGCCGAAGTGGATGCTGACCTTGGTCGTGGAGGACGCGCGCGTGGACGCGGCCCTGGCGGCGATCTGCAAGGCGAACCGCAGCGGCATGATCGGCGACGGAAAGATCTTCATCACACGCCTCGACCAGGTGACGCGCCTGTCGGACGGGGCCGAGGACGCCGCGGCCCTGGGACTTGGGCCGGATCCCTCCCCTGAAGCCGGACGCAAGGAGGAACTGTGCGCCTGACGGACTCCTTCGGACGGGTGATGACGAGCCTGCGCCTCAGCGTGACGGACCGCTGCGACTTGCGCTGCGTCTACTGCATGCCGGCGCAGGGCGTGGAATGGCTGCCCCGGCGGGACCTGCTCAGCTTCGAGGAGATGGAGCGCCTGGTGCGCGTCCTGGCCGGCCTGGGCCTGCGGCGCCTGCGCCTCACCGGCGGCGAGCCCCTGCTGCGCAGGGACCTCCCCGCGCTGGTGGAGCGCCTGGCGCGTGTCCCCGGCATCGAGGACCTCAGCCTCACCACCAACGGCACGCGCCTGGCCCCCTTGGCGGGCGCCCTGAAAGACGCGGGCCTGCACCGGGTGACGGTGAGCCTCGACAGCCTGGACGCGGGGCGCTTCAAGGCCATCACCCGCGGCGCGGACCTGGGCGCCGTGCTGGCGGGACTGCGGGCCGCGGAACAGGCGGGCCTGGCCCCGATCAAAATCAATTGCGTTGTCCTGCCCGAGAACGAGGAGGACCTCCTGCCCCTGGCCGCGCTGAGCATGGAGCACCGCTGGGAGATCCGCTTCATCGAGGTGATGCCGGTGAGCTCCGCCCTGGGCCACGGCGTCAAGCCGGGCCTGCCCATGGAGCAGCTTAAAAGCCGCCTGGCGGGGCGCTGGGGCGGCCTGGAGCCGGTCCCCACCGACGCGCACGCGCCGGCGCGGCGTTTCCGCCTTCCCCGCAGCCTGGGGAAATTGGGCTTCATCAGCTCGGTCAGCGAGCCTTTTTGCGGGGCCTGCGACCGCCTGCGCCTGGGCCCCACGGGCCGCCTGCAGTTGTGCATGGCCCATCCCGACGGATTGGACCTCAGGCCCCTGCTCAAATCCGGCCTGGACGACCAGGGCCTGGCCGAGGCCCTGGTCGCGGCGGTCCTGCGCAAGCCGTCCGGCCACGCGTTCTACCGCGGGCCGCAGCCCCAAGGGCTGGCCATGTCGCGCATAGGAGGTTGAGTGCTGGACGTTGGAGCCAAGATCACGACCCTGAGGGAGGCCCGCGCCGAAGGCTTCATCCGCCTGGCGCCTTCGACCCTCGCGCGCCTCAAGGCCGGGGAAACGCCCAAGCCCGACGTGCTGGCCACGGCCCGCGCTGCGGCCCTGCTGGCGGCCAAGAAAACGCCCGAGCTCATCCCCCACTGCCATCCGATCCCCCTGGAGGCCCTCAGCGTGGACCTGGTCGCGGAGGCGAAAGGCGTCCGCGTCACGGCCACGGCCGCGGCGATCGCCCGCACCGGCGTGGAGATGGAGGCCCTCTGCGCGGTGCAGGTGGCCTGCCTGGTGCTCTACGACATGCTCAAGGCCCTGGACCAGGCCATGGTCATCGAAGGCGTGCGCCTGCTGGATAAGAGCGGGGGCAAGGACGACTTCGCCCCCCACCTCAAGCCCGGCTACAAAGCCGCGGTGCTGGTGGCCTCGGACCGGGTCTCCCAGGGCCAGGCCGAGGACAAGACCGGGCCCTGGCTCCTGGGGCGACTGAAGGAGCTGGGCGTGCAGGAGCCCTCCTACCACCTCCTGCCCGACGACGAGGAAAAGATCCGCGCCCTCTTCCTGGACCTGCACGCGCAGGGGACGGACCTGGTGATATCCACGGGCGGCACGGGCCTGAGCCCGCGGGACCGGACCGTGGAGGCCCTGCGCCCGATCCTGGACAGGGAACTGCCCGGGGCCATGGAGGCCTCCCGCGCCTACGGCCAGGCCCGCACGCCCTACGCCATGCTCTCGCGCGGGCTGGCGGGGCACCGGGGCAAGACCCTCTATGTGACCCTGCCCGGCAGCAGCGGCGGGGTGCGCGACAGCTTCACGGCCCTGTTCCCGGCGCTCTTCCACGCCAGCCACGTGCTGGCGCAAGGGAGCCCTGCGCATGCGGCCCCCCCCGCCCCGGACTCCGGCGCGCGGCCGTGAAGGTGCAGGCCTCCTACTTCGGCGCCCTGCGGGCCCGCCTGGGCTGCGAGGGGCAATGGCTGGAGCTTCCCGCGGGGAGCAGCGCCGCGGACGCGGCTTGGGCCGCCTGCGGGCACCTGGGTCCCGAATGGCCGGCGTCCCTGCGCCTGGCCGTGAACGAGGAGATGGTCCCGGCAACGACGCTTCTGCGCGAGGGGGACAGCCTTTCCCTGCTGCCCCCGGTCAGCGGCGGCAGCGCCCTGGACGCGGCCGTGGACGCCCTGGACCGCTGCTTTTTGACCGAGCAGGCCCTGGATCCGGCGCTGCTGCGCGATCTTGAGGATCCCGCCTGCGGGGCCCTGGCCAGCTTCGTGGGGAAGGTGCGGCGCGAGCACCGGGGCCGGGCGGTGATCCGCCTGGACTATGAGGCCCACCCGAGCCTGGCCCTGAAGGAGCTGCGCCGCGTGGCCCAGGACGCGCGCGCGCGCTGGACCCTGGGGCCCCTGCTGCTGGCCCACCGAGTGGGGCGCCTGGAGATCGGCGAGGTGGCCGTGCTCGTGGCGGTGGCCTCGGCGCACCGTGAGGAGGCCTTCGCGGCCTGCCGTTTCCTCATCGACGAGGTCAAGGCCCGGGTGCCGGTGTGGAAGCACGAATTCTACGCCGACTTGAGCGAGGCCTGGGTGGGCGCGCCGGGCTGGGAGAAGCCGCCCGCCTGAGGGCCGGCCGGCGTCCGGCGCGGCGCCCTGCGCTGGACTTATCCAAAAAATACTCACTTTAAAGCATTGCCATGATCTATTTTTTTTGGATGGATAGGGGGATGGAGCGCCATGACGAACAGTTTTGAGGTCCTGGTCGACCGCCTGGACGCCAAGGGCGGCATCGCCTGGCTCCGCCTGGGGAAGGGCCGCCTGGCGGCGCTGCCCTGGCCCGGGCTGCGCAAAGGCGCGCGGCTGCGCGTCTCGGTGTCGCCCAACGACATCGTGCTGTGCGCGGAGCACCCGGGACCTTGCAGCGCCCGCAACGTCCTGGCCGCGCGGGTCAAGACGCTTCGCCTGGTCAAGGAAGGCGCCCTGGTCCTCCTGGACTGCGGATTCGACCTGGTCACGCGCGTCAGCCGCCGCGCCGTCACGGAACTGGATCTGCGGCGCGGCGCGCACCTCTTCGCCCTGGTGAAGGCCGCGGCCGTCCTGCCCGACCGGGCCCTGCGGGCCGCATACCGCGTCTCCCTGGCCGGGAAGAACGGCTTGCTGGGGCCGGAGACCGTGGATTTTTTGGGGTGCGTTGAGCGCGGCGGCTCCCTGGCCCTGGCCGCCGCGGATCTCGGCATCCATTACCGCACCGCCTGGATGAAGGCCCGGGCCGCGAACCGGGTCTGGGGCGCGCCCCTGGTGGCCCGCAGCAGCGGCGGCAGCGGCGGCGGGGGAAGCTCTTTGACGCCCGAAGGCCGGGCGGTTTTGGCCCTGGCAAAAAAACTGGAAGGGGAGGCGGCATGAGCACGGACTTCGCGCGGCGTTCAAAAGGGTTCCGGGCTTTCGCGCTGGGCTTGGGTCTGCTGTCCCTGGCCGCCCCCCTCCGCGCCGGATCCATCCTGGTTTTCGCGGCGGCCAGCATGAGCGACGCCCTCAAGAGCGCTGGGGCCGCCTATGAAAAGAGGACCGGGGAAACGGTCGAGTTCAGCTTCGCGGCCTCCAACCTGCTGGCGGTCCAGATCTCCAAGGGCGCGCCCGCGGATGTTTTCCTGTCCGCGGACGACAAGCAGATGGACCTGCTGGCCGCCCAGGGCCTGATCAACAAGGCCACGCGGCGCGAACTGCTGTCGAACAGCCTGGTGGCCGTGGGCCTGGCGGGTGGACCGCTGTCCGTCAGCTCGGCCGCCGGCCTGGCCTCCCCGGAGATCGCGCACCTGGCGCTGGCGGACCCCAGGGCGGTTCCCGCGGGCGTTTACGCCAAAAAATACCTTGAGGCGCAGGGCCTCTGGGACGCCTTGGCCGCCAAGGTGCTGCCCACCGGAAACGTGCGCGGGGCCCTGGAGGCGGTGGTCAGCGGCAACGCGGACGCGGCCATGGTCTACAAGACCGACGCCCTGATATCCAAGAAAGTGCGCATCCTCTTTGAGGTGCCGGTCAAAGAGGGACCGCGCATCGACTACCCCATCGCGGTGGTGGCGGCCAGCGCCCAGCCCAAGGAGGCGGGGCGCTTCCTGGACTTTCTCGCGTCCAAGCCGGGCCTGGCCCTGTTCAAGGGCTACGGCTTCCTGGTCCCGGCCGCGCCCTAGGCATGGACACCCTGCGCATTTTCGTCTTCACCGCGAGCTGCGCCGTCGTGGCGGTGCTTCTGGCCCTGCCCGCGGCCACGGGCCTGGGCTGGCTGCTCGCCCGGAAGAATTGGCCGGGCAAGGCCCTCTTCGAGACCATGACCACGCTGCCCCTGGTCCTCCCTCCCGTGGCCACTGGGCTGATCCTGCTGGACGCGCTGGGCCGCCGCGGCTGGATCGGGGCCTGGGTCTGGTCCTGCTTCGGCGCGGACATCGCCTTCACGGAGAAGGCGGTGGTCGTGGCCATGGGGGTCATGGCCTTCCCGCTTCTGGCGGGCTCGGCCCGGGCGGCCTTTGAGGAGGTCCCGCGCCGCCAGGAGGACCTGGCCCGAACCCTGGGCCTGAGCGAGGCCCAGGTCTTCCGCCGGGTCAGCCTTCCCCTGGCACGCCGGGGCCTCCTGTCCGGGGCCCTGCTGGGATACGCGCGGGCTTTGGGCGAATTCGGGGCCACCATCACCCTTGCCGGCGCCATCCCGGGCCGCACCGAGACCCTGGCCTCGGCGATCTATTCCCGGCTGCAGTTGGGCCAGGACGACTCGATTTTGCCCCTGCTGCTCCTGTCGCTGGCCGCGGCCTTCTGCCTGGTGTGGGTGTCGCAGCAATGGCTGCGGCCGCCCCGCGGCGCGCGATGATCAGGCTTGATTTTGAAGGGGTGCGCGTGCGCCAGGGGGCCTTCACCTTGCGGGTGGACGGGCGCCTGGGGGCCGGGACCCTGGGCCTCTCCGGAAAGTCCGGCAGCGGCAAGACCACCTTCCTGGAACTGCTCGTGGGCCTGCGGCCGCCCGACCAGGGCAGCGTGCGCTTGGGGGGCCGGGTCCTGGACGATGCCGCCCAGGGCTTGCATGTGGCCCCCAGGAAACGGAAGATCGGCTATGTGGGGCAGGACGCGGATCTCTTCCCCCACCTGGATGTGCGCCGGAACCTCCTGTTCGGCGCGGCCCGGGCCTCCGCAGGGGCCCCCGCGCTGGGGAGCGTGGTCCCGGCCCTGGGCCTGGAGGGCCTGCTGGGGCGCGGCGTCCAGGGGCTGTCCGGGCTTTCCGGCGGGGAACGCCGTCGCGTGGCTTTGGGCCGGGCCCTGCTTTCGGGCCCCGAATTCCTGGTGCTCGACGAGCCCTTTGGCGGGCTGGATGCGAGGGCCAGAAGCCTGCTGCGAGACAGCCTGAAACAGCTGCATCGCCGCTTCAGGATCCCATGGATCCTGGTGTCCCATGACCCGGCGGACCTGAGGGGCCTGTGCGAAAAGACTTTTTCGATCCGGGGCGGGATCGTGAGCGGGATCTGAGGAGGCCTTTTGCCTAAATCCAAAAGCAAGACCAGCGCGCCCCTCAAGGCCCTCGGGGTGCGCTTCGCCCGCAAAGCGGACCTGAAAAGCCTCGCCGCCCTGCTGGGGCAGCTGTTCAGCCAAGAGGCGGAATTCAAGCCCGAACCCGCGCTCCAGCTCCGGGCCCTGCGCCTGATCCTATCGCGCCCTTCCACGGGCCAGATTTTCGTGGCGGAAGCCGGGGGCCGGGTGGTCGGCATGCTGAGCCTGCTTTCCAGCGTGAGCACGGCCTTGGGGGGGCCTGTCGCCTGGCTTGAGGACCTTGTGGTGGCGCCGGACTGGCAGGGGCAAGGCGTGGGCAAAGGCCTGCTGCGGGCGGCCCTTGCCGAGGCCCGGAAACGGGGCTGGCGCAGGATCAGCCTGCTTACGGACGCGGATAACCTGAGATCGCAGGGTCTATACCGGAAACATGGCTTCATTCGTTCCACTATGCGGGTTTATCGTTGGCTGCTTTCTTAGGCCCTGTTCAGGGCCAATTTGCCGTATAAAAATAGGATTTATATATATTTTTAAATGATTTTTCTATTTATTAGGGCTTAAATGACATTTAGGTAAAAATATCGATTTTTGGAAAAATTCACTCATAAAACAATTTACAAGCTTGGATAAATGGACTAATAAGGATTGTCAAAATGGGGCATCTGGGGGGAACCATGTGCAAGAAACCAATGCAGTTTATTTTATCCGCGCTATTTATTGCCCTAGAAATCATTTTTATTTCGCCAGCCGGAATATTAAGTGCCGCTCCCAGTCCTGTTCCCAGCGCCACTCCCTGCACGGATTGTGACACTTCCATAGGCATGAACGGCATGGACGTCCCCATGAGCGGCAACCAGCCGATCCTGGGGCCCAACGGCTATGCCGGGACCTTGGACCCGACCGTGAACCAGGGTCTGGGGAACGGATTCTGGGATCCCGCGTCCACCGGAGCGCCGGTGTTCGTCTTTGACGGCGACGGCGGATCCTTGAGCGGATTCATGGGACGCCCCGCCGCGGGGAGCAGCCCCGCCAAAACCGCTGGTTGGGTGGGTTACCAGCCCCAGGAGCTGGGGACCGGGTCCTTTTTCCTGAATTTTTCCTACCAGGTGTACTGCGGCACCAGCCAGACCACGATGACCCTGCTGGACTACCAATACAACGGCCTGGATATCGTCGTGTCCCTGACGAACCTCAACAACCCGACCGCCACGCAGAACTTCGTGGTCCAGTATTCGGTCGCGGGCGGCCAGTATTCGACCCCGGGCTCGATCGTGAGCGTTCCGGTCGCGTACACGGACCCCGGGGCCGCGTCCTGCGGCGAGGTCAACGACCAGAACATCACCGGGACGAGCGGCCAGACGATCGGACGCTATGGCGTGGCCGTGAGCTACGCCTGCGGGGAGCTAGCCCTGTCCGTGACCTACGGCCCCAACGGTGGCGGCGGCACGCTCATCACTCCTTCGACCACGGTGATTTCCGGGGACCTTGTGGGCACCAATGTCGGGCCCCTGACGGGCAGCCCCAGCGTCCCCGACCACCTGGTCTTCGGCAACCTTTATGACGGCAGCGATCCGCTGGACGGCTACTTGGACAACCTTGTCCTCTACCGTTGCACGAATTTGCCCACACCTACGCCAGTCTATTCCCCGACCGAATCCTTCACGGCGAGCCCCACGCTCACGCCGAGCGCCTCGTCCACGGCCAGCTCCACCGGCACGCGCAGCGCCACCGCGACCGACACGCGGACGGACACCCGCACCGCGACGCCGACCAGGACGGCCACGGACACGCGCACCGACACCCGCACCGCGACGCCGACGAGGACGGCCACGGACACGCGTACCGACACCCCGACCGGCACGCGCACGGACACCCGCACGGTGACGCCGACGCGCACGCCGACCGACACGCGCACGGACACCCGGACCGATACCCGGACGACGAGCCCGACCAGGACCTTCACGGACAGCCCGACCGATACCCGGACCGACACGCGCACCGACACCCGCACCGTGACGCCGACGCGGACCGCCACGGACACCCGGACCGACACCCGCACGGTCACGGCGACCAGGACGCTCACCGACACCCGGACCGCCACCAGGACGGACACCCGCACGGACACGCGCACCGACACCCGTACGGTCACGCCGACCAGGACGGTCACCGATACCCGGACCGCCACCAGGACCGATACCCGGACCGCCACGCGCACCGACACCCATACGGTGACGCCGACAAGGACGCCGACGGACACGCGGACCGACACCCGCACGGTCACGCCTACGAGGACGCCCACGGACACCCGGACCGAAACCCATACGGCTACGCCGGCGCAGACTTTCACGGACACCTTGACCGAGACCGCCACGGCCACGCCGCTGTTCAGCGCGACTTCGAGCCCCTTGCCCAGCGCGACCCCGTGCACGGACTGCAACACGCCCGTCGGCATGAACGGCATGGATGTCCCCATGAACGGCAACCAGCCGATCCTGGGGCCCAACGGCTATGCCGGGACCTTGGACCCGACCGTGAACCAGGGCCTGGGCGACGGATTCTGGGACCCAGCGTCCACCGGCGCGCCGGTGTTCGTCTTTGACGGCGACGGCGGATCGCTGAGCGGCTTCATGGGGCGTCCGGCCACGGGGAGCAGCCCCGCAAAAACCGCGGGCTGGGTGGGTTACCAGCCAGACGAGCTCGGGACCGGCTCCTTCTTCCTGAATTTCTCCTACCAGGTCTACTGCGGCACCACCCAGACCAGCATGACCCTGCTGGACTACCAGTACGAGGGACTGGCCATCATCGTGAAGCTGACGAACCTCAACAACGCCACCGCCACGCAGAATTTCACGGTCCAATATTCGATCGCGGGCGGGGGCTTGAGCGCCCCGATCCCGGTCACCGTCAACTTCCCCGGCGACGCCGAATGCGGCGAGGTGAACGACCAGAACATCACCGGCACGAGCGGCCAGACGATCGGGCGCTACGGCGTGGCCCTGACCTACGCCTGCGGCGAGCTGGGCTTGTCGGCGGTATACGGCCCCAGCGGCGGAGGCGGGACGCTCCTTGGACCTTCGGGCACCGGGGTTTCCGGCGACATCGTGGGCACCGATGTCGGGCCCCAGGCGGGCAGCCCCAGCGCCCCCGACCACCTGGTGTTCGGCAACCTCTACGACGGCAGCGATCCGCTAGACGGCTACCTGGACAATCTCGCCCTCTACCGTTGCACGAACCTGCCCTCGCCCACACCGAGCTACAGCTCCTCGCCGTCGTTCACGGCGACCGCCACGCGCACGGCGACGCCGTCGCCCACGGCCAGCTTCACCGGCACCGGCACGGCGTCCGCGACCCAGACCCCGGTTCCCACGCTTGGGGAGTCCTGCCCGACCTGCAGCGGCCTGATCTGCGACAACTGGAGTTCAGACCCCGTGGACGTCCAGCCCGCGGGCTGGAACGCCGTGAGCCAGGCGGCCGGCGGAACGGTCGAGGTCGTGAACAACGCCCCGGGCTTCGGCACGGCGAACACGCTCGCCGTGGCGCCCCAGCAGGCATTGGGCCCTTATTGGGAAGGCGCGATCGACACGACCAACCCCAACATCACGGCCACGACCTTCGAGGCGATCGCTTCCAGCTCCAGCCGCATCGGCATGTTCGTGCGCGCCGGAGGCCTGCTGCCCTCCACGGGCGAGTGCACGGATTGCTACCTGCTGCAGATCACTTCGCCGGCCAGTCCGCCGGCGGGGATCTCGCTGGTGAAGCTGGACGGCAGTTCCAACATAGCGGGCTCGGCCACGGGCAACGCGAGCCTGGTGCAGGCCGGCGGCCTGATGGACGTGGAAGTGACGGCCAACGGCACGACGATCGACGCCTACGTCAACGGCGTGCTGGCCCTGAGCTACACCGACAGCTCGGCGGATCCCTACCTCAGCGGCGCGGTGGGCTTCACGGCCTACGGGGCGCCGGGCTACTACGGCGACGTCGCGGTGAACAACAACGCCTGCGGCCAGTTCTTCACGTCCACGCCCAGCCGGACTCCGACCTACACCGCGACCCCCTCGGCGACGCCGACGGCCAGCCCGACGCAGACCGTGACCGCGGCCTGCACCGTGGTGCGGTCCTGCGCCACCTGCAACGGCCTGGTCTGCGACAACTGGAGCGGCGATCCCCTGGGAAGCCTGCCTTCGGATTGGAGCTCGGTGAACCAGGCGCCCGGCGGGACGGCGGAGATCGTGAACAGCTCCCCCTACTTCGGGACGGCGAACACCCTGGAGCTGGCTCCGGAGATTCCGACGAATCCGGGCCCGAATTGGGAGGGCGTGATCAACACGTCCAATCCGAACCTCACGGCCACGACCTTCGAGGCGGTGGCTTCGAACGGCATCGGCATGTTCGTGCGCGCCAGCGGCCTGCTGCCCAACACGGGCGAGTGCACGGATTGCTACCTGGTCCGGATCGGCACGCAGGACGATCCGCCCCTGGGGATTTCGCTGACGAAGCTCAACAGCGCCTCCAACGTCGCGGACTCGGTCACCGGGACCACCAGCGCGATCCCGGCTTGCGGATTGATGGACGTGGAGATCACCGCCAACAACAACGTCATCGACGCCTACATCAACGGCGTGCTGGCCCTGAGCTACACCGACACCTCGGCGGATCCCTACCTCAGCGGCGCGGTTGGCTTCACGGCCTACGGGGCGCCGGGCTATTACGACAGCGTGACGGTGAACAACAACGCCTGCGGGCAGTTCTTCACGTCCACGCCCAGCCCGACGGCGACCTACACGTCGACCCCGACGGCCACGGCGACGCCCAGCCCCAGCCCGACCTTGACCGCTGCCTGCACCGTGGTGCAGTCCTGCCAGACCTGCAGCGGCCTGGTCTGCGACAACTGGAGTTCCGATCCCGTGGGCGTCCAGCCCCCGGATTGGAGCGCGGTGAGCCAGGCGGCCGGCGGAACGGTCGAGGTCGTGAACAACGCGCCCGGCTACGGGACCTCGAACACGCTGGCTGTGGCCCCCCAGCAGGCGCTTGGGCCCTACTGGGAAGGCGCGATCAACACGTCCAACCCGAACATCACGGCCACGACCTTCGAGGCGGTCGCCTCCAGCTCCAGCCGCATCGGCATGTTCGTGCGCGCCAGTGGGCTGCTCCCGTCGACGGGCGAGTGCACGGACTGCTATCTGGTCCAGATCACTCCACCCTACAACGGGTCCGGGGCCGGAATTTCGTTGGACAAGCTGGACAATAACTCC
>DATHOE010000015.1:0-49105 GCA_035485275.1 bacterium
CGGTGGCGGTGGCGGCTACCGTGGCGGTGATAATTACGGCGGCGGTGGCGGTGGCTACCGCGGCAGCAACAACGGCGGCGGTGGCGGTGGCTATCGCGGCAACAACAATGGCGGCTACCGTGGTAACAACAACGGCGGCGCCAATCGCGGCGACGATTTTGGCAATCGCGGCGGCGGCTACCGGGGCTTTGAGGAACCGGGCCGCAATGGTTTGGGCTTCCCCACCGGTCCGAACCTGGCCAATCGGCCTCTCAGCAGCCGATTCAATCCCTATACCGGTCATGATGAACTGCAGCCTGAAAAGCCCGGCGCCGAGCCGGCAGGAGAATCAAAACCGCAAGGTACAGAAGGAGAAGAGTGAAGAACCCGAAAATCTACGAGTACTGACCCAATCTGTTGTGGTGAGTGCGCAGGGGCCCCAAAATTTGGGGCCCCTTTTTTTTGGCGACCCCCCTTTTTAGCGCGGAAGTATGGTCAAGGTGGGGCCGCTGGAGTAGAATAGGCGGCTCGGAACTTGCGGTTCCGTGACGAAAAATCGTTTAAAGAATGACCTTTTAGGCTGTGTTTGCAAGGGCGGCCTGAAACCAGGCTTGAGCCAGAGGCGGGACATGGGCGAGATTTTGAGCAAGTTGAAGAGCGATCCTTTGGTGGACCACCTGGAGATCCAGGAATGGGTGGAGAGCTTGGCGGACCTGAAGGCCCGTTACGGGGCTGAGACCGCCGGACTGATCCTGGCCTACCTGCAGGAGACGGCCTTCAAAGAGGGCATCAACATGCCCTTCACGGCCAACACCCCCTACATCAACACCATCGCCGCGGACAAGCAGCCGGTCTTCCCCGGCGACCGCGAGCTGGAGCGCCGCATCAAGAACGCCGTGCGCTGGAACGCCATGGCCATGGTGGTGCGGGCGAACCGCGACCACGCCTCACCGGGCGGCCACATCAGCACCTTCGCCAGCTCGGCGACCCTCTACGAGATCGGCTACAACCACTTTTTCCGCGCCCCCAAGCGCGCGGACGGCTACGCCGGGGACCTGGTCTATTACCAGGGCCACGCCGCGCCGGGCATGTACGCGCGCGCCTTCGTGGAGGGCCGCCTCAGCGAAGAGCACCTCCTGAACTTCCGCCGCGAGCTCAAGGACAAGCCGGGGCTGAGCAGCTACCCGCACCCCTGGCTCATGCCGGATTTCTGGCAGTTCCCCACGGTCAGCATGGGGCTGGGCCCCATCGCGAGCATCTACCAGGCCCGCTTCATGCGCTACCTGGAGCACCGCGGCCTGAAGAAGGCCGGGGACGAGAAGGTGTGGAGCTTCGTCGGCGACGGCGAAAGCGACGAACCCGAGACCCTGGGCGCCATCAACCTGGCCGTGCGCGAGAAGCTCAACAACCTGATCTGGGTGGTGAACTGCAACCTGCAGCGCCTGGACGGCCCCGTGCGCGGCAACGGCAAGATCATCCAGGAGCTGGAGCGCATCTTCAGGGGCGCCGGCTGGAACGTGATCAAGGTCGTGTGGGGCGGCGAATGGGACCCCATCCTGGCCGCGGACGACGGCGAGCTGGTGGCCCGCATGGGCGAAGTGGTGGACGGGCAGTACCAGAAGTACACGGTGGCCGACGGCGCCTACGTGCGCGAGCACTTCTTCAACAGCCCCCGCCTGCAGCAGCTGGTGTCGCACCTCTCCGACGAGCAGATCCACAAGATCAAGCGCGGCGGGCACGACCCCGAAAAGGTCTACGCCGCCTACGCCGAGGCGATGGCCTCCACCGACCGCCCCACGGTCATCCTGGCCAAGACCGTCAAGGGCTACGGGTTGGGCGAGGCCGGCGAGGGCCGCAACGTCACCCACAACAACAAGAAGATGAACGAGGAGCAGCTCAAGGAGTTCCGCACGCGTTTCTCCATACCCGTGAGCGACGAGAAGGTCGCCGCGGTGCCCTTCTACCGCCCCGCCGAAGACAGCCCGGAGATGAAGTACCTCAAGAGCCGGCGCGAGGCCCTGGGGGGGCCCGTGCCCCAGCGCCTGCCCATGGCCGACCGCCTGAGCACGCCGGAGCTCTCCGAGTTCAAGGAGTTCTTCGCCGGGTCCAAGGGCCGCGAGCTCAGCACCACCATGGCCTTCAACCAGGTGCTCACCAAGCTGCTGCGCAACAAGGACATCGGCAAGTTCATCGTGCCCATCATCCCCGACGAGGCGCGCACCTTCGGGCTCGACACGCTCTTCTCGCAGTTCGGCATCTACGCCAGCCAGGGCCAGCTCTATGACCCCGTGGACGCCGACAACGTGGCCTACTACCGAGAGGCCAGCGACGGCCAGATCCTGGAGGAGGGCATCAATGAGGCCGGCTCCATGGCCAGCTTCGTCGCCGCCGGCACCGCCTACAGCACCTACGGCGTGAACGCGATCCCCTTCTACATCTACTATTCCATGTTCGGCTTCCAGCGCGTGGGCGACCAGATCTGGCTCGCCGCCGACAGCCGCGCCAAGGGCTTCCTGCTGGGCGCCACCGCCGGCCGCACCACGCTCAACGGCGAGGGCCTGCAGCACGAGGACGGGCACAGCCTCCTGGCGGCCTCCGCCGTGCCCAACCTGCTGGCCTACGATCCGGCCTACGCCTTTGAGATCGCCGTCATCGTCCAGGACGGGCTCAAGCGCATGTACGCCGACGACGAGCAGGTCTTCTACTACATCACGCTCGAGAACGAGAACTACGAGCACCTGCCCATGCCCGAGGGCGCCGAGGAGGGCATCCGCCGCGGGCTCTACAAGTTCAGCAGCGTGAAGGCCTCCGGCGAAAAGGCGAGGGTGAACCTCTTCGGTTCGGGCGCCATCTTCAAGGAGGCCCTGCGGGCGGCGAAGATCCTGGCCGAGCGGTACCAGGTCGGCTCCGACGTCTGGTCGGTCACCAGCTACAAGACCCTGCGCTTCGAGGCCCTCGAGGCGGAGCGCTGGAACCGGCTCAACCCGGCCGCCCCGCCCAAGGGAAGCTACCTGCACTCCGTCGCCAAGGAGCTGAAGGATCCGGTCATAGCCAGCAGCGACTACGTGCGCCTGGTGAGCGAGCAGGTGAAGCCCTGGATCGCGGACTTCACGGCCCTGGGCACGGACGGATTCGGCCGCAGCGAGGGCCGCGAGGAGCTGCGCCGCTTCTTCGAAGTGGACGCGGAGAACATCGTGCTCGAAGCCCTGCGTTCGCTGCAGCGCCTGGGCAAGGTGGACGCCAAGGCCGTGGCCAAGGCGGTGGTCGACCTCGGCCTGGACGGCCCCCGCAAGGACCCCTTAAAAGACTAGCTTAGGCCCAGGGCGAACCGGCAGGACACATGGAGCGAAGCATGGCAAAGGAATTCAAACTCCCCAACCTCGGTGAAGGCGTCGAATCCGGGGACGTGGTGGGTGTCGCGGTGAAGGCCGGCGACAAGGTCAGCAAGGGCCAGGGCATGCTGGAGGTCGAGACCAACAAGGCCGTCATGGACGTGCCCGCGCCCGAGGACGCCGTGATCAGCTCGGTCACGGTCAAGCCCGGCGACAAGGTCAAGCCCGGCCAGGTCGTGGTGACCTACGAGGCCGCCGCGGGCGCGGCCAAGGCCTCAGCCCCTGTCCCCGCCCCGGCCGCCGCCGCCGCACCCGTCCCCGCGCCGCAGGCCGCCAAGCCCGCGCCCGCTGCGCCCGCGCCCGCGGCCTTCGCGCCGCCGCCGGCTTCGTCCGACGGCGGGGGCCGCATCGTGCCGGCCTCCCCCTCGGTCCGCAAATTCGCCCGCGAACTCGGCGTGAACCTGGCCGACGTGCGCCCAAGCGGCCCCCAGGGCCGCGTCCTGGAAAGCGACGTCAAAAACCACGTCAAGCAGGCCATGGGCGCGGGAGGGCCCTCCTTCGCCGCCGCCGCGCCTCCGCCCCTGCCCGATTTCACCAAATGGGGAAGCGTCGAGCGGGCGCCGCTCAAGGGCGTGCGCAAAGCCACCGCGGAGGGCATGGCGCGCGCCTGGGCGCAGGTGCCCCACGTCACGCAGTTCGACGTGGCCGACATCACCGGCACCGAATCCGCGCGCAAGCGTTTCGCCGACGGCCGCAAGGGCCAGCCCGGCAAGGTGACGCTGACCGTCCTCGCGATCAAGGCCGTCACCAAGGTCCTGGCCGAATTCCCGCACTTCGCCAGCTCCATCGACATGGCGCGCAACGAGATCGTCACCAAGGCCTGGCGCCACATCGGCGTCGCCGTGGACAGCCCCGGCGGCCTCATGGTGCCGGTGCTGCGCGACGTGGACAGGAAAAGCCTGGTGGACCTGGCCACGGACCTGGAGTCCCTGGCCGAGAAGGTGCGCACCCGCAAGATCAGCCTGGATGAGATGCAGGGCGGCGTCTTCACCATCAGCAACCTGGGCGGCATCGGCGGCACCTTCTTCACGCCCATCGTGAACTGGCCGGAGGTCGCGATCCTGGGCATCTCCAAGAGCCGCCAGGAGCTGCAGATGGTGGACGGCCAGATCGAGGCCCGCCAGATGCTGGGCCTTTCCTTGAGCTACGACCACCGCGTCATCGACGGCGCCGACGGCGCGCGCTTCCTGAAGCGCGTCTGCGAGGTCCTGTCCAACCCGTTTGAGCTGGTGAACTAGCATAGGAGCCTAGCCGTGGCCCTGGTATTCGAATGGGATCCCAAAAAGGCGGCCGGCAACCTCGCCAAACATGGAATCTCGTTTGAGGAGGCTTCCACCATTTTTGGCGATCCGTTGGAAGCCTCCATGCCGGATCCCGACCACTCGAAGCATGAGGACCGCTGGCCATCCCTGGGGCGGTCCTCGATTGGGAACGTGTTGGTGTTAAGCTATACTGAAAGAAAAAAGAGCCTGCGCCTGATAAGCGCGCGAAAAGCCACACCAAAAGAGCGGAGACGCTATGAAAACGTCCCTAAAGCCAAAGACAAAAGAAATGCGCGCTGAATACGACTTTAGCGCGTCCGTTCGCGGCAGGCATTTCAATGAGTATTCCCTTGGAACCAATGTGGTGCTTTTGACGAAGGAGAATGCGAAGCATTTTCCGACGCCGGACGCGGTGAATAGCGCGTTGGCCGCTTTTCGGCTTTTGGGTCAGTCGGACCAGCACAAGGTTCAGTCAGTGGCCCGATAAATGGCTAAATTCAAAAATATCAAAAAAATTATACTTATAGCAATCACACTGGTGGATTAGACCGTGCCAAAAAAAGATGACTCAGTCTATCAAGTAATAGCCACTCTTCAGGGTTGAACATGGACTTCAAGCTACCCAACCTGGGCGAGGGAGTGGATTCGGGCGATGTCGTCGGCGTGAGCGTCAAGCCGGGCGACACGGTCTCCAAGGGCCAGAGCCTGGCCGAGATCGAGACCAACAAGGCCGTGATGGACGTCACCGCGAACTTCAGCGGAGCGATCACGGCGGTGAACATCAAGCCCGGCGACAAGGTCAAACCGGGCCAGGCCATCGTTTCCTACGAAGCCGCCGCGGGAAGCGCCCCGGCGCAGGCGCCCAAGGCCCCCGCCGCCGCGCCCGCGGGCCCCCCGCATCCGGCCCCCGCTCCGGTCCAGGTTCCCGCTCCCGCCGCCCCGGCCCCTGCCGCCCCCGCGCATGGCCCGGGCCATGGACTCAGCCCGGAAGAGGCCTCCCGCATGCGGGTGGCCGTCATCGGCGCTGGCCCCGGCGGCTACGCGGCCGCCTTTTACGCCGCGGACCTGGGCTTCCAGGTCACGCTCATCAACAAAGAGACCCGCCTGGGCGGCGTCTGCACCCTGCGCGGCTGCATCCCCAGCAAGGGCTTGCTGCACGTGGCCAAGCTCATCAACGAGGCCCGCCACTCGGCCTCCATCGGGGTGGACTTCGGCGCGCCCAAGATAGACGTGGCCAAGCTGAGGGGCTTCAAGGACGGCTTCGTCGGCACCCTCGGCGAGGGCATCGGCCAGATCGCCGCCGCGCGCAAGGTCGAGGTCATCGAGGGCCTGGCCAAGTTCAAGGACGGGCGCACGCTCAGCATCGTCGCCGGCGACGGAGGCAAGGCGCCGGCCAAATCCGAGCTGGCCTTCGACTATTGCGTCATCGCCACGGGCAGCGTCCCGGCCATGCCCGGCCCCTGGAAGGCCCTGAACGATCCGCGCGTCATGGACTCGACCGGCGCCCTGGAGCTGAAGGACATCCCCAAGCGCCTCCTGGTCGTGGGCGGAGGCTATATCGGCCTCGAGATGGCCTGCGTCTACGCGGCCCTGGGCTCCGAGATCACGGTGGTGGAGTTCATGCCCGGCCTGCTCATGGCCGCGGACCGCGACCTGGTGCGCCCGCTGGAAGCCCACCTGAAAAAGCAGTTCAAGGCCATACACCTCAACACCAAGGTGGAAAAGCTGGAGCCCCAGGCCGACGGGATCCGGGCCACCTTCTCCGGCGCCGGCATCGAGCCGGTGCAGGTCTTCGACCGGGTGCTGGTGTCCGTGGGCCGCCGGCCCAGCTCCGAGGGCCTGGGCCTCGAAAACACCAAGGTCAAGCTCGACGCCAAGGGCTTCGTGCAGCACGACACCCAGTTGCGCACCGACGAGCCCTCCGTCTTCGTCATCGGCGACATCGCCGGCGAGCCCATGCTGGCGCACAAGGCCCACGCCGAGGCCAGGGTGGCCGTGGAGGCCATCGCCGGGCTCAAGACCGTGTACGACGTGCGCGCCATGCCGGCGGTGGTGTTCACCGACCCCGAGCTGGCCTGGGTGGGCGTCACCGAGGAGGAGGCCAAGCAGCAGGGCCTGGACTCGGAGACGGCCCGCTATCCCTGGGCCGCCAACGGCAAGGCCCACGCCCTCGGCCGCACCGAAGGCATGAGCAAGGTCATCGTGGACAAGGCCAGCGGCCGCATCCTGGGCGCCGGGGCCGTGGGCTGGGAGGCGGGCGCCATCATCAGCGAATACGCGCTGGCCATCGAGATGGGCGCCCTGGCCGCCGACGTCAGCATGACCGTGCATCCCCACCCCACCCTCAACGAAACCCTGCTGGGCGCGGTGGACGTGTACCTGGGCCACGCCACGGACATCTACAGGCCGAAAAGAAGGCCCTAGAGCCGGCCGGACGGGCCGCCGCGTTTTTTTGGTTTTTCGTTTGTGGGCTTTACCGAGGTGGCCGTCCAAAAATCTGTGAACCAATAAATCTTCGGATATGCGTTGCGTTTTGTTGGTTCAATTTTTTGGATGCCGTGGATTTTTGTGGTGCTGCTTAGTCTTTCCAATTTCCGTCCGGCATGATGCGGCGCATGAATTCGTCGAATAGCGGCACGGTGAAGGCATTTTCCCCGTAGTTGGGACTCCAGATCATTCCCTTGGCGATCAATTGCGCTCGTGTGGGTCCGAGCGCGCTCACCTCCCGGCCCAACACGCTGGTGATGTCGCCGGAGCGGTGGGGCCCGGCCCCCAGCTCGGCCATGGCGCGCAGGTATCTTTTTTCCAGGGGTGTCAGCCGGTCGAAACGCACGCGAAAAAAGCTTTCGTCCAGGGCCGCCACGACCGTTTTCGAAGACCGCTCTAGGTCGCCGGTTGTGATTGGGGATGCCTCCGCCGAATCCCAGGCGTGTTTGCCCCATTCCTGGAGAAAATAGGGGTATCCGCGAGTCTCCTCGACGATGCGCCTCAGGGCGTCCTCGTTTATGGCGACGTTTTGGTCCAAGATTGGTTTGGAGATGGCCTTGCGGGCGGCCTCGTCGGTCAGGGGGCCGACCTCGGGAAAATCGAAAAGGCGCTCGGCATAGGATTTTGCTCTACCCATCCGCCCACGGAGTTGGGGTAAGCCGGCGCCCACCAACACCACGGGCAAGCTACGCTGAGCCGCCCGGTGTAAAGCCGTTATGAGGGCGGCCAGTTCATCCTCTTTTACATACTGTAGTTCGTCGACGAACAAGGCCAAGGCTGTCGAGGCGGACTTGGCTGCCTGGCCTCCGGCTTCCAACAGTGCGGTCAGGTCCTGTTCAAGATCTCCGTTGTCCGCTAGGCCCGGCTCGGGTTCAAAATCCAGGCCCACTTCTATGTCCTGGTATTTAACCTTGAGGGCCTTGGCAAAGCCGGCCAGTCCCTTAAGGGCGCGTTGGGCCAATTCTTTTGCGCGTTCGTTTTGGGACAGACGCAGCAGAGCCTGCCTCAATTGGGGAGCCAGCATGGCCGGCAGCGAGCGGCCTTCCGGCGCCTCAATGCGTAGGGTCTGTAATCCCGTCTCCTCCGCATCGTCACGCATTCTATCCAGCAATACGGTCTTGCCGACCCCACGCAGTCCCACCATCAGAATGCTTTTGGCCGGTCGACCCAAACGCACCCTTGCCAAAGTTATGCGAATGGCCTCGAGCAACTCATCGCGGCCAGCCAATTCCGGAGGAGGTGTTCCTGCTCCGGGAGAGAAAGGATTTTGGATGGGATTCATGGATCAATCTTATAATAAGATTATTTAAATTACAATATAAATATAAACTTATTAATCTATATATAATGTGACCCTATAATTATGAAAGTGCATTTAATCTAAGCTTAGCAAATATGGTTACTGCGAAATACTTTTGTGAACGAGTCCCATATTGGGCACGGCATTTACTGCTAGCATGGACCGGCTGTCCTATAGTCCATAGCGCTAGTAAAACGAGCCCGCACAGAATATTCTGCATTCCCCGACCCTTAAAAAGGCCCGCTGCCATGCGCAACAACATCATCCATCCCGGCGCCGACGAGCTCACCTACGAGATCCGCGAGATCGTCGAGGTCGGCTACCGCATCGCCAAGACCGGGCTGAAGATCTATTGGGAGAACATCGGCGACCCCGTGGCCAAGGGCGAGAAGGTGCCCCAGTGGATCAAGGACATCGTAGCCGCCGCCGTGCGCGACGACGACTCCAGCTACGCCTATTCCCCCACCAAGGGCCTGCTCGCCACGCGCGAATACATCGCCCGCGAGCGCAACCTGGAGGGAGGCGTCCAGATCAGCCCGGACGACATCCTTTTCTTCAACGGCCTCGGCGACGCCATCTCCACGGTCTACAACTACCTGAACAAGGGCGCCCGCGTCATCGGCCCCAACCCGGCCTATTCCACGCATTCCTCGGCAGAAGCCGCGCATTCCGGCTCGAAGCACCTGACCTACCGGCTGGACCCCAAGAACCACTGGTATCCGGACCTGGCCGACCTGCGCCGCCAGATCGTCGGGCACCCCGAGATCGCGGGCATCCTGCTGGTGAACCCGGACAACCCCACGGGCATGGTGTTCTCCCAGGACATCATCCGCAGCATCGTGGCCCTGGCGCGGGAATTCGACCTCTTCCTCATCTCCGACGAGATCTACTCCAACCTCACCTACGGCGGCGTGGTCCACAAGAAGCTCGCCTCGGTGATCGGCGAGGTCCCCGGCATCGCCATGCGCGGCATCTCCAAGGAGTTCCCCTGGCCCGGCTCGCGCTGCGGCTGGGCGGAGTTCTACAACCGCGACAAGGACCCGGACTTCGCCCGCTACTGCCAGACCATCATCTCCGCCAAGATGCTGGAGGTCTGCTCCACGACCCTTCCGCAGAAGGTGCTGCCCACGGTCATGGGGGATCCGCGCTACTACCCCTACCTGGCCGGGCGCAACGCCGCCTATTGGCGCAAGTCCCAGCTGGCCCACGCCGTGTTCTCGGAGATCCCCGGCCTCACCGTGCACAAGGCCTACGGCGCCTTCTACGTCACCGTGCTCTTCAACGAGAGCGTCCTGAAGCCGGGGCAGTTCCTGAAACCCCACAATCCCGAGGCCGCGGAGATCATCAAGCCGCTGGCGGAGACGCCCAACCTCGACAAGCGCTTCGTCTACCACCTGCTGGCTTCGCGGGGCATCTGCGTCGTGCCGCTGTCCTCGGGCTTCAATTCCGACCTCTTCGGCTTCCGCATCACCCTGCTGGAGGCCGACGAGGCCCGTTTCGAGGGCGTCGTGCGCGGGCTGGCCGGGGCCATCCGGGAATACCTGGGCTCCCGCTAGGCGCCGGAAGGAAAAACGGGCACAAAAAAGCCCCCGGAGACGCGGCGCACGCCGCGCTTCCGGGGGCTTCTCTTTTTCGGATGCTAGGCCGGGGTCGGCGCCGTCAGGGCGGGCAGGGCGATGGCTTCCAGCTCGTCGACCAGGGCTTCCAAGCCGGCTTCGAAGGAGTCGCGCCCCAGGCGCAGGCGGTCCTTCACCCGGGCGCGGTAGAATTCCACCCCGTCCAGGAGGTTGGCCTTGAAGGTGGCGAAGTACTCGGGCGGGTGCTTGGCCAGCTTCAGCCGCGTGCGCCTGAGCTCTTCCTTCAGGTAATTGACGTAGAGCTTCATCTCGTTGACGAAAACGTGGGGCCGGGCCTTGCCCTTCAGGAGGTCGAAGCGGCCGTAGATGTGGTCGACCATCTCCTCCAGGCTCGCCTCGCGGTCGAACCAGGCCAGGTTGGGGCCCACGCAGACCGTGGTGGGCGGGGCCGCCTTGGGGGCGACCTGCTTGAGCGCGGAGCCGCTCAGCTCCCAGCAGATGCAGGCCTTCTCCACCACGTCGGCCTTGGCCGCCGCGCGCTCCTCGTCGTTCAGGCTGGCGTCGGCGTCGAGCACCTTCAGCTTGGCCGACTGGTAGCTGGCGCTGGAGATGCACTGGGGGTTGCCCGGGAATTCCGTGTTGTATACCAGGTAGGAATGGGGGCAGGGGCTGCCCGGCTTGCCGTCGGCGATGCGCTGCAGGCGCTGCCGTTCGCTGGCGCTGGTGGTCAGCAGCCAGAAGGGCAGGCCCAGCGGCGAACTGCGGCTCAGGCGGATCTCGTTTTCCCCGGCCTCCGCCAGAAGCTTGCGGTGCTCCTCGTCGCAGATGGTGGCTTCCTTCACCAGCAAGAAGGGCGATCCCCAGCCGGTGGCGTCCACACCGAAGGCCTCCTGCAGGAGCACGGCCTCGTCACGGGTGCCGAGGCCGCCCTGGGCGGTGAAGCGCGCGGGCGCCGGCTCCAGCGCGGGCATGCCGCGCGAGGCCTGGGCCGCCATCCAGATGGCCCGCAGGCTGTCGTGCAGTTCCGCCCGCTTGGAGCGGAATTCGTCCAAAATGGGGCCCATCAGCAGGCCGTCGGTGGCGAAGGCGTGGCCGCCGCAGTTGAGGCCGCTCTCCATGCGGTATTCGCTGATCCAGACGCCCTTCTTGGCGAGGTAGCGCCCCTGGATCTCGGCGCTGCGGTAGTCCGAGATCTTCATGATGACTTCTTTTTCCAGCACGCCGTCCGGCCTCGGCTGGAAGGCGTCCAGGCGGCCAAGCAGGCCGTAGAGGCGGGGGTTCATGCCCGCGGAGAAGACCACGCTGCCCCGGACCCTGCTGTTGGCGAAGCCGCGCAGGCCCGCCAGCGCGTCGCTGCCGTCCAGGGGCAGGGCCACGCCTTGGTGGGTCACGGTGCGGTCCACCTTGGTCATGATGTTGACGTCGATGCGGCCGGCGTGGAGGCTTTCGCGCAGGCGGCGCTCAAGGACCTGCTTGCGGGCCGAAACCGGCTCGGATTGCCAGCGTTTGAAGGCCACGCGCGCGGGCCCGTCGGGCAGCAGCTGGAAACAGCGCCACAGGTCGGACCCCTCTTCCAGGGGCTGGGACAGCATGGCTTCCATCTGGGCGTCGACGATGTCCTGCATCTGGTCGAGGTAGGCCGTGAAACGCTTGGCGCGGCAATCCGGCTCCGACTCCAGGATGGGGGTGTAGGGAAGGCCGTATTCTGAGGCGTGGGCTTTGCGCATGCGTTCGGCCAGGCGGTCGTCCCCCATGGACACCACGGAGTGGATGCCATAGCGGGCGATCTTGACCGGGGTGTCGATGGTGAAGCCGGTCCCCATTACGGGAATATGAAAGCGGTGCAAATCGTTTGTCATGGACGGTCTCGCTTAAAGAGTGTTCGTCGTGGTACGGTCTTGATTATAGGAAGTTCTTCAACTATGAAACGTTTTTCACGCGGTAAAAGTTATCCTTTCGCCGCAGCTTCTACTATCCGAATTCTTATCAAAAAACTTTCTTTTTCATTAGACGAAATATTATTTTAAACCCGACCTGGCACTTTGTGCAAGGTTTAAGTGAATCCGGGTCCCATAGCGGCCTTTTTTTGGCCCGGTTCAGGTTACAATGCCGCCATGCGATTCACCTTATTTACCTTGGGTTCCCGCGGCGACACCCAGCCCTACATGGCCCTGGGCCGCGCTTTGCAGGCCCAGGGCCAGTCGGTCACCCTGTGCGGCCCTGAAAATTTCGGGCCCCTGGTCCGCGCGGTCGGCCTCGGCTTCGCGCCCCTGCCTTGGGACACCCAGGAAGCCTTGAAAGACAAGGGCTTGCGCGAACGCCTGCTGAAGGACGACGCGCTGGGTTTCTTTTTGAACGTCCGCGACCAGGTTTTGGAACGCAAGCAAGGCATGAACGCGGCCCTCATCGCGGCGGCCCGGGACGCGGACGTTCTGGTGGGCGCCAGCACCACGGATGAAGGCCTGACGCTGCTGGGCCGGGCCTTGGGCAAATCCGTGGTCTACACCGAGCTGAGCCCTTTGACCCCCTCCTCGGCCTACGCTTCCATAGTCCTGGGGCCGGACAGCCTGGGGCCCCTGAACTACCTGTCGCATTGGGTTTCGCGCCAGGCCTGGTGGAGGATCAACCGGCCCGCGGCCGCGGCCTTGATCCAAGCCTTGCCCGCGGGCCGGGCCGCTGCTTCCGCGCCGCTTCTGGCCCCCTCTTTGAAGGCCCTCGCCTCCGGAGCCAAGATCCTGCACGGCTTCAGCCCGGCCCTCTTTCCGACGCCCGTCGACTGGAAAGAGGCCTCCCATTACGCCGGCGGCGCCTGGCGCCTGGAACGCGCGGACGCCCAGGCCCTGCCCGGGGACCACCACGACGCGGGCTTCGCGGCCTGGCTGGAGGACGGCCCGCCGCCCATCTATCTCGGCTTCGGTTCCATGCCCGCGGCCGAGGGAGGGGACCTGCTGGAGCTCGCCGGCGACGTCGCGGAGATCCTCGACCTGCGCGTGGTCCTGGGGATGGGATGGAGCGCCGCGCCGGCCTCGGACTGCGAACTGCCCGAAGGCGTGGCCATAAGCGCGGACTGCGACCACGGCTGGCTGTTCGATCGCTGCTGCGCGGTGGCGCACCACGGCGGGGCCGGCACCACCCACGCCGCCGCCGCCGCGGGCCTGCCCCAGGTGGTCTGCCCCTTTTTCGGGGACCAGCCCTTCTGGGCCCGCAGGGTGCGCAAGGCCGGCGCGGGCCGCGTGCTGCCCTTCCGCCGCCTGGGCGCGGAAGCCCTGGCCCGGGCCCTGGCCTCCGCGCTGGAGGGCCCCTGCCAGGAGGCCGCCGCGTCCCTGGCCGCCAAGATCCAGGCGGAACCGGGCGCCGCCGGCGCCGCCCTGCGGATGATGGAATGGTGCCGGGCCTGAAGCCTTTCGCGGCCTGGAACTCGACGCTGGAGCCCCGCTGTTTTAGACTGGTTTGAGTGCGTTTTTCCCCGGAGGTGCGAACATGGCCGACCAATTCAGCGTACGCCGCCAGCTCGACGCGGAAAGCGAAGACCTGTACCAGGAGCTCAAGGAACGCCGCGAGGCAGTCCTCGAGGAGGAGCGCGAGCGCGTCAAGCGCCTGGTGCGCTTGAAGGTCGGCTACTACTTCGATCCCGTGACCCGCGAGATCCTGCGCCGGGTGGGCAGCCAGTACGTCTTCGTGCGCCACGACCGCCGGCGCCTCGGGCGCCTGAAGCCGGCCGAGGCCGAGACCGGACGCATGCGCCTGATCCAGGGCGGGCTCTTCTGGGATCCCACGATCAACGCCGTGTACCAGTTCCGCAGCGGCCACTACGTGCTCTACAGCCGCGACCGCCGCAAAACCCTGGCGGGCAAGAACCCGGCGGGCAATGAAAGGCGCAAGGCCCGGTCTTGAAGCCCCCGCATGAGCCTAGGGTTCCGGAGCCGGCCCCCGAGATCCTGTACGAGGGCCGCTTCATACGCCTGGTCCGCTCCGGCACCTGGGAGTTCATCGAGCGCGTCGGCGCCACGGGCATCGTGGGCATGGTGCCCGTCACGGACTCGGGCGAGATCGTCCTGGTGGAGCAGTACCGCGTGCCCTGCGCCGCAGCGGTGATCGAACTGCCGGCGGGCCTGGTCGGCGACCTCGGCGGGAGGCATGAGGAGAGCTTTGAATCGGCCGCTTTGAGGGAGCTTGAGGAGGAGACCGGCTTCCGCGCGGCCCGCCTCGAGTTCCTGATGGAGGGTCCGAACTCCGCGGGCTCCAGCAGCGCGAAGATGGCGCTGTACAAGGCCAGCGGCCTGACCAAGGTCGGCCCGGGCGGCGGTGACGCGGACGAGAACATCACCGTGCATGTCGTCCCCATCCAGGGCGCCTGGGACTGGCTGAAGGCCCAGCAGAAAAAGGGCAGGCTTCTCGACCCCAAGATCTTCGCCGGACTGTGGTTCCTGGAGCAGGAGCTTTGATCCGCGCGGCGGACGCGCAGGGTCTGACCGAGGCCGTGCGCCTCCTGAAGGCCGGCTCGGTGGTGGGGATGCCCACGGAAACCGTCTACGGCCTGGCCGCGGACGCCTTCAACCCCGCCGCCTGCGCGCGCGTTTTTGAGGTCAAGGCCAGGCCCAGTTTCGACCCGCTCATCGTCCACCTGGCCTCGGCCGAGTGGCTGGACAGGGTGGCGCAGGGCGTCCCGCCCGCGGCCCTGGCCCTGGCGGACCTGTTCTGGCCCGGCCCCCTTACCCTGGTCCTGCCCCGCCGCAAGGAAGTGCCGGGCATCGTCACCGCCGGGCTGGACACGGTGGCCGTGCGGGTGCCGGCGCATCCCGTGGCCCAGGCCCTGCTGCGTTTGGGCGACATGCCCCTGGCCGCGCCCAGCGCCAACCGCTTCGGCGGCCTGAGCCCCACCCGGGCCCAGCACGTGGTGCTCGGTCTGGGCCCCCTGGTTGAGCTCGTGCTCGAAGGCGGGCCCTGCCGCGTGGGCCTGGAGTCCACCATCGTCGATTTCAGCTCGGGAGCGCCGACCCTGCTGCGCCCCGGCGGCCTGCCGCGGGAGGACATCGAGCGGGCCCTGAGCGCGCCCCTGGCCGACGGCCCGGGGGTGCTGGAGCGCCCCCGGGCGCCCGGCCAGCTGGCCGGCCACTACGCCCCGGCCACGCCGCTGCGCCTGCTGGCCCGTCCCGCGGCCGACGACAGCGGGGACCGCGACCGCGGCCTGCTGGCCTTCCGCAAGGCCCCGGAACGCCACCATTACGGCCAGGTCGAGATCCTCAGCGAAGGCGGCGACCTGAACGAGGCGGCGGCCCGCCTCTTCGAATGCCTGCACCGCCTCGACGGCATGCGCCTGGAATCCATCGACGCCGAACGGGCCCCGGCCGCGGGCCTGGGCCTCGCCATCAACGACCGCCTGGGCCGGGCCGCGGCGAGCCACGGCGCCCCGGCTTGAAGAGCCGGGCCGCGTTGCCCCGGGGCAAGGCCTCGCCTATACTGTCGCCCTGCGACCGCGCCTGACGAGGGAGCTTGCCGTGGACACCTCCGATTTTTTCGCCGCCACGCGCCACTACTGCGCCGAGGAGCTCAAACAGGGCTGGGTCTTCCTGAGCGCCGGCTTGGGGCTGTCCCTGGCCGGCGCCTGGATGTGGAAAAGCCAGAGCGCCTTCCGCCACGCGCTGTGGCCCCTGCTGGCGGTGGCCGTCCTTCAGCTGGCCGTCGGGGGGACGTCCCTGATGCGGGCGCCGGCGCGCATCCAGGAGGCGCAGACGCGGCTGGCCTCCGACGGCGCCGGGTTCAAGGCGGACGAGACCCGGCGCCTGGCCAAGGCCCTGGACGCCTTCCGCTTCTACAAGCTCGCCGCGATCGCCGGCATCCTCGCCGCGATCGGCCTGGCCCTCTTCCTGTCGCAGAACGCCGTGGCCCGCGGCTGGGCCCTGGGCCTGCTGGTCCAGTCCGCCCTGATGCTCGCCGCGGACCTGGTCGCGGAGCAGCGCGCCGAAGCCTACCTCGACCTCTTGCGCCGGCTCTAGGCGCTTTCGATTCTCCAGAAAACCTGAAAAAGGGAATCCATGGATTTGAAGCAGACTTGGCTGCGGCACTATTCCGTCGTTCCGGCGCACCTGGAAAGCCTTGCCTCAGTCGAGGGCGTGGCCAGCGTGTTCAACGCCAACATCGACGCCGTCTTGAAGGTGCAGCCGGCCATGCTGGCGCGCTGGATGGAGGAGCTCGGCGCGGACGAGTGGCAGGTCCTCAACAAGGGCTCCAAGCGCATCTCCGAGCCCGTGGACGTCCTGCGCGGCTTCGTGGAGTGCTTCAGCAAGGGCGTGGCCCAGGAATGGCTGGTGAGCGGGGAAGCCACCTACGCCTGGATGCGCGGGCACCTGGGGTACGACCGCATGCAGATGGGCGGCCAGGGCGGCATCATCGCCAACGTCATGGCCGTGGCCGGGGTCAAGCAGGTCTACGTCCACTGCGCCAGCCTGCCGGCGCAGCAGGCCGGCCTCTTCCTGGACCGTCCCGGCCTGCTCAGCACCGGCAGCTCGGGCGCCCTGGCCCCTGCCAGCGGCATCGACCGCAGCGGCGACGGGCCCCTGATCCACTGGATTTTGGAGTTCGACAAGGGCGCCGAGCTGACCCTGGGGGGCCTGAGCCTGGTCTGCCCCAAGAGCAACCGCTTCATCGCCACCTACGATCCCCTGAACTTCAGGCTGGCCGTGGACGCGCCCTTTGACGCCGCCCTGCGCCTGCCCGCCAACCCCCTCAACGTCATCCTGATGAGCGGCTTCCAGATGCTGACCGAGCCCCTGGAGGGCGGGCATCCCGGCTCGGGCCTGGAGCGCATCCACGCGACCTGGGCGCAGGTGTGCGCCTGGAAGGAGGCCCACCCGGGCGTGGTGGTGCATTTCGAGTTCGCCAGCACCCAGGACCTGAAGATCCGCTCGGAGCTGGCCGAATTCCTGGTGCCCAAGGTCGACAGCGTGGGCTGCAACGAGCAGGAGCTCATCGGCGTGCTGGAGGCCCTGGGCGAGTCCGAGGCGGCGCGCGAGGCCCAGGACCTGGGGGCCGTGAGCCTGTTCAAGGGCCTGCTCAAGGTCTACGAACGCCTCCGGCTCAAGCGCGTGCAGCTGCACATGTTCGGGCTCTACGTCACCCTGATCCGGCCGGAGGCCCGATCCGGGGGCCCCACCTTCGACGCGAAAGCCAACCGCGACGGCATGGTGTTCGCGGCGACCCTGGCCGCCACCAAGGCGGGGACAGGCAGCCTGGAGAACCCCGAGACCCTGCTGTGGGCGCACGGACGAGAGGTGTCCGACCACAGCCTGGCGGAGCTCAAGGCCCTGGCCGAGCACCTGCGCGCGGCCCACGGCGTCGAGGGCCTGGCCGACAGCGGGCTAGCGTCGACGCCCGGCTTCGAGGTGGTGGCCGTCCCGACCATCCTGATTGAAAAGCCCGTGACCCTGGTGGGCATGGGCGACACCATCTCCTCCCTGTCTTTGGTGGGACTGCATTGACCCGTGTGCGCCTGGGCGCGGCGTCGCTGAACCAGACGCCGCTGGCCTGGGACGGCAACCTCGCCCATGTCTCCTCCGCGCTCGACCTGGCCCGCGAGCGGGGCATCTCCTGCCTGTGCCTGCCGGAGCTGGCGCTGACGGGCTACGGATGCGAAGACCTGTTCCTGGCGCCCTTTGTCCGTCAACGCGCCCTGGACCTGCTGGCCGCCCTGGTGCCCCGCACCTCCGCCTTGTTCACCGCCTTCGGCCTGCCGCTGGAGATCGACGGATCCGTCTACAATGTCATGGCCGTGTGCGCCGACGGCCGCCTGCTGGGCGTCGTGCCCAAGCAGCAGCTGGCCGTGCAGGGCCTGCACTATGAGCCGCGCTGGTTCAAGGCCTGGCCCGCGGGCCGGGTCCTCCGGGGCGAGCTGCTGGGCCGGCCGGTGGACTTCGGGGACCTGGTCTTCGATTTCGGCGGCCTCTGCGTGGGCTTTGAGATCTGCGAGGACGCCTGGATCCAGGACGCCAGGCCGGCCCCCCGCCTGGCCGCGCGCGGCGCGAACCTGATCCTCAGCCCGGCCGCCAGCCACTTCGCCTTCGGCAAGACCCGCGTCCGGCGCGAACTGGGCGCCTCGGCCGCCGCGGAACACGGCCTGGCCTATGTCTACGCGAACCTCATGGGCAACGAAAGCGGCCGCGTCGTTTTCGACGGCGGCTCCTATGCGCTCGACGCCCGGGGGCGCCTGGTGGCCGAGGGCGAGCGCTTCAGCTACCGCGGCCTGAGCCTGATGCAGGCGGTGGTGGAGCTGCCCGCGCGAGCGGCCTTGGGGGACGCGCAGGGCAGGGTCGCGGACGCCTTCACTCCGCCCGCCTTGGATGAGCCGCCGGCGCCGGCCCTGCCCCCGGTCCAGGCCTGGGAAAGGGAGCCCAACGAGGAGTTCGCGCGGGCCCTGGGACTCGCGCTTTTCGACTATCTCCGCAAGAGCGGGTCCGCGGGTTTCGCCATCAGCCTTTCCGGCGGCGCGGACTCGGCGGCCTGCGCGGTGCTGGTGCGCTTGATGGCGCAGTTCTGCGCGGAGCAGCTGGGCCTCGAGGGCATGGCCGCCCGCCTGCCGCGGGTCGCCGGGCTGGCCCAGGCCAAGGATCTGGACGCGGCCATGCCCCTGCTGCTGCGCACGCTGTACCAGGCCAGCGCCAACAGCTCGGCCCTGACGCGCGCCGCCGCCTCGTCCGTGGCCGGAGCCGTCGGCTCCCGCCACCAGTCCGTGGAGATCCAGCACCTGGTGGACTTCTACCGGAGCCTGGCCGAAGGCGTGCTGGGGCGCGCGCTGGCCTGGCAGGACGACGACCTGACGCTGCAGAACCTCCAGGCGCGCGTGCGTTCGCCGGCCATCTGGACCCTGGCCAACGCGGAGGGGCGCCTGCTGCTGGCCACCAACAACCGCAGCGAGGCCGCCACGGGCTACACCACCATGGACGGCGACACCAGCGGGGGGCTGGCGCCGGTGTCCGGAGTGGGCAAACATTTCCTGCGCCAGTGGCTGCGCTGGATGGAGACCGAGGGGCCCGCCGGCGTCGGGGCCATCCCCAGCCTCAAGGCGGTCAACGACCAGGCCCCCACGGCCGAATTGAGGCCGCCCGGGGACTGCCAGACCGACGAAAGCGACCTGATGCCCTACGCGGTCCTGGACACGCTGGAGCACGCCGCCGTGGCGCTGAGGCAGGGCCCCCTGCAGGCCTACCAGACCCTGTGCGCGGCCATGCCCGGGACGGATCCGGCCCAGCTCAAGGTCTGGACCCGGACTTTCTTCCGCCTGTGGTCGCACTCGCAGTGGAAGCGCGAACGCCTGGCCGTGGGCATCCACGTGGACGACCATAACGTCGATCCGCGCTCCTGGTGCCGCTGGCCCGTGTTGAACGGCGGTTTTGAGGCTGAACTCAGGGAGCTGAAATGAGATTTCCTGCCTTGGCCCTCCTGGTGGCGGCGGGCCTCCCGCTGCTGGCGTCCTGCGGATCGTCCTCGTCCGCCCCCCCTCCGGAGGCCACGCCGGACGCCTCCACGGCCAAGCTCTACCCGGGCGTGGGCGTGGTGAAGGGTTTCCAGTCCGGAAACAAGGTCATCATCCTCCACAGCCAGGACATCCCCGGCTTCATGGACGAGATGACCATGCCCTACGAGCTCCAGGACCCCGCCCTGGCCCGCGGGCTCAAGGACGGCGACGCCGTGGACTTCACCGTCACGGCCCGCGGCGACGACGACATCATCACCGCCATACGGAAACGCCGGCCGTGAGCCGCCTGGCGCTGGTCTTCGATTTCGACCTGACCCTGTGCCCCGAGATCATGTTCGAGCCGATCCTGAGGCACTGGGGCCTTTCGTCGCAGGATTTCTGGGACTCCTGCTTAGCCATGCAGGCCGGTCCGGATGGCTACGACCTCGAGCACAGCTACCTGGCCCGCCTCAGCGACCTGGGCCGCCGGGATCCCGGCCGCCGCCTCAACGCCGCGCGCCTGAGGGAATGGGGCAGGGAAGTGCGGCTCTATCCGGGGCTGACGGACGGGCCCCGCGGGCCCGGCCTCTTCCGCACCCTCAAGGACCGGCTCCCCCTGGGGCGCCTGGAGGTCTTCGTCGTCTCCGGCGGGCTGCAGCCGCTGATTGAAGGCTGCCTCGAGCACCAGGGCCTGGGGCGCTTTTTCAAGGCGGTCTTCGCCTGCCGCATGGCGGAGGAGGACCCCGGCGACGGCCTGGGCCCGCGCCTGAGCTTCCCCAAGGAGACCGTCAACTTCACGGTCAAGACCCAGAAGCTCTTCGCCATCAGCAAGGGCTCCTACCTGCCCGACGCGCCCGACGTCAACGCCAAGGTGCAGCCCGGGGACCTGAGGGTGCCCTTCAGCAACATGCTCTATGTCGGCGACGGGCACTCCGACGTGGCGGCCTTCGCCCTGCTGCGGCAGTTCGGCGGATCCTCCTTCGCGGTGCACGCCCCCGGGGACCGCGGCGCCGAGGCGCGCGCGCGGGCATACGCCGTGGAGCAGGCGCGGGCCAACGAATGGTTCGAGGCCGACTACAGCCCGGGCTCGGCCCTGCGCCAGGCCATCCTCAATTGGGCCATGGAACGCAGCGGCATGGAAAAACAGGCGGAACTTGCGCTTCCCTAGGGGCGCCGGAACCCCGGTTTACTGAAAGGACGACACGATGCAAAAAGACCAATTGAGGGAATGGATGCCCGAGCACGTGCTGACCCGGGCCCTGGCCGCGGAAGCCCTGGGGACCGCGGTGCTGGTGCTGGCCGCGGCGGGGGCGGGTTCTGCCTTCGGCGCCTTCGGCGGCATCGTGGGCGGGGCGCAGGCCGCCCTGGCGCCCGGGCTCACCCTGGTGGTCCTCATGCTGGTCTTCGGGCCCGTGTCCCAGGGGCACTTCAACCCCGCCTTGAGCCTGGGCACGGCGCTGGCGGGGCGCTTCCCAAAAAGGCGGGTGCTTCCCTACGTCGCCGCCCAGGTGGCCGGGGCCCTCGTCGCCGGCCTGATCCTGCGCGTGCTGCTGAGAAGCACCATCCTGGGCGTGAACAGCACCCAGATGAACCCCTTCGCCGCCCTCCTCCTGGAGGCCCTGCTGGCCTTCTGGCTGCAATGGGTCTATCTGGCGGTCATGGAAAAGGACGTGCCCCTGCTCAACGCCGCCCTGGCCCTGGGCTTCACCCTGGCCGCGGCCATCTTCTGGGCCGGCCCGCTCAGCAGCGCCTCCCTGAACCCGGCCCGCTCCCTGGGCCCGGCCCTGGCGAGCTGGGAGTTCAGCGGACTGTGGATCTTCCTGCTGGGCCCCATGCTGGGAGCGGCGGGCGCGGCCTTCGCCTACCGGCGCTACCAGAGTCTGGGGGCGTCCTAGGGGCCGGAATCGGATAGGCGCCGCCTGATTCCAACGCGATTCAAGGAGGACGTCGTGCCGAAAATCAAAACCGTCCACGGAACCGAAATGCGCCAGGTGGTGGCGCCCAAGGAATGGCTGGCCGCCCGCAAGAAGCTTTTGGTCGAGGAAAAGAAGTTCTCGAAAGTGCGCGACGCATTGAACGTCCTGCGCCGCAAGCTGCCCTGGGTCAAAATCGAAAAGGATTACCTGTTCGACGGGCCGGCCGGCGAGCTGGCCTTCGCGGACCTGTTCAAGGGAAAGAGCCAGCTGCTCGTCTACCACTTCATGTTCGGGCCGGGCTGGGGCGAGGGCTGCCCGCACTGCTCGTTCTGGGCCGATCATTTCGACGGGGTGGACAGGCACATCGGCCAGCGCGACACGGCCTTGGCCGTCGTCTCCCGCGCGCCTTGGAAGGAGATCAAGCCCTTCAAGAAGCGCATGGGCTGGCGCTTCGACTGGCTTTCCTCGTCCAAGTCCGATTTCAACTTTGATTTCAATGTTTCGTTCACGCCCCGGCAGGCCAAAAGCGGGCTGCTCCCCTACAACTATGGCACCACCAGGATGAAGGCCGACGAAAGGGAAGGCGCCAGCGCGTTTTACCGCGACAAAAACGGGGACATCTACCACACCTACTCGACCTATGCGCGCGGGATCGACCTGTTGAACACCACCTACAATTTCCTCGACCTGACCGCCAAGGGCCGCGACGAACACAGCGGTTTCGCGCAGGATTGGGTGCGCTACCATGACCGGTACAAAGGCGCGCCGAAGGGGCGGACATCCGCTGCCAAATGAAGGACCAATGATGGTCGAAAAAATCAAGATCAGGCCGGCCCTTGCCGAGGATTATGGAGCTTATTGCGCCTTGGTCGATGAAGTTGATGCGTTGCACACCCGCAATGAACCCCGCGACTTTCAATATCCGGGAGCGCCGCCGCGGAAACGCGAATTCTACGAAAGCCTGTTGGCCGCCTCCGACAAGGATGTCCTCCTGGCCGAGGTGGACGGGGTGATCGCCGCTTATCCGCATCTCGAAACGCGCAAGGTGGAAGGGCCGGGAATTTTGGTTCCGCAGAGTTATTGTTACGTTTCCGACATCGTGGTCGCCGGGCCCTTCCAACGCCGGGGCCTCGGAAGGGCGATGATGGCCCACGCGGAAAATTGGGCCAAACAGCATGGACTGGATCAAATCCGACTCAATGTCAGGGCTTTCAACACGTCGGCCATCCGGTTCTATGAGAGTCTCGGAATGAAAGCCGCGGCGCACACTATGCTCAAGAGACTTTGAAGGCCGTTTGACGCGATAGGATCGCGACGTCCGGATATCACCAAATTATTGAAAATATGATGAAAGAAATGCTAGAATCATCATCATAGGAGGACATCATGCGCACCACGATAACATTGCAAGAAGACCTGTTGAAAGTGGCCAGGGCCCGGACCCGAGCCACCAGCGTCACCGCGGCGGTCAACGAAGCCTTGGCGGATTGGGCGCGTCGTTTACGGGTCGACAAGATCAAGGCCATGGCCGGCAAGGTCCGATTCGACGGGGATCTCGGCGAATTGCGTGGACTGGAACTGAAGAAAGCGGAGAGGCAAAGTGCCCGCCGTCCTCGCTGACACCTCGGCCATCATCGAATTTTTTCGTCCGGGCGGCCGCGAGGAAATGCGCCAAGAGGTGGCCCGCCTTCTGGATTCGGCCCAGTTGGCCGTTTGCGGCATCGTCATGGCCGAGTTGCTGCAGGGGGTACGGGAAGGGGAGCGCGGGCCTTTGGTGGAATTCTTGGCTGAAGTTCATATCTGGGAAATTCGAACCGAGGATTACATCCGGGCGGGAGAAGTGGGCAACGCTCTACGCCGAAAGGGCCATAAAATACCACTTTCCGATCTGATCATTGCGGCTCTTGCGTTGAGGATGAAAGCGCCATTGTTGACTCTTGATCTCAAAGATTTTCGTCAGATCCCCGGCCTAAAAATGGCACTAGATCTGTCCTGACGGCCGTCCGGTTTCATTTTTGATCTGAAACTGCGCTCCGAAGCCGTCGAATATGAATATGCGACTCCTGAGAGCGTGTTAAAATCGCCCATGGCCAAGCCCCTGTGGACCCTCAAGCGCCTGAACCCCGAGCAGCGCGGCAAGATCAGCGCCATGCCCAAGCTCGCCCAGTTCAAGGAGCGCCTGGAGTCCTTCGGCCAGTACCTGCAGGCCGAGCGCAATTTCTCCGACTCCACCAAGCAGAGCTACCTCTCCGACCTGATGCTGTTCCTGAACTACCTGGCCGACCGGGGCCTGGACCTGGAGCCCGCGGAGCTCAGCCCCGAGGTGGTGCGCGCCTACCTGGCCTGGTGCCAGAGCGAACGCCACAACGGCGCCGCCAGCCGCGCGCGCCGCACCGCCGCGCTGAAGCACTTCTACCGCTACCTCACCGAGAACAAATACATCGCCGCCGACCCCATCGCGATCCTGCGTTCGGGCAAGCAGCCCCGGACCCTTCCGCGCCCCCTGTCCGAGGACGAGCTCAAGCGGCTTCTGGACGCCCCCGACCCCGGCGAGCTGGCCGGCCTCAGGGACAGGGCCGCCCTGGAGTTCATCTACGGGTCCGGCCTGCGCATCTCGGAGTTGTGCTCCATAGGCTTCGGCAGCCTCGACCTGCTCAATGAAAACGGGCCTTGCGTCAGGATCACAGGCAAGGGCAAGAAGACCCGCCTGGTGCCCCTGTCCAGGGCCTCCCTGGCGGCCTTGTCGGAGTACCTGCGCAAGCGCGGCTCCGGAAAGCCCAAGGATCCCATCTTCCTCGGCGACCGCGGGGACCGCCTTTTGCCCAGGATTTTGCAGAGGAACCTGAAGGCCTACCTGATCAAGGCCAACCTGGACCCGGACTACACCCCCCACAAGCTGAGGCACTCCTTCGCCACCCACCTGCTGGACCACGGCGCCGACATCAGGGTCATCCAGGAGCTGCTGGGGCATGAAAGCCTGGCCACCACCCAGATTTACACCAAGGTTTCCCAGTCCCGGGCGGCCGAAAGCTACCGAAAGGCCCATCCCAGGGACGGTTTTTGAACTTTCGTCAAATTTCCAGAAACATTTTGCATCTTGGCCCCGTTTCCTTAGAATGAAAGTGCACAGGAAGCGGTGCTTCCGAGCCAGCGTGGGGACCCATGGCCGACGAGGAAATACAGGCGGGGCACTTGGGCGAAGCCAAAGGGAATTTGCCCAAGGAAGTCCAGGAAAAGCGCCGTTTTGAGCGGCTGCGCGCCAACCTGCAGATCAAATACAGCGTCATGACCCCGGGGGAAGAGGCGGGCCTGGCGCTGGCGGACTATGTCGCGCCCGGAACCTTCAAGGCCAACACGGTGGAAATGAGCGATTTCAAGAAGCTCACCACCGAGGAGGTCGTGGTCGGCGACAACATCAGCCTGCAGGGCGTGCGGATCAGCCTGGCCTTCCCCGTGGCGCAGGGCGCGCGGCTGTGGCTGCAGGCCCGCATCCCCGGGGATCCGGAGCCGCTGAACGCCATCGGCGAAGTGCGCTGGTGCCGCTCCACCGGCGCCTCATGGAACGCGGGCCTGAAGTTCGTGGGCATCAGCAAGGCCGACCTTGAGCGCGTCGAGGATTTTTTGGCCCTGCAGAAGCTGGCCTTGGAAAAGGCGGGCCTGCCGCGGCCGACGGGCGCCCCGGAAAAGCGGAGCCTGGAGCGCCTCCAGGCGAGCCTGGACATCAAGTACCGCGTGGTGGGGCCGGACGAGGAGGCCGCGCTGAGGCAGAACGACTATGCCGCCCCCGGATCCCTCAAGGCCGCCAAGGACCTGGCGGACTTCAAAAATCTGTCCAGCGTGGCGCAGGTGGTCAGCGAGGACATCAGCCTGGGCGGCCTGAAGATCAGCGTCTCCAATCCCGTGGCCGAGGGGATGCGGCTTTTGCTGAAGGTCAGCATCCCGGACGTCCCCATTCCGGTGAGCGCCATCGGCGAGGTGCGCTGGTGCCGGGCCGTGGGCGAGATGTGGAACGCGGGCCTGATGTTCTCCGGACTCAACAAGGCCGACCTCGACAGGGTGGACCGTTTCCTGCTGCTGCAGAAGCGCGCGCAGATGTCGAAGCGCGGATGAACAGAGCCCTCCCCCTGGCGGCTATGCTCCTGATCGCGGGCGGCCTTGCGGCCGCGGACGGACCCTCCCTGCTCCAATCGGGCTGCGTCTTCGGCGGCAACAACGACCCCGCCAACACCGCGGATCTGGCCATGCCCGACGGCGACAGCCATGGGCTCCTGTTGGTCAGGATACAGGCGGACTCCGGCACGCGTACGCCGGTTTCCGTGAGCTACGACGGGATCGCGCTCAAGGCCCTGCTCCCGACCAGGACCGCCGACTCGGGCTTCCTGCAGACCTGGTACCTGGCCCAGCCCCCTTCCGACGGCAGCCACCCCCTGGAGGTGGACTGCAAGGACGGCTTCCACGGCCATAGCTGGAACGTGGTCGAAGAGGTCTACTGCGGGGTGGACACGGCCGATCCCTTCGGGGCGAAGGCCCATGGCCTGTTCCGCGAGAGCGCCACTTGGAAACTCAAATTCAAGACCCGTTTTGACCGCAGTGTGATCGACGATTTCCTTGAGGTCGCGGACAACCCCTCCACCTTCGTCCCCTCCGGGGACCAGGTCCTCGACGAGGAGGCTCCCTGGTGCGGCGGCGGCGCCAGCGTCAACCGCGGCGACCACATGGACGCGCCCAAGGCCGGAACCTATGCCTTGGGCTACGCCCTGGACACCCCCAAGACGGGCGCCTACCAAATTTTGGAGATCAGGGGCGCGCCCTGAGGTGATCGCGGGCCTTGCTCCGCTTTGTCGGCCCCAGGGTGCTTCGAAATTCGGAAACCCGTCCTGATACCCGGCCCGACCAAAGGTCCCCGGATTGCGTACACAACAATGGGATCTTCCATGAAGGACGCCATGCCCGAAAAATCCGCCTTGACCGTCGAAGTCTGGTCCGACCTGGTCTGCCCTTGGTGCTGGATCGGCAAGCGCCGCATCGAACGTGCGCTGCAGGCCGAAGGCCTTGAAGCCCGCTGGATTTTCCACGCCTACGAGCTGGGCCCGCGGGAGCAGAAACGCGTGCCCACCCTGGCGCACCTGGCCGAAAAATACGGGGTCAGCGTCGCCGAAGGCCGCCAAATGATGCGCCGGGTCCAGGACCTTGGCGGCGAACTGGGCCTGGAGATGAACCCCGACAAACAGCAGACCGCGCCCACCTATGACGCCCACCGGCTGGTGCAGGCCGCCCAGGCCCAGGGCGACGCGCGGGCCCTGGTGGAGCGGCTGCATAGGGCGCACTTCAGCGAAGGCCTCGATATCGGGGACCGGAGCGTGCTCCGGACGCTGGCTGTGGAGACCGGCATGGCCGAGAAGGAGGCTGTTAGCGTGCTTGAAAGCGGAGCCTACGGCGCAGAGGTCGATCTCGACGAACAACGCGCTTCGGACTATGAGATCGGCGGCGTGCCCTTCACCGTGGTGAACGGCCGCCTGGCCGTCGGCGGGGCCCAGAGCGCGGAGGCCTTCGGGAAAGTTTTGCGCCGGGCTTTGGCGGAGAAGGATTGAGGCCCGGGCCCTTTTTATAGGTCTTTTCGGATCAATTTTATTGCTTCAGCGATCGTTAGGTCCTTTTCGCCCCTGGCACGGGCCTTGCGCGACGCCGCGACGGCCTTAAGGTCGTCTTCCGTGAGTTCATATTTAGGGCCCTTGGAAGCAGCTTGGCGCATGGCCGTCACGAAGGGATCTTCTTTGAGGCCGGTTTCGGCAAAAGCGCGGGCGCGCTCGTAGCCCCCTTTGATCAAAAATTCGGAAAGGGATTCCCCATAGGCCTTAGCGACTTCCTGTAAAGCGCGCTTGCGGTTTTCGTCTATCCTGATATTGATGAACTTAGCCGTGGTGCCCATGCTTGCCCCCTACTTTGATCTTGATGCGCGCGACCCTTAATACCCGGTTGCGCTCATCCAGATCGGCGATGACGCTGATGACCGCCTGTGGGTCGCCGGTGTACCGAAAAATATTCGGGTCCTTCGTGCTTAAGGGAGGATGCCCCAGGACGGACAGGGGAGCCGTCTCCAGACGCAGCAGGAAATCCGCCAACTTATGCATGAAGTTATCCCGGGCGACTTCCTCTTCCGGACGAAACGCGTCCCGGATGGCCTTTTTAGCTTCTTCAGTGGCGCCCGGGGCCATCACCACTTGCCAGGGCAGAGATAGTTTGAAACGCCGCAGCAATCGGTCCAGCATTGCTTCCCCTCCTGATAAGTATATATATTTGTTCTGACAAATTTCAATACGGATTTGTGTTTTCCGGTCTTGAACCAAGCCCTGTGAGCTTTGTTTTGATCGTTTTTGTTGGATATTTAAAAATTATACCATACAAATGTATGGTAATTAAAGACAGTAAAAACTCATTTTACAGAACCAAGGCCCCAGGTTTAGTCAGCGAAATAATAGGTGAAATAAGGTTTTTTCAGCCCTTCAACCTGTACCCCACGCCCGGTTCAGTGAGGATCAGGGTCGGCTCCGCGGGGTCTTCCTCCAATTTTTTCCTCAGGTTCGCGGCATAGATGCGCAGGTAGTGGCTGTGCTCCACGGCGTTGGGCCCCCACACCTGTTTGAGGATCTCCCTCTGGGTCACCACCTTGCCGAGGTTCAAGGCCAAAATCCGCAAAAAATCGAATTCCGTGGAGGTCAGCTTGATCTCCTCGCCGTCCCGGCTCACGCCGTGGCCGGCCAGGTCGATGAGCAGGGGGCCGGCCTTCACCACGGGGTCGGAGTGGGCGCCGCGCACGCGGCGCTCCAGCACCCGCAGGCGCGCCAGCAGTTCGGGCACGCTGAAGGGCTTGGTCAGGTAGTCGTCGGCGCCCGCGTCGAGCAGGGCCACCTTGTCGGCCGCGGAATCCTGCACCGTGAGGACCATCACGGGCATCTCGCTCCACTGGCGCAGGCTCTCCAGCACCCTCAGGCCGGGCTTGTCCGGGAGCCCCAGGTCGAGGATGACCAGCTCCGGGGCCTGGGTCGCCGCCAGCCTCAGCCCGCTTTCCCCGTCCACCGCCTCCACGACCGCGTAGCCTTCGGCCTCCAGGCCCGCCTTCAGGAGCCGCCGTATGGCCGCTTCGTCGTCGATCACCAGCACGCGCCGCAGATTTTTCATGGCTTCTCCATTGGCTCAGGCGGGGTCTTTTCCACGGGCAATTCCAGGCTGAACACCGCTCCGCCCTCGGGGTTGTTGGCGGCGCGCGCCTCCCCTCCGTGGGCGCGCACCAGGCTGCGCGTGATGAACAGGCCCAGCCCCGTGCCCCCCGCCGGGGATCCCGGCACGCGGTAGAACTTGTCGAAGACGCGCTCAAGGTCCCCGGGGGGCAGGCCGGGCCCCTGGTCGGACACCGTCAGGACCAGGCGGCCGTCGGCGGCGCGCATGCCCACCTTGATGGGGGAACCCGCCGGGGTGTATGCGGCGGCGTTGAGCAGGAGATTGGAGAGGGCGTGCTCCATCAGGCGGAAGTCGAGGCGCAGCAGGGGCAGTTCCGCCGGCAGATCCAGGCTCAGGGGATGGGCGGAAAGGGGGCCTTTCAGGCTCTGCACGGTCAGCCGCACCAGCTCGCCGGGATCGTGCCAGTCCAGGCGCGGCGCCAGCACCCCGCTGTTGAGCCGCGCCATGTCCAGCAGATTCTCCACCACGCGGTTGAGGCGTTCCCCGGACTCGGCCACGGCCTTGAGGTAGGCCTGGCGCCGGGTCGCGTCCGCGGCGGTGGCTTCGTCCTGCAGGGCCGAAGCGGACCCCAGCAGCGCCGTCAGGGGCGTGCGCAGCTCGTGGGAGACCGAATTGAGCAGGGCCTGGTGGAGCTGCTCGCTTTCGCGCAGCAGGTCGGCCTCGCGCGAGCGTTTCTCCAGGCGGCCGTGCTCAAGGGACTGCCCCAGCTGCAGGGCCGCGGACTTGAGCAGGGCTTCGTCGTCCACGCTCAGGCCGCCCTTGCCGCCGCGGCAGACCAGCACGCCCACCGCGTCGCGCCCGCCGATCAGCGGCAGGAAGAGGGCGTCCCCCGACGGAAGGTTGTCGGTGGACCAGCCCGCGGGTTTGCGCGCCTTCAGCGCCCAGTCCGCGACCGCCAGCTCCTTGGCGTTGAGGCCGAAGGCCTGGCCCTCGCCCTGGGGCAGCGGCTTCCCGTCGGGGCCGGTCAGGAACACGGCGCAGGGCCGTTTCAGGGAATGCTCCAGGAGCTCGGCCACGTCCCGCAGCCTGCCTTCGCCGTCGTCCCCGGCCATGGTGTTCACGATTCGGTAGAGCAGGTCTGTGCGCCGTTCCCGCTCCTCCAGGGCGCTCTGGTTGAGGCGGACCCGGTGGGTCAGCAGGCCCGTGGTCACCGCCGCCAGGAAATACGCGAAGATCATCAGGAAATCTTCGCTGCTGGAGATCGTGAAGGTGTATTTCGGCGGGATGAAGAAATAGTCCCAGATCAGGGCGCTCAAGGCCGCGCCCATGAGCACCGGGCCCAGGGAATAGAACAGGCTCAGGGACAGCAGGCCCAGCAGGAAGAGGAAGCCGACGGCGCGGTAGCCCAGCATCAGCTCGGCCGGGACGCCCAGCAGGGCCATGGCCGCCACGCCCCACAGGGTGTACCAATACTGCGAGGGCGTCGACTCGAAGCGCCGCGCGAGGTTCCCGGCACCCGCGGCCGCGGGCGTCGGGCCGCCGTCCTGGCGCACCACGTGCACGTCGAAGTCGCCGGCCTCCCGCGTCAGGCGCCCCAGCAGGGACCCGCCCGAGGTCAGGCTCTGCCACAGCCCGGTCTGGGTCCGCCCCAGGATCAGCTGCGAGACGTCGCGGCTCGCAGCCACGCGGCGCAGGGCCCGCACCAGGTCGCTGTCGGCGACCTGCAGGACCTCGGCCCCCAGCTCCTCGGCCAGGGCCAGGTTCTTGCGCAATTGCTCCCTGTCCTTGGGCCCGAGTTCCTGGCCCTGGTTGACGTGCACCGCCAGCCAGGGCGCCCTCAGGCTGAAAGCCACGCGCCGGGCGGAGCGCACCAGGCGCTCCGAGAAGGGGCGGTGGTCCACCGCCACCATCACCCGGTCGTTGGTGTTCCAGGCGCCCTTGCCCCCGGCGCGGCTGCTGTACGCCTGCAGGTCCCGGTCCACGCGCTCGGCGGTCACGCGCAGGGAGATTTCGCGCAGGGCCGTCAGGGCCTCCGGCTTGAAGAAATTCGCCGCCGCGCGCTGGGCCCGCTCCCCGGGGTAGACCTTTCCCTCGGCCAGCCGCTGCAGCAGCTCGGCCGGGCTGAGGTCCATGACCTCGATCTGGTCCGCCCGTTCCAGGATGGAGTCCGGGACGGTCTCGCGCACGGTGATGCCGGTGATGGCCTCCACCGCCTCTTTGCGGCTTTCCAGGTGCTGCACATTGACCGTGGTGTAGACGTCGATGCCTTGGTCCAGGAGCTCGACCACATCCTGCCAACGCTTGGGGTGGCGCGATCCGTCGATGTTGGTGTGGGCCAGCTCGTCCACCAGCACCAGCTTGGGTTTGCGCGCCAGGATGGCGTCCAGGTCCATCTCCAGCAGGGCGGTCCCGTGCTGCTCCAGGCGGTGGCGCGGGATCACCGGGAGGCTGTCCACCAGGGCTGCCGTTTCAAAGCGGCCGTGGGTCTCCACCAGGCCGATGACCGCGTCCACCCCCTCCCAGCGGGCCTTGGCCCCGGCCTCGAGCATGGCGTAGGTCTTGCCGACCCCGGCGCACATGCCCATGAACACGCGCAGGTGCCCCGTGTTCAGGCGCGCCTCGTCCTGCTTCAGCGAAGCCAGAAGGGCGTCCGGATTGGGTCTTTGGGATTCTTCAGGCATGGCCGGCCAGCCTAGAAAAAGGTGACTGCGCTTCCATACTAGGTGCTTCCAATAAAATTATCCATCCTATGCGCCAAATTGGTTCCCACTGATAAGCCCGGAGCCCAGGTCCGCCCCGAAGCCGCGCCCCCGCAAGAGACCTCATCCTCGCCTGCGGGGGTCCTGCCAAGCCTTTTATTTAGCCCCCCCAGCGGCGTCCAGCGCCAGGTTCAGTTCCAGGACGTTCACCCCGGGGTCGCCGATGAAGCCCATCCAGCGCCCCTGGGTGTTCTGGGCGATCAGGGACTCGACCTGGGCCAGGGGCAGATTGCGGGCCTTCGCCACGCGGGCGGCCTGGTACTCGGCGCCCGCGGGGCTGATGTGGGGGTCGAGGCCGGAGCCCGATGCCGTCACCAGGTCCATGGGAACCGGCTCCGCCGCGCTGTCCGGATTCGCGGCCTTGAGCGCCGCCACCCGCGCCTGCACCGAGCTGATGAGGGCGGGGTTCGTGGGCCCCAGGTTGGATCCGCTGGAATTGGCGGCGTTGTACGAGTACGGCGAGGTCGCCGAGGGCCGGCCCCAGAAGTACTTGGGGTCGTCGAAGGGCTGGCCGATGAGGCTGGAACCGACCGTCTTGCCGTTGACCGTGATCAGGCTGCCCTCGGCCTGGCCGGGGAACAGCGCCTTGGCGAGCGCCGTGACCAGGCCGGGGTAGGCCAGCCCGCACAGCAGGGTGAAGACAAGCATGAACAGTACCGAAGCCTTCAGTTGTGTTCCGAGTTCTTTCAGCATTTTCCTCTCCTTTTTGTTTTCATGCCCTGGTCTTGGAAGGCGCCCCCTCCGCGGGGGCGCCGGCGCCGGGTGGGGGATCAGGTCAGTTTCAGGGCAACCAGCATCATGTCGATCAGCTTGATGCCCACGAAGGGCACGATCAGGCCCCCCACGCCGTAGATCAGGAAGTTGTCCTGCAGCAGCTTCGACGCCGAGGCGGGGCGGTACTTCACCCCTTTCAGGGCCAGGGGGACCAGGAACACGATGATGACGGCGTTGAAGATCACCGCCGACAGGATGGCCGACTGCGGGGTGGCCAGGTGCATGATGTTGAGGGCGTTCAGCTCGGGGTAGGTCAGCGCGAAGGCGGCCGGGATGATGGCGAAGTATTTGGCCACGTCGTTGGCGATGGAGAAGGTGGTCAGGGATCCCCGCGTCATCAGGAGCTGCTTGCCGATCTTGACCACCTCGATGAGCTTGGTGGGGTTGGAGTCCAGGTCCACCATGTTGCCGGCCTCCTTGGCCGCCTGGGTGCCCGTGTTCATGGCCACGGCCACGTCGGCCTGGGCCAGCGCCGGCGCGTCGTTGGTGCCGTCGCCGGCCATGGCCACCAGGCGCCCGCCCGCCTGGGATTCGCGGATGAGCTTCAGCTTGTTCTCCGGGGTGGCCTGGGCCAGGAAGTCGTCCACGCCGGCCTCCGCCGCGATGGCCGCGGCGGTCAGCGGGTTGTCGCCCGTGATCATGATGGTCTTGATTCCCATGCGGCGGAGCTCGGCGAAGCGCTCCTTGATGCCGCCCTTGACGATGTCCTTGAGGTAGATCACGCCCAGGACCTTTTTGCCCTCGGATACCACCAGCGGCGTCCCGCCCAGGCGGGAGATCGACTCCACGCCGGTGCGCACGTCGTCGGGGTACCGGCCCCCGAGGCCTTTGACGTAGGTCTCGATGGATTCCGCGGCGCCCTTGCGGATGGATCGCTCGCCGATGTCCACCCCGCTCATGCGGGTCTGGGCAGTGAAGGGCACGAAGGTGGCGTGGAGCTCGTTGATCTCCTGGCCGCGCAGGCCGTACTTCTCCTTGGCGAGCACCACGATGCTGCGCCCTTCCGGGGTCTCGTCCGACAGCGAGGAAAGCTGCGCCGCCTCCGCCAGATGCTTGATGTCCACGTCCGAGGCGGGGATGAACTCCGAGGCCTGGCGGTTGCCCAGGGTGATGGTGCCGGTCTTGTCCAGCAGCAGGGTGTCCACGTCGCCCGCCGCTTCCACCGCACGGCCCGACATGGCGATGACATTGGCCTGGATCATGCGGTCCATGCCGGCGATGCCGATGGCGGAGAGCAGGCCCCCGATGGTGGTGGGCGCCAGGCAGACGAAGAGGGCCGCCAGCACCGTGACCGTCACCGCGGTTCCCGCGCCCGAGACCTGCACGCTGTAGATGGAGAAGGGAAGCAGGGTGGCGCAGACGATGAGGAACACGATGGTGAGGGCCGCCAGGAGGATGTTCAGGGCGATCTCGTTGGGGGTCTTCTGGCGCTTGGCCCCCTCCACCATCGATATCATCCGGTCCAGGAAGGAGTCGCCCGGGTTGGAGGACACCCTGATCACCAGCCAGTCCGAGATCACATGGGTGCCGCCGGTGACCGCGCTGCGGTCGCCGCCGGAGTCCCGCACCACGGGAGCGGACTCCCCGGTGATGGCGCTCTCGTCCACCATGGCGATGCCGTCCACGGCCTCGCCGTCCGCGGGCACCGCGTCCCCGGCCGTCACCAGCACGTAGTCGCCCTTGCGCAGGGTGCCCGAGAGCACCTCGGTCTGCGCGCTGGTGCGTTCGGGGCCGGCGAGTTTCACGGCCTTCACCTCCTGGCGGGATTTGCGCAGGGTGTCGGCCTGGGCCTTGCCCCGCCCCTCGGCCATGGCCTCGGCGAAATTCGAGAAAATCACCGTGAACCAAAGCCAAAAAGAGACCCCGAAGATGAAGCCGGCCGCGGCCTCGCCCTTGCCGAACGCGGCCTGCAGCCACAGCCCGGTCGTGAGGATGCTGCCGACCCAGACCGTGAACATGACCGGGTTGCGGATCATGTGGGCCGGGGCCAGTTTCCGGAATGAATCGACGATCGCGCGCCGGGTGATGTCCGGATCGAACAGCTTGCGTGCCTTGATGTTTTCGCTCATTTTGATTTCTCCTCGCTGCGGACTGGATGCGTTCCCGGCGGATTTAAAAGGGGCCTTCTTCGCCTGCCCTTTCCGCGGGGCCTTTGCCCGTGCCTTCGGCTTCCGGGCCCGGGATGGAGCGTTTCTCTTCTTTTTGGCGGCGCCGCGTTTTTTCACCGCGTCACCCTACAGTTTCAGCATCTTGAGGTGCTCGACGATGGGGCCCAGGGCCATGGCCGGGAAGAACACCAGGGCCCCCACGATCACCACCGTGGAGATCAGCATGATGACGAAGAGGACCGTGTGGGTCGGCAGGGTGCCGGCGCTCTCAGGCACGATCTTCTTCTTGGCCAGGCTGCCGGCGATGGCCAGCACGGGGATCTTGATCCAGAAGCGGCCCAGCCAGATGGCCACGGAGCCGAGCAGCAGGTAGAAGGTGCTCGAGTTCAGGCCCGCGAAGGCGCTGCCGTTGTTGTTGGTCATGGAGGCGAAGCCGTAGAGGATTTCCGAGAAACCGTGGGCCCCGGGGTTCGAGGGGCCGGCCTGTCCCGCGGTCGTCATCACCGCGACGGCGGCGCAGATGAGGGTCAGCAGGGCCGGTATCAGGATGGCGATGGAGGCCATCTTGGTCTCGAAGGACTGCAGCTTCTTGCCGAGGTACTCGGGGGTCCTCCCCACCATGAGCCCGGACACGAACACGGCCATGATGACGAAGGCAAGCATGCCGTACAGACCGCTGCCCACCCCCCCGTAAATGACCTCGCCGAACTCTATCAGCCAGAGGGGAACCAAGCCGCCCATGGGGGTGTAGGAGTCGTGCATGGAGTTCACCGACCCGTTGGAGGTGGCGGTGCAGGCCGAGGCCCACAGGGTCGAATTCAGCACCCCGAAGCGCACCTCCTTGCCCTCCATGTTGCCATCGGCCAGGGCCTCGCCGTGCGCGCCCAGGGTGGCCCGGTTCAGGACCGGGTTGCCGGCCTGCTCCGAGGCGAAGCACAGCCAGAACATGGGCAGGAAGATGAGGGTCATGGCGATGATCAGGGCCCAGCCCTGGCGCCGGTCCTTGACCATCTCCCCGAAGGTGTAGAACTGGGCCACGGGGATGAGGAGTATGGCCAGCAGCTCCAAAAAGTCGGTCAGGGGGGTCGGATTCTCGAAGGGATGCGCGGAGTTGGCGTTCATGAAGCCGCCGCCGTTGGTGAAGAGCTGTTTGACCGATTCCTGGGAAGCGATCGGGCCCACCGCGATGCTCTGCTGGGTGACCACCACATGGGTCGTCTCCGGCTTGCCGTCTTTGCCGTTGACCGGGTTCCCGCTCGCGTCCGTGACCGGATTGTCGTAGGAGGTCGGCTGGACCAGGTTCGCCGTCGGGTAGTTGGCGAAGGTTTGGGGGACGCCCTGCTGCACCAGAACCAGCGCGAACACGAAGCTCAGGGGCAGGATCAGGTAGATGGTCCCGCGGGTGAGGTCGGCCCAGAAATTGCCCAGCAGGCTGGTTTCCCTGCGCGCCAGGCCCCGGATCACGGCGATCATCACCGCGAGCCCCGTGGCCGCGCACATGAAATTCTGCACGGCCAGGCCCGCCATCTGGGTGAAGTAGCTCATGGTCGATTCGCCGCCGTAGAACTGCCAGTCGGTGTTGGTGATGAAACTCATGGCGGTGTTCAGGGACAGGTCGGGGGGCACCGCGGTCTGTCCGGCCGGGTTCAGGGGCAGGTGGGCCTGCAGGCGCATGATGGCGTAGAGCAGGGCCCCGCCCACGGCGCTGAACATGAGCATGGCCACGGCGTAGCCCTTCCAATCCATCTCCTGCTTCGGGTCGACCCCGCAGATCCTGTAGATCAGCCGTTCCAGCCAGCCCAGCCATTTTTCCATGAAGAAGGGCTTGTCCCCGTAGACCTTGGCCATGTACAGGCCGGCGGGTTTCACCAGCGCCAGGAGCACCGCGAAAAAGAAAAGGGTCTGTACCCATTGATTCGTAGACATCTTGTTTCTCCGTTGGTTGGTGGGGTTTCGAAGGTCTTCAGAACCACTCGGGCTTCAATAGGGCCACCACCAGGTAGCCCAGCAGCCCGACGGCCACCGCCCCGCTGATCAGATAAACCAGGCTCATGATTCCCCTCCCGACAGCATGGAATCCAGGGCCGCGATCAGCCAGAAGGACGACGCGGCCAGGACCACGAACAGAACGATGCACCAGAACTCCAACATGATTCTTACCTCCCTGCGTGAAGACGCTTGCTTGAAGATCGGATCGGATGGCCGGCCGGCTGTCCCTTCGCTGTCACGAAGGGATCAGCCAGGTCGCAGCCAGTGCCAGTATGAGGATGCCCGCCAGGGCCAGATCAAGGTTCACGGTTAAGCCCCCTTCGCCGCGGATCGCGGCCGCCGCGCTTGCGGCGCGTTCCCTAAGAAAAGCTCCTCCCGGAGCCTCCCCAAGCACCGGGAGGATTGCCGTTCATGCCTTTGCCCTCCGGCGTCCTTGCCGTTTCATGAACAGGTACAAGCTTAGGGAAAGGGAAGTAAAAACGGGGTCTTGACTTGGGGCGGGGACGTAAAGAAGGGGTAAAAAGGCGGGGGACCTGAAAATTCGGCCTTAGAAAATTGTACATTTTAATACGTTTTGGTAATATGACGCACATCAAATCTCAGGGCTTAAAGGGGGGAGCATGAGGTTTTTGAAGTGGCTTGGTGTAGGTTTTGCGGTCTTGGTTCTGATGCTCGCCGGCCTTTTGTCCTGTGTCCGTTTCGGCCTGCCCAAGGTGGCTCCCGCGGATGAAAGCCTGAAGATCGCCTCCAGCCCCAGGCGTCTGGCCCGCGGCAAATACCTGGCCGAGCACGTGGCCGGCTGCATGGGCTGCCATTCCGTGGAGGACTGGCGGACCCAGGGCCACCCCGTGGTGCCCGGCACCGAGTTCGCGGGCGGCGACACCATTTTCAGCGCGGCCCTGGGCCTGCCCGGAACCATCCCGCCCAAGAACCTGACCCCCTACAACCTGAAGTCCTACAGCGACGGGGAGCTGGTCCGGGTCCTGCGCACGGGCGTGCGCAACAACGGCGAGCCCCTCTTCCCGCTGATGCCCTACCAGCACATCGCCAACATGAGCCAGGAGGACCTCTATTCCGTCATCGTCTTCCTGCGCTCCCTGCCCGCCATCAAGAACGACGTGCCCGAGCGCCAACTCGACTTCCCCATGAACTACATCGTGCGCACCATCCCCAAGGACGCGCCGCCCTATCCCACGCCGGTGGACCCCAAGGACACGGTCGCCTACGGGCATTACCTCGTCGAGATCGGGTCCTGCTCGGACTGCCACACGCCGGTGGACTCCAGGCACCGGCCCCTGCCGGGCATGTTCCTGGCCGGGGGCCAGGAATTCCCCTACTTCAACAACAAGCTGCAGCGCCATCCCGGCGGCGGGGTCCTGCGCGTGCCCAACATCACCCCGGACGCGGACACCGGCATCGGAAACTGGACCAAGTCGCAGTTCCTGGCGCACTTCCACGCCTGGGCCGGCAAGTCCGGCGAGGCCCAGAAGGTGCACCTGGACTTGGACAAGGGCGATTACGTCATCCTGATGCCCTACCTGGAGACCAGCGGCATGACCGACCGGGACCTCGGCGCCATCTACGACTACCTGCGCAGCGTTCCCGCGGTCAGGAACCCGGTGAACCGCTTCGATCCGCCCAGCCCCTGAAGGCCGGACCGGGCGGGGAAGGACGGCCTTGAAACCCGGCGCGGCTTGCCTTACCATGCTTCCACACTTCAGCTTCAGCAAGGCCATGAACCCAAGCAGCGCCCTCGCAGCCTCCGCCCCCGTCATCCGCCGCAGCGGCCGGTCTTGGTGGCGCACGCCCTCTCTTGAGCGGCCGCGGGCCTGACCTTGAAGCGAAAAGCACCACTCAAGGCGCGGCCTCACCCAGGCCGCGCTTTTTATTTTGGGGCCGGCCTGGACTAGCGGCCCCCGCCTTGCACCGGAGCATCCCATGTTGGACCTTACGCGGCCCTTCGCCGTCATCCAGAAGGAGGATCAGCACCAGGTGCTGATCCTCACCGGCGCGGTCCGCGCCCTGGACCGCCTCGACCAGATCCCGCGCCGCCAGGGGAAGCACCCCGAAGGCCGGCGCTACGACACCCTGTCCCTGGTCCCCTTCTCGCAGATCAAGGAGAAGGGCTTCGCCGTGCACCAGGGCGACGAGGCGCTGCTGTGCATGGAGATCGAGGAGCAGCGCGAGGTGCCGGTGGCCGAATTCCTGGCCTCCCTGCCCGCGGCCGCGGTCGGGCTCGAATCCGGGCCCAGCTTCGACGAGAGCGAGGAGGACTACCGCAGGACGGTCCAGGCCGTGATCCAGGACGAGATCGGCGAGGGGCAGGGCGCCAATTTCGTGCTGCCGCGCACCTGCCGCGCCCGTCTCAAGGGCTACGGCCCGGCCGTGGCACTGAACCTCCTGCGCCGGCTCATCCAGGCCGACTACGGCACCTACTGGAAATACCTCTTCTTCGACGGCAGCCGCGCCTTCGTGGGCTCCACGCCGGAGAAGCACCTGAGCGTGGACAAGGGCCGGGTGGTGATGAACCCCATCAGCGGCACCTTCCGCAAGGCGGGCCTGGACCTCCTGGCGCCCTCCGAGGTGCGCCGCCGCCTGACCGCCTTCCTCAAGGACCCCAAGGAGATCAACGAGCTGTTCATGGTGGTGGACGAGGAACTGAAGATGATGTCCAAGATGTGCGAGCGCGGGGGCATGATCATCGGCCCGCTTCTGCGCGAGATGTCCCGCCTGGCCCACAGCGAGTACCTGCTCGTGGGCAGCTCGGACCGGGACGTGGTGGAGCTCCTGCGCGACAGCATGTTCGCCGCGACGGTCACCGGCAGCCCGGTGGAGAACGCCTGCCGCATCATCGCGAAGTACGAGACCCAGCCGCGCCGCTACTACGCCAGCTCCATCGCCCTCATCGGCCGCGACGAGGAGGGGGAAGCCTTCCTCGACAGCCCCATCCTCATCCGCAGCCTGGAGATAGACGCCGAGGGCGGCGTGCAGCTGCGGGTGGGCGCCACCCTGGTGCGCGACAGCGTGCCGGAGGAGGAGGTGCGCGAGACGGCCGCCAAGGGCGCCGCCGTGCTGTCGGCCCTGCAGGGGGAACCCTCCCCCCAGCCGCGCCTGCTCGACGGCCTCCTGCGCGACGCGCTGGTGATCGAATGCCTGTACGAGCGCAACCAGAAGCTGTCCACCTTCTGGTTCCTCAAGCAGGAGCCGGCCAAGGGGGGCGGCCCGCTGAAGGGCTTGCGCTTCGCCCTGATCGACAATGAGGACGACTTCCTGGCCATGTTCGGCCACCTCCTGGAGCACCTGGGCGCCAAGACCGAGATCATCCCCTGGAGGCGTTTCGACCTCGACAAGGTGGGCGACGCGGTGGTGGTGCCCGGGCCCGGGCCCGGGAATCCGTCGATGGTCCAGGACCCGAAGATGGCGCTCAACGGCCGCGTCATCGACCGCCTGCTCAAGGAAAAGCGGCCCTTTTTGGCGGTCTGCCTGGGGCACCAGATCCTGTGCCAGCGCCTGGGCCTGAGGCTGGGCAAGAAGGCCGAGCTGACGCAGGGGGTGCAGAAGCGCATCGACTACTTCGGCCGCCCCGAGGACGTGGGCTTCTACAACACCTTCTGCGGCTTCGAGGACAAGGTCCGGAAGGACCTGAGCTATTCCAGCTCGGAGGCGGGGGAGGTCCACGCCGTGCGGGGCGCCCATTTCGCGGGCTTCCAGTTCCACCCCGAGTCCATCCTCACGGCCCAGGGGCTGGCCATCGTGGAGGAGGAGGCCCGCCGCGTCACGGGCCGTTGAGGGGGGGCCGGGGCGGCGCGGTATTGCAATCGCGCGCCGGCGGGGGGAAAATGGCGCGAACCCAAGGGGGGAACCGATGAAACAAAGATGGATGGGGATAGTGCTGCTGTGCCTCGCCGCGACGCTGGCCTGCACGGCGTGCTCGAGCGCGAGCGCCTTCAGGGGCGGCAACAACATGCAGGGGGTGGTCAAGCTGGGGCCCTTCCCGAAGCAGGCGGCCTCGGTGGCGGGCTACAATCTTTACCTGAGCGAAAACCCCGGCGGCCCCTTCCAGAAGATCAACGACGAGCCGGTGCTGGGTTACTCCAGCCTGATGGTCCCCTACCTCAAGGCGGGCCAGGTCTATTATTTCCGCATGACCGCCGTCGGCTTCGGGACGCCGCCCAGGGAAAGCAGGCCGGGCGCCGCGTTCAAGCGCACAGCCGTGCAAAGTTGGAATTAGGCTCGCATCAGGCCTGATTGGACGGAAAGCCCCGCCGCATGGCGGGGCTTTCTTCATAAAGGAGGCGGCATGGAGAAGGCACGCAAGGACCGCAGGAAGGTCAACCAACCGGTTGGCGCGGAACTGCGTAAGGAGGGTGCGGACAAGCGCCGCTGTCCGCGCTGCGGATCCAGCCTGGCCCAGACTGTGTCCAAGGCTCCGGGCGGGACGCTGACCCTTACCTACTGCACCAAGTGCGAATACAAGGCGGAGAGCCGCCAGATCGATGAGAGCACCCTCAAGGCGCTCGCCACCTTTGAGCTGGTCGTCAAGGCGACCCCGGGAGGGGCCGTGCTGAAGCTGGACGCGGAGTTCCTGAGGGCCGCCAACCTGGGGCCGGGCGATGCGGTGGAGCTCAAGGCGATCTACGTGCCTGGGACGGACACCGTGCTCACCTGGGTGCTGCGCAAGCTGGACTGAAGGGCATCCCCGCTTTTGTGAAATCCTTTTCGGAGATCCGATGATACTGCTTACGGGCGCGACGGGCACGGTTGGACGGGAGCTGGCCGCCCAGCTCCTCGAAGGGAATGAGAAAATCCGCGTCCTGGTCCGCGATCCGGCCAAGGCGGAGCACCTGAAGGGGCGCGCGGAGATCGTCCAGGGCGACCTGGAGCAGGCCGACACCCTGGCGGCGGCGATGAAGGGCGCGGACCACGTGTTCCTGCTGACCGTGGACCAGGCCACCGCCACGGACGCCAACGTCATCGCAGCGGCCAAGGCCGCGGGCGTGGCCCACGTGGTCAAGCTGTCCACGAGTTTCGTGGCCAACGATCCCCAGACGGCCATCGGGGCCTGGCACGCGGAAAAGGAGCAGCTCCTGAAGGATTCGGGCCTGGCCTGGACCATGCTCAGGCCGGGCGGCTTCATGTCCAACAGCCTGCAGTGGGTGGGGAGCATCAAGTCCCAGGGCACGGTCTACAGCGCCATGGGCTCCGCCAAGAGCGCGCCCATCGACCCCGCCGACATCGCGGCCGTGGCCAAGGCCGCGCTCACCAAGCCGGGGCACGAGGGCAAGGCCTACGAGCTCTCGGGCGGCGAGCTCCTGACCCAGGCCGAGCAGGTCGAGATCCTTTCCAAGGCGATCGGCAAGCCGCTGAAGACCGTCGAGGTCACGGTGGCCGCGGCCGTGGAGGGCATGCGCGCCAGCCGCCGCATGCCGCCCAAATTGGTGGACGCCATGGGCGAGATGCTGGAGACCATCCGTGCGGGCAAGCTCTTCCGCCCGGCGACGGACACGGTGGAGAAGATCACCGGAAGGAAGCCCGCGACCTACGAGTCCTGGTGCCTGGCGCATCGCGCCGCCTTCCTATGAAGGGCCCTTGGGAGCGGCGACAAAGCGGCGGTCCGACGCATTTTTGAATCTTAGGGACGAAAAAAAGCCCTCCAAAGGATCCCTTTGGAGGGCTTTTCGCATTCAGGACCTCTTGGCGGAACCCCGCGGCCGGGCCCGGGATGAGGCCGCCGAGATTATTCGTACTTGATCGAACAGCCGTAGCTGCGGGTCTGGGTCACGGCCACCGGCCTGCCGTCCATCAGCGCGTCGAGGGCCGCGGCCACGTAGTTGTGGGCCCCCGGGATGTCGGCCAGGTCCGTGCTGGGCTTGTCGTCGATGGCGCCCTCATAGGCCACGGTGCCTTTCTTGGTCAGCACCACCATGTCCGGGGTGGTCTTGGCCCCGTATTCCCGGCCCACCACGCCCTTGTGGTCGAGCAGCAGGGCGGTCATGGCCGCGTTGCGCTCCTTGATGAAAGCCCGGGCGTCCTTGGGCTCGGCGAAGTAGCCTTCCTTGCCCTGGCAGGAGCTGCTGATCGTCAGCCAGACCACGCCCTCGTCCGTGTATTTCCTCTGCAGCCTCTGCATGTTGTCGCTGTCGTACTGCTTGTGCACGAAGGGGCAGCCGGAGTTCACCCATTCCAGCACCACCAGCTTGCCCCGGTAGTCGCTGAGCTGAACGGTCTTTCCGCTGGCGCTCATCAGCGAGAAATCCGGGGCCGGCGCCCCCACGGCCACGCTGGCCCGCGCGCTTGACGCGAGGGCCAGGGCGAAGAGGGCCGAAAGCAGGATCCTGTTCATGGACGTCTCCTTGGGGAAGGGGGGCATTTCCGGTTGCTGTTATTTGAAGATCTCGGCGAGGAAGTCCGCCATGGCCTTCCAGCTGCGGTGGTCCGACACGGGGTTGTAGGCCATGCCCTTGCTGGGGTCATCGCCCGAGGAGGGCTGGGTGAAGGCGTGCACCGTGCCGCTGTAGAGCACGACCTGGTAGTCCGCGTGGACCGCATCCATTTCCTTTTCAAAGGCGGACACCGCGTCCCGGTTCACGAAGGGGTCGTCCGCCCCGTGCAGGACCAGGATCTTGGGCTTGATCGGACCGGCGGCGGGGTCCTTGGTGGGCAGGGCGCCGTGGAAGGTCACCACCCCGGCCACCGGGGCGTTGATGCGGGCCATGTCCAGGGCCCCGGCTCCGCCGAAGCAGTAGCCGATGACCGCGATCCTTTTCGGGTCCACGTTGGGCTGGCCCTTGAGCTGGTCCAGGCCGGCCAGCACCCTGCGGTCGTAGAGGGCGCGGTCCCCCTCGAAGCGCCCCGCCAGGGCGCCGGCCTCCTTCATGTCCTTGGGGCTGTTCCCGACCCCGTAGACGTCCGCGGCGAAGGCCACGTAGCCCAGTTGCTTGGCGATCTGGTCCGCGCGGCCCTTTTCATAGCCCGTCAGGCCCATCCATTGGTGCACGATCAGCACGCCCGGGCGTTTGCCCCCCAGGTTGTGGCCGGCGAGGTAGCCTTTGAGGGACGTGGAGCCGTCCGAATAGTTCACCGGGATCCCGGCCCGGGCCGGGGAAACCGCGGCCAGCAGGGCCGCCAGGGCCGCTGCGAACACGCCGCGCGTGAGGATTTTTGTCGGGTTCATAGGCTTCAGTCCGAGAAGGGGGCACAGGAGCTTTACGGCCAAGGGGCCCGTTTGGATGCCCACTTGACAAGCCTGGGAGTGGCCATTATAGAGGATGTCCATGAGCCGCGCAAAAATGATCGCAAGAGCCCTCCCCCTGGCCCTGGCCGCCAATGTCTTGTTTTTTGGCATCAGGATCTACGTGGAATTGACCAGCGGCCAGCAGGTTTTCTGGCTGGCGGAACTGTGGCCCCCGGCCGCGGTGACGACCATCATCGTGGTGGTCGGCATCGACCTCCTGGTGTCCGGGGTCCCGCCCGCCGCCCCCGCCAAGGCCCGGCGCCGCCGGGCCTCCTGATCCGCGAATTCCCCGCTTTTTCCTTGAATATCCGGCTTGGGACGCTATCTTATAGAAGTCAGTCTTTGCCCCGGGCCACGGGGTTGAACGCCAAAGGAGCTGGAACATGTCCCAACCTGGCAACAAGCATCCCCTGAACATCGCCGGTCCCTGGTATTGCACCAATTCCGACGACGCCTCGGGCGAAGGCTGCATCGCCTGCAGCGTGTGCAACACCGGCGCCCCGGATTTTTTCGTGGCCGACGATAACGGCTACTCCTACGTGTACAAGCAGCCCAGCACCCCCGAAGAGATAGCCCTGTGCCAGGAGCAGCTGGAAGCCTGTCCGGTGACCAGCATCGGCACCAACGGCTGAGGCGCCGCACCACGTTTGAGAGAGATCAAAGGCCGTCGCTCCTAGGCGACGGCCTTTTTGGCATCTTGGAGCCCCATGGACGAAGTGCCATACAGCCTGGAAGAGCGGGAACCCCAAGCGGCCCCCCTCGCCGCCGAGGCTGAGCCCGCTGAAGCCCTGACCCTTCCCATCGAAGGGCCCGGGGGCAAGGAGCCCTCCCAGGCCGCCCCCCTCGTTCCGGAATTGGTCCGTTTCGGCCCCTCGCCCCGGGCCCTGTCCCAGCGCCGCGCCCTTGCCGGGGCCCTGGCGCTGCTGAGCCTGGCCTGCCTGTGGCTGGCCCTGAGGATGGCGCCCGAGTGGGGCTGGCCCGCCTGGCTCCTGGCCGCGGCCCTGGGCTACGGGCTTTTGCGCACCGCCCGCTCCGCCGCCTCCAATCCCTTGGCGGGCCGGGAGGTCCTCCTGCATCCCCAGGCCCTGGAACTGCGGCGGGCCGGCTTCCGGCGGCTGGTGGTCTTCGAGAACATCCGGCACCTGAGCATCGTCCAGAGCCGCGGAGGCAGGCTGTGGAGCCTGCGCCTGGACCTTGAGGACGACAGCGTCACCCTGCGCGACTTGGACGGCCTGCCGCGCATTTTCGCTGCCGCGGCCGAGCGGCGCCCCGCCGGGGTGCTCATCGAGGTCGAGGAGCTCGCGCTGGACTGGGGCGAGCCCCTGCCTTGGATGCTGCTGGCCTTGGGTTTGGCCCTCGCGGCCGGCTTGGTCGTATTTTTCGTGGGTAAAGGCGCCGCCACCTGATGGTTGACCGTGTGGGCGGGATTTTTTCCCGCCCGGAGGCTGAATGGCGAGCGGCGGCTACGTTCATCTGCTGAAAAAGAAGGGCTTCCTGCCCTTCCTGTTCACCCAGTTCCTGGGTGCCATCAACGACAATTTTTTCGAATGGATCATCCGTTTCATGATCCTGGACGGCATCGCGGTGGGCTGCACGAACGCCGCCGCGGGCCTGGGCGTGGTGGGCATCGTGTTCGTCCTGCCGGGCCTGCTCGTTTCCGGGATCGCCGGGCACTGGGCCGACGCCCACAACAAGCGCCGCGTGCTGGTGATGACCAAGAGCGCCGAGGTCTTCATCATGCTGCTGGCGGCCTGGGCCGTGAATTCCCGCAGCTATTTTTGGATGCTCGCCGCGCTCTTCCTGCTCTCCACCCAGTTCAACATCTTTTCGCCGTCCAAGTACGGCATCCTCCCGGAGATGGTCGAGGAAAAGGACCTGTCCCGCGCCAACGGGCTTCTGGAGAGCAGCACCTTCATCGCCATCATCCTGGGCTCCATCCTCAGCGGCTGGCTCTTCGACCTGGCCCAGGGCCGTATGTGGATGCTCAACGCCGGCATGGTGGGCCTCGCCGCCTTGGGCTTCGTCGCGGCCCTGGGCATCGGCAAGGTGCCCGACCCGGCCCGGGTCAAGCCCTGGCGCCTGAGCGCCTGCTGGACGGAGATCACCGACGGCTTCGTCGACATCTCCAAGGACCGCCGCCTCTACCTCTGCGTCGCCGGCGTCGGCTTCTTCTGGTTCCTCGGCGCCCTCCTGCAGCTGAGCGTGGCCCTGCTGGGCAAGCGCGACATGGGCCTCAACGACACCCACATCGGCTTCCTGCAGATGTACCTGGCCGTGGGCATCGGCGCGGGCAGCATCCTGGCCGGCCGCCTGTCGGGGGACAAGGTGGAGCTGGGCCTGGTGCCCCTGGGCGCCCTTGGCATGCTGGTGTTCATCTTCGTGCTTGCCCTCAGCCCCGGCCTTCCCTGGCTTTTCTCCCTGAGCCTGCTGATATTGGCGGTTTTCGCCGGGCTCTTCGCCGTGCCGCTCAACGCCCTCCTGCAGCAGCGCGCGGAGGCCCATCTGCGGGGCCGCCTGATGGCGGTCAACAATTTCGCCAGCGCGGTGGCGGTCCTGCTGGCCGCGGGTGCCTTCATCGGCCTCAGCGAGCTGATGCCGCCCCGGGACATCCTGCTGATGGTCTGCCTGATGATCGTGGCGGGCATGGCCTGCCTGCTGGCCCTTATGCCGGAGTTCCTCCTGCGTTTCGGCCTGTGGATGCTGACCCACAGCGTCTATGGGGTGAAAATCCGGGGCCAGGAGAAAGTCCCCTTCCGGGGTTCGGCCCTGCTCATCTGCGGCCAAGGCGCGCGCCGCGCCGCCCCCCTGGTGCAGGCGAGCCTCCAGCGGTCCATCAGGTTCGTCCTGCGCCGGCCGGCGGAGGGGGCCTTGGCCCTTCGATGGATACTGCGTTTTTCCACGGCCATCCACCAGCCGCCGCGGGCCGCGGACCCGGAAACCCTGGATGAGGTGGGCCGGGCCCTGCGCAACGGGCACGTGGTCTGCGTCTTCAGCGGGGACGACGCCGATCCGGAATCCTTTGAGGACAGCCTGAGGGCGATCGCGCTGGGGCTGGAGGTGCCCGTGGTGGAGGTGCAGGTGGAAGGCCTGGGCGGCGGCCTCGGGAACTGGCCCGAGCGCATCCCCTGCATGGTCAGCGTAGAGTTCGGCCAGGGGGCGCCCTCCTTGGGCTGAAACGGCCCTTTTTCGCGCAGGCGCCGGATTTCGGTTCCCATCAGGCCCGGCCTTGGTCAAGATTCATACCTAGTCCCATTTGTCCCATCCTTTCGCCGGTGTGCATGGGGCCCATGGTTCATGACCCTTCCTTTTTCTTGACCTTCTGGGGCCTGCTCGCGGGCGCCTGTTTGCTCGGCCTGTGCGCCTGGGTCCTCGTCAGGAGAGGCCTGCGCAAGCAGGTGGCCGACCATGAGGGGCGTTTCCGTTTCCTGGTGGAGCATTCCTCGGAAGCCCTCGTGCTCATGAACCCCGACGGCACGGTGGCCTATGCCAGCCCTTCCGTGACCAACGTCATCGGGTACAGCCCCGAGGAGCGGGTCGGTTCCCACAGCAGCGATCTGCTGCATCCCGACGACCAGCCCGCGGTCTGGGAGGTCTTCAACCGCAGCCTGTCCGCGCCCGGAACCCTTTTTTCGTTCGAATCCCGCATCCGCCACAAGGACGGGCGCTGGATACACACCGCGGCCAAGCTGCGCAACCTGGTGCATGTCCCGGCCGTCGGCGCCCTGGTCCTCAACTACCACGACATCTCCGCGGAGCAGGAGGCCGGCGAGGCGCTCAAGCGCAGCGAAGCGCTGTTCCGGGCGCTGGTGGAGCAGAGCCGGGAGACCACCCTGCTGATCGGCCCCGACATGGATATACAGTATGTCACGGCCAACGCCGCCTTCACGGGCTACAGCTCGACGGAGAGGCTGGGACAGCCCGTCGGCGCCACGACCCACCCCGACGACCTCCCCAAAGTGCGCTCCGACTTCCGTGCCCTGCTCGAAACGCCGGGCGAAACGGTGCTGATGGAATACCGCCTGCGCCACAAGCTGGGGCACTGGGTGACCGTGGAGGCCGTGGCCTCCAACCGCCTCAAGGACCCCTCCATCGGGGCCCTGGTGGTCACCTGCCGCGACGTGAGCGAGGCCCGTTTCGCCCAGCGCCGCCAGATGCGCCTGGAGCGCCTGGCGGCCATAGGGCAGACCGCGGCGGGCCTGGCCCATGAGGTGCGCAACCCCCTGGCCGTCATCGTCGGCCAGGCGGAATACCTGCGCGGCCAATTGGCGGACCGGGCGGACCTCCTGCCGGACATCGACACCATCCTGAGGCAGAGCGACCGCCTCCGGGACCTGGTGCGCGACGTCCTGGAGCGCGCCAAGCCCCAGCAGCCCCAGCTGGTCTGGGGCTCGGGGAGAGACCTGATGGAGCGCTCCCTCAAAGCCGCCCTCTTGCGCTACGGCGCGGCCAGCGAGGGCGTGGAGGTGGTCCGGGACTACGCCGAGCCCCCGCCGGAACTCAGGATGGACCTGGCCCAGATGGAGCGGGTCCTCAGCAACCTGATCCTGAACGCGCTGCAGTCCATGCGCGGGCGCGGAACGCTGCGCCTGGCCCTGAGGCGGGGCGCGGAAGGCCCCTCCCTCGAGGTCGCGGACAGCGGCCCCGGCATCGAGCCCCAGGACATGCAGCGCATCTTCGAGCCCTTCTTCACCACCAAGGACACGGGCTCCGGCCTGGGCCTGTGGCTGTGCCGCGGCATCGTGGAGGAGCACGGCGGGCGCCTGGAGGCCTCCAACCTGGCGCCGCAGGGCTGCGTGTTCCAGATCCAGCTGCCGTCCGCGTCCGGGAGGGAGGCATGAACATCCTGGTCATCGACGACGAAAGCGACTTCAGCCAGGGGCTTTCCCGCAGCCTCACGGCCCTGGGCCACAGCGCTTCCGCCGCGGCCACCGGCGCCGAAGGCCTGCTGCGCGCCGCGGCCCTGAAGCCGGATGTCGTCCTCCTCGACATCAACATGCCCGACATCAGCGGCCTGCAGCTGCTGCCCGACCTGCTCAAGGCCGCGCCGGGGGCGGCCGTGGTCATGATCACCGGCCAGGCCTCCCACAAGAGCGCGGTGAGCGCCATGCGCCTGGGGGCGGAGGACTACCTGGAAAAGCCCTTCCACATGGAGGAGCTGGAGCTGGTGCTGGCGCGCTTCGAGGAGAAGCTGGCCCTGCGCCACGAGGTGGCCGCCTTGAAGCGCCAGCGCATCGACGAGCTGTCCAAGGCCTACCTCTTCCTCGACGACCCGGCCATGGTCAAGATCTACCGGGACCTGGAGGAGGTGGCGGCCAAGACCCAGGTGACCGTGCTCATCGAGGGCGAGACCGGCACGGGCAAGGAGCACGCGGCCCGCCTGCTGCACCTCTTCTCCCCCCGGGCCGGCGGCCCCTTTGTGGAGCTGCACTGCGCGGCGCTGCCCGAAAGCCTCCTGGAGAGCGAGCTCTTCGGATACGAGGCGGGCGCCTTCACGGACGCCAAAAGCCGGAAGCTGGGGCTCTTCGAGACCGCGCAGGGCGGCACCCTGTTCCTCGACGAGGTCGGCGAGCTGCCCCTGTCCACCCAGACCAAGCTGTTGAAGGTCCTGGAGGACAAGACCATGCGCCGCCTGGGCGGCACCGAGACCGTGCACCTGGACGTGCGGGTGGTGAGCGCCACCAACCGCCGGCTTTCCGAG
>DATHOE010000016.1:0-18063 GCA_035485275.1 bacterium
GTCTACTGCGCGACCAAGGCCGGGCTGCATTCCTTCTCCCAGTCCCTGCGCCACCAGCTCAGCGGGACCTCGGTCAAGGTCTTCGAGCTGATCCCCCCGACCGTGGACACCGAGATCGACCGCGGCGCCCGGGCCCTGCGCGGCCAGACGGACCGGGGCATCCCCGCATCAGAAGTGGCCGCAGCGGCCGTGGCGGGCATCCGCAAAGACCACTACGAGATAGCCGTGGGACGCGCCCAGACATTGATGCAAGGCGCGCGCAGCGACCCCGACGGCGCGTTCAAGGGATTGAACCGGGTTTGATCGCAGAGCCGGCCCTGGCCCGGCGTTTAGGTTTGAAAAGAGCCCCCATGTCCGTGTTCAACACCATTGCCCTGATCCTGTGCCTTGTCCCGGGCGGGCGGGCCCATTCCGCGCCCGCGGACGAACCCTTTTCCGAAGAGCAACGCGCGGTCCAGTACGGGCTGCTGACCGCGGGCGTGACCCAGGCCGGCATTCCCGCCCTGCGCGCCGCGGCCGAGGCCGGGGACCCGAAGGCGCAGTTCAAACTCGCGATCATGTACTACCACGGGGTGGGCCTGGCCCAGAGCTACACGCAGGCGATGCGCTGGTACAAGAAAGCCGCCGTAGGCGGCAACACCATGGCCCAAAGCGTGCTGGGCATGGCCTACCAGACGGGCCTGGGGCTCGACAAGGATTACGGCCAGGCCATGCGCTGGGACCAGAGGGCGGCCGCCCAGGGCGTGGACAACGCCCAGTGCAACCTGGGCCTCCTCTACCAGCAGGGCTTGGGCACGCCCCGGTCCTACCCCCAGGCCCTGCGCTGGTTCCGCCTTGCGGCGGGCCGCGGCAACGTGGAGGCCATGGGCAACCTGGCCAGGATGTACCAGTTCGGCGAGGGGATGCCCCCCGATTTTTTCGAGGCGAGGCGCTGGTTCCGCAAAGCCGCGGACCTGGGTGACCCCGGGGCCCAGGCTTCGCTGGGCTATCTCTACGCCCAGGGACTGGGGGTGGAGAGGGACTACGTGCGGGCCAGGCGCTGGTGGCTTGAGGCGGCGAAGGCCGGCGACGCGGACGCCCAATGCGACCTGGGCCTGGCCTGCTTCAAGGGCCAGGGCGCGCCCATGGACCGGGCCGCGGGCCTGCGCTGGGCCCGCCAGGCCGCCGACGGGGGATCCGCGCGCGGGGACTACGTGCTGGGCCGCATGCTCGAAAGCTCGGGGCGCCCCGGCGACGAGGCCCGGGCCCTCGACCGTTTCCGCAAGGCCGCTGAGAGGGGAAGCGCCCCGGCTCGCTGCGCCATCGCCGATTTCTACTACCGGGGCCGCTGCGTGCCGCAGGATTTCCGCGCGGCCCTTCGCTGGAACCGCGAGGCCGCGGAGCAGGACTGGGCTCCGGCCGAGTTCAACGTGGGCTTCATGGAGGAGGAAGGCCAGGGGACCCCGCCGGACGCCGCCCAGGCCCTCCATTGGCTGGAGCTGGCCGCGGAGCAGGGCCATGGCGACGCGCAGGGCGGGCTGGCCGCGCTCTACCTCAACGGCCAGGGCACCGCGCGCGACGACGTCCAGGCCTACAAATGGTTCGCCCTGGCGGCTTTGTCCCCGGGGCTGCCGGCAGCCGACCGCCAAAAGGCCGTGCGCTTGCGGGACCTGGCCGCAGCCCGCCTGAGCGCGGACCAGCTCGCCCGCGCGCAGGCTCTCCTGCGGCGATGGAGGCCGCGGGCCTCCCGCGACCCTGATCCCTCCGACGGCTGAGGCCGGGCGGGGCCTGGTAACGAATCGAAACGCCCGGAACCTTGTCCCGGCGCGCAGCGTAAGATTAAGGTAGAGGCGTGATGAAAAAGGGGGTTTCCATGAAGCGTTTCAGCCGTTTTTCCTGTCTGTTTTTGATCGCGGGCCTTGCCTGCGGATCCCTGCTGGCGGCGGGCGCTCCGGACTACGACACCGTCAAGCTGAAGGACGGCCGCATCGTTAAGGGCCAGGTGGTCGAGGAACGGAACGACTCGCTGGTGGTGCTGGTGAAGGGCGTGCGCAGGACCTTTGAACGCAGCTTCGTCGCCAAGATTTCCTATGGGGACGGCGCCGGCGGGGAGGAGGGGCAGGGCCTGGCCGCCCCGCCGGCGCAGGCCCCCAGCCCCTCGGACTTGCCCTCCGGGGCCGCGGCGGGCGACCTGGTCCTGAGCCGGCGCTACAGCGTCCCGGTCAGCGACGTGGCCTGGGTGCGCAGCCAGGGCGTCCCGGATGTGGACGTGGCGATGGTGTTCTTCGTGGCCGCGGCCGCGAGGGTCCAACCGCGCAGGGTCGTGCACCTCTACCTGGAAGGCTGGTCCTGGGACGAAATCGAGGACTATTTCCAGATCCCCACAGGGGGCGCCGATGAGGGCGCCTACGCGGCGCCCGACGCGCCCTATGTCGTCGACGGGCCGGACCTTTGGTACGGATGGGACGGCTACGCCGGCTATCCGGGATGGGGCTATTACGGCGGCGGCTACGGCTACGGCTACGGCTACGGCGGCTCCTACCGGGGCGGGCACGGCGGCGGCGGATCCTCCTACGGCTCAGGCCGGAATTGGGGCGGCGGCGCGCACGCCTCCTCAGGCTCGGGCGGGCACTCCTGGGGCGGGGCCTCCGGTGGCGGCGCCCCCATCGGGACCTCCGGAGGGGGCTCCCATTCCGGAGGCGGCTCCGTCAGCCACAACAGCCGCGGGCACAACTGACGGGAATTTTGAATGCCAAGCCGCGTTTGATTCCGTACCATGGTGGCCGCCTCTGTTTTAGAGGCCTTCCTTTTCCCTTGAGACGGCCATGCCAAAACCTTACTTCGCGTTGAACCTGGATGTGGTGGGCAAGCCCTGCCTGGTCATCGGCGGGGACGAGGAGGCCCTGGAGAAATCCGAGCGCCTGGTGGAGGCCGAGGCCGACCTGACGGTCGTGGCGAAACGGGCCATCCCGGCCTTGGTGGATTTTTTGAAGCAGCACGGCGCCCGGCTCCATCTCCGCGCGGTGGCGCCCCAGGACATCGCCGGGAATTTTTTCGTCCTCAATTGCGTCAAGACCGAGCCCGAGCTCAGCGCCTGGATCCACGCGGAATGCCTGAAGCAGCACGCCATCATCTCCGCCTACGACCAGCCGGACGTGAGCAACGCCGTGATGATGGGCCTGGTCCGGGCGGGCAAGATCCGCATCGCCATCGGCAGCAACGGCTCGAGCCCGGGTCTGGTGAGCGCCATCCGCAAGGCCTTTGAACGGATTTTTGACGGGGAATTCGCCCGCTACAGCGAGAGCGTGGCCGAACAGCGGCAGTGCCACATCGACCGCGGGGCGACGCCCAAGCAGCGCAAATACCGTTTCAAGGAACAGCTGAAGAAATTCGACATCCAGGGGCGCATCGTCTACCCCGAAGCCTACCGGAAAAATTTGGAGCAGGGCGTGGAACAAAGGGCCGACGGCCTCTGGTACCGCAAGGCGTCCAAGCCTTGAGGGGCTAAATCAGGCGGCGTTCAGGCCCATGGTCAGCCCCACGGGCCTGGCCGAAGGCAGGCCGTCGGGAAGGGCGCCTATGGCTTCCACCACTTCCTTGATCAGATAATCCGGCGTCGAGGCCCCCGCGGTCACGCCGACGTGCTGTTTCCCCTCGAACCATTCCTGCTTCAATTCCTGGGCCGTCTCGATGTGGTGGGTGTTGTCGGCGCCCAGGCGCGCGGCGGCCACCTCGGCCAGTTTGTGCGTATTGCTGCTGTTGTATCCGCCGATCACCACCATCACGTCCACCTCCTGGGACAGGGCCTTCGCCGATGTCTGCCGGTCCTTGGTGGGCTTGCAGATGGTGTTGATGGCCTCCACCTGCTCGCAGCGTTCCTTGAGCAGCGCGACGAAGTGGTCGAATTTCTCCAGCAGCAGGGTGCTCTGGCTCACCACGCCGACCTTCGACCCGCGCGGGACCTGCTCCAGGTCCTCGTCCTTGTAGACGATGATGGGGTCGGCCATGCGGCTGGCGATGCCCCGGACCTCCACGTGCTTGGGGTCGCCGATGATCACGACCCTCAGGCCCTGGGTCTGCATCTTCCAGCCGCTGCGGTAGATGTGGGTCACCAATGGGCAGGTCGTGTCCACGATCTCCAGGTCGCGATCCTTCATTTCCTGGATCTTGGCGACGTCCAGTCCGTGGGCCGTGATGAAGACGCGTTTGCCCTTCACGTCGTCCAGGCTGCTGACGATGTGCTTGCCCAGCGTGTCGAGGCGGGCCACTTCCTGGGGATTATGGATGAGGCTGCCGAAAATATAGGCTTCGTCCTGCTGTTCGGCGCGGTCGATGGCCTTTTTCACGCCAAAACAGAATCCGGCGGCCTGGGCTACGGTGATTTTCCGGGGCATGGGGCTTCCTCACTTGGCCTTGCGGTCTTTTACCTGGCGAAATAGTGTGCCATAAAAGCGGCTGCTCTGACAGCCCCTAAGAGGGCCCGGCCGGCCTTGAAAAGAGGCCCTTGCGGCCGTCGGGGCGGATTGACGGTCCTGCCCAGGCTCCGTATAGTAGTGTCCCTTTTTTAACGGTGTCCAGGCCCATAGGGGGGCCGTGGAGGATCTATGGCGAACGAGGAAAAGAAGATCGGGGCGCAGATACTGGTCGAGGAACTGGCCGATTTGGGCGTCAAATACGTCTTCGGCTATCCCGGCGGGTCGAACCTGCCCATTTTCGACGTCATCAACAAGACCGACATCGAGATGGTGCTCAACGGCGACGAACGCTGCGCTGGCCACGCGGCCGAAGGCTACGCCCGCGCCACCGGCGAGGTCGGCGTGTGCCTGGTCACGTCCGGCCCCGGCGCCACCAACCTGGTCACCCCCCTCGCCGACGCCAAGATGGACAGCACCCCCATCGTCGGCATCTCGGGCCAGGTCTACAGCCACCTCATCGGCAAGGACGCCTTCCAGGAGACGCCGATCACGAACGTGACCCAGGCCGTCACCAAGCACAACTACCTGGTCACCCGCACCCTGGACGTCGCCCGCGTCATCCGCGAAGCCTTCCACATCGCCTCCACCGGGCGTCCCGGCCCCGTCCTGGTCGACGTCACCAAGGACGCCCAGGAGCAGGCGGTTTCGCCCAAGGACATCTCGCGCGAATTCAAGCTGCCCGGCTACAAGCTGGTCGAGGCGCCCCAGATCGACGACAAGCGCGTCGACGAGGTCTGCGACGCGATCAAGAAGTTCAAGCGCCCGCTCCTCTACATCGGCCAGGGCATCGTCCTGGGCGACGCTTGGCACGAGCTGAGGGCCTTCGCCGAGAAGTCGGCCATCCCCGTGGCGAGCACCATCCTGGGGCTCGGCGCCTTCCCGGGCGACCATCCGCTCTTCGCCGGCATGCTCGGCATGCACGGGGCGGCCTACGCCAATTTCGCCATGGACCAGGCCGACCTGGTGATCTGCCTGGGCGCCCGCTTCGACGACCGGGTCACCGGCAAGGTCAGCGAGTTCATCAACAACGCCTTCATCGTCCACGTCGACATCGACAAGAGCGAGCTCAACAAGAACAAGAAGGCCCACATCCCCGTCCACGGGCGGGTGAAGGACTTCCTGGCCCGCATCACGCCCAAGGTCGCCAAGGCCGACACCGCGGACTGGCTGGCCCACCTCGACGAGCTGAAGCGCCGCTATCCCTTCGACTTCGAGAAGGGCGACGGCAGCCAGATCAAGCCCCAGGCCTTCCTGAGGGCCCTGGACAAGGCCGTGGCCGGGCGGCGCACCATCTACACCACCGGCGTCGGCCAGCACCAGATGTGGGCCGCCCAGTACCTGACCTTCCGGGAACCGCGCACCTTCATCACCTCGGCGGGCGCAGGAACCATGGGCTTCGGCCTGCCTTCGGCCGTGGGCGCGGCCCTGGCCCGGCCCGATTCGACCGTCATCAACATCGACGGCGACGGCAGCTTCGAGATGAACATCAACGAGCTGCGCACCTGCTTCGACCGGAACATCCCGGTGAAGACGGTCATCCTCAACAACAAGATCCTGGGCATGGTGGGGCAGTGGCAGCGCCGCTTCTACAAGCGCAACTACTCCTCGGTGGAGTTCAACAAGTACCCGCGCTACGCCGAGGGCGTGAAGGCCCTGTACGGCATCGAGAGCATGTCCATCTCCAAGCCCGAGGACATGGCCAAGGGCATCGACGCCATGCTCAAGACCGACGGCCCCTTCGTGCTGGAAGTGATGATCCCCAAGGAAGAGGACGTGCTGCCCATGATCCCGGGCGGCAGGACCATCAAGGAGATGATCCTGGCCCCGGGCCAGGTGCGCCAGGATTAGGGGTTCCGCTGGACGGCCCAGGGGTGCGCGAGCCGAGCGCCCCCTGGGCTTTTTTTATGGCCGGCCGCCGCTTCCGCCGCCCGCCTTGATCACGGGGTTTTTGTGAGCCTGGACCGCCCCCGGCTGCGCCGGGAACTTCTGCGCTGGTACGCCGCGAACAAGCGCGACCTGCCCTGGCGCCGCACGGGCGAGCCCTTCGCGATCCTGGTCAGCGAGCTCATGCTCCAGCAGACGCAGGTCAAGACCGCCCTGCCCTACTACGAGCGCTTCATGGCGCTCTTCCCCACGGCCGCGGCCCTGGCCCGCGCCCCGGAGCCCGAGGTGCTGGCCGCCTGGGCCGGGCTGGGCTACTACCGCCGCGCGCGCTTCCTGCACGCCGCGGCCCGGGCCATCGTCGAAGCGGGGGACTTCCCCCGCACCGCGGAGGGCATCCGCGCCCTGCCCGGGGTGGGCGCCTACACGGCCGCGGCCGTCGGCAGCATCGCCTTCGGCTTGCCCCTGGCGGTGGTCGACGGAAACGTGGTGCGCGTGGTGACGCGCCTGCTGGCCCTGGACGCCGACCCGACCAAGGGGGAGGGCGCGGCCCGGGTGCGCCAGGAGGCCCAGGACCTGCTCGATACGCGCCATCCCGGCGACTTCAACCAGGCCGTCATGGAACTGGGGGCCGGTCTGTGCGCGCCGACGAAGCCGCGCTGCCCTTTGTGCCCCCTCAAACAGCACTGCGCGGCCTTCCTAGACGGCAGGCCCGAGGCCTATCCCCGTTTGCCGGAGCGCGCCGCCACCCGGGTCCTGGTGAAAAGCGCGCTCCTGATCGTCCGGGGCTCCGGCACGCGGGCGAAGGTTTTGGCGCGGGTCCGCAAGGAGTCCAGGAAGCCCAAACCCGGCCATGCCGCCGACCGCCTGCGCGGCTTCTGGGCCTTCCCGGAATTGGAGTTGCCCAGGGAGGACTGGGCCGAGGCCGAGAGCTCGGCCGGCGCCGAGGCCCGGCGCCTGGCCGGACCCGGATGCGCCGTGGCCGGACGCCTGCCCAAGGTCCGGCATCGCATCACGGTCTACGACATCCACGTCCTGCCCCTGCGCTTCAGCGCGCCCGAGGACGGCGGCCCCGCCGGGAAGCGGGCGGCCCTGCTGGCCAGGGAGGGCTGGGAATGGGTTTCCTTGGGGAAGCTGGCGGCCCTGCCTCTGGCGTCCGCCGAAAAGAGGCTCTTGGGGCAGCTTAAAAAAGTTTTCGCGCCGGAGGGGGAAGCCGGCGCGCAATTGGGTTTGAAACTATAGGTCCGTTTCGGTCAGCGGTGGGCTTCCAGGAAGGCCCTCATATCCTCGGGAATGGGCGCCTCCCACTGCATGCGCTCGCCGGTCATGGGATGCCTTAGCCCCAGCTTCCAGGCGTGCAGCAGGTGGCGGGGATGCTCCACGCGCCCCTCGAAATCCTGGCCGCCGCCGGCCTTGACGTGCTTGATGAAGTCCAGGTAGAAGTCGTCGGTTCGTCCGTAGAGCTTGTCGCCCGCCAGGGGCAGGCCCAGCGTCTCCAGGTGCACCCTGATCTGGTTGGTGCGCCCGCTCAAGGGCTGGCAGGCCAGCAGGGTGTAGTCCTTGAGCCGCTCCTTCACCAGGAAACGGGTGGCGCTGTCCTTGGTGTCGGGCTTGCCCTGGGGATAGAGCTTCTGCCTCAGGTCCAGCTTGCTGGTCGGATCCTTGCCCATGCCGCCGCGCAGGAGCTCCTCGGTGAAGTCGGCCTCGCCCCGCCCCACCGCCAAATACCATTTCTCCAGGGATCCGTCGTCGAAGGCGGCCATCAGGCGAGCGGTCACGGCCTTGGTCTTGGCCAGGGCCAGCACGCCGCTGGTTTCCCGGTCGAGGCGGTGCCCCAGGTTGAGCGCGGGATTGTGGGTGCGCTGGCGCATGAGATTGATCAGGGTGTTGGTGATGAAAACGCCGTCGCTGTGCACCGGCAGGGGCGCGGGCTTGTTGACGACGAGGAGGTGCTCGTCCTCCCACAGCACCGTGATGTCCGTGGCCACGGCCGGCTCCTTGCGCGGGGCCGTGTAGCTGACGCTGTCCTTGAATTTGACCCGGGCGCGGCCGTCCGCGGGCCGGCCGTTGACCATGAGGCGCTGCTGGGAGAGCTCCTTTTCCCAGGCTTGGCGGTCGCGGTAACGGAAGCGCGCGCACAGGTAGTCCAGGAGGCTGAGGTCCTGGAATTCCCGGCCGACCACGGAGGTCAGCGTGACTTCGTTTTCAGGTATGGGCATGGCCGTCGGGAGCGGAAACCGTGGATGCGGATTTTGGGTCGCTTGCGCGATGCGCTAAGAGTGTCGAGTAAAAATCCGGTGCACGGCAAGGGCATTCCTAGGGATGCGCCTCCGCGGGACCTCGTTTCGCCCTGCGGTTTCGCGGCCGTTTACCCGCATTTCACCCAAGCAGGCCTTCCTCGAACCGGGCCGCTCTGGTATGCTTGGGGGTACCCAAGCCGCTCACGGAGGTGTGTCTATGCAGCTGTTAACGACCCTGGTTCGATGGACCCATTACGTCGCGGGTGTCCTTTGGATCGGACATCTGTGGTTTTTCAATTTCGTGAACGCGAACCTGCAAGGCGACCCCAAGTACCCGGGTGACATGAAGAAAGTGGTCAACCCCCTGCTCATGACTCGGGCCCTGTTCATGTTCCGATGGGGCGCGATGTTCACTTTCTTGAGCGGTGCCTACCTGCTCTATTTCATCTATGCCTCCTCCACGGGCATCGGCTTCGACAACTGCCGCGGCCTTTACATCATGTGCGGCGCCGCCTTCGGCACCATCATGTGGTTCAATGTCTGGGGCATCATCTGGCCCCGCCAGAAGAAGATCATCTCGGCCGCCCAGGGCGGGCCCGCAGTGGAACCCTCCCTGGCCAAACAGGCCGCTCTGGCGAGCAAAATCAACACCTACCTGTCCGTCCCGCTCCTGCTGGGCATGATGGGAGGCCACGATCCCCAGTACGAGCTGTTCAGCGATGGAACGGTCGCAGGCAGCGTGCCGGGCCTCATCGCTGGCGTCGTGTTTGGCCTCGCGGTGGTATGGCTGGCCTACAAGCTGGCGCCGAAAGTGAACACCCAGCTCTACAAAGCGCAGGTTTAAGCTTTTCAATGGATCTTGGAAAAAGGGGTCCGGCCGGGCGGTCGGGCTCCTTTTTCGTTTAAGCAAAACCCATACTCGACGGCTCCCATGCCGGAATTCCCGGTCTCCCCTCAAACAGCGAACGACCTTAAGGCTGAATTCGCGCGCCTGGGGCTGAAAGAAGAGGATTTGGACGAACAATTCGTCCGTTCCGGGGGTGCAGGCGGCCAGAATGTGAACAAAGTAAGCACCTGTGTTGTTCTGGTGCACAGGCCTTCCGGATTGATGGTGCGTTGCCAGCAGGAGCGCAGCCAAGGGCTGAATCGCTTCCTGGCGCGGCGCCTCTTGGCGGCCAAGGTGGCGGAGAAAATCCTCGGGGAGATAAGCAAAAAAAAGTCCGAAGCTGAGAAAATCCGCAGGCAGAAACGGAAGCGCAGCCGGCGGGCCAAGGAAAAGATGTTGGAAAATAAGCATTTTCACGGACAGAAGAAAGCCGGACGCAAACGGGTGGACGCCCGCGGGGATTGACGCTTTGTTCGGAAATAGGCTTGGAATAAAAGCGTATTTCTGTTAGAACTTATTTGTCCGATTTCTCGGATTTCACGGAGGGCCCGTGACCAAGATTGAGATCGTCGAAGCGCTGGCGGAAAAGACCGGCATGCAGAAGAAGGACGCTGAAGGCGTCCTCGAAACGCTGGTCAACACCATCCAGGAGAGCCTGAAGACCGGCCAGAAAGTGAATCTGGCGGGCTTGGGGACCTTTGTCGTGGTGGAGAAAAAAGCCCGCGTGGCGCGCAATCCCAAGACCGGTGAGACGGTGCAGGTGGACGCCAAGAAGGCGCCGAAATTCAAGCCTGGTAAACAACTGAAAGAGCTGCTGGCGGGCTTGCCGCCGACTCTTTGAGTTCCGCCGCCCGACTTAGGATCACCTTTCATCTTTCGAACGCCGCTTCGGAATGGGCGGGCTCGGCGCTGACGGATTTGTTTCCGGACGGCCTGCTGCTCGCGACCCTCCCGGGCGGCGTTACGCGTTTACAGGGCTGGCTCAAGGGAAGCGGAGCCCGCGCTTCGCGGGCCGCCTTGAAGCGCCTGGCGCTTTTGGGCGCCTCCCGGGTGAGCCTGCGCGTGCAGCGGTCCGCGGCCCTGGCCGCGCCGGCGCACGGACGTTTCCCGGCCCTGCGTTTGGGACGTTTTTTGGTGTCGTCCGCGGGCTCCAAGGCGCGGCCGTCAGGGCGGGCTTGGCCGATTATTTTGGTGCAGGGACAGGCCTTCGGCAGCGGCCGCCACGAATCCACCCGTTTGATGCTCCAAGGCATCGAGGCCCTGAAGCCCGAGGGGCTCACGGTGCTCGACGTCGGAGCCGGTTCCGGCATCCTGGGATTCGCCTGCCTGGCCCTCAAGGCCGCGCGCGTCGTCTGCGTGGAGGCGGAATTCGCGGCTTGCGGCGAGCTGCGGCGCAACCGTGTCCTCAACGCCGTAGCCGCCCGGCGCATGCCGGTGATCTGCGGCAGCTTCCCCTTGAAGCGCCTGAAAGGCGGCCGCTATCCCCTGGTGCTGGCCAACCTGGTGACGCCCGTCCTGCTCAAGCTCATGCCGGAGCTGGCGGCGCGCACGGCCTTAGGCGGCGCGCTCCTCTGCGGCGGCATCCACACCGACGCCGAAACCCGCGCGGTCGTGGCCTCGGCCAGGGCCTGCGGCCTGTCCCTGAAACAGCGCAGCCGCCTGCGGCAATGGAACGTCCTTCGTTTTTTCCGCCCTTGATCGGTTTGCGGCCATGACGCTTCGTCCCCTGATCCTAAGCCTCCTCTTTTTTGGCCGGGGCGTCCCCGCCTTCGCCGGTTCCCAGTATGTCCAGGAACCCCAGTTGGACGCCTGCGAGCAGTGGAACGACGCCGTGCACTCACTGGAGCAGGGGCGCCTCGAGGGCCGCGCGGCCCGGGCCCTGTTCAGGAACCTTTGGAAGACCATCACCGTGGACGACCTGCCCAGCCCCAAGGAAAACCATTGGCAGTGGATGTTCCCCCTGCCGGGCTACGACACGGGCTGCTTCGGCGAAAGCTACGACACCGACGATTACCGTTTCCTGGACGGCCCCGCGGCCAAGGGCTATCCCGGCCTGCGCCTCTACATCCGCGACATCGGGCGCCTGGGCCTGGAGGACCGCACCGGCAAGATCCAGCCGGTGGTGAGCGCCTCCGACGGGGTGGTGGTGGCGGCGGAAAAATTCTGGAAGCAGGGCGAGCCCTGCCCCTGGGGCGACTACGTGATGGTGTTGGACCAGCAGGACAAGCTTTTTTTCCTTTATGGCGACCTGGGCCGCATCCGCGTCAGCCCCGGCCAGCTGGTGCTCAAGGGCGAGGTGGTCGGCTGGCTGGGCCGCACCGGCAAGGATATCCAGGAGCGGGGCCTGGGCACCCAGCTGCGTTTCGAGGTCCACACCTTCGACGACGGCCTCTTCTACCCCGTGTACCCCGGCCGCGCCCTGCGCGTCTCGGGCCACACCGAATGGCCCATCCCCGACGGCATCGTTCGGCCCCGTTACAAGCCGCCCAAGGCGCTACAGACCCAAGATTAGACAGGGTTCAACTATAATGTAAACAAATGTAACAGTACACGACGCGCTGAGGAGGGACCACTACAATCTCCTCAAGCCGAGCAGGGAACTACTGTCTGGTGTAATCCACCTGACAGAAAATCCCGTAAAGATCGTTGTTCCACGGACATACAAGTGTCGCGAAAAGGAACAAGAACGGTCTAAAATATGGGGCTTAAGCCCCCAAATACCAGAGAAGGTAAACCCAGTAAATCCTCACTGGGGTCGTTCTCAAGGAGGGTCGTAATGACTATACAGTGGATGCTAAAAACCTTGGTCGGTTTTCGATTCGACGAAGACGCGCATGTGCATGTCGCGTATGCACCGGCCCTGTCTATCTATTCCCAAGGTCGCACCAGGGAAGAGGCAACGATGGCTATTGAAAGTGCCATTTCACTCTACATCTGCGCACATTATGAGCGCGGTACTCTTACAAATGCCCTGACTAATGGGGTAGATTTTGAGTTGGTAAGGGCAACTCAGAATATGCCATACGATCAGGATGAATTTGTTGCCTTGGGGGCCTATTCTCAAACGGATGACCTTGAGGTTCCTATGATCCTGAGAAGGAATCCCGGACATGCCCTTGCCACCGCTGCTTGCTAGGGGGTCAGTATGCTTCCGATCGCGAGCAGTTCGCCTGAGTGCATAAAATGGATTTTAGAAACAAAGGGATGGAAGGTGCGGAGCGAGGATGATTTTAACTGGCTAATGGAGCGTGGTCCGGCAGAAAATTTTATCACAATCCCGAAATTGGGAGACTGGTTGGCTTTAGAAATTGCCTTAAGTATTGCCAGGGAAGCTGGAATACCTGGCACCGGCGAGTACTTGGCGCTTCGAGCCGAATGGGAAAGGCAGTTCGAACCAAGTCATCCTGCTCATCCTGATCATAAAGCTTAATCTTTATACTCTTTATACTCGGACTTGAATTTGGTCCGAGTATTTTTTTGTTTAAATCTTAGTGTGATATTAGCTCCATTAAATTAGCTATTTTCAGGCATTATGAGACTTGCCCTCTCTGAGACCATTCTGCAAAATAAGCGCCCTTTTTGGCCCCACCCGGAGCGAGCATGAAGACCTACGAAAAAGTCCCCCAGGCGCTGATCGACACCGTACGCGTCCTGAGCATCGACGCCGTGCAGAAGGCCAACAGCGGCCACCCGGGCACGCCCATGGGCGCCGCCGAGATGAGCCTGGTGCTGTGGAGCCATTTCCTGCGCTTCCATCCGGAGCATCCCGCCTGGAGGGACCGGGACCGCTTCATCCTGAGCGTCGGCCACGCCAGCATGCTGCTGTACAGCCTTCTGCACCTCTTCGGCTACGACTGCAGCCTGGACGACATCCGCTCCTTCCGCCAGCTCGGCTCGCGCACCGCCGGGCACCCGGAATACGGCCACTTGCCCGGCGTGGAGATGACCACGGGCCCCCTGGGCCAGGGCGTGAGCTCCGCCGTGGGCTTCGCCATGGGCCAGCTGCTCCTGGCCGGCAAATACAACACCCCCAGCCACAAGATCGTCACGGGCCGCGTCTGGTGCCTGGCCGGGGACGGCTGCCTGATGGAAGGCGTCAGCTCCGAGGCCGCCAGCCTGGCCGGCCACCTGGGGCTCGGCAACCTGACCGTCATCTACGACAAGAACGACGTCAGCATCGACGGCAGCACCGAGATCACCTTCACCGAGGACGTGGCCGCGCGTTACGAGGCCTACGGCTGGCACGTGATCAAGGCGGGCGCCTACGACCAGGCATCCTTCGCCGCGGCCCTCGAGGCCAGCCTCCACCAGGCCCGCCGGCCCACCCTCATCATCGCCCAGAGCGTGATCGGGCGCGGCGCGGCGACCCTCGAGGGCAGCTCCGCCACCCATGGCGCGGCCCTGGGCGCCGCGGAAGTGGACGCCACCAAGAAAAAGCTGGGCTGGACCCTGCCGCCCTTCGAAGTCCCCGGCGAGGCCCGCGACTGGTGTTCCGTGCGGGTCGCCGACAAGATGAAGGCCTACGACAAGTGGGAAAAGGACCTGGCCGCCTGGCGCAAGGCCGAGCCGGCCCTGGCCAAGGACTGGGACCGCCAGTGGGCCCAGGAGACGGACGAGGCCTTCCTGCTGAAGGCCGTGGAGGGCATGGAGACGGAGAAGGCCGCGGGGCGCAAGCACGGCGGCAAGATCCTCAACATCCTCGCCAAGGAGTTCCCCTACCTCATCGGCGGGTCCGCGGACCTGATCGAAAGCAACGGGGTCATGCTCAAGGACAGCACCGTCGTACGTTGGAGCCCGCGCGGCGTGTTCGAGGGGCGCAACATCTACTTCGGCGTGCGCGAGCACGCCATGGCCGCGGTGGTCAACGGCCTCAGCCTGCACGGCGCCTGGCGCGCCTACTGCTCGACCTTCCTGCAGTTCGCCGACTACATGCGCCCCTCCATCCGCCTGGCCGCGCTGATGAAGGCCCGCAGCATTTTCGTGTTCACCCACGACAGCGTGTTCCTGGGCGAGGACGGCCCGACCCACCAGCCGGTGGAGCACCTGGCCTGCCTGCGCATGATCCCCGGCCTGACCGTGTGGCGGCCGGGCGACGGTCTGGAGACGGGCATGGCCTGGGCCTGGACCATGGGCGCGGCGCGCGGGCCGGTGGCCCTGTGCCTGAGCCGCCAGGTCCTGCCCCTCATACGCTACCCCGAAGGCTTCGACAAAAAGTCCGTCTGGAAAGGCGGCTATGTCCTGGCGGAGGACGCGGCGGCGGACCTCACGCTCATCGCCACCGGCAGCGAACTGGGCACGGCCCAGGAAGCCATCGCGCTCATGGCCAAGGCGGGGGTCCGCGCGCGCCTGGTGAGCATGCCCAGCGTGTGCGTGTTCAAGGGCCAGGACGCCGCCTACCGCGAGCAGGTGCTGGGGCGCCTTCCGCGCGTCACCTTCGAGGCGGGCGCCACCGCCTACTGGCCCGCGGTCGTGGGCTCTGATTCCCTGAACATCGGCGTCGACGGCTTCGGCATGTCCGGGCCGCCCGACGACCTGGCCAAACACTTCGGCCTGACCGCGCCCCAGGTGGCGGAACGGATTCTGGCGTGGACCGGCGAACGGGCCAAGGCCAGGGCCTGAAGCGCGGGCCGCTCCTGTCGGGCGCGCTTTCCGCCGCCTGGTTGGCGCTGGCGGCGGGCGCGTCCGCCGCGGCCCTTGCCCCGAATCCCTTGCCGGTGCCGGGACGGAGCGCCGCCGGGGCGGGCGCCGTCAGTTCCACCGCCTCCGTCCGGCCTGCGGCCCCACTGCCCTTGTCCCCGTCGGCCGCGGCCCCTGAGCCCCACCCCCCTTTTTTTTCCAGCACCCTTCAGCTCCTCGGTTCCTACGGGACCAGCCCCCTGCGCCTGAGGGCCAGCGACGCGCTGTGGCTGGCCCCGGCCGTGACCCTTTCCTGGGTCACCCTCCACAACGACCTCCCGATCTACCGGGCCCTGGCCACGGGCGACGCGCGCAAGCTGTGGCTGGACCATTCCATGCCCACGGTCTCGGCCCTGGGCGACGGGCTCTCAGAGGCCGGCATGGTCGCCCTGGCCTCCGAATTCGGTCCGCCCCGCCTGGCCCGCACCTCGGCCGTGGCCATGCAGGCCCTGGCCATCTCCGCGGTCTACGGCGAGGGCCTCAAGTTCGCGGCCTGGTCCAACCGCCCCTACGACAACCCCAACGCGCACGATTTCTGGGATTTCGGCCAGCCCACCCAGGGCATGCCCTCGGGCCACAGTTTCTCGGCCTTCGCCGTGGCCGAGGTCTACGGCGCGGAATACGGGCGCGAATGGACCTATCCCGTGGCGGCCCTGATCGGCTATTCCCGCGTGTACAACCAGGACCATTGGCCCAGCGATGTGGTCGTGGGCGCGCTGCTGGGGGTCATCGCGGGCGTGCAGGCCCGCCACCAGGCCGCGCTCTGCGGGTCCCCGGACCTGCGTTTCAGCCTGGACGCCGGCGACGGCGCGCCGAAGGTGGTGGTCCATGCGCGCTTCTGATCTTTTCCGGGGTCTGTGCCTGGCCTTCCTCGCGCTGGCGGCCTCCCCCCTGAGGGCGGGCCAGGATCCCTTCGACGCCTGGTCCGTTTCCGGCTACGCCCAGCTTTTGGAGATCAACCGGCCCGCGGGCGGCCTGCCCCCCACCGGGCCCCTGGACGATTTCGGCGACGCGGCCAACGGCTACACCCGCGACGGCCTTTATTTCCGGATGCTCAACATCAGCCTGTCCGGCCCCCTGGGCTGGCCGGGAACAAGGGCGGTCCTGGGAACGCAGGTCAACCAAGGCACGGCCTCCTTGACCGATGTCTACGCCCAGAAGAGCGGCGCCTTCGGCAGCTTCCGTTTGGGGCAGGTCTATCTGCCCTTCGGTGCGGAGCAGCAGCTTTCCTCCAAGGATCTTCCCGGCATCCAGCGCGGCCTGATCTACGGCTTCGAGGACTACGGCGCCACCCAGGACTGGGGCCTGCAGCTGATGAACCAGCGCGGCTGGGGCCTGCGCTGGGACTGCGCCAGGCCCCTGGCCGGGCCCCTGCAGGCGATCCTCCAGGCGGGGGCCCAGGATTTCGGCGGCGGCGTCCTTTATCAAAACGCCTTGGGCGGCGTCGGGCGCGCGGCCTTGGACTGGGAACAGGGCGGCTTCGGCGCGCAGTTGGGCTACTCCGCGCTGCTCGCCCGCGGCCAGCTTTTGACGCCGCCCTCCGAATTCACGCCTTTGGGCGCGCCCCAAGGGGCGCCTTCCGAGGGCGCGACCGACCTGTCCGGCCACGCGGTGGTGGAGACCTGGGGCCCGGACGCGCAGGCCGACGCCGGCCCTTTGCACGGCCGCGCCGAGATGGCGCTGCAATCCCTGCACGGATTCCTGCGCGGCGGCGGACAGGCCACGGCGGGGCTGGACCTTGACGCCGTGTTGGCCGGCCTGGGGGCCCCTCCCGCCTGGCAAGGGGCTTATCTTTACGTGGAGTGGGAACAGGCCTTCAGCGATTTCGGCGACGGCGTCCATCAGACCGGCGCCCTCTACCGCGCCCAGGTCTACGGCCTGCGCCTGCCCCTGGGCTGGGACGCGCTCAGCCTGAAGCTCGAGTCGCTCCAGGTCTCCAAGGCCGCCTCCGGCGCCCTGATGCCGGACGGGCGCATTTACCAGGCCCAGCTGCAGTTGGAACTTTAGCCCCCCCTTTTTCACGCACCGACGAGGCCGGCTTGCCCGCGGATCCGCTCAAAGTCCTGAAAAAGACCTTCGGCTATCCGGCCTTCAGGGGCCGCCAGGCCGAGGTGATCGCGCACGTCCTCAAGGGCGGCTCCTGCCTGGTGCTCATGCCCACGGGCGGGGGCAAATCCCTGTGCTACCAGGTGCCGGCCCTCTGCCTGGACGGCCTGGCCCTGGTCATCTCCCCGCTCATCGCCCTCATGCAGGACCAGGTGGACGCGCTCAAGCTCCTGGGCGTCGAAGCGGCCTTTTATAATTCCTCGATGACCCAGGCGCAGAAGCAGGCGGTGCGCGCGCTTGCCCGCGGCGGGAGCCTCAAGCTGCTCTACGTCGCGCCCGAAACCCTGAACACGGATTTTTTCCAGGGCTTCCTCGACGGGCTCGACATCAGCCTCCTGGCCGTGGACGAGGCCCACTGCGTCAGCCAGTGGGGCCACGACTTCAGGCCCGACTACCTTGAAGCCGCCAAGCTGCGCGAGCGCCTGCCCAAGGTGCCCCTGGTGGCCCTGACGGCCACGGCCGACCCCGAGACCAGCAGGGAAGTGCTGGCCCGCCTGGGGCTCGCCGGGGACCCGGTCTTCGCCAGCAGCTTCGACCGCCCCAACCTGCGCTACGAAATCACGCTCAAGGATTCCGGGCGCGAGCAGCTCCTGGACTTCATCCGGACGCGCCACGCCGGGGAGGCCGGCATCGTCTACTGCCTCAGCCGAAAGAAGGTCGACGAGACCTCCGCCTGGCTCAGCGCGCACGGCGTGCCCAGCCTGCCCTACCACGCGGGCCTGGACGCCGCCGTCCGCCGCAGGCACCAGACCCGTTTTTCGCGCGAGGAGGGGCTGGTGGTCTGCGCCACCATCGCCTTCGGCATGGGCATCGACAAGCC
>DATHOE010000017.1:0-64547 GCA_035485275.1 bacterium
AGCAACTATACCAAAGCTTCCTGAGACAACCCAAGTACCAATGGAAAATCCAATGCTCACACCCACATTGACAGTATAGAGCCCAACTGAGTCCGTCCCTATCGCGGGATTGTTCGCGACATACCCATACAAGTTCACTCCACCCGCTTGCCTTATAGGGTCTTCATTCACCCACCTTCCTACACTCGGGTCATACCACCGATTCCAGAAGTATACCAACCCCGTGTCATCATCTTCCCTACCGCCAACGCCACCCTCGAACCTGTAGGCGTTGACCTCATCTTGACCCGACAAACTTTCTCCATAACCGCTGTAGGAATAGTCCCGAATCACCTTCCCTCGGTCATCCACTATCGCCAACGTGCTCCCCAATCCGTCCCTGAGATAAAACATCGACTGACCGTTGGAATCTATTTTTGATTCCAATCCACTCGGACCCCAGCAATACAAAGCCGAACGTTTACCGTCGTAGGTTTCTTCAAGGACTTGGGTACCGTCGCCGTTGTAACCAAGACCAACGCTAGACCAGTTCCCATTGTGCCCGTTTTGTGCCAAACGACCCGCCCCGACCCATCTCTTGCCGACACTTGCCGAATATCCCCTCCAGCCCAAAACGCTTTGCTGGAGGGGTCTTTCCTTGAAAAGTGTTTGTCCTCGGCCAGAATCGAACTGGCGACCTTCGGTTTAGGAAACCGCTGCTCTATCCAACTGAGCTACGAGGACGCTGTGTTTGCAAGGGTTTTTCTATTCGCCTTGCCAGTTTTGGGGCTTGTGTAGCATCTGTGTAGCAGAATTTACGATTCCAAGCTCCAAAACTTCCCCGGAGGGGTCTGTAGTATCGCAAGGAGGCCCGGATAATTTCAACTGCTTCCTTTTCTGCCTGCGCATCTCGGTCACGGCCATCTGGTTGATGTAGCGCATGGTCGTGGTGATGTCCTGGTGGTGGAGCATGTCCCGTATCTCCAGGACCGAGTAGCCCTCAATGGCCATTTCCGTGGCCGCGGTCTTGCGGCAGGAATGCAGGGTCAGGTTCAGGAGTCCGGCCTTGGCGCAAGCCGCCTTGAAGGCCGAAACAACGGCCGAATAGGGGACTTGGCCCGGCTGCCGTGGCTCTTTGCACCGTTCCGGCTGGCGAAGGCTGTCCCCTTCGGACCACTGAAACACCAACTCACCATCCTTCTTGCCCTGGCAGCATGTCCGGAAGACATGGAAGGCCTCATCAGTCCTAAGGTCCACGTCACCGGCTTTCTTGTTCTTGGTCTGCCAGCCCTCCAGTTGGACGAGCCGGTAGTCCAGCTTCACTTGGCGCTTCCGGAGGCTCAAACATTCCTCAATCCGCATGCCCGTCGCCCAAAGGACTTCAACAATGGACTTGAGCAGTTGGGGTGGGAAATGCTTCCGGTTGGCCGGCAGATGCTCGCACGCCTCCAAAAAGCGCCTCTTGCTGTCAGGATCGAACCAACCCCTCGGGGACACAGGCTCCCTGGTCCTATGCTTGCGCCGGACAAAGGGATTGCGTTTGATCACGTCCTGGTATTTGTCTTCCCCTCTAGCCCAGTTGTAGGCGGCGTTGAAGGTCTCCAGTTCCCGGTTGATGGAGCTTTGGGACACCGGCTTGGCCCTTTCGCCCTTGCCGACGAACTGCTTGGAACGCCAGAGACGGTAATGGTGCAGGTCCTCGGAACTGATCTTGTTCAAGTCCTTTTTGCCCAAGACCATCTTCAAGTGCTCCAGGTGAGGCCTAACCTGCTCCCCTCGGGAGTTCTTGCGCCCGATCTGCCACTCCCGGTAGTCGTGGGCTAATTCCTCAAACGTATACACCCGTTTCAGGTTGTCAAAGACCAGGCCCTTCGCACGAACCGCAGCCTGCCGGTCAGCCAAAATGCGCTTGGCCTCGGTCAGGCTTTCGGTTTTGGTGGATTCATGGACCCGCCGATTCTCGGCGTCCACGAACGAAATCCACCAATGGGGCGACAGGCGTTTGGTGCCATCCGGATTGATGCCGGACGCTTTGCGGTAGGGTTTCATAGGCAGTCTCCTTGCCCTACCGTTTTCCGCACCAGTATTTTATATGCTTTTAGGGGCTCTACAAGCGCCTTAGGGCACTTCGGCATGGGGCAGCCGGCGTCCAGCCACTCCATGATCTCCTTCGGGTGAAAACGGAGGACCGCCTTCTTGCCCTGGCCTCCCATGGCCCATCGTTTGCAGGGGATGAGGCCCGCTTCGGCATCGCGGTATATTTTGGATGGACTAAGCCTAGCGAATTTGGCGACGTCCTTAACCGTCCAAAGATCCCTGGATGCGGGACCTGAGCGCGCCCTGCGCTCAGTGAGGTTTTCTTTTCGACGTTCCTGGATGAGGGACCCGTTGATCTGGATCATGGCTACTCCGCCGGCTTCGCTGAGGATTACGAACTTTTAGCCGGGTCAACGCTGCGGCTTTCTCCTCGGCCAAAGCGGCCTGGCTTTTGCGGCTTTGAGCCACGAATTCCAGGAGCACCCTGGCCGCAAGTTGGGAGGGCCTAAAGGTATCGAGCTCCCAACGTGCCACCGTTGGACGCGAAATTCCCAGGCGTTGAGCCAATTCTTCCTGGTTCAAGCCCAGGCCCTTTCGAAAGGCCCTGATCCATTCTCCGTTGATCTGGCGACGTTCGCTGATGGTTTTCATGGGACGAAACTTAACATGTATCACGTGACAAAACCAAACTAAATTTGCATATGATACAATTTCTCACACCTTATATGATCTTCAATAATCCCGTGGCCCCAACACGCCTAGAGGCGGTCTTCCCCGGCCGCTGGCAGTTCGGCGGCCGGAATCAAATTTTCCGTCCAGACACCGGCCGCGGAGGCCGGGCCACAAATTGACAAGTAGTAAATTTCAACGGAACATACGTGACAAAGATTGATCTATATTCATAGTCCCTGGAGTATTATCGCAATACAAATTCATTACCAGCTATTGCCGAGGAACCACTTCCTGGGGTCTACACGTGCGCAATTCGCGAGATAAAAGTCCAGTCAGGTTTCTGTATTTTGATCAGGATGGTTTAGAAAGCATCTATTCTCAAATGGTAGACTACACCCTCACAGAAATCAAAGAAACCAAAGGAATCAAAGGTACTGGGAAAATAAGATTTTCGTTATCCAATTTATTATCCCTATTCGGTCAAGCGAGTGCTGAATCTGGTATCGAAAGGGAAACTGGTCAAGAAATAAAAAAAATCCTATCAAAGGAACAAAAATTTAGATTTATCGTCGAGGCATTGGCTTCAAAAGAATTGGTTCTTGAAAATTTCGAACAGGCAGCAGAAGCTACGACAAAAAAAGGAATGCCTGCATATATTGTGACCGAAGCACAACTTTTTGCTCCTCAATTTTTGGATCCCGACGAGGGTTGTAATAACGTAAATAGAGACGGATCGCTTCATTTTACCAATCGACTAGACATCGAATATGACGAAAGTGACGATTGGTTTAAAAAAAATATTTTGATTACCATGAGAGCAGGCGTAAAGAAACTAGCTGACTCAAATGACGGCATTCTAGGAGCTACCAGCCACATTGCCATTCAACTTCGTAGAAACCCAAAAAACGGTATTCGTCTAGGTCTATTTGGATATCTCACCCCAGTTTCGAATAAAGAATTTCAAATTAAGCCATTTGCAATGTGGCAGTAAACGGAGTCTCAGGTGCAATTGTCTGACTCAACTATTCAGAGGGCCGTAAATATTCTTTTTGAAGATTACCAACGACAAGGCAACACATTAGATGAATACCGGATTCTTCGGCTTTCGATCAAACTAGGCATCGAAGATCATTATCCGAAAATTGTTGAACTCCTAACGGAAAAAGGAGTGCAAGATATTGAACGCATATCGCTTTCCGAAAATGGCGTCCAAAAAGATGCGCTCTCTTCCATTCAAAGTAAAAACCCAAGAGGCGGATCATTTAGGCATAAAAATTTTGAGTTGATTGCAGCAGTACAAGTCGCGGCCAAGGGCAATGCCGCAACGTTAGACCTAAAAATGTTAAACGGAAGTGATATCTTTGATGAACTCATCAAAAGAAATTCCAGACTTGTACATAGTCAAGTCGTTCAGTTAGTAGGCAATTATCACGAAGAGTACGAAGATCTTTATCAGGAGGGCTGCATGGGCATGGCGAAGGCCGCCATTTACTTCGATCTTAAAAGGGACAATACATTCTCCACATACGCAACCTTCTGGATTAGGCAATATATTCTACGTTACCTAGCAAATAACAAGAGCGTTATCAGAATTCCAGTACACATGATAGAAAACCTAAAAAAATTTAGAAAATTAAGATCGTTGCTTGAATCACAACTCGGTAAAGAGCCCACTATCACCGAGTTATCGATCCATCTTCAACAACCGATGGAAAAAATTAGATTTCTAATTGATCTTGCTCGATGGAGTTTTCTATCCACGCAGGCTAATGTTCGAAGTGATACCGACTTGACCTGGGGGGACCTTTTAATTTCAAATTCAAACTCATCCCTTAATGAATTAATTTCGAATGAACTCACAAGTGGTCTTGAAAAAGAACTGGATGGATTATCAGGAAAACAACGTGACGTCATAGTAAGGCGAATGGGCATGTGCGGATTTCCAAAAATGACGCTGGACGAAATTGGGAGAGAATTCGGATTAACTAGAGAAAGAATCAGACAAATTGAAAAAAAAGCCCTGGGCCGTCTTAGGCACCCAACTAGGGCAAGGCGAATCAAACGTCTAATTGACTAGTCCTCCGGAATAAAACTCCTCAAGAGCAGCCGACTTAGTCCCCGATTCTGACCCCGGCATGAAGTTTCCGGAAGGAAAAGACAAGCTATGCAGGCATTGTCGCCTTTCCCGCAAGCAGGATCCAACGGACATTGACCCCAGTCCTCCATAATTCGATCAACAAACGCTTTTAGTTCGAATTCGAATAGAGCCTGTAGTCCACCCAATACGAAGTCCCCTTTGACATTGGCAAAAACAAAAAATCCAAGATGAGATGGAACCAAAATCTCAGATAATGATGAAATATCGATTCCGGCCAAAAAAGCACAAGAACGAATTACCTTGTGAGAATAACTATGTATCAAACCTTTCAACAATTCGCGTATACTCCCACGCTTATTGACCATATCCAAATTTTGAAATACCCACTGTCGGATTTCACTTCGGTCCGAAATGTCGGGAATGCCAAAACCCAGTGACTTCAGATACTCGAGAACTTTCAACGGATCGAGTGCAAAAAAAAGCGCCTCAGAAACAATTGCCTCTCCATACACTGCGAGCGCCCCGGATTTATCTGTATAAAAATTAAGCTTTGCTTCTATCCTATTTGCCTTGCCTCTTGTGAAGCCATAAAATCCATTAAAAATAGGGAATCGATCCGAGTAGCATATTCTCTCCAAACCACAATACCATAGCTTTTCTGAAAGCGATACCAACTGTTCGTCTTTGCTAAAGTTAGTAACCTCCTTTTTGGATCCAATAAATGCATACGCGATGGCTAGCGCCTCATTACGGATTTGAGGATCTAAAATATCGCTATTGTCACCCTTGCCGCGCTTATCGACGATTTCCCCAGACTCAACCGCCCGTTTGGCAATTTCTTTAGCTAACGCCTCGGAGATACCCTGTTTAATAAGCGTCTCTATCAGACTAGTGGTATTAGGAACAGAATTCGAAAGAATGCCTTCCCCTGGCATCCCATCTAGAATCCACTCAATGGCCCTTGTTGATCCGCCGAATTGAAACAATTCATCTACCATCTGCTTATCGGGATAATTAACGATCGTTAGATTAACAGTCTGACAAACAAGGAGCGACCTCGATGGCGCAAACACAATGTTTCCCTGCCCACAATCACACTTCGGGAGCCCAAGCCCCTTTTGGATCTGCTTTTGACATACTGGACAGAAAAAGACTATGTCACTTGCAGAATTAGAATTACCCATCTTAATAGCCAATTGGTGATGTTCTGGACATGCTTTAATGTAAGGAGATTTTATATTCCCACACTCATGAATACCTACAAAATGAAGCTGATTCCAATTTTTCATTGGTTCACCACAGACGCACGCAGCCGCAGTCTTAAAATACACACGATGGCAAGATCTACAAATCCAAACATTTGGAAAAACATCAACTTCCACGCCGTTATTAGGGTCAACCGAGTAAATCGCTATTGATTCTTTTCGCCTGAGAGCCTCGCAAAAGCCTCCGTCCATCCGTCGCGCTTCCCAAGACTCTCCTTGTCTAAGCATCTCTCTTCGGACAGCTTCAATATCCACCGCGCCTGTTCTATTGATTGGATTTCTCCATCTCTTTACCTTCCTTATTTGACTATCAATATCTACAACTTGGCCCGGCAAGAAGCCGTACAAAACTTGGGATACACTTCTGTTAATATCTCTCATTGAAAGTGCGTCCCAAATATTTTCACCTGTTCCTCGACGTCTCTAAGAGAAGTCATTGGACGACCTGGTAATAAATTGTTGGTCATCATTCCCTCTGCAACATTATTCATAATGGACCTCTCAAAGCGCGTCAACCAATTCTCTATGTCTAAGCCAAGCTTCTCCAAACCCACATCATTACCAACTAACATTTCAATAAGCTTCTCTTTCTCTTGTTTAAAATATTCGGGATGATCGCGGAGATATTCCCTGAAGAAACGACTTGTAGTCAACCTTTTCGATGAAATCGCCTCATGAATCTGCAATATCCTAGCGTTTTCTAAGCCAGGAAGCGTCCTTGATAGAACTCTTCGACTCGCGCGCGTAATAGGTACTGGATCAACAAAACGATCGGCATGCTCTATAAAGGTCTGAAAAACTCTGTAAACGCTTATATCTCTTTCTTTTAAAGGCTTAATCAGCAAAAATAAAATCCCCGGAAGTCTTCTGCCTACGCGGGCGGAGACCTGAATAAACTCTGCCGTTGTTAAAGGCATTCCCATCAATATCATCGTATTAAGTCGATCGACATCCACTCCATGTGAAATCATTGAGGATGCAACCACCAAATGAATCTGTTCTTGAAAATCAATTTCAGGATTCTCTAAACGATTCAAAACGCTTCGTACATGTTCGAAACGAACGGCTCCTGACAGTTCCTCGACATTCAGTCTGCCCGGAACGTTAACTCTGGTTGTAACTGATCGAAGAACTCCTTCGATATCTCGAATGGTGTTTCCGTAAGCTGTAACGACGGAATAAAAATTCACTAAATTCTCAACATCCTTTTCAGAAATCTTAAAAAGACTCGCATATTTTAATTTGTCGCTGTCTATTGTCCGAATTTCATTTTGAATTATTTCTACCATTGTATTGACTACAAATTCCGTAGCTATCCCGCGCGGATGCAAAGCCACATATCTGCGCATTAGTTGATCAGTATCACGGTTCCAATAACCTTGACCTCTAAAAGGTGGGGCAACGGGAAAAAGCCGTGCCTTTCTCCCAAAAAGACTAATGCATTGCCTCTCCACACCCGCTAACGTCGCGGACGAAGCAATAATGCGCGCTTTGTTTCCGGCCCTTTCCTGCTGAAGGTGGTCCATTAACATCTCGTAATGCGCATCGACCGCGCCAAGGGTATCCCGAAGTAAATGAAGCTCATCCTGTAACCGAAGTGTCATTCCGAAAAATGACGATGCTTGAGGTAAGGTTGATATCGCGGCTCTGCAGCCTGGCACCAGACAACCATTAGGATATTCGCTCCTGTCCGCATATGTGAAACCATGCCCGGACACAGAACACAGCCCTTTTGGAGGACCAAAAAAACCAGCAGTACTGGCCTGCAATCCAGTTAGTGCGGCTTTGTCGAGAGTCCCCACCAAAACTGTCGGCAAAAATCTATAAATTTCTGCATCTACGATCCAAAAAGGTATCGGCTCCGTCGACCAGACGCACCCTTTCTCTCCACACCAGTGTTCCAGTCGCCATAGAATACGGTTAAATTTCATTTCTATCTTATTGGATCTACACTTAGGACACCTAATTAGGACGCGAAACCTAAAGGGCATATTTTCATCATCTGGATCCGGTTTACCTTCCTTTGGATCTGGGTCAATTTTGTTCGGGGTAGCACCCTCTCCCACATAAAATCCAACTGAAAATGGAGAGCCTGGTATTGCTTCATCTCTTCTCACTAACTCGGCGGCAGAAATTTGATCTATAAACCTCTGCGTTTGCTGAAGCGATAACATTCTAAGAGGAAATCTGCTCCACGCTGTAATTCCGTACAACTTCCCTCTCAAACGATCAAAGAATGCATTTAGGAGTATAAGTCCAAGGTATGCCTCTGTCTTTCCACCGCCCGTTTGAAAAGAAATTACGTCCACATAGTCCGCTTCGTTCGCCGGCGTAGTTAATCCTGAAAGTTGGCTGAGAATAAAAGCAATCTGAAATTTTCTCCATCCTCTGCTCTTTGCATTCTGCATGGTGTTCAAGGTCTTATTTAGAAGAACGAAAGCCCTTCGTACGTCCTCGCGCTCCTTTAATATTTCATAACCTTCAGTAATTCGCTTAGCTTCGTCAATCGCTTTCGCGGCATCTGAACGTGCTTCCGTTACCATTTCTTTCGTCCAGTTTTCTGACGACGAACGAGATTTTAGCGTCCCGTCACTCCAATGATTATTGACCCATGTTTGGAAATCGCTGACTAAATGAAATACATCTAGTGGATTTTTTTCTAAAGTTTCAAACGACAAATACTCGTCAATTTTCGTGTCTTGAAAATCAGGTCTCAATTTTTCGGTCATTTGGAAATCAGAAGTGGACACTTGGTTTCCGATTTGCATGAATCCACAATTGGTTGGAATCACTGGAAACTCTCGTTGATATCTAAAGCTGTCCGCTTTTCCAACCAATTCCATTGGAGCTAGTCGAATTCCGCTAACGAAAAATCTGGTCTCATATATATTAGAATCTGCTTGATCATCTATTTTGCTGTCGTTGAACATGGATATTTGTAGCTCTTTATAAGATTTTTCGTCAGTTAGATTTGTTGTAATCGTACACGAATGAACTGGACTATTTGCGCAGTGGACGTCATAACTTCCCTTCGCCAATAATTTATCAAGTGCAATTATCTCTACGGTCCTTGATTCTTTATTCCATTGCTTTCCGGACTTCAACCAAACTGAATATTCAATTCCAACTTTCGAATCCCTATCGTAACTATCCAACAGAAATCTAAGTGATATTGAACTAGGACAAATTTCTCGGCCTGCTTCGGCGGGCTGAGAATTGACATTTAAATTAGCCGGGGCTAGTTTTCCCAACCAAAATCTAGAATCCGGCCTCTCCGTTGATATTGTATAAGCCGCGCCGGTTGCTTCTTTCAGGACTTTTTCCTGAATATGTTCGAAAAATAAATTATTCCCAATAGGTAGGCCACGTCGCAAATCCTCAGGCATATCTGGAGGCATAACAGGCCCTCTTACTCGCTCCAATGTAAGACCATATTGAGGTCCCATGGATGCAAAGATAGAAAAAGGAAAATCAATTCGGGGAGTAAAATTCTTGCTCCCAATTATTATATTTTCCAGCCCTCCCGCCGCATCAGCCCCAAGAGGCTGACGCAGGTAATTCCAAGCTCCCTGCACACATCGGGTATATAGTGGGTTCGCGCGGGCTTTCGCTTTTCCGCAGCAGGCGTTTCCTGTGTAACAACAACGCCCTGCCGGATCCTGGCCAAAGCGATGACATAGGCATCGGCCTCGTCAAACTGAGCCTTTGGATCACGCAATCCGGGAAACTTGCCTTGAATGCTCAAGGTCTCGGCCAGCACCTCGGGATTGGGCACGAAAACCTTGGGATGCTTTTTGGCCCAGCCAACCAAATCTGGCGACGCCACCGCGTCCAGTTCCTCGCGCACCATCCTTGGCGCCACAAAGCGAGCCTGTTGAACCAGGGACTCCAGCTTCAGCGAAAGGCTCCCAAACACGTCCGTGGGATAATAGCGGTCCTGCCAGTCCATAAAGGAACTGGTGTCCACTGAGTAGAGTTCCCTTCTCGCCTCAGGCACGGGCTAACTCACCGCCACCATGCACAAGTCGGTCGCGTAGCTTGTCAAAATGCTGGTACTTAAGTTCCATGTACCGTGAGGCGTCCACCGCTGTGATCCGGTTGCGTTCCAGGGCTTCCACGACCAATTGGGCGAAAGATCGGCCCGCCCGTCCCACGGCTAGGTCCACCGGCTTGGCAAAACCACCGACCTTCTTAGGATGCTCTTTCACCCAGGCCTGCCAGTTCTTGTTCCAGGCATTGAAGGTCACCCAGGTCATGTGACCGCTTTCCCTCAGGCGTGTGGCGGTCGCCAGGGGGGTGATCTTGAAACGCCGGGCTAGTCCGCGCACCCCCTCCACGTCCCAACCCTTCCGACCCAGCCCTAGGTCCCTTATCTGCCGTTCAAGCGCCTCTTCCGGAATCAAGGCATGGCTGGCCGCAATCTCTGCAAAACGCTCTACGGTGTCCCATTGCTTACCGGAGCGCTTCTCCTTGGAAGCGGCTTCCTCTTGCCGGCCAAATGCTAGCATCAGGTGAACCAGTTCATGGAGCAAAGTGAATGCCCGGGATTCAGCGAATTCCTTGGAGTTCACCGCTACCACGGGTAGGGGGGCCTTGAGCAGCGACAAGCCCCGAACTTCGGACAGGGGTACTCTTCCGAACTGGAACACGAGGACACCCAGGCCTTCGGCGGCGTCGCGCCAGCCGTTCCAGGCCTGGTAGGCGTCCTTCCAGGCGAACTGCCGATCCAAATCCATGTCCAAGGCGGCCCGCAAACGCTGGCCGACGCTCTCCGGCCTTTCATCTAGGCGGGCCTGCAAGTCAAAAGAAATGATGTCTATGCCTAGTTCCTGGTGGAGATTCAAGGCATTTTCACGACGCGCCAGCATCTGCCGTAGGGCTAACCTCAGTTCGGGAGACTCCTGACCGGGGTCCACGGTGGATAGGTGCCGATATTCGGTCGCCAACGGCGCAAGCTTCGGGGGCTGTTCCTGGAAGAAAAGGCTCAAAGGTCGGTGCAAGAACTTCGCCCAGCGTTCCAATTGGCCCAGGGTCGGGCGCCGTTCCCCTCTTTCCCAGGCTTCCACCTTCTCCGGCTTTACCACCAGCCGCTTAGCAACCCTGGCAATGGAATAGCCGCTCTCCTGGCGGGACCAGGCGAGTAGGGCGGGGGTAGGAGAAGGCGTAAGAGTTTCCATCAGTGTCCCAAGGATAACGTTATCCAATGTCCTTTGCAACGGTTCCACCCACCATCTAATCATGGCTCTAATCTCAGCCTGCCGCCGGCAGAAATCTTGTACGACTCCGGTCCGATCTGCCCTATCCTTGGTCTTTGCTTCACGTCCCCAATATGCCCCCGTCCCACTCCCAACCACCTCCTCTTCCCCACCCACCTTGATCTCACCCTTCCAGTCTCTGCTCAAAAACCACGGCCCTGTCACCCGAACCCACCCGGTCACACCCCATTCACCACAGTCTATGTGAGCGGGTGGGTTCGGGTGCGCGGAGGCTCCAGCCGGAGCGAAGGGCCGTGGTTTTTGAGTGCTTTTTCTGTTTGGCAGGGGGTTGCGTGGGTACAACGGGGCAAGAGATGTTAGCAATCAAAGTCCACGAAGAAATTGGAGCCCGAATTTTTCAAGTCCTGGCTTGTATTCGTATCCCACGAAACATGCGCCCACCGTACAGAAACTGAAACGTTTCGGTTTTTGGAATCGTGGCCGAAATATGAGGTCGCAAATTGGGCCAAAAACTGCACCGGTGCAGTTTTTGTAACGGACTCTGATTTGCTTGAAAATGGTAGCTCCAGTCTGTAGGATGCGCTCGTACCCAGCGATGCTACGCACAAGCGAGGACGCCATGACCGAGACGCACAGCCGCGGCGACGCACACCGCTCCAACGTTCCAATCAGGACACACCTTTTCACCTACCCGCGCGGGCAGGACCCTGCCGGCGCCCGAGGTCACTTCAAACACCCGCCCCTTTAGATTCGGCCCTAGGTTCGAATCATGGGCCTTGAACTGACCCGCAGGGACCTCGCTCTGCTCTGGTATACCTGGCAGAACCGACTCATGACGCCGAGGCAGTATCTTCGGCGCTTCTGGTCCGACGCCACTCACCAGGCGGCTTCCAAACGGCTGACCCATCTGAAAAACGAAGGGCTGCTCCAGTACGTCCACTTCCCCTGGGGCGCGGACCGGAGCATTTACACCATCACCGCCGCCGGGAACCGGGCCCTGATTGAGGCGAGGCTCCTGCCTCCGGACCAGACCCACGACTTTCCCCAGCGGCCCCTGGAGATGACCGCGGCGCTCGTGCAAGCCCTGAGCGTCGTAGACATGCGCATCGCCTTTGAACTCTCGGGCGCCAAGGGCTCCACCTGGATCGCGCCCCACCAGTTACGACAAGGCCGGCATCTGTATCTGGGCAACCCCCGCGTGGCCGATGGGATCTTCAGCTTCAACGCCCATGGACGCCAAGGCCGGGGTATCCTGGAATTCGAACGCCAGTCTTATCCTCGGCGCAAATTCATCGACATCCTGCACAGTCTAAGATACGCATACGAAAACGACACAATCTTCTATGTCGCCCGAAGCACAGAACGGGCTAGGCGTGTTTGGAACTGGGCTAAGGATGCCTGGGTTTGGGGAGACCGACCCAAAAACTTCCTGGTGACACCCTTGAATCTAGCCGCCAAAGATGGGCTGGACGCTCTCTTCTTCGACCTAAAAGGAAGAGGGCTTGAAAGTGCTTGAGTCTTTCTTTTGAGACCCACAAAAGTGCAGCGCTGCACTTTCTATCGGACGGCATGGAGTTTTGCCGGTTGGAAACCGAAACGTTTCGGTGGTGCCGTCGTAACGCAGGCTACGCGACCGCAAGGCGGACGGGACATCCAATGCCTGGCCGATGGGTCCGGCCAGGCCGGGCGGCCGCCAAAGAGCGGCCCGGCATGGCCGGGCCCCACGCCCGCGCCAAGGCCGCCTGTAAGGGGGTTCCTTTCCGCTCCAAAAAGGGCAAACTTGTCCCATGAGCGTCGAACCGGATTCCGAATCGGGCGAAGCCGCCCGCAGCCAACTCCTTGAACGCCTCCGTCAGTTGGAGGCGGAAAAACAGTCCATTCTGGCTCAGCTAAGGGAACACGACGCCGGAGCGCGCGGCGCGACGCTCCCTCCAGTCGCGGGCGTCCCGGCGCGAGCGGAAACGCCCAGCGATCCCGCGGCCAAAATCGGGCTTTTCCTCGAACTGTTCCGCTGCCGCCCGGACCTTTATGCCAAGCTCTGGGAACACCGCTCCGCGGACGGCAAGGTACAGAAGGGCTACGTCCCCGTCTTAACGCGAGCCTGGCAGGGTAAGGTCGGCAAAAAAGCCAAACGCGGCTACGACAGCTTACCCCCAGAGGCCTTCCTGCCTCTGGATGAGACCGCCGCCAGGGACCATTTGGAGGGCCGCCAGACCATCGGGACCTACGCCATCCGCCGAGACGATTCCTGCGTGTTCTTGGCGGCGGACTTTGATGACGAACATTGGGAAGGCGACGTCGCCGCCTACGTCCAGGCGGCCCGGGAACTGGGTGCCGAAGCTGCGCTGGAACGGTCCCGGTCGGGCCAAGGAGGCCACGCCTGGATCTTCTTCAGCCGACCCGTGCCAGCCCGCCTCGCCCGGAAACTCGGAACCCTGATCCTGGCGCGGGCCTCAGCCAGCCGATCACAGATCAAGCTCAGCAGCTACGACCGACTGTTCCCCAACCAGGACAACCTGCCCAAGGGCGGTTTTGGAAACCTGATCGCCCTGCCGCTCCAAAAAATGCCCCGCCAGGCCGGGAACAGCGTCTTCCTGGACGGACAGTTCCAGCCCCATGCCGACCAATGGGGCTATCTGGCGGGACTGCGTCGGCTAGGATTGGCTGAGTTGGAGGCCATCCTCGCGCCCCATGAGATTCAGGATTCAAGCCCGATTCCGCCCGTGGAAAAGGGCCTTAAAGAGGCGGAACGGATTCTGGACCAGGGCCTGGACGCCCGGCGTCCGCTGGAATACACGGGCAAGATCGAACTCACGCTTTCCAACGGGATCAGGCTCGGAATGAGCGCCTCGCTACCCTCGGGCTTGGTGAGCGCCTTCAAACGCAGCGCCACCTTCGCCAATCCCGTGTTCTTTGAGCGGCAGCAACTGCGCTTCTCCACTTACAACACCCCGCGTTACATCTTCTGCGGCGAGAACCTGGACGGGGACCTTTGGCTACCTCGTGGCTGCCTGGACGACTGCCTGGCCTGGGCATCCGAGGCCGGGGCCGAAGTGGAGCTCAAGGACGCCCGCCAGTCCGGCGCCAAACGTCGGCGCCAATTCGAAGGCGAGCTCGACGCCCAGCAGAAGCGGGCCCTCAAGGCGCTGGCGGCCCACGACACCGGCGTCCTGGTCGCGCCCCCAGGCACGGGCAAAACCGTGGTCGCCTGCGCCCTCATCGCCAAGCGCAAAGTTTCCACGCTTATTCTGGTCCACCGTGCGCCGCTCCTGGAGCAATGGAAGGCCCGGCTGAAGGAATTCCTGGGCCTCAAGGATTCCGACATCGGCGTCCTGGGGGGTCAACGGCGCAAGCTCACCGGCGCATTGGATGTTGCAATGATCCAGTCCCTGGGCAAACTCAAGCCCGAAGACCCCCTGTTCTCGGGATACGGCCAGGTCATCGTGGACGAATGCCACCACCTGCCAGCCCTAACCTTCGAAAGCGTCATGAAGCGCTTCAGCTCCCGATATGTGGCCGGACTGACCGCCACGCCGTTCCGGCGCGACGGCCTCCAGAAAATCATTTATCTGCAATGCGGCCCCCTCCGCCACGAAGTGCCGGCCCTATCCCAAAACGATGTCGAACGGAAAGTCCATTTCCGGGAGACTTCCTTCCGGCTCTCCGCCGACGCGGGAGCCCAGCCCGCCTTACACCTGGTCTGGTCAGCCCTGGCTCAAGACCCAGCGAGGACCCGCCTTATTGCCTGGGACGTGGCTGTAGCCTTGGAGGCGGGACGCTTCCCCTTGGTGCTTTCCGAACGCAAGGACCACCTCGAAATCCTCAAGGACGCGGTTCAAATGGCCTGTCCCTCGGTCCGAAGCTTCACCCTGATAGGGCAGATGGGCAAAAAAGAGCGGCGACAAGTCCTGGACGAAATCGCGGTGGTTTTGGCTTCCGGAGGACGGCCTTGCCTTTTCGCGACCGGCTCCTTCATCGGCGAGGGTTTTGACTTGCCCGCGCTGGACACGCTCTTCCTGGCAATGCCGGTGGCCTTCAAGGGCAAGGTCATCCAATACGCGGGCAGGTTGCACCGGGCGCATCCCGGCAAAAGCGTCGTTGAGATCTATGACTACCTGGATTCGGCGATGGCTTTGACGGTGTCCATGTGGCGCAAAAGGGCCAAGGCCTACAAGGGGATGGGCTATGAGACTCCCAATCCCGATTGTGCCGGGGCGCAGCAACGGCTGATGTACTCGAAGACTTAAGATGTCAGGACCAGTCAGGCCTTCTGCCGGCCCAACTCTTGGCCCATCGGCGATAAATGGACCCTATCATAGCCCGAGTTTTTTGAATCTTCGGGATGAGGTTCCAAGCCGATAACCGTGATTTCCGCCCTTCCAGGACCATAGACCCAATACATCCTGGAAGCTTTCGGATTTCTATTTTCCAGGTACGACTGAAAAACTTTCCTTCCGTAACGGCGACTTAGGGGTTCGATTTCGTGGCTATGAAGGCCGGGATGCGCCGGATTCCCGGCCAGAAGCGCCATGGCCTTGCCCCATTTTTTATGGAGCTTTTCGTCATCCCCTTTGAGATTGCCGCTTTCGGCTCCGGTGGATAGGCGGGTCCATAGCGCGTCCATCTCAGGAATCCCCATTCTTATCTTGAACTGTAGGGACGCCACTTAACGGGCTTCGAATTTCGACAGATCAATGGGCTTGGAGACCTTCCCTTTTTTGAGGTTTTCCACGCTCGCATCCATCGTCGCAAGGGTCCTCTTCGACACTTCGAAGGGAGCGACGAGTTCGCGGGGGTCCAGCATGATCCGTCCGTTGGGAAGCTCTTGGACGTGATAGTACTCGAACAAGGCCCCGCGAAGCGTCAGCCGCTTCTTAACGTCCAGTCTCGCGTCGTATTCCATGACTTTCGGCATGATTCCGCCTCCAAAGTGGGAATTCCCACCTGCCCACTTTAGCCATTCCCATCACTTTTTACAAGCATATTTTTCATAAGCCCCATATTCCGGGTTCCGCCTTACGCTTCAGATAGTGCCGCGGAAAATTGAGCTGTGGCTCTTCTGCCTCCCGAATCTGTGTAGCAGATTCTGCTACACAGATTCCCGACAGCCTCCTCGACAGCGCAACGGTTCCTGCTTCGATTTTATCGCTTTTTTTGTGTAGCGCTGGTGTAGCAAAATTTCGCTTAAACGATGCTAAACGCGCCTAAGTCCGGCGAAACGGGAATGCGGAAAACGGCAGAGCTGTTAAGGTTATTCCCGATTTTTGCTTTCGTGGCACGGACTTTCAAAAACGCGTTTTTCAAATTAGGAAACCGCTGCACTATACAACTGAGCTACGAGGACACTGTGATTGCAAGGGTTTTTCCGGTCACCCGCCCCCGCACAAAGGCGTATATCGCAAAGCCCTGCCAATGATTGCAAACGCTTCATGATGACGACCCCTGGCCTTCAAGCCGCGCAGGATGGCACTTCAGCGACAATTCAGATGGGACTTGTTGTTTGTACGAGCTTTTTACAGCGTTTTAACTATCCCGCATTCCGAAACAATCCCAAAAAAACACTGTGGAAATCTTGCGCCATCTTGTGAGAGCCCCTATGATTATTGTTGAATTGCAAGATCGTGAGCGCTTCACCCGCTCCGACCGTAAACCAGGGAGGCACCCGTGGCACTCATGGATGAAAGCACGGACAACAAAACGGCGCCCGCGCTGATCAGCGCGGATGAGGCCCAGTTGTCCAAGGAAGCCCTGGAGAACCGGCGTTTTGAGCGCCTGAACGCGGCGCTGGACATCAAATACAGGGTGATCGGGGCCGACGAGGAAGCCAAGCTCCTGAAGCAGGAGGAATACGTGGCTCCCAAGGCCGTGAAGGCCAGGACCTCGGAAATCCGTGATTTCACGAAGATGGCCGAGGACCGACAGGTGAAGAGCGAGGACATCAGCCTGGGCGGCATGAAGATCAGCGCCAACGTGCTCATACCCATGGGTTCGCGCCTCTGGATCCAGGTCAGCCTGCCTGAAATACCCATCCCCATGAACGCCATCGCCGAAGTGCGCTGGCGCAAGCCGGTCGGCAGCACCTGGAGCACCGGGTTGAGCTTCTCCGGCATCAGCAAGCCCGACCTTGAAAAGGTGGACCGCTACCTTACCCTGCAAAAACGCGCTCAGATGGAAATGCGCAATTCGCATTGATGCCGTGCTGATCCACCAGACCCTGGACTGCCCCTATTGCGGCGAACCCAACGAGGTCGCCATCGATCCCGCCGGCGGCAAGCGCCAATCCTATGAGGAAGACTGCCAAGTCTGCTGCCGCCCCTGGTCCGTGAGCGTGCACATCGACGGAGCCGGTGAGGCCTGGGTCAGGCTGGCGGCGCAGGACGACGTCGAGGACAACGAATGATGCTTCCCAAAGAATCCCTAAGCTAAACTCCTTCCACGGCTAAAAATTCCGCCACCGCCGCGCCCGCCCGCAGACCTTTGGCCGCCTGGTATTCCGCGGATTGGTACCAATCCTGGGCGTGGCGCAGGCTCGGGAATTCGATGATGACCATGCGCCGGGCGTCCACAGGCCCCTCCAGGGCGATGGTTTGCCCTCCCCGCACGACGAATTTGCCGCCGAACTTGGCCACCGCCGCGGAACTGGCTTCCCCGTATTTCTTGTACTGTTCGAAGTTGCTGACCGCGACGCGGGCCAGGACATAGGCAGGCATGCTTCCCCCTCTTTTTTTGTAAAAAAAACGGCGCAGTTCAGGCAAAATATTCCCACAAGCCCCGGGATAATGCCAAAAAAAATTCCAGCGAAGCCGGACCCTTGCGAGGCGGACATGACCCTTTCGCGCAGTGTTTTCAAAAGCCCCATCGGCCCCCTGACCCTGCTGGCATCGGACCGCGGCCTCGTCGGGATCCTCTGGCCGCACGAAGCCAAAAGCAAGGCTCCCGCCGAAAGCCCCAGCGCCAAAGCCAAGGCGACCCTCAAAGAATGCGCGCGCCAGCTTAAGGAATACTTCCAAGGCGCCCGCACCAGCTTCGACCTGTCCCTCGATCCCCAAGGCAGCGACTTCGACCTCAGCGTATGGAAAGGCCTGCGCCGCATCGGCTATGGAGCCACCCTCAGCTATGGGGCCCTGGCCAAGGCGCTGGGCAAGCCCAAGGCCGCGCGGGCCGTGGGCGGAGCCACCGGCCGGAACCCCATTCCCATTGTCGTTCCCTGCCACCGCCTGATCGGAGCCGACGGAAGCATGACCGGCTTCACGGGCGGCATCAAAGCCAAGAAGTGGCTGTTGGCCCACGAATCCGGAAACCATGGGCTTTGACCATCGCTCCCATCGCCGGATATCCCTGAACAGCGCCGTCCGTTTCTGGCCCTATGGGGAAAACTTCGGGACCGGCACCACAGGGGAGGCCATCAACCTGTCCGAGAGCGGCCTGGCTTTCAACAGCACGAAGCCCGCCCCCAAGGGGAGTCTCCTGCAGGTGGAATTCAGGATCCCGAACCGGACCGAGGAGTTGCGCCTGCTGTCCGAAGTGGTGCACTGCGAAATGGGGGAGCAAAGGGGCTGGCAGGTGCGGGTCCACTTCCTGGAGTTGTACCGGGAGGAGTTCGTGGGCATGCGGCGCTACATCCTCCAGACCGCGGACCCAAAATTGGCCTCGGCCACCGGCTGGGGCAAGGCCCTGGTGCCGGGAAAACCCTCTGTCGTGGCCCAGTACCGCGACCTCAGCCCGGACCAGTTCAGGGGCTGGACCTCGGACCGCAGCTTCCTGGCCAAAAATGATCTCCCGCCCATGGACCACTTCAGGGACCATCTTCAAAATGCTATGGGGAACGCCACCCCGGAGAAGCTCAGGCTCAGGGGCTCCCGCAGGCTCCACGAAAAATCGAAGATCTGGCTGGAACTGGCCCTGGTGAATGGAAGCCTGCGCATGCTGTGCGAAACCATCTGGAGCAAGCAGGAGCCGCAAGAGGACCCCGAGGCCGGACTGCAGGTGCTGGCGTACAATCATGAGGATGCGGTGAGGTTGGACGGGGAGATCTAAGGTCCTGCGCTTTTGGACACACTATGAATAAGCCTTGATGAAACGATGGAGCGAACTGGACGCAATCCTGGAAAAAACCACGGCGCCTGACAAACCGGGCGGAGCCTTGGGCGTCTTCAAAAAGGGCCGGGCCCTCTACTTGCGCGGATATGGTTCCCACCGCCTTGGATCGGTAGATCCGATCACCTCCAGGACGATGTTCAACCTTGGTTCGATCTCCAAACAGTTCACCGCCTTTTGTGTGCTCCTGCTTCAGGACCGGCGCCGCCTTTCCATCGAGGACGACTTTAGAAAGTACCTCCCCGAGTTTGGCGCCGGCTTCAAAGGCATCAAGATCCGCCACCTGATGCACCACAGCAGCGGACTGCTCAGCTTGTTTGACCTGCGCTTCCACGACGCGTTGGCCGGAGCGTGGAAACCGGGCACTCCCGAACACATCAGGCTTTTGAGCAATCAAAAGGAACGAAATTTCCCCGCCGGCCAGGAGCATCTGTATAACAACGACGGGTATTTCCTGCTGGCGGAGATCGTCCGGCGTTGCAGCGGCATGAGCCTCGCTTGTTACGCCGAGGCGAACATCTTTTTGCCCCTTTCCATGACGCGAACCCGATTCGCCGAAAACAACGACCTCTGGATCCCGGAACGCGCCCAAGGGCATCGTTGGCGGGGTGGACGCTGGGAGGTCGCGCCCACCTACCGGGACCTGCCCGGCCCTGGAGGCCTTTGGAGCTGCGTCGGGGATTTGGGCCTCTGGGCGCACAGCTTGCGCGAACAAAGCCTCGGAAGTCCGGCCTTGTACCGTGCCCAGCTGCGCCCGGGCCGAATCCTGCGCAAAAGTCCGGAGTCTGTGCCCTACGCCGCCGGCCTGGAGTTGGGCACCGTCTATGGACGCCGCTGGGTGGGCCATGCTGGTTTGGATGTCGGCTTCAGTTCGGAGTTTTGCCGGCTTCCCGGGCCCGACCTTTGCGTGGTGCTTTTGCGCAACCGCGAGGAGCCCAAGGGGCTGTATAGCGGTTATGCTCTGAAATTTCTGCTGGACAAAAAAAAGACCGGACCGAAACCCGCTTCGAAACCCCCTGCAAAACGGAAATCCCTACCACTGCCCGTGAAATACAAGGCAGCCGCGGGATTTTACGAGGGTGTGGGACGCCCTGAGTTCTGGGAACTGACGTTCAAACGCAAGGGATTCCGGCTTAACTACCGGGGCGTCCGGGAAATCCTGGTCCAAACGAGGGGAGGCCGTTTCGGTTCTTTAAACATCGGCCCGAAATGGACGCTGCACCTTGAACCGCGAGCGGACGGCCTTTGGAGTATGAAGACTTATTGGGAGAAAAAACGCCTGAGCACTCTGGTCCAGGTCGGAAAGCCCTCTGAGCTTATTCCCGATCCACGTTCCCTTGTGGGATCCTACAGAAGCCCAAGCGGCAAAACATTCGCTCTCCGGATGTCCGGTGCAGGTTTATTTTACCGGGATAGCCATCCCAATGGATTCCCCGACATCAGGCTGAGGTGGTTGGCACCGGACAAGCTGGTATACACCACCGATGTGACTCAATCCCCAATCGCCCAACTGGACGGCAACGGATACCTGCAAATTTTGAGGAACGAAAAGGGGCGGGTTGAGACCTTGTTTCTGACCGGCTTGGGTCCTGACCACCGAAACCGCCACATTAGATTTCAAAAAGACAGCCCCGAAAAACCACAAAAGAAAAGCCCCTAGGCCTTCCGGCATAGGGGCTTTTTAAATGGACCGGGATAGGGGGATTGGACCCGCGACCTTCCCTTTGGCAACCCGGCACGGCAAGTCACTTAAAACACAACGCCGACAATCCTCTTTCTCATCTAAGACTCCGCCCCGGGCGCTGATTGGTGATTTCAGGGTGACAGGGAATGCCCCAAAATGCCCCGCGCGACAAAGAGGCTTTGCCGTTTTTTTGCCAATGCATGAATTTGACTACGACCTATTTTTAAACTAATATGAACTACTTAATAGGTCTTTAGGAGCCTGCCATGCTCGAAGCTTTGTTCGGAAATCCCAACGTCGAAAAGATCCTATTTTACCTCCTACGCTTCCGTGAAGGTTACGCGCGTGGCATTGCTTCCAACTTCGGTTCGCCGCTATCTCCAATCCAGCAGCAACTAAAGCGTCTGGAACGCGGAGGTATCGTCGTCAGCCGCCTTGCCGGCCGCACACGCCTATTCCAGTTGAATCCACGGTATCCATTTCGAAAGGACCTTGAAGCGCTTTTGAACACCTCATTCAGTTCCCTTCCAAACGCACAAATCGAGGACCTGTACACCCGACGCACCCGGCCCAGACGTCAAGGCAAGCCATGACCAGAATATCCTGGAACAAGCTGGGTATCCGCGACTCGGCCGCCGCGCTTTGCGCGCATCTCCAAAAAAGAGGCATTGAGGCGGCGCTGGTCGGAGGAGCCTGCGTCTCCATCTACACGGACAACGCCTACGAATCCTTTGATTTGGATTTCGTAAGCCACGAACCGCGGAAAAAAATTAAGGCTGCACTCGAACAGATCGAATTCAAAGAGACCGAAGGCAGACATTTCGACCATCCGGACTGTGAGTATTACGCGGAGTTCGTCCCTCCGCCGGTGTCGATCGGCCAAGAAACCGTCAAGAAATTGGGGCACCTGAAGACCCCATACGGGATACTGCCACTGCTGACGCCCACCGACTGCGTCAAGGACCGCTTGGCCGCCTATATTCATTGGAAGGACCATCAGGCTTTTAAACAGGCCTTAGGGGTCGCGCAGCGCCACAAAATCGACATTAAGGCCGTCAGGACCTGGGCGGAATTGGAATCGGGAATCGCGGCTTTTGAGGAATTCAAGGCCGCTCTTAAAAAGAAAAAGCCCCTACGCCTTCCGGCATAGGGGCTTTTTAATTGGAGCGGGATATGGGGCTTGAACCCACGACCTTCTCCTTGGCAAGGAGACGCTCTACCACTGAGCTAATCCCGCGCACCGCCGTCTTAGGCGGTGGTACATGGCCCTGAGGGCCTAGGCTTTGGGCACGGTAGGGATCGAACCTACGACCCGATGATTAAGAGTCATCTGCTCTACCAACTGAGCTACGTGCCCGCAGGGACAAAGACTATAAGAAGGCTCTTTGGCGCTGTCAACAGGTCCAAAAGGCAAAAAACGGGCCAATGGCACCCGTTTTCCGCCGATCTTTGGTCACGAAAGGAGTCGAACCTTCGACCTCTGCCTTCGGAGGGCAGCGCTCTATCCAGCTGAGCTACGTGACCATACCGGACAGGCCTCGGATCAAGGCCTGTCCCCCGATAATACATGGGGTGGATGAGGGGACTTGAACCCCCGACCCCCAGATCCACAATCTGGTGCTCTAACCAGCTGAGCTACACCCACCATGCGTCAGGGCCGGAACCCTGAAAACGGGCATGTTTTATAGCCTTTACAGGGCCATTTGTCCACCCTTTGGGGCTTCCTAGAATAGTCTGGCCCCGGCGCGAGTCGAACGCGCGACCGGCAGATTAGAAATCTGCTGCTCTATCCAGCTGAGCTACGGGACCGTAGTGTTCACAAGCCTGTAGTATCCCCGCGGTCCCGGGCAGTTTCAACCTGTTCCTTTTCGGCAGTCCCCAATGGGTGGAAAGGCTAGAAGATGGCGGCCAGGGCGGAGGATTGGCGGTCCACCAAGGCCGGTTCGGCCCTTGAGAACTCCAAATTCATCTGGCCGGCGTAGGAGACGACCCGGGTCCGGAACTGGTCGTAATTGGCGTCGTTCTCCGTGATCTGGACGTCCGTGACCAGGATATAGGTGACGTCCCGGGCGGCCATGGATCCGGCGACCAGGCCGGCGAGTAATCCCAGGCCCGTGCCGTTGCGGCCGCCCACCATGGTTCCGATGACCGCCCCGCCGAAGCCGGCGCCCAGCACCGCGCCCATGTCCGCGTTATCCCGCTCACCCACATAACGGATGTTGGCTTGGATGACGTAGAAGGCGCCCTGGGGCGAGGACAGGATGGTGTAGCCTTCGGCCCGGAGCTTGTACCTGAGGGCGTCCTCCATGTCCGCACCGGCCATACTGTCGGTATCGGAGCTGTCCCGGCAGCGAATAAAGACGGTCTTGGCCGCCTGGTTTGAAAGGTCCAGAAAAACGCTCTGGGACATGCGCGTGCGGACATCCACCGGCTCCGGGGGGCCCATCGTCGCGCAGCCGGCCGCAATCCAGACGGCCAGAAGCAGGGAGAAAGTCCCGCCCACCCTAAGGAACGATGATTTCATGGCTGATCCCTATTTTTATAGGTGAATGACCTTTTATACATTGTAGCGGCGCTGTTTGAGCTATGGCAAGCACGGGGCGATGCCGCTTACACTGGATTACAACCGATTGATGCTAGTGCAGAATCTAATCAGCGAAAAAAATGAATCAAAGGTTTCGGACGCCGATTCCCCTTACCGCGGACACGGTGAGCCAGATTCCCAGGACAATCATAAAGACGCCGAAGGCCAGCCTCATGCGGGATTCACCGGCGCGCAACGCGAGAATGGCGCCCAGCCAGGCGCCCAGGAAAATCCCCAGGGCGATCCAGAGGACCGCGGCCAGGTTCACCTTGCCCTGCTGATGGTACTGCAGCACCGCAGCGATGCCAGCCGGGGCCAAGAGGGCGGCCAGGCTGGTGCCCACAGCCGTCTCCTGGCTGAAGCCGACCAACAGGACCAGGGCCGGCACCACGATCACCCCGCCGCCGATTCCAAACATGCCTGAGGCGATGCCGGCAAAGATACCCACCGCAATAAAGATCCACCACATGCAACGACTCCCTGAAGGCCCCCGCCCCCAATGTTCATACTCCCAAACAGGGCCATGGGCAAGGCCCCTGGCCGGGCGCGGCTTGACGGCGGGCTGCGGACGGCGTATCTATGGTGGCTATGGAGAAGAAAGAGCCCAAAACCTGTTTCATCGTCAGCTACCGCGACCCCCTGGACTCCAAGCTGGTGGAATTGCGCGCCAACAAAGTGGAGGACTCGGAGCTGGGCATCAGTTTTGTGGCAGTCTCGGACTTCATCTTCGAGCGCCGCTCCCCGGTCGTGGACCCGGTGGCCGAGGACCTCAAGCGTAAGTTCGAGGACGTGAAGACCCTGCACCTCTCCCTGTACAGCATCCTCAGCATCCAGGAAGTCGGCCGCGCGAACCGGGGCCTGCAGTTCAAAAAAGCGAAGTCGAATTTGGTGATGCTTCCCGGGACCGGGACGCAGAAGCCATAAGGGAGATGCCCGTGTCCGAAGCCAGCGCCCCAGTGCCCGCCGCCAACCCCGCCCCAGTGCCCTCCACAGCGCCCGCCGCCGCCGCTCCCGCTCCCAAGCCCGCCGCGCCTCCGGCCAAGCCCGTGGACCTGGCCCCCGAGGGCGTGGACTGCCCGCATTGCGGCCAGCGCATGCGGGTCTTCGCCAGATACAGCCGCAGTGTGGAATATTGCTGCCCCTCCCTGAAGGAGGAGTCGCCGGTGCTGGCGGACAAATACGCCGAATGGCGGGATCTGTACCTCAAAAGCCGGGTCACCCGGCCGCTGTAATTTAGTCCGAAGCCATTCAATTCTTGCTTTTACTCGCCGTCCCCGAAGGGGCGGCTCCCCCTACACCTTACGCAACCACAGCACGGCCAAAGGCGGCAGGGTCAGCTCCACGCTGAAGGGCTGGTTCTGCCAGGGCAGGGCCTCGGCGTGCAGCTCCTTGTTGGAGAGGCCGCCGCCGGCGTAGATCTCCAGGTCGGTGTTGAGCAGTTCCTTCCACATGCCCCCCCGCGGCAGGCCGACGCGGTAGGTCCTGGGCAAGGGGGAGAAATTGCCCACCACGACCACGGAGGCCTGGGCCAGGTCCGCGGCGCGGCGGACGAAGGCCGTTATGTTGGCCTGGGCGCTGTTGGCGTCCAGCCATTCGAAGCCGCCGGGCTCGCCGTCCAGGTCCCAGAGGGCCGGATGGTCGCGGTAGACGGCGTTGAGGTCCTTCACCAGGCGCTTCAGGCCCTTGTGTTCGGGATACTGCAGCAGGTGCCAGTCCAGGCTTTGGTCGTGCCTCCATTCCCCCACCTGGCCGAACTCCTGCCCCATGAACAGCATCTTCTTGCCCGGATGGGCCCACATGTACCCGTACAGCGAGCGCAGGTTGGCGGCCTTCTGCCAGCGGTCCCCAGGCATCTTGTCCCACAGCGAGCCCTTGCCGTGGACGACCTCGTCGTGGCTCAACGGCAGGATGAAGTTTTCGCTCCAGGCGTAGAGCAGGCCGAAGGTCAGGTCGTGGTGGTGGTACTGGCGGTGGATGGGGTCCTTGCTGAAGTAGTCCAGCGTGTCGTGCATCCAGCCCATGTTCCACTTGAAGCCGAAGCCCAGGCCGCCGGCGTAGACCGGGCGGCTCACCGAGGGCCAGGCCGTGCTCTCCTCGGCGATCATGAGGCAGCCCGGGACCTGGGCGTGGGCCTCCACGTTGAGGAGCTTGATGAAGTCCAGGGCCTCCAGGTTCTCGCGCCCGCCGAAGTAGTTGGGGATCCACTCGCCGGAGTTGCGGCTGTAGTCCAGGTAGAGCATGGAGGCGACGGCGTCGATGCGCAGCCCGTCGGCGTGGAATTCCTTGAGCCAATACAGGGCGTTGGCGATGAGGAAGTTGGCCACCTCGTCGCGGCCGTAGTTGAAGATGTAGGTGCCCCAGTCCGGGTGCTCGCCCTGGCGCGGGTCGGCGTGCTCGTAGACCGCCTCGCCGGTGAAGCGCCCGAGGGCGTAGGCGTCGCGGGGGAAGTGGGCCGGGACCCAGTCCAGGATGACCCCCAGGCCGGCCTGGTGCAAGCTGTCCACCAGGAAGCGGAAATCGTCGGGGCTGCCCCAGCGCGCGGTGGGGGCGAAGTAGGAGCCCACCTGGTAGCCCCAGCTGGGTCCGTAGGGGTGCTCCATCACCGGCATCATCTCGACGTGGGTGAAGCCCAGGTCCAGGCAGTAGGCGGACAGCAGCGGCGCCAGCTCCCGGTAGGTCAGGGAGCGGCCGCCCTCCTCCGGCATGGTGCGCCAGGAGCCCAGGTGGACCTCGTAGACAGACAGCGGCGCGCGCTGGGCCTGGCGCGCCTCGCGCTGGGCCAGGAAGGCCTCGTCCCGCCAGCGGTAGTCGCTGGTGTACACGCGCCCGGCCGTGCTCGGCGGGACCTCGGTGGCCTGCGCGCAGGGATCCGTCTTGATCAGCGGGGCGCCGCCGCCGTTGGGATGGATCTCATATTTGTAGAGGGCTCCGTCTGCCAGGCCGGGCACGAAAAGCTCCCAGAGGCCGCCGCCGCCCAGGCTGCGCATGGGGTGCAGCCTGCCGTCCCAGGCGTTGAAGTCCCCGACCACCGCCACCCCGGAGGCCCCGGGGGCCCACAGCAGGAAGGCCACGCCCTTCATGCCCTGCTGGACTTTTGGGTGCCCGCCCAGTTTTTCATAGGCGTTCCAGTGCCGCCCTTCGCCCAGCAGGTGCACGTCCATCTCGCCCACGCAGGGCAGGAAGCCGTAGGGATCCACGTTGACCCAATCCGGGCCCTTGGCGTAGCGCGCGCGCACCTGCACGCCGGGGCCGGCATCCAGCCAGGATGGGCTTCCCTCCCACAGCCCGCGCGGATCCGCGAGGCGCAGGGCGAAGGGCCCCTGTCCGGGGACCGAAACCGTCACCTCCACGGCGTCGGGCCGCAGGCAGCGGAACAGCATGCCCGCGGGGCCGGGATGGGCGCCCAGGATCGAATGGGGATCGTGGTGCCGGCACTGGAGCAGGCGTTCCAAGGCTTCGTCGGTGGAGGGGATCTCGCTCATTTAAGGGAATCCGTGGAAAGGGGATGGTCAGGCGGCTTTTTCCGGGTGGACCAGGAGATGGGGATCGAGCCACAGCAGGCGCGCCAGCTCCCGCAGGTCGTCGGGGTTGTGCATCTGGTCCTTGGCCCGGCAGGCGATCTCCTGGGCACGCTCCATTTCCGGCTTGATGCCCAGCTCGTTGGTCAGGCGCAGAAGCTCCAGGGCCTGCTTGAGACGGGTGGAATCCGGGCTCTCCATGGCCTGGCGCACGGCGCTGGTGATCATGTCGCCGAAGATGCGGCGGCTCTCGGTGGCGTCGATCTTGTATCCCAGGGAGGCGGCTTCGCGGGCCAGGGCCACGGCCTTTTCATAGGCGCGCGGATCCTTGCTCTCCTTCTGGCTGCGGATTTCGGCCTCAAACTGCAGCGACAGGGTGTACTCCGCGGCCGCGCGCAGGACCGGCGGCAGGGGGAAGCCGGCCGCCTGGAAAAGGTCGATCTGGTCGCGGTTCTCCTGGTAGACCGCGGAGGTCTGCTCGCTGACCTGGCGCAGGAGGTTCTCGAAGACCTTGCGGCTGAGGTGCTCACGCCCGTCGGGCAGGACCTGGTCCAGGCCGACCTCCATCCCCCCGTGGTCGGCGCGCAGGGAGCTCACCACCACCGGGACCCGGCCGCGCTGGAAGGCCTCGTCCACCTTGCCCGCCTCGGCCTCGTGCAGGGCCTCTCCCTGCCAGGGCTTGACCGAGCACACGAAATCCATGCCGCCGAAGTGCAGGGCCACCACGCTGGCGTCGTAGCCGCGGCCGGTGATGCGCCCGTCCAGGCGCACGCGCGCGCTGGCGAAGCTGCGTTCCCCGCGGACCCGGCGCTGGAAATTGGAGACGTCCCAGGTCCAGCCGCCCAGGCGGCCCTGGGAGGGGCCCTCGGCCAGGGCCATGATGGCGCAGTGGGCGGCCAGGCGCTCCAGGCCCACCCGGCCCGGCTCCACCTGGTGGCGGAAGATGGCCTCCCCGTCGCCCTGCCCGGCCACGTTGCTATGGGCGGCCTTCAGGTGCGACAGGAAGGAGGCGCGCACGTTGCGCAGGCCCAGCTCGGCGGCGTAGTCGAGCGCCCGCGCCGCGTACTTGAGTATCTGCACGGTCTCGATGCCGCTGATGTCGTTGAAGAACCAGCCGCAGGACGTGTACATCAGCATGCACTGGCGCTGCATGTCCAGCAGGCAGAGCACGCGCTCCTGTTCCTGGGGGTCGAGGTGCCGCGAGGCGTGGGCCTCGAAGAAGCGCGTCTTGGCCGCGGCCGAGGGGTCCAGGACCAGGTGGATGAAGTCCTCGCGGGCGGCCCAGGGGTCTTTCAGGTATTCCGCGGCCGCGCGCTCGAACTCCGGCGCCAGGGAGTCGCGCAGGTGGTCCAGGGAGGCGCGCAGGGGGCCGCGCCAGGCCTGGTTCCAGCCCTCCTCGCCGCCGGTGTGGCAGCCGCAGTCGCGGATCCAGCGGCCCACCCCGTGGGCGCAGCTCCAGGCCGTGCCTTCGTTGTCGGGGCCGGCCTGGATGTCGGCCTCGAAGAGGGGCGGATGGGCCGCCAGGTGGGCCCCGTAGTTGGTGACCGAGAAGCCCTGCTGGGGCGCCTCCTTGCGCAGGGCGTAGGCCAGCACGCGGTCGCCCCAGCGGGAATGGTGGCCGTAGCTTTCGCCGTCGGTGGCCACGTGCACCAGGCGGTCCGGCCCGCCCTTGGAGCGCGCGAACTGGGCCACCAGGTCCTGGCTGCGCTCCAGGGCGTTCTCGAAGGCGATGGCCTGGGCGATGGGGCCGTCATAGAAGAACAGGGCGATGCCTCGCCCGCTGCCGTCGCGGTGGCGGTACAGGTAGGCCACACCCGGGTCCACGCTGCCGTCGGACACGTCGCGCCAGGCCTCCTCCTCGCCCTCCAGGGGCCGCACCCGCGCGCACTGGCGGGGGGCCAGGATCACGTACTTCATGCCGGCGTCGATCAGCGCGTGGAGCACCTCGTGGTTGACCGCGGTCTCCGGCAGCCACATGGACTCCGGGTCGCGCCCGAAGCGGTGCTTGAAATCCTCAAGGCCCCAGCGGATCTGCGTGCGCAGGTCGCGCTGGTTGCACAGGGGCAGGATGCTGTGGTTGTAGGCCTGGGCGATGGCGTTGCCGTGGCCGTCCAGGCGGGACTGGCTTTCCTTGTCCGCCTCGATGATGCGCTGGTAGCCCAGGGGGTGCACGCGCTCCATCCAGCTCAGCAGGGTGGCGCCCATGTTGAAGCTGAGCATGCGGTAGTTGGAGACGATATCCTCGACCACGCCCTGGAAGTTCATGATGCGGGCGTTGTCGTTGGCCCGGTAGCATTCCCGGTAGATGCGCTCGTTCCAGTCGTGGAAGGGCGCGGCCGAGGGCTCCGGGTCCACGGCTTCGGTCCAGGGGTTCTCGCGCGGGGGCTGGTAGAAGTGGCCGTGTATGACGAGGTCAGTGGGCATGGATTCCGTAAAAAAGTGAAGGTCTCGGGCTCGGGGCCGCGCGGCTTCAGCCGCGCTGGTGGCGCTGGGTCAGGGACAGCAGGCCCAGGGCCAGGTCCGGGGTGAGCGCGGCGGGGTCGACCCGGAAGAGCCAGTTGCGGCCGCCGACGGTGCCGGGGGTGTTCATGCGCGCTTCGGAGCCCAGATTCAGGAGGTCCTGCACCGGCGCGATGGCCAGGCGGGCGGGGGTCGCCCACACGCCCTCGATCAGGCCCCGGACCGGATCAGGGTCATAGCGGGCGCCGAAGGCCAGGGCCCGCCGGCGTTCCTCCTCGTGGGAGGTGTGGACGCCGTCCCCGGCCCCCGGGCGGACGCTCTCGATCCAGCCCCGCATCGTGTCGTTGTCGTGCGTGCCGGTGTAGGCCACCGTGTCTTCCGGGTAGTCCTGTGGCTCCACGGCGCCGTCGCCGAAGCAGAACTGGATGACCTGCATGCCGGGTATCCCGAGCCCCCGCCTCATCTCGGTCACTTCCGGGGTCAGCACACCCAGGTCCTCGGCGATCACGGGCAGGCTGCCCAATTGGTCGCGGAGCACCTCGAAAAAGTGGGCCCCGGGCCCGGGCTGGTAGCGCCCGGTCAGCGCGCTGGGTGCGTCGCCGGGAATCTCCCAGTAGCGGTGGAAGCCGATGAAATGGTCCACGCGCACGAGGTCGAAGAGCTGCAGGATGCGCCAGAAGCGGGCCACCCACCAGCGGTAGGCCGTGGCGCGGTGCAGATCCCAGCGGTACAGGGGATTGCCCCACATCTGGCCTTCGGCGCTGAAATAATCCGGGGGCACGCCGGCCACGTGGCGGGGGCGGCCCTCGTCGTCGAGGTCGAAAAGTTCGCGCGCGGCCCACACGTCGGCGCTGTCCTGGGCCACGAAGATGGGCACGTCGCCGATCAGCCCGATGCCGTTGTCGTTGGCCGCCGTTTTCAGGGCCAGCCATTGGCGGTGGAACTGCCACTGCAGGAAGCGCTGCAGCCCGATCTCGTCGGCGTGCACGCGGCGCGCCTGCTCCATGGCCGGGGCCTGGCGGTCCCTGTAGGCCGGCTCCCACTGCGTCCAGGGCCGCCCCTGGTGGTCCCGCTTCAGGGCCGCGAACAGCGCGTAGTCGTCCAGCCAGACGCTTTGCTCCGCGCAAAAATCGTCGAAGGCCGCGGCCGCGGCGGGCGGGCGGAGCTCCTGGAAGATCCTCCAGGCCTTCCTCAGTAGGGGCCAGCGCAAGGCGGCCGCCTTGTTGACGTCTGCCTGCGCCGCCGCTCCTGATACAAAGTCCGATATGTCCCCTGCCTCCAGCCAGCCGTCCTCGCCGAGGCGCTCCAGACTGATGAACAGGGGCTCCCCGGCGAAGGCCGAAGGCGACTGGTAGGGCGAACCGCCGCTGTCCATGGGGTTCACGGGCAAGGTCTGCCACCAACGCTGGCCGGCCTGGGCAAGCCAGCTGGCGAAGGCGTGGGCGCTCGGCCCCAGGTCCCCCAAGCCCACCGGCCCCGGCAGGCTGCTGATGTGCATGAGAACGCCGCTACCGCGGCGTTTGAGGTCGATGGGCATGCTGTCTCCGTCGGGGTGCCGGGGATCGAACCCGGGACCCCCTGCTCCCAAAGCAGGTGCGCTACCGCTGCGCTACACCCCGACAACTAAGGCCCCTTAAGGACTGTTAGGATAAGAACTTTGTCAGGATATGACCACTGTAAAAACCTCGCAAAAAATTCCCTGAAACCGCTGTTTTTTTGAAAATTTGATCTGGCGCCGTCCTTTGGCCAGGGGCATAATTATTTCTCGTTTCTGGTCGCCCGGCCGGAGGTCGGTTCTGGGTGTAAGACTGGAAGATAGCACGGTAAGGAGGCGTTGTGGCTGAAGTGAAGGGCCGCGTGAAATGGTTCAACGAAAAGAAGGGTTTCGGATTCCTCGAGCAGCCGGGCGGCGCCGATGTGTTCGTGCACTTCTCGGCCATCAACATGCAGGGATTCAAGACCCTGCGCGAGGGTCAGGAAGTGGTTTTTGAAGTCGAGCAGGGCGCCAAAGGCCCGCAGGCGGCCAACGTCCGCGGCGCTTAGTCCCACCAGGAACACCCACTTTTCATAAAAAAGGGAGGGCCGTCAGGCCCTCCCTTTGTTTTTGGCGTATAGAGTGCCAGACTATGCCGGAAACAATAGCTTACGCTCTGAAGGCTTGATTTAGCCCGCACGGGGCTGAAAATGGCTTTCCTTAAGCCCAGCGCAAGCAGACCAAGCCGAACGTCCCGGAGGAACACCTTGTCGAAACGCCACCCCATCGCATGCCTGGCCGCCCTTTGGCTGGCCGTCCTTGTCCCGTCCCTCCTGCGCTCCGCCACCCTGGACGACTGTTTCCAGCAGTCCCTGAAGCAAAGCGAAACCCTGGCCGAAAGCAAGGAAGCCATCTACCAGGCCCGCGAACTGTACCGCCAGGCCCTGGGCGCCATCCTCCCCCAGGTGGCGGTGAACTACAACGCCTACACCGGGAACTCCGACGCCGCCATCTCCAGCCCCCAAAACGAGCAATTGGGCGTCAGCCTGACCCAGCCCCTTTTCCGCGGCTTCGCCGAATACGCGGCCCTGAGGGACGAGAAGGACCAGCTGGTCTCGAGCAAGGAAGCCAACGAATGGGCGGCCATGCAGCTCTACCAGGACGTGTCCCAGGCCTTTTTCATGGTGCTCTCGCTTGAGCACAGCCGCTCGCTGATCAACGACGAACTCAAGGCCTATGTGGGACGCATCAAGGAGGAGCGGCGCTTCTACGCCATCGGGCGCGCCCGCAACTCCGACGTGGAATCCACCGAAGCCGAGCAGGCCGCTCTGGTGGCCCAGGGCGTCCTGACCGATGAGCAGATCTCCGTGGAGCGCCAGGTCCTGGCCTTCCTCACCGGCCAGGACGCGGGCCAGCCATTGAAGGCCGTGGACCAGGTGCCCGCGGGCGCCGGCAGCCTCGACGACCTGATCAGGGGGCTGGACGCGCGGCCGGACATCCAGGCCGCGTCGGCACAGGCCCAGGCCGCGGAGGAGCTGGTGGACGTGAACGAAGGCGCCCACCTTCCCAGCGTCGATTTCATGGCGCATTGGTACCCGACCGCCAAGGCCACGCGGGATGATTCCGTGGACAACAGCAACCCCAACGCGGTCTGGGACGGCGAGATCATCGCCACCATGCCCCTCTTCGAAGGCTTCAGCCTGATCTCCAAGGACCGCCAGGCCAAATCGGTGCTGCGGCAGGCCCAGCTCAACCTCGTCCTGCAGCGGCGCCAGGCCGAGAGCGGCATCCGCTCCGCCTGGAGCACCCTGGACGGGGACATCGCCCAGGTCAAAGCCTATGACAGCGCCTACCAGCTCTCCTACAAGGCCTACAAGCACCTTGAGCAGGACTACAAAAACGGCCTGGACACCAATGAGGACGTGCTGATCGCCATGACCGCGAGCTGGGTGGAGAAGCAGGCCCTGGAGACGGCCAAATTCACCGCCCGCAACGACTACGAGCAGCTCATGACCCTGGCCGGCCGGCGCCTGGCCCTGTACCAGGCCCCTGAATAGCCCGCCCGGGAAAAGGGCGGGGCCGCATCGGGCAAGACAGCGACCCGTCCGCGGCCAAGCTCGCTTCCTGGACGGGGTCCCGTTTGCGGCCCTGTTCCCTTAGTGTCACGCATCCGTAATTTTTTCGACCCACAATGGACGTCCCTTTGCGCCCATCCCTTGTTCGCGAGGCCCGCATGCGCGGCTTGATCCTGACCCTTTCAGCCTGCCTGGCCTTTTCCAGCCCCTGCGCCGCCGGGGTGAACAGGGATCTAGGGTGGAAGGTCCGGGCCGCCGGCGGCCAGGGCGCCTACCTGCTGCTCTCGGACATCCATTTCGACCCCTTCGTGGACCCGAGCCTCTTCCCCAAGCTGCAGGCCTCGCCCGCGGACCAATGGGACGCCGTCTTCGCGCACGGCCGGCGGACCAAGTTCCCCTCCTACGGCGACGACACCAATTGGCCCCTGTGGCGGTCGGCCTTGAAGGCCCTGGCGCTTCCCGGGCTCCGCTACGACTACGCCCTGATCACCGGGGACTACCTGGCCCACAGCTTCGACAGGAAATTCGCGGACCTCAAGGGCGGGGACCAGAAGGCCTATGCCGCCTTCGTCCTGAAAACCGAGACCTACGTGATCCGCTCGCTGGCCAAGGCGCTGCCCGGATGCCCCCTGTATTGGGTCCTGGGCAACAACGACTCGGACTGCGGGGACTACGCGGTGGACGACTCGGAGCTGGCTTCCCTGGCCAAGCTTTGGACCGCCTCCTCCGGGGACCCGGCCGCGGCCGCGGATTTCGCCCGTGGCGGCTACTACGAGGCCTCCCTGCCCGGCAAGGCCGGCCGCCTGATCGCCCTCGACTCCGTGCTCTGGTCGCGGCGCTATTCCGACGGCTGCGCCGACCCCGGGGCCGCGCAGAAGGAGCTGGACTGGCTCAAGGCGCGTTTGGAGGCGGACGCTCGCGCGGGCCGGACCGTCACCCTGGCGACCCATATCCCGCCGGGGACCAACGCCTTCAAGGCCCAATGCGGCCTGCCGGTTGAGGCCTTCCTGAAGCCGGAATACCAGGCCCAACTGCTGCCCTTGCTGCGCGAATACGCCCCCGGGATACGCTTTTTCTTCGCCGGCCACACCCATTTTGACGACCTGAAGGTGCTCAGCGACCGGGGCAGGGCCGTGCTGGGCCTGCACATCATCCCCTCCATCGGCCCCAACCACGGCAACAACCCCAGCTTCCAGGTGGGGCTGTACCGCCGCGCGGACGGCGGCCTGCTGGACCTGGCCACCTACACCCTGAAAAACCTGGAGCGGGCGGACGCCAACGGAAATCCGGGGGACTGGGAGCTGGAATACGGCTTCAAACAGGCCTATGGGCGGGATTTCGGCACGGCCGGGGTCGCCGAGGCCTCCCAAGAGATCCGCGACGACGAAAGCGTGCGGGCGCGCTACGAGGCCTACTTCACCTGTGAAACCTCCTCCAAGGCCGCCCTGAAGTCGAAGCGCTGGCGCGCGTACAGCTGCGCCCAGACCTGCTTCAGCCTGGACGAATTCTATTCCTGCGCCTGCGGCGACGACGCGCCCTGACCGGACCCCGCGGGCACGAAAAAAAAGGACCGGGCCCAAGGCCCGGTCCTTTTCGTTTTCAGGCGCTGACGGCGATCAGGCCTTGGAGGCGTCGCTGATGTAGTGGTGGCGGATGTCCTTGGCCTTGACCATGAAGATCACGTCCTCGGCGATGTTCGTGGCGTGGTCGCCGACCTTCTCGAGGTTGCGGGCGATCAGGATCATGTCCAGGCCGCGCGACACGTTGCCGCGGTGCTTGCTCATCTCCGCAAGCTGCTCGTTGAAGACCTCGTCCTTCAGGGCGTCGACGCGCTCCTCCTTCAGGAGCACCCCTTCGGCGATCTCCACGTCGCGCTTGACGTAGGCGTCCAGCGATTCCCGCACCATGGCGATGGCGATGTCGGCCATGCGGGGCAGCCCCTGGGGCAGCTTGGAGTCGGGGGCCTTCAAAAGGTCGATCGTGTTCTGGGTGATGTTGCAGGCCTGGTCCCCGATGCGCTCCAGGTCGTTGTTGATCTTCAGGGCCGCGATGATGGCGCGCAGATCCGAGGCAACCGGGCCCTGCAGGGCCAGGATGCGCATGCAGCGCTCGTCGATGTCCACGTGGAGGTGGTTGACCTGGTCCTCCCAGCGCATCACCTCGCCGGCGTGGCCCAGGTCATACTCCAGGAGCGCCTTCACCGAGGCCTGGATCATGCGCTCACACAGGCCGCCCATTTTCAGCAGTTCCTGGGCCAGCTCCTGGAATTCCTCTTCAAAGTGCCTTTGCATTACTCCCCCCGCAACTCAGCCGAAACGACCGGTGATGTAGTCTTCGGTCAGCTTCTGGGCCGGCGCCGTGAAGACCTTGTTGGTTTCCCCGAATTCTATGACTTTGCCCGACAGCATGAAGAGGGTCTTCTCGGAGACCCGCGACGCCTGCTGCATGTTGTGCGTCACAATGACGATGGTGTAGCTGCTTTTCAACTCAAAAAGCAGCTCCTCGATCTTGGCCGTGGAGATGGGGTCCAGGGCCGAGCAGGGCTCGTCCAGGAGCAGGACGTCGGTCTCGATGGCCAGGGCCCTGGCGATGCACAGGCGCTGCTGCTGCCCGCCGGAGAGCGAGGAGCCGGGCTTGTGGATGACGTCCTTGACCTCGTCCCAGAGCGCCGCCCTGCGCAGGGTGCTCTCCACCGTCCTCTGGATCTTCTGGGAGTCCCGCTCGCCGTGCAGGCGCATGCCGGCCGCCACGTTCTCGAAGATGGACAGGGTCGGGAAGGGCGTGGGCTTCTGGAACACCATGCCTATCCTGCGGCGCACGGCCACGGGGTCCACGGTGTTGCCCAGGATCTGCTGGCCGTCGTACAGGACCTGCCCCTCGACCCGCGTCCCGGGGACCGTCTCGTGCATGCGGTTGAGGCAGCGCAAAAGCGTGGACTTGCCGCAGCCCGAGGGCCCGATCATCGCCGTCACTTCCCTGGGCTTGATGTCCAGGTCGATGCCGAAGAGGGCCTGCTTCAGGCCGAACCAGGCGTTCAGGGAGCGGATCTGCAGCTTCAATTCGCCGCTGGGCGCCGCCTTCTTCGCGGTTTCCGGCTCCATGGGAGGCGGAACCTGCGGCGGCGTGGCGACGAGCTCTTTTTCCAGGGTCACGGTGGTCATCCCTTTCCCATCCTTTGCGAAGCTTCCGTTAGAGGTTGGCGCCCCGGTTTTTGCTGAGGGTCAGGCGCGACGCCAGGCTGGCCAGAAGCACGATGATGAGGAGCACCAGCGCCCCGGTCCAGGCCATGTCCCGCCATTCCTCGTAGGGCGAAATGGCGTAGGTGAAGATCTGCACCGTCATGGAGGCCGTGGGCTGGCCCAGGCTGGTGTTCCAGTACTGGTTGTTGAAGGACGTGAACAGCAGGGGGGCGGTTTCGCTGGCCACCCTGGTCGCGCCCAGGAAGAGGCCCGTGGCGACGCCGCTCATGGCCGTCCGCAGGACGACGTGGAGGATGCTCTTCCACTTCGGGATCCCCAGCGCCAGGGCCGCCTCTCGCAGGTTCACGGGCACGAGCCGGACCACTTCCTCGGTGATGCGGGCGATGATGGGGATCATCATCGTCCCCAAGGCGAAGCCGCCGGCCAGCGCCGAGAAGGAATGCATCGGCTTCACCAGGATATCATAGGCGAAGATGCCGGTCACGATGGAGGGCACGCCCGTGAGCACGTCGGCCCAAAAACGCACGGCGCCGGCGAAGCGCCCGCCCCCGAATTCCGCCAGGTAGAGGCCCGCGGCGACGCCGATCGGCATGCCGATGAGGCTGGCGATGAGCACCAGGACCAGGGTGCCCACCAGGGCGTTGGCCATGCCGCCGCCGGGGATGCCCACCGGACGGGGGACGTGCATGAAAAAGTCGAGGTCAAAACGGTGGAGACCCTTGCTGACCACCAAAAACAGCAGGCTGAACAGCGGGATCAGGGCCAGGGCCATGGCGGCCCAGCACAGCCCGCGCATGATCAGGTCGGTGCGGGCCCGGGCGGGCGCGGTGGGGATGATCATTTCACCGCCACATGCTGCATGCGCCGCGCGACCGCCCACACCAGCAGGCGGGCCACGATGTTCAGGATCATGGTGATGCCGAACAGGAGGAATCCGAGGGCCGTGAGCGCCGAAAGGTGCATGTCGGAGGTGGCCTCCGTGAACTGGTTGGCGATGGCGCTGGCCAGGCTGTCCGCCGGCCCGAGCAGGTTGGACACGATCTGGGGCGCGTTGCCGATGACCATGGTCACGGCCATGGTCTCGCCCAGGGCGCGGCCCATGGCCAGGATGATGGCGCCGATGATGCCCGGCATCGACGGCGCGAGCACCGCGAGGCGCACGGCCTCCCAGCGGGTGCTGCCCAGGGCCAGGGCCGATTCGCGCAGGGAGTTCGGCACCGCGTTGAACACCTCGCGGCAGACCGCCATCACGGTCGGCAGGATCATGATGGCCACCACCATGCCCGCGGTGAACAGGGACAGGCCCGTCTCAGGGCCGGTGAAAAAGGGCTGGCCCGGGATGCGCATCAGCAGGGGGTCGACGTACTGGTGCATGAAGGGGGCCAGGACGAAGAGGCCCCAAAGCCCGAAGATCACGCTGGGGACGGCGGCCAGGGTTTCCACGATCCAGGCGGCCCATTCCCTCGCCTTGAGCGGCGCAAATTCGGTGATCGCCAGGGCTATGCCGACCCCGGCCGGGGCGGCCACCAGCAGGGCTATCAGCGAGGTCATCAGGGTGCCGTACGCGAAGGCCAGGGCGCCGAACTGCTGGGCGACCGGGTCCCATTCCTTGCGCACAAAAAAATAGATGCCGGTCTGGTTCAGGACCGGCAAGGACGAAATGAAAAGCATCACCAAAATGGCCAGGGCCAAAAGCGGGATGCAGGCCGCGGCCGCCGCCAGGACGCCCTTGAAGATCTTGTCCCCGGGGTTCCGCGTCGCGCCCAGCCCGGGGGCAAATCCCCCCGGGCCCGCTTTGATCGCGCCAATCGTGTCATTTTTCGCGCTATTCACCGGCGCACTCCCTGTCATCCATCGAAATTCGAGCCAGGATCTTTGTATTAGTAGGTGATCGTCGCGATCTTGTCCTTGATCTTCGCAACCAAGGAGTCCGGCAGCGGCGCGTAGTTCAGGGATGGAGCTTCCTTCTGGCCCTGGTCCATGGACCAGTTCAGGAAGTCCACGAAGGCCTTGCCCTTGGCCGGGTCGCTGAAGTGGGTGGGAACCAGGAACCAGGTGAACCCGCAGATCGGATAGGACTCCGCGCCGTGGGCGTTGGTGAAGTAGACCCGGAAATCGCCCGGCATCGTCGCCAGGGCGCCGTCGGCGGCCTTGGACACGGATTCGATGCTGGGTTCGATGAAGTGCCCGGCCCGGTTCTTGATGAAGGCGTAGGTCATCTTGTTCTGGATGACATAAGCCAGCTCCACGTAACCGATGGCGCCCGTGACCTGGCGCACGACCCCGGCGACCGCCTCGTTGCCTTTGGCTCCCACGCCGGTGGGCCACTTGACCGCCGTGGCCGTTCCGACCGAGCCGGCCCATTCCGTGCTGACCTTGGTGAGGTAGTTGGTGAAGATGTTCGTGGTGCCGCTGCCGTCGGCGCGGTGAACGATGGTGATGGCCAGGTTCGGCAGGCTCATCCCCGGGTTCAAGGCGGCGATCTCAGGGGAGTTCCAGTTGCTGATGTCCCCCATGAAGATCTCGGCCAGGGTCTTGCCGTCCAGGTGCATGCCCGTGTCGACGCCCGGCAGGTTGTAGGCGATGACCACGGCGCCCATGGTGGCGGGCAGGTTGAGGACGCTGCCGCCCGGCGTGTCGCCGATCTGCTCGGCGCTCATGAAGGCGTCCGAAGCGCCGAAATCGACCGTGCCGGCCTGCAGCTGCTTGATGCCGGCGCCCGAGCCGATGGACTGGTAATTGATCTCAACGCCCGTGTTCTGGTTGTATTCGTAGAACCACTTGGAGGCGAGGGGATAGATGAAGGTGGAACCGGCGCCGTTCAGGGACAAGGCCGAGGCGCTCGCGACCGTTCCCAGAGCCATCGCGGCGACACCGGCGATGCGCAAAAATTTGTTCATGGGGATGATTCTCCTGTGGGACCCCAGGGTTGGACCGGAGGACGACTCCGGTCCAACCTTAGGACCATGTGGTTAATTCCAGGTTAATGAAAGGTTACGTTAGGGTAACCAGGCGATCCGTTAGAACTTGGCGTTCAGGTCGACCTGGGTGCGCTGGAACAGGGAGTAGTGCCCGCCCGCGGCCTCGGCCTGGAGGTTGCCCTGGTCGTTGTACTGCTGCAGGGAGACCCACAGGTTGTCGCCGACCATGACCTTGGCGTAGAACTTGCCGCCCATGGCGTCCGTGCCGCCGCCGTCGAAGTCCCCGTCGCTCCAGATGCCCAGGACGGCATCCGTGTCCACCCGGCGATAGTTGTAGCCCAGGGTGATCTCGTTCTTGCTCCAGGGGATCATGTCGCCCGAGGCGATTTCGCCGCCGACGACGTAGCCGATGTTGTTCTTGCCCAGATCCTTGTTGTACTCGTACTCGTAATAGGCCTTCAGGGGAGCGCCCATCGCGACGGTGTTGTACACGGCCAGCAGGTCACGCAGCGAATAGCCGTAGTCCAGCAGGTCGGAGGTGGTGTTGTTCACGCTGTTGGTGTAGGTGCCGGCCGAGCCCTGGGGGAAGACGTTCGTGAACTGGATGTAGTGCCAGGTGTAGTTCGCGGCGGCCAGGCTCAGGCCCATGGTCTGCCCCATCGGGGCGGCGTTCCAGTCCAAGATCGCCTGCTCCCCTTCGAACATCGGGTGCTGGACCGCGGTGTAGCCGTCAAAACCGGCCTTCCCGTCTTCGTTGATGAAATCGGCGCCCACGGCGCGCAGGTCCAGGCCCCAGAGGGTCGGGGTGGTCAGGCCCAGGGACATGCCGCCGTCCGTGAGGTTGTCGTCGAAGATCAGGTTCGCGTTGGTGCCGTCCACGACGAAGGGCATGCCCTGCTCACCGGCGATGAAGACCGGCAGCATGACCACCTGGGGGGCGACGTCGATGTAGGCCTTGTCCAAAGCGACCGGATCCTTGTCGCCGTAGCTGTTCAAGGTCTGGTTCGCGGTGTTCGGCTGTCCGTAGGGGGCGTTGCCGGACAGGTAGGACTCGGTGGTCAGGCGCACGACAGCGGTCGTGAAGTCGTTCACCTTGGCCGTGTCCACCAAGCGGGCCCGGATCCGGTAGCGCTCGTAGTCAATCGTCCTCGCCATCCCGGCCTGCAGGACCGTGGCCCCGCTCTTGACCGCGGGCGTGGTGTACCAGTTGTTCGCCTCGTAACGGAAACGGATGTCGCCGCTCAAGTTCACCATGTTCTTGAAAGCCTTGGCGAAATCGTTCTGCTGGGCGGTCATGGCCCCCAGGGTGGCGCGCAATGCCTCAATCTGGTCGTCCACACTGTCCTGAGAAGACTGGACGCTGGCGTCCCCTTGATTGTCCATGCTCGTGTCCGTGTCGGCGGCGCGAACCGTCCCGACCATCGCCATGCCGGCCACGAGGCCGAACATCGCCAGAATGCGGATACTATTCTTCATTGCGCTGATCCTCCTTGGGGTGGTTTTTCTTTTGCGTCATGGCCCCTGGATTCAGAGTCCATGATTGTGTTCCAGGCACCAGCACGCTTCGGCCCGCACCGGAAACAATAAGCGTTGGTTGTTGCACCGAGATCAGGTTCTTAATCCGGCTGTCGGCGAACACATTCTTCGGGCGCCAGGCTCGGCTCCCGTAATGCGTGGTGAGACAATAAGCGCGCATGGTTACGCGAATATTACGTTACGAACGTAGTTGTGTTAATTTCCGGGAATCCGCCTGAAACCGGGAACAAAGGCGCCCGGAGCCCGATTCTCAAGCCGTAACTTGGACGTTACTTTCGCGTCCCCAACCCGTAAAATCGTCCCCATAGTCTGTCGCGTCCCTTCCTTAGTCCGGAGACCGCGTGCCCGAAAACCCGAAGGTCCTGCTGCTCATCACCGACGCCGGCGGCGGCCACCGCGCCTCCGCCAATTCCCTCAAGGCGGCCTGCGAGGCCCAGAACGCGCCCGTCGATGTGCGGGTGGTCAACGTCTACCGTGAAGTCTGGCAGATGGCCGAGCCTCTCGGCCGCTTCACCGGGGTCTACGGCGAGGACATCTACAATTTCACGCTGAAGCACAGCCTCCTGGGGATCGCCTCCACCCTGCGCACCATGGCCCGCCTGGCCGCCAACGCGCCCAACCAAAGGGCGCACCGCGACGGCGTCGCCTTCCTCAAGGCCGAGGCGCCCGCCCTGTGCGTTTCGCTGATGCCCTTCGTCAACGACACCCACGCGCGCATCTGCGCCGAAGCCGGCGTGCCCCTGGGCCTGATCATGACCGATCTGGTCGATATCAAGCCCTATATGTGGTACACGCCGCAGGCCTGCCGGGATGCCGTGTGGGTCGCGGCCCCCTGCGCCGAGGCCGCCGCCCAGGCGCGGGAAGCGGGATCGACCCGGGTGCTGGAAAGCGGGCTCCTGCTCCACCCCAAATACTACGACCCCGGCCTGCGGGCCCTGGATCGTCGCCAGGCCCGCAGGGAGCTTGGCCTGGCCGAGGAGCCCACCACGGTGCTCATCAGCATGGGCGGCGTGGGCGGCAGTTCCATGGAGACCCTGGTGAAGGGCCTGGAAAAACTGGGCCAGGACCTGCAGATCGTGGCCATCTGCGGCCGCAACGAAGCCTTGTTCAAGCGTTTGAATGGGCGGCCCAAGGGCCGCCACCGCCTGGTTCCCGTGGGCTTCACCCAGGATCTGCACCGATACCTGAGGGCCGCCGACCTGATGGCCGGCAAGCCGGGCCCCGCCAGCCTCTTTGAGGCCGTGGCCGCGGCCACACCCCTGGTCCTGGACGCCGCCGCCGCCATGCCCCAGGAGGCCCCCAACGCCGCCCTGGCGGAGCAGAAAGGCCTGGCCCTGGCCGTGGCCCACCGCAAGGACCTGCCCGCAGCCGTGGTCCGACTGGCCGGGGACACCCAGGCCCGCGCGACCATGGAAGCCGCTCAAAGGGCCTACCCCCTGTCCGACGCGTCCAAAATCCTCGTGTCCGCATTGGTCGAAGCCGCCTCGGGGCGGAACGTTTTTTCAAAAGCTTAGGGCGCCTCGACCGCCTTCAATACCGACCTTCCCGACGAAGCCGACAAAACGCGGTCATAGCTGTCGATGAGACGCCTGTGGACGGACCACCAACGGTAGCGTTGGGAACGCGCCTGCCCGTGCGCGCCCATGCTCCTGCGCAGGCCAGCGTCCCGGCCCAGGACCGCCAGCGCCTCGGCGAAGGCGGCCGCGTCCCCGGGCTTTTCCAGGCGGCCGCTGCGCCCGTGGTCCACCAGTTCCATGGGCCCGCCGGAGGCCGCCGCCAGCACAGGCAGGCCGGACGCCATGGCCTCCAGGACCACGTTGCCGAAGGTCTCGTTGGGCGAGGGGAAGGTGAAGAGGTCCGCGGAAGCGTAGAGCCTGGAGAGGTCCTTGCCGCGCACAAAGCCGGGGAAATGGTCCAGGGGAAGCCGGCGCTTCGTCTCCGCGAGCAGGGGGCCGTCGCCGGCGAAGACGCAGCGCAGCTTCAGGCCCTTGGCGCGCGCCAGCTCCAGGGCCGCGGCCAGGACCCGCACGTCCTTGTCCGCGACCATGCGCCCCACGTACAGGCACAGGAGCTCGTCCTCCCCCGCCCAGCGCCGGCGTTCATCGAGGCTGCGGAATCCGGGCGAAAAACTCTCTTCGTCCAGGCCGCGCTCCCACAGCTCAAGGTTGGTGAAGCCAAGGTTCTCCAGGCGGGCCAGGCAGAGCTTGGAGGGCACATAGGTGCGGGCCCCGGCGTTGTGGAAGCGGCGCAGGAAGGCCCAGCCGGCCCCGCTCAGGCCGCCCAGATGGTAGTAGGGGAAATAGTCCACGAAATGGGTATGGTAGGCGGAGACCAGCGGCAGGCCCTTGCGCCGCGCGTACCACTGCGCCAGGAAGGACAGCGGGGTGGGCGCTGCGACCTGGATGATGTCCGGGCTGAAGGAATCCAGGTCGCTGAACAGGGCCAGGGGATTGGGCAGGGCCACGCGGTAGTAACGGTACAGAGGAAAGGCGAAATAAGGCTGCTTCAGCACCCGGCCGCGCCAGGGTTCCGTTTCGGCCGGCAGGCAGGGGGAGTAGAAACGGAAATCGACCCCGGCCTCGTTCAGGGCCCGCGCCAGCCAGGTGTAGGTGCGGGCCACCCCGTCCGTGAGCGGCGGCAGGGATTCGGTGACGTAGGCTACGCGCACGGCGCTCTCAGAACGCTGCCGCCGGTTCGGGCCCCGGACGAAGGGCCTTGGCGAGCTCCGCTTCGGCCGCCCGGACCGCGCGGGGGACGTGGCTGGACAGGTAGCGCTCGCGGGCGAAGAAGGTGCGCCAGCGCTCCTCCCCGCCCGCGTTGAAGCGGCGTTTTTGCTGCTGCATGGGCGACAACGTGTGCTCGAGGAGGCGCATGGCCCCGGCGAAGCCGCGGCTCCAGGCGTCCAGCTCGCCGCGCCGGATGGCGTGGTCGCCGTCGCAGGCGGCGCTGGCTTCGACCCAGGCGTGCTTCAGCGAGGGCGACAGGTATTCGCCGGTCTGGTCCACCCGGCCCAGGGAGGTCTCCAGGAAGCCACCCAGGTTCAGGCTCTCGACCGAAACCCCACGCGAACGCAGCAGCACGTAGTCGAGGTTGATCTCCAGCTCGCGGTGCCGCCTCAGGCTTTCCGCGGTGGAGCCGTCGCCGGAATCCGCGTTGACCTTGGGGTGGAGCACCTCGTCGGCCGCGCAGTGGGTCAGCATCCCGGAGCAGAGGGCCGCCAGGGCGCCCGGCTTGCGCAGGGCGTGGCGCGCCCAGGCGCCGAGCACGGCCGGCGCCCCCACGGAATGCAGGCGCAGGGCCCAGCCGTCCTGCTCGGGCATGGACCAGCCCAGCCAGGCCAAAACGCGGGCCTCAACCGTGTGCGTTACGGGGCCGAGCACGGCGCCCAGGGGCAGGCCGCGGTAGTTGTGGAAGATGTCGAAATAGGGGAGGTCCGGACAAAGCGCGCCCAAATAATAGGCCCTGCTGTTCGCTTCGAGCAGGGCCCGGCCCGGCCCTTGGGGCTGGGATTCCAAGGCATCCTGGGCGATGACGAGATGCGTAAAAATCGAGGGCACCGGCGTCCTCCTTATTATTTAGATGCCCTATTATGAAGCGTCAAGATTGCGGTCAGGTTTTGCCAGGGTTACGGACGGGAAAATTCATACGCATGATAAAAACGGGCCCGCCTTTCGGCGGGCCCGTCTCAAGGAGGACCCGAACGGTCCTTAAAAAACATCGCCGGCGCAAACCACGATGCTTTGTTACAGCATAGTCCTTCAAGGTTACGGTCTCTGGACGGCGTGGTTACCGCAAAGACACAATTTAGGGCTGGGCGACGCGCAGCCGGACCCAAAAACGGCTGCCCCTGCCGACCTGGCTTTCCACCCCCACCTGGGCACCGGCGTTCTCGGCCAGGTGCTTGACGATGGAAAGGCCCAAGCCGCTGCCCCCGCCCACCCGGGTGCGGGCCTTTTCCACCCTGAAAAAGCGCTCAAAGACGCGCGGCAGGTCGGCCTCCGGGATTCCCTGGCCCTGGTCCCTGACCCACACCTCGACGTGGGCGCCGTCGCGCCGGGCGCCGACTTCGACCTTGGGCTCGGGGCCGGAATACTTCAGGGCGTTCTCGATGTAGTTGAGGATGATCTGCCGCAGGGCGCCCAGTTCCATGCCCACGTCCGGAAGGTCCGCGGGCAGCTGCGCGCTCACCGTCCCGTGGTAGCGGCGCAGCACCGTCTCCAGCAGGCTTTCAGCCTCGGCCCAGGCGTCGGACGGCGAGCAGACCGCGTCGTGCCGGCTCAGGCCCCGGCGCCTCTGCTCCTCGATCTGGGACAGGGTCAGCAGGTCGTTGAGCAGCTCTTCCAGGCGTTCGGAATGGTGGATGGCCTTCTGCAGGAAGGCCTGGTTGACGCTGGAGTCGTCCAGGGCTCCGTCGCGCAGGGTCTCCAGCGCGGCCTTGATGGCCGAGAGCGGAGTGCGCAGCTCATGGGACACGTTCGCCACGAACTCGCTTCTGAGCCGCTCGAGCTTGCGTTCCTCGGTGCGGTCGAACAGGAAGACCACCGCGCCCGCACCGCCGCCGCCCGGGCCGCCCTCAACCGGGGCCACCAGCGCGCGGCCTTCGAGGCGCCCCTGGTCCAGCGGAAGGTCCACCGTGGAGGAACGGGACTGCTTCAGCGCCGCCTCCACCGCCTCGGTCAGGTGGGGGTCGCGCACCGCCTCCCAGAGGAAGTAGCGGCGCTGGCCCGCCTCCTCAAAGCCCGCCAGGCGCCGGAAGGACGGGTTGATCAGGAGGATGGCGCCCTGGGCGTCGCACAGGGCCACGCCTTCGCTCATGCCGTTGAGGGCGGCCATGAGCTGGCGGCGCAATTCCTCCGCCGCCAAAAAGCGCTCCCCCAGGCCGGAGGCCATGGCCTCCAGTCCCGGCCGGAGCGCCTCCTGGATCCCGCGGGATCCCACCGGCAGGCGCGCCCCGAAATCGCCGGACTCAAGCTTGGCGATGAAATCCTGCAGGGGCCCCAGGCGCACGGACAGCCGCTTCCAGAACCAGGCCGAGCAGGCCAGACCCAGGGCCAGGCCGGCCCAAGGGTTCCACGCGCCGAGCAGGGCAGCCGCCGCGAAGGCCAAGGCCAGTGCGGGAAAGCCGTCAAGTTTCACGCCTTGCCCGCGGCCGTGAACTTGTAGCCCACCCCACGCACGGTCTTGATCATGCTCGACGCGGATCCCAGCTTCTGGCGCAGGCGGCGCACATGCACGTCCACGGTGCGGGTCTCCACGTCGGGATCCATCTTCCACAGCTCCTCAAGGAGCAGTTCTCGCGTCACCACGCGGCCGGGCCTCGCCGCGAAATAGGCCAGCAGTTGGAACTCGCGGGCCGTCAGCTCGATGGCCTTCTTCTTCACGTGCACTTCGTGGGCCGAGGGGTCGATCTCCAGCCCGTCGAAATGCATGGCCAGCCCGGGCGAACCGGACGGGAAGGCGGAGGGGCGCGAACGGCGCAGGAGCGCCTTCACGCGCGCGACCAGCTCCCGGGGGCTGAAGGGCTTGGTGAGGTAATCGTCGGCGCCCAGCTCCAGGCCCAGCACCTTGTCCGTCTCCTCGCCGCGCGCCGTGAGCATCAGCACCGGGACCTTGGACGTCTTCTGGTCCGCGCGCAGGCGTTTCAGCACCTCCCAGCCGTCCAGCAGGGGCAGCATGACGTCCAAAACCACGACGTCCGCGCCTTCGGTGAGCGCCTTGCGCATGGCCGCTTCCCCGTCGTGGGCCCGCAGCGTCCGGTACCCGGCTTTTTCGAGATTGTAGGCCACTAGGTCGACCAGGTCTTTTTCGTCGTCAACCACCAGGATTTTTTCGGACATCGGCATCCTCACAAAGGCTTGAAGCCAATGATTTTCTTGCCTTAGTGTTAACGTTCAGAGTCATCCATGTTACATCTTCAACGCCCAAACGTAACGCTACTTATGTTTGTAACACGTCACCGGGCTTCCAACCAAGAGGTCTTCAGGGCGAAGGATGAGGAGCCTTCGCCCACATAGTCCAGATGGAAACAGTAAACTTCCGTGTGCGCGGGGACTGTTACGGAAAAAGGCAAACTGGCGCCGAAACGGACACCCTCGGCTCTCACGGCGTCAATGCGCAGGTCCACGGCGCCGTCCGTGGCGTTGTCCGCCCACACCAGGTTGCGCCGGTCCACCACCTGGTAACGCAGGCTGACGCCGCGGCCGCGGGCCGTGCGGGTGAGCCCCCGGAAATCCCGGTCGCGCAGATCCTCGCCCAGCACCCGGGTGAAGGGCGCGCCCCCGGGGTGCCAGGAATAGTAGGTGCGGCCCTCCTCCAGGGAGGCGGCCGTGGCCGGCCCGGTCAGGAAGAGGGTCGGGATGCTGCGGGGCCCGTCCCAGTCCGCGCGGTAGACCGCGAAGTGGAGGTGGGGCCCGGTGGCCTCGCCCGTGTGCCCGCTCAACGCGATGGCCTGGCCGGCCCTGACCCGCTGGCCCCTCCGGACCAGGGCCCCTCCCTGGCGCAAGTGGGCGTAGATGGCCCAGGTTGAGTCCGCGTGCATGACCTCGATGTAGTTGCCGTCCTTCGCGTAGAGGGCCGAGGCGCCGCCCCGGCTGGAATCCTGCTTGACCGCGATGACCACCCCCGCGCGCGCGGCGTCGATGTCCGTGCCGTCGGGCATGGCGAAATCGAGCGCATAGAGGCCCAGGTGGCTGATCCGTCCGAAATAGCCCTGGCTGACCACGTGCTTGGTGCCGTGGGCATAGGGCAGGAGATAGAGCTCCTTGGGATCGGGATCGCGCCGGGGATCGCCTTCCCCGCAGGAGTAAGTCAGGCCGAACGAATAGCCCTCGCCGGGGTTGAGGGGCCGCACCGCGAAGAGGCGGCGGCGCTCCAAAGGTCTGAGCACGAAACCGGCCGGCAGGGACGGCGAGGCGTAGGCGTTGCCCGGGGAGCTGAAGGAGACCCAGATCCAGGCCGGGGTGTAGGGGTCCCTGTTGCGGGCGCTGACCTCGACGCGGCCGGGCAGACGCGACTGCTGCAGCGTCACCGGGCCCCCGGCTCCGTAGGGCGACGCGCCGAAGCCCGGCTTGAGGATGGCCAGCAGGCCCAGGACCAGGCAGGCCCTGAACCTCATGCCCAACGCACCCACAGCCAGCCCACGCACAGGCCCAGCAGGAGCATGCTCAGCGTGGGCAGCCCGGTGAAACTGGCCAAACCCAAACCCACTATCCCCGAGGTGCCCAGGATCAGCGCGACCTTCCGCCGCCGCCCCAGCACCTCCTCACGGTCCAACTGGGCGTTCACCCTTTGCAGGACCTCGGGGGAAGGCCCGTCCGACTCCCAGGCCGGGCGGCCGCCCCAGATTTTCCTGGAGCCCAAGGCTGCGCGCCGGTTCAGGACCATGGGGTCCTTGCGCACGGACAGGGCCCGGCGCCGGAAGCGCTCCGCTTCCTTGGGCTTGCCCAGGGCGTCCTTGAGGCAGGCATAGGCCTCGAAACAATCCGCCACCTGGTTCCTGCCCAGGGGTCCCAAGGGCAGGACCGTCTGCAGCAGGGCGGCCCAGAGGCCCTCTGCGGCCCCAAAATCTCCGTCCGCCAGCGCCCGTCGCAAGGCGATCAGGCCGGGCCCCTGCATCAGCCCCTCGGGCGGCATGGCCGTCGCCGGGAAGCTCCCGGGACGCAGGGCCAGGAAACGCACGCGCGACTCCCCGCACACCGGGCAGGCGCCCTGATGCAGGCTGATTCCGCAAAGTTCACAGGCGGGCGTGGTCGTGGTGGCGCTTCCTTTGGCAAGGGCCCAAAACGCGAAGCGGTCCCGCCGGCAGCCGGCGGAACCCCCTTATAGTATACGACTTCCAAGCCACTCTCGGACTGTGGGCGATACGAAACACCTTCCCGCTCGGCTTCCGCGCTTTTGCAAGGCTCCGGGGAGGACACAAAAAAAAGGTCCGGGCCAGGCCCGGACCTTTTCAAAACGCGGGATTCCGCGGACTAGATCTTGACGCCGCTGGCGCGCAAGAAATGCAGGATATTGTTCTGTTTCTTCAATGTCCGCAGGGCCCGGGTCGAAAGGCGCAGGCTGATGGAGCGCTTCAGCTCCGGCACGAAGACCTTGTGGGTCTGGAGGTTGGGAAGCTGCAGGCTTTTCACGCGGTTGTTGGCGTGGGAAACCATATTCTTCACGTTGGGGCGGCTTCCGGTGATGACGCAGGCGCGGGACATGGCGTTTCTCCTTTGGCTTTCCTTGGAACCAAGGAAAGGGCTAAAAATTTAGCCTATTTCAGGGCCTCAAGGCAAGCGCTTTTTTTACCAGCGTTGCAGCAGTTTGCGCACGCGCCGCAGGGCTTCCCCCCTGTGGCTGAAAAGGTTCTTTTCCCGTAAATCCATCTCCGCGAAGGTTTTTCCGGCGCGGGGCACGAAAAACAGGGGGTCGTAGCCGAAACCCTGCTGGCCCTGGGCCTGCCGCGCGATCAGGCCTTCGCAGGTGCCGGCCACCCAATCCTCCCTGCCGCCGGGCTCGGCCAGGACCATCACGGTCCTGAACACGGCGGTCCGGGGCACCTCGCCCAGGGCCTTCAATTCCGCCAGCAGTTTCAGGTTGTTCTGCTCGGGACCCCCGCCGGACCAGCGGGCGCTGCGCACGCCGGGGGCGCCCTGCAGGGCGTCCACCTCCAGCCCGGTGTCGTCGGCCAGGGCCAGCATCCCGCCGGCCTTGGCGTAGCCCCGCGCCTTCAGCTGCGCGTTCTCCAGCAGGGTTTCCCCCCTCTCCTCGATCTCAGCCGGCGCGAAGGGCAGCTCGGACAGCTCCACCACGCGGAACGGAAGGCCCTCCAGGGCCGCCCGCATCTCGAGGATTTTTCCGGCGTTGCCGGTGGCGATCAGCAGATCCTGCACGGCCTTCGGCGCCCCCCGCCCTACGGCTTCGCCAGGGCCCGGGCCTGCGCCTGGAAGAGCTCGGCCAGGCCCTTCTGGGCGACCCGCAGCAGCGCGTCGAGCTCCCCGCGGCTGAAGGCCGCGTGCTCCGCGGTCGCCCCCAGCTCCACGAAGAGGCCCGAGGCGGTGGAGACCACGTTCATGTCCACGTCCGCGGTGCTGTCCTCGGCGTAGTCGAGGTCCAGGCGCGCTTCGCCCTGGAACAGGCCCACGCTCACCGCGGCCACGGGTTCCCGCAGGGGCAGCGCGGCCAGGGCCCCGGATTTCAGCAGGGGCGCCAGGGCGTCGACGATGGCCACGTAGGCGCCGGTGATGGCGGCGCAGCGCGTGCCGCCATCGGCCTGGATGACGTCGCAGTCCACGATGATCTGGCGCTCGCCCAGGGCCTGCTGGTCCAGCACGCTGCGCAGGCTTCGGCCGATGAGGCGCATGATCTCCTGGGTGCGGCCCTGCACCTTCCCCCGCACGGCTTCCCGTTCGATGCGCTGGGGCGAGCTGCGGGGCAGCATCCCGTATTCGGCGGTGATCCAGCCCTTGCCCTTGCCTTTGAGGAAGGGCGGCACCTTCTCCTCGACCGTGGCGGCGCACAGGACCTGGGTGTCCCCGCAGGAAATGAGCACGGAGCCGTCGCAGCCCTTGATGTAGGAGCGCCTGATTTCTAGGGATCTCAACTGGTCGACTGCACGTCCGGATGGGCGCATAAGCGTGGGGCCTTCACAAAAAATGGGGGGTGTCCGCGGCTACTTCGCCCGGCCGCTGTAGTCATAGCTGAAGGTCACGGTGCCGGTCTTGTTCTCCTGGGGCACGTCCGGCGGCAGGGCGTCGAAGACGATGTCGCGCGAGGCCGTCAGGGCGTGCTGGTCCAGGTCGGGGTAGCCGGAGGTCTTCTTGATCTCCGCCTGCAGCACCTCGCCTTTGGGGTCCACGGTGAGCAGGACCACGACCTCGCTTTCCTCGGGCAGGGGCTTGCCGTAGCTGTAGTCGCCGATGCGGTATCCGCGCCCGGCGATGGCGCCGGAGAGGCCCAGGGCGCCGTTTTCGGTCCCGGCCTGGTGGGCGTTACCCATGCCGCCCTCGCTGGGCTGGTCCGAGGCGCCGGGCTCCCTGGGCTGGACGCCGATCTGCAGCTTCTGGTAGAGCTTGTCCACGTCGCTCAGGCTGGGCGCCTGCACGGTGCGCGGCTTGGCCGCGGCCTTGGCCGCGTCGGCCTCGTGCGGCGCGGCCGGCACCGGGGCGTCCGTGGAGCTCAGGCGCAGCCCGCCCGCCAGCGGATTGGAGTCGCTCGACTCCTGGTTGGAGATCTGGCTGGCCGAGCCCGACGCGCCGCTGCCCTCGCCCCGGGGCATGATGCCGGAGACCGTCTCCACGCTGAAGATGACCATGCTGGGCTGGGCGGGCCCGCGCAGGGCCGCCCAGCAGGCCAGGAAGAGCAGCGCATGCAGGCACAGCGAAACGCCCCGGGAGACCCAGCGGTCGGAGGGGCGTTCAAAGGCGCTGTTCACGGCTTGGCCTCGGTCGCGATGGCCAGGCGCTCCGCTCCGCACTGGCGGGCCAGGTCCATCAGCTCGACGACGCTGCCGTGGGTGCAGGCCCGGTCGGCGCGGATGACCACGAGCTTGTCGGTGCGCGCCTTCAGGGCGGCCTTGAGCAGGACGGGCAGGTCCTCCCGCCGCACCTCCTGGTCGCCCAGGAAGAGGTGGTCCTGCACGGTCAGGGTGAGCGTGATCGGCTGCAGCTGGGAGTCGGCCAGCGCGGACGAATGGGGCAGCTTCACCTGGATGCTTCCCTGGACGATGAGCGGCGTGGTCACCATGAAGATCACCAGCAGCACCAGCAGGACGTCCGTGAGGGGGACGATGTTGATGTCGCTGACCAGCTTGCGCCGCCGTTCGGGTTTACGCATCGTTGGCCCCCCCTTTTTTCTGGCGCTCCAGCAGGGCCTCCACGATCTCGGAGGCCCCGGCCTCCATGCGCGTCTCCAGCACGGTCAGGCGCCGGGAAAAGGCGTTGAAGAAGATGACCGCGGGCACGGCCACGGCCAGGCCCGCAGCGGTGGCCACCAGGGCTTCGGCGATGCCCACGCTGACGATGGCCGCGCCCGAGGCGTCGGCGGCGCCCTGGCCCAGGCTCTGGAAGCTGCGGATGACGCCCAGCACGGTGCCGAAGAGGCCGATGTATGGGGACACGGAACCGATGGTGCCCAGGGCGGCCAGGCGGGCCTCCAGGCCCAGGACCTCCTCGGCCTGGCGGCGCTGCAGGGCCTCCACCAGGACCTCCTTTTCGCGGGACGGATGGGCCAGCGCCGTGAGCAGGACGCGGGCCTGGCAGCCGCCCTCCTCCTGGGCCAGGTCGCGGGCCTCGTTCGCCTGGCCCGCGCGGACCAGCTTGGTGACCCTGGAGGCGAGCCGATCGCTCCCCTTTTCGGCGCGCCCGAAGGTGAGCCAGCGGTCGACGATGATGATCCAGCTCCACAGGCTGGCCAGCAGCAGGATGGCCAGCACGACGCCGCCGTGCTGGAAGAGGGCGGACAAGGACAGGTCCAATTGCATGGCTACTCCATCAAGAAGGCCCCGTCACGGGGCGCAACGTTCAAAACAAGAGTTTCGCGCCCAGCCCCAGGTAGGGTGCGGCGTCGTCATAGCCGGGCCACTCGGTGACCGCGCCGGCCAGGGAGTCCCCCTCCAGGAACACCCTGAGGTGGTCGTTCACGTCGAAGCCGGCCTTGAGGGTCCAGTCCCACTGCGCGGGGATGGTCCAGGAGCCCTGCAGGTCCGCCAGGCGGGTGCTCTGCACCTTCAGCCCGGTTTCCGCGCTCCAGGGCCCGGCCTTCCAGCCCAGCGCCGCGGAACCCTTCCAATGCGGCAGGAAGGTCGCGTCCACCCCGTCCGCGGCCGTCTGCCCGACGCCCTCCAGGCTCTGCCACCAGGGCCCCTCCTCACGGCGGCCGCTGAGGCTGAAGCCCTCCACGCGCAGGGTGCCGACCGTGGCGTCCGTCCACAGCCCGGGCTGGGCCGCGGGATCGGGCAGGAAGGCATTCACATCTTGACGGACAAAGGCCCCTGCTTCAAGGGACAGGCCGCCGGCCGGCGCCCAGGGCAGGGCCGCCTTGAAGTCGGCCACGCGGCGGCTCGGGAGGAGCCTGGCGTTGGGCAGCAGCGGATCCGTCTGGAAGCCGTCGACCGCGAGGCTGCTCACGTCGATGCGGGTGCCGAATTCCAGGCGCAGGCCCAGGTCGCGCGCCAGCCGCTGTTCGAATTCCACCATCGGCCCCGGCAGGACGGCCGGATCCGGGCCCAGGTCCCAGTCCAGCCTGAAGCCCAGTCCGAGGCGTCCGCCGCTCCAGGGTTCGAGATGGACTTCCGCCCAGACAGCGCCGTTCTCCAGGCTGCGTCCGGGGAAGCTTCCGCGCTGGTCCAGGAGGCCGAGGTCCAGCCCCCCGTCCAGCAGGGCGCTCGCCAGCGCGCCGCCGAGGCTCTTCTCGGCGGTGGCCTCCAGGCCGCCGCTTTCCTCGCTGTAGGAATAGCCCGGCAGGCCGATCTGGGCCTCGCGCCCCTGCACCTGGATGCGCGGGGTGAGCCCGAGCCAGTCCCCTTCCCAATCCAAGGACGCGCCACCCTGGGACCGTTGTTCCCAGGAATCGCCGCCAAAAGAGGTCAGGCGCAGGGAGCGCCAGGCGCCGTCCGCCGCCGCCTCGAAGAGGTCGCCGGGATCCATGCGCCAGCCGCCCTTGCCGTCCAGGGAGCCGTCATAGCGCTGGGCCGGCTCCAGCGCGGAGGAGGGCAGGGGGCCGCCGTCGCTGAAGTGGGTTCCGCCGTCCAGCCAGCCATACCAAGGCCCCTGTTCCCCGGCCAGCATGCCGTCCACCTTCAAGGTGTTGCCCAGGCCGTAGGAGGCGGTGAGCTCGCCGTAGTGCTGGGTCGGGGTGAAGGTTTCGTCCTGGGGCGCGGCGCGCACGGCCTCGGTCGCGCGCTGGTCCTGGCCCGCCCCGGTCTCGCCGGGCGAGGTCTTGATGCCGCCGGAGGTGTCCAGGCTGGTTCCCAGGTCGCCGCGCTGCTCCAGATCCTGGCGCTCTCCGCCGCCCGTGATCACGAAGGCCGGCAGGGCGAAGGAGGGCGCCGCCTGGGCGCTGCGGCTCAGCATCAGCGGCCCGCCCGCGTCGGCTTCGGGCGTGGGAAGGGCCGTGGGAACGCCGCGGTCCTCGCCCACCAGCGCCTCGGGCGTGGAGGCCCCCGATGCCGAGGGGGCCGCATCCGCGGACAGGAGCGGCGGCAGCGCCAGGCCCGCCAGGAGCAATAAGGCGCAGGGCGTCAGCTTCATGGGACGTCTCCGGCTGAAGACGACAGGGGCTGGGCGGTGGCCGGGACGGCCGCGGCCGCTTTGGCCTTGGCCCGATGCTGGTGCTCGGATTTGGAGGCTCCCTTGCGCTTGGCCTTGGCCTTTGAGGAGGCGCTCTCCGGCGGCAGGCCCAGGCGCTGGCGCATCAGGGCGATGCGCTGGCGCGCCGAAGCCGCCCAGGAGGGGTCCGGCGCGGACTGGACGATTTTCTCGTAGCGCGCCATGGCCTCCTTGTAGCGGCCCTGGGCCTCCAGTATCTCGGCGCCCTTGGCCAGGGCGGTGACCGCCCAGGCCCCCTGGTCCGGGAAATTCGCCGTGACCGCGTCATAGGCCATGAGGGCTTCGCCGCTTTGCTTGAGGTCTATCAGGCAGTCGCCGACCAGGTACTGGGCCTCGGCGCCCAGCTTGCCGCGGTTCCTGGAGGCCAGGTCGCGGTAGGCGGCCAGGGCGTGGGGAAAGTCGCCCGCGTCCTCATAGATGTAGCCGATGCGGATGCGGGCCATGTCCGCGAGCGGGCTGTCTGGGTAGTCGTGGACCACCGCCTGGTAGGCCGTCACGGCGTCGGCGTCGCGGCCCATGCGCTTGTAGGTCAGGCCGAGGTTGAAGCGCGCGTCCGCGGCCACGTCGAGGGTGTTGCCGTAGTCGTCCAGGACCTGGCGGAAGGCGTTCTCGGACTGCGCGTACTCCTGCTGGCGGTACCAGGCCAGGCCGACGCGGAACAGGGCCCGCGGGGCCAGGGGGTTTTGGGGCGCGCGCGCGACCAGGTCCTTCCAGTCCTGGATGGCGTCGTTGAATTTCAGGTCCTGGTAGCGGGCCTCGCCGCGCCAATAGGTGGCGGTAAGGTCTTCCTTGCTGTTTGGATACTGGCTCTTGAGCAGGTCGAGCTCCTTTTCCGCCTGCGGCCAGTCCTTGAGGTTCAGGTAGTGCTCGGCCACCTGGTATTGCACGTCCGGGGCCACGTCGCTGTCAGCGTGGGATTTGAGGAAGGCGCGGGCCGCGGCCACCGCCAGGTCGTCCTGGCCCAGGGCGCTGTAGGAGATCTGCAGCCCGTGCAGGGCGTCCCCCGCCACGGAAAGCTTGGGCCAGCGGTCCGCCACCTTCTGGTACAGCGCCAGGGCCTGCTGGTCCTGGCCGGCGTTGTGCAGCGAGTTCGCCTGCTGGACCAGGGCGTTGGGCACCAGGTAGCTGTTGGGGTGCTTCGCGGCCACGCCGGCGAAATCGGTCGCCGCGTCGGCGAAGCGCCCCATGCGGAACAGGGCCCAGCCCATCCAGTAGGCGGCTTCGGACTGCAGGGTGTCGTCCACGGCCAGGTCGCGGGCCTGGCCCCACTCGCCGTAGGCCTGGGCGAAAGCCTTCAGGCGGTACTGGGCCCATCCCGCGCCGAAGTGGGCCTGGGCCCGCAGGCCCCGCGAAAAGCGCCGGTCCGCCGCCTGGCGGTAGGCCGTCGCCGCGGCCGCGTGGTCCGCCGCGTTGAAGAGCGCGTCGCCCGCGCGCAACCAGGCCGTGCCGGCCTCGTCGCCGGGCAGCTCCGCCGCCGCCGCCTTGAAATCCGCGGCGGCCTTCTCCCAGTCCCCGCCGCTGAAAGCCACCCAGGCCAGCCCGGATTCCGCCCGCGCGGAGGCCGAGGTCCCGGGCGAGTCGGCGCGCAGGGCCTGGTACCCGGCTTGGGCCTCCTGCATGTGGCCCGAGGCATACTGGCAGTCCGCCAGGCGCAGGCGCGCGTCGAGCGCGAAGGGCGAATCCGGCCGCGCCGTGAGGTAGGACTGGAACTCGTTCTCGGCCTGGCTCCATTCGCCCAGGGCCAGCGACGCGTTGGCCGCGTAATACAGCGCGTCCTCGGACAGGCGGTGGCGGGGATAGCGCTTCAGGAGGTCCAGGTACTGGGAGTGCGCGGCGGCGAAGCGGCCCTGCTGGTACTGGGAATCCGCCAGGAGGAAGGAGGCCGAGGGCGCCAGGGACGAGTCCGGCCATTGCTCCAGGAAGGAGGTCCAATCGTCGGCGGCCGCCACGTAGTCCTTGCGCATGGTCGCCAGCCAGGCCAGGCCGTATTGGCAGCGGTCCCCGACGGCGCTGCCGGGGTAGCGCCGCAGGCACAGCCGGTAGGCGGATTCCGCCAGGTCCAGGTTGTGCACCCGCGCCAGGCTCACGCCGGTCAGGTACAGGGCCCAGGGCGCCAGGGGATGGTCGGCGTAGATGACGCTGAATTCGTGGAACACGGTGGCGGCGTCGTTGAACTGCCCCTGTTCAAAACGGCACCAGGCCAGGGAGTAGCGGGCGGCGGGCGCCAGCGAATCGTCGGGATAGCTGTCCTGGAAATCGCGCCAGGCCTTGGCCGCGTCGGACCAGCGGCCCAGGGCGTAGAAGCATTCCCCCTGCTGGTAGCGGGCGCCGGGCGCGTAAGGGCCCTTCGGATCGAGGGCCACGGCCTGGCCGAAGAGCTTGGCGGCCGTGCCCAAGGCCGCGAGTTCCTTGTCCAACGGCATCGGCCCGGCCCCGGGTCCGGCTTCCACGGAGGCCCCGGCGCTTGGGCTCAGCGCGCCGGGCAGCGCCCCCTGTCCCTCGGCGGGGCGCTTCAGCGGCGAGCCCAAACGGTATTCGCACCAGGCGCGGGCATAGGGGACATAGGCCGGTTCGGGCTTGCCGGGCCAGCGCTGCCCCAGGCGGATGTAGGCGGCCTCGGCGTCCGCGAAACGGCCCGAGTCGTAAAGCGCTTCCGCGTCGAGCAGAACGGCCTTCCAGGCTCCGGCGTCGGGGAGGACCGCCCCCGCCGCGACCGCGGCCTTGGTGGCGCCGGAGTAGTCCTGCAGGCGCGCGCAGGCGCGCGCCAGGCCCATCAGGGCGTGCCCCTGCCCGGGGCCGACGCTGTGGCGGTCCAGATAGTCTTCGTAGGCTTGGCGGGAACGTTCGATCTGGCCCAGCCTGAAGAGGCTGTCGGCCAGGCCCAGGCGCTCCGCGGCGTCGTCTTCGGGCGCGGGGGCTTCGCGCAGGAGGCTGCGATAGGCCTCCGCGGCCACGGCGTAAGCCTGGCGGTCAAAAAGGGCGTCCGCCGCGCCCCGGTCCATGGCCGGGGCCGGGCGAACCACCGCTAACAGGAGTAGGAGCATCCAAGGGCGCATGTGCACCTGAATCACCTTATGAATTCAAACGGATCCTGCCTGTTCCACCCAACGCGATGAAAAAGACGGGCCAAAAAAAACGGCCTTCGCGGCCCCCGGCCACTGCAGGGAACCCCAAAGGCCGATCGGTGGGGCGGGACTTCAGTCGAATTTCATGCTGACGGAGATGTCCTGGCTGGTGCCCAGGAAACCATAGGGCGAGTAGGAGTAGTCCGCGCTATAGTTTTTGAAGAGCTTGATGCCGATGCCCAGGTTCAGGCCCGAGGCCGCGGAGGGGCCGAAGCCCTGCTCGGTTTCGTTGTAGTCCACGGCCCCCTGGTACTTGTAGCCCATGCGGAAGACCAGGATGCGGTAGCCGTACTCGCCGCCCACGCTCCAGTAGCCCGGCGAATCGGTGTATTGGAGGTAGTCCATGTCCACGCTGATGTTGTCCGTGGGCTGGTAGCCGACGCCGACGCGGGCGCTGAACGGCAGGGAGTAGCCGTTCTCACCCGGCCCGATGTTGCTGAGGCTCAAACCCACGTTGAGCCCGGGGACCGGCGTGTGGTAGAAGCCCGACAGCCCGAAGGCCTCGGAGCTCGAGGAGTACTCGGCGATGCTCTCGTCGAGGTACTTGAGGCTCAGGCCCAGGGAGAAATCGCCCCAGTTGGGGATGCTCAGGATCTTGCGCGAGTAGGCCAGGGTCCCGTACATGTCCGCGGCGGTGAATGTGCCGTCGGAGACGCCGGCCGCCGTCTCGCCCTGGAAGGTCCCGGCGTTCAGGTAGAAGAAGTCCGCGCTGATGGTGCCGAAGCTGGTCGGCCAGGCGATGGCGCCGTAGTTGTAATTGATGTCCTGGAACCACATCGCGTCCATGATCGTGACTTCTTTTTGCGTCAGGTAGGCCGAACCCGCGGGATTGTATTCAATGTCCGAAACGTCGTCGGCGATGCCGGTGAAGGAACCGGCCATGCCGATGACCCTGGGGCTGGTGTCCAATTGGAGAAAGCTGGCCGCTGTCGAACCTTGGTCCGCGGCGTGCACCGAGCCCGCCAAACCGAGTGCGGCTAGAACAAAGATGAATGTGCGCATGAACGCTCCTGGATACCTGACGCGGCTCATTCTACTCCTGTTCCGGAAAAGAAATAAAAATTTGCGCACAGCGTTTCGCTAGACGCGACAGGGATCACTTGTCCGTGAAGCCTACGCTGTAGCAAATCTTGTCCGCGGCGTCCTTCAGCATCTTGGACAGGTCGTCAAACGCAGCTTCCTGATAGCGCGAGGAAGGGACGGCCAATGAAATGCAGGCGATGACGCGGCCACGATAATTCTTGATGGCCGCGCCCAGGCCGTACAGGTCCTCGTCATACTCGCCCAGATCACGGGCCACGCTGGTTTCACGGGCCTTGAAAACGTCGTCCTTGAGCTTGTCCAGGGACGTGATCGTGGAGGCGGTGTGGGCCTTCAGCTCCAGGCTGCGCGAGACCTCCGCAAAACGGTCGTCCGGCAGGCCCGCCAGCCAAATCTTTCCCGAAGCCGTGCAATACAGGGGCACGCGCTCGCCGATGGAGGCCTTGACCCCGATCTTTTCGGGCGATTCGAGCACGTCGATGTAAAGCACCTCGTTTTGGTCCACGATGCTCAATTGGACCGTTTCCCGGGTGCGGTCGCGCAGCTCGCGCAGGAAGGGCAGGGCATGGGCGCGCATGTTCAGCTTGCTCAATACCGCGTTGCCGAGCTCGAAAAGCTTGACCGACAGGCGATACTTGCCGCTTTCGGAATCCTGTTCCACGTATTTCCGGACCATCAGCGTGGTCAAGAGACGATGGACCGTGCTTTTATGGAGATTTAGGCCTTTGCTGAGTTCCGTGACTCCGATGCCGATACGGTTCACGGCCAAAGCTTCAATGATATCGAGGGTTCTTTCCACGGATTGAACGGTGGATTCGTAAACTTTTTTCCGCCGCATACTATCTCCTGTCAGATCCCATTGCCACAGTATGGAACTTGCTTATTACCAAGATAATGATGGGATGCCAGAAAGCCTAAGATTGGATCGACCAATTGTCAACATTTTTCACGATCTGATACGTAACAAAGCTGTTTTTGGCCCCAAAAAGGGGATAAGTCAAAAAATCTTTAAAATTCAATGCCTTTTCTTGCCGGCTCACCCTGATCGAAATAATGTTTGAGTTTCTCCATGCGGGTAATCAGATCGGCACGCAGTTCAAGCGCCGGAAAAATTTTGTGCCCGGTCAGGATCAATTCGCAAGGCCGCCCGAGTTTCTCATAGTGGTCCAGTAGCGCGTCAATGGCGTCTTCCCCAATCAGGCCGGTGAGCAGCAGGGACAGGATCTCATCCAAAACCACCATGCCGGCCCCGCTGGCCAAGGCCTCATGGGCAAGGTCCATGCCACGCTGGGCTTCGGCAAAATCCCCGGGGATATTCTGGAATCGGAACGTTCCCCTGGCCGGAACAAAACGGACCAAGCCCGTGGCGTGGTGGGTCAGGCCCGTCAGGAGCGGAAAGAGCCGGCGTTCGCCGTAGAAGTCGTCGCTTCCCGCGCCCTTGTCGAACTGGATCAGCACGGCCTTGCCCCCGGAGCCCAAAAAACGCAGGAGCAGGCCCAGGGCGGCCGTGGTCTTCCCCTTCCCCTCGCCGGTGTAGACCTGGATGCGGTTCATTGGCCGAACAACTTGTTCAGTCCGGGGATCTGTTTGAACAGGGTCCCGGCGCCGCTTTCAATGGCCTTCTGCGCGCCCTGCGGGATCTGCCCGAGATGCTGCATCAGGACGCGTCGCGTGGCCTTGTTCAGGGCCGGGGAAAAATCGGCCTTGGCGGCCGCGGACGAGGGGCCTCCGTAGTCGATGTAGTCGAAGGTCGTCCAGCCCTTGGAGTCCGCGAGGGCTTTGCCGATGTCCCCGCCTATGAGGTCCATGGACGGGTTGAAGTGGGGCACGATCCTGAAATTGAGGCGCCCGCCCGGGACCATGAAACCCGTGGCCTGCACGAACACGGTTCCCTGGCGCCAATCGTTTCCGCTGCCCAGGGAGAAGCTCTTCAAGGTCAGGCGCCGCGACGAATACTGCGCGCTCCCCTCGGCCCGGCCGAATTTGACGTCCGAACGCAGGAAGTCCTGGATCTTGGGATAGGGCACGGCCGTGGCGAGGCGCTCCATCATGTTCGTCCTGTGGATCACGCCGTCCGCGAAACTGAACTCCACGCCGGCGCGCGCGTTGTCCATCAGCGCCGGCTCCGCGAAGCCGCGGCCCTGCACGGACGCCTTGACGTCCAGGGTCCCGTCCACTTTGCCTTTGGCCTGGGCCAGGGCCAAATCCGGATCAGCGGCCGCCACCTGGTCCACCAGGGCGCGCATGTCCACGCCGGAAAGTTCCAGCGCGCTGCTGTACACGGGCAGGGACTGGCCCAGGTCCACGGAGCTCGGCCCCTTTAGGCGGCCGCCGCAGAGTTCAAGATCGGTGGCGGTGGAGAGGAGCTGCTTGCTCAGCTCGAATCTCAGGGTCCCGCCCAGGCTGCCCGGAGGGGCATTGGATCCCGCTGCCGCGGTGACCTTGTCGAAATCCAGGCTGCCTTTCAGGGCCAGGTCCTTGGGGCTGGCGGCCGGGCCCTGGACGCCCATGTGCAGCTTGAGCGCGCCGCCGATCCTGAGGCCCGCGGGCAGCCCCGCCAGGACCGAGGGCGGCAGCAATCCGTCCAGTTGGCTGAGATCGAGCCCGCCTTCGATCTTCAGGTCCAGCGCCGGCGCGTCAAAGCCCTTCACGGTTCCCGTCGCGGTCGCGTCCAGGGCCGGCGCCTTCAGCTCCATGGAGCGGATGTCCACCCGCTCATGGGCCATATCCAGCTTGAAGTCGCAGATCAGGGACAGAGGGATCTTCTTGCCCTGCACTTCCGCGACCATGTCGCTTTCCAGCCTGGAGGCGCCCGCGGCGGCCAGGCTGAGCCCCTGCAGTTTGACGTTGAGCCCGTGGATCGCGGTTTCCGTCCCTTTCTGGCGGTCGCGCACGACGACGTCGCCGTCCTGGATCACGAGGGCCAGCAGCACGGCCGGGAAGGTCTGCCCGCCCACGGTGGCCGTGGCCACGCCCGCGGAGGGCGCGCTCTTCCCGGGCGAAGCCGGCGCGGGGGGGCTGCCCAAGCCCTGCAGATTGGAGATGCCCTTGGCGTTGGTCTCGATCAGGACCTGGGGCTTGATGAAGGTGACGCTGTTGATGACCAGCTTGCCCGTGAACAGGGACAGGAGGCTGACGTCCACCTTGGCGTCGTCATTGGTGAAGAGGGCCTGGTCGCTGAATCCCCCGTTCGCGTTGGCCAGGCGCAGATTCTTGATGTGCACACCGGAGAACAGGCTCACCTCGATCTGGTCGATGCCCAACTGGCGCCCCAGGGCCTTGCTGCCCGCGGCGACCGCTTCATCCTTGAGCTTGCCCCAGGGGATGAAGAAGGGCGCGACCATGGTCGTCAGGCCCAGGAGCAGGGCCAGGGAGCCCAGCACCAGGAGCCAGCGGGGAATGCGGCGCGTGGGCTTCGGAGCATCGATTTTTGGTTTCATCACGAAACTCCAATATCCGAAGGCTGAAGAAGCCTCCAGGCTGAGATTACCGGAGATTATACGGCGGCACCTTACAGGACGAGGTAACAAATCGATACATTTTAAAATTAAGAAAAACCCAGCGCAAATAATAAAAAAAGCCTCCCCCGGCGGCCTGGGCGCTCAGCGCGTCCAAAAAACCGGGGAAGGCTGGTCTAAAACCAAGGGCCGAACACCGGCCCTTGGTGGAGGCCTTATTTCTTGTCGGTGCCGGCCGCGGGCTTGAACTCGGGCTTGGAAGCCGGCGCGGGCGTTGCGGGCTTGGCCGCGACAGGAGCCGCGGCGGCCGCCTTGGAGGCCTCGGCCTTGACCGCCGCGCCGCCTTCACCGACCTGCACCTTGCCCCCGGCCAACTGGGACGGCGTCGGGAACTCGGAATAGCGGCTGGCGTTGGCCTGGCTCTTAACGACCGCCTCGTCGAGCTTGATCTTGTTGAGGCGGATGATTTCCTCGCGCACCTTCTTCTCGATGGCGTCGCACAGGGACTGGTTGTCCCTGAGGAAAGCCCGCACCGCATCGCGGCCCTGGCCGACGCGGTTGCCCTCGTAGGCGAACCACGACCCGGCCTTCTCCACGATGTTCAGGTCCACGGCCATGTCCAGCACGGTGCCTTCCCGGCTGATGCCTTCGCCGAAAATGATGTCGAAGATGGCCTCGCGGAAGGGCGGCGCGCACTTGTTCTTCACGGTCTTCACCCGCACCCGGTTGCCCACCGCGTCCTGGCCGTTCTTGATGGTCTCGATGCGCCGGATGTCGAGGCGCACGGAGCTGTAGAACTTGAGGGCCTTGCCGCCGGGAGTGGTCTCGGGGCTGCCGAACATGACGCCGATCTTTTCGCGCAGCTGGTTGATGAAGATGACGCAGGTCTTGCTCTTGGCGACGATGGCCGTGAGCTTGCGCAGGGCCTGGCTCATCAAACGGGCCTGCAGGCCCGGGAGGCTGTCGCCCATTTCGCCGTCGATTTCGGCCTTGGGCACCAGGGCCGCCACCGAATCCACCACGATGATGTCGATGGCCGAGGAACGCACCAGGGTCTCGACGATCTGCAGGGCCTGCTCCCCGCTTTCGGGCTGGCTGACGAGCAGTTCGTCGATGTTGACGCCGAGGCGCTTGGCGTAATCCGGGTCCATGGCGTGCTCGGCGTCGACAAAAGCCGCGATGCCGCCCAGCTTCTGGGCCTGGGCCACGATGCTGAGGGTCAGGGTGGTCTTGCCGCTGGATTCGGGTCCGAAGATCTCGATGATGCGGCCGCGGGGCATGCCGCCCACGCCCAGGGCGATGTCCAGGTTCAAGGCCCCCGTGGGGATGGCCTCGATGTCGATGGCCGGGGCGTCGGACAGTTTCATGATGGAGCCCTTGCCGAACTGCTTTTCGATCTCGGCCAGGGCCATTTCAAGAGCGCGCTGCTTTTCGTTGTTCGCGGACATGCTGCCTCCCTTTTTTTACGCTCGGCATCTGAAGTGGCACCCTGGATCGCATCGTCGCTCAGCGTGGGCCGAACCTCGGTCCCTTTCGGAGACCATTCATGTGTATGGTTTATACCATACACATGAATGGTCGTCAACATTTACCTGAAAAAATAATTCCAAGCCCCAAAATCGGCCTTCAGGACGCTGCTTTATGGCCTTCCGCGCGCACAAATCCCGGCTTTCAGGCCTTCAAAACCTCGGCAATGGCCTCCAGGAACTGGGCCCCATACTTCGCCAGCTTGGCCTCCCCGACCCCGTTGATGCGGGCCAGCTCCATCAGGCTGCGGGGTTTGAGGGATGCCATCTCGCGCAGGCTGCTGTCGTGGAACACGACGTAGGGAGGCAGGCCTTGTTCGTCGGCCAGGCGGCGGCGCAGGGCGCGCAGCGTCTCGAAGGCGTCGGCGTCCGTCCCTGCGAGCGAGCGCGGCGGGTTTTTCGCGCCGGAGGCGGCTTTGCCCCTGGACTTGGCCTTCCCTTTCGGGGGAACGTCCACGCGCAGGCGCAGGGCTTCCCCGCGTTTCAGGATGTCCCAGGATTTGTCGTTCAATTTTAGGGCGCCGAAAGCCTCGGCGTCCACCTCCACCCAGCCGCCGGCCACGAGCTGGCGGTAGACGCTGGACCACTGGCGGGAGCTGAACTCCTTGCCCACGCCCCACACGCTCAGGCGCTCGTGCCCGCTGCGGGCGGTCTTCTCCGTGGACTTGCCCAGCAGGACGTCGATCAGGTGGGCCGCGCCGAAGCGCGAGCCGGTGCGGGCCACGGCGCTGAGGGCCTTCTGCGCCGCCTCGGTGCCGTCGAAGGTGGCCGCCTGGCCCAGGCAGTTGTCGCAGTTGCCGCAGGCGCCGGGATGGCCCTCCCCGAAGTAGGCCAGCAGCATCTTGCGGCGGCAGTCCGTGCCCTCGCACAGGCCCAGCATCTGGGTGAGCTTCAGCTGCTGGAGACGCTTGAACTCCTGGTTGCCCTCGCCCTGGGCGATGAACTGCCTCAGCTGCACCACGTCGCCGAGGCCGTAGGCCATCCAGGCGCTGGAGGGCTCGCCGTCGCGGCCGGCCCTTCCCGTCTCCTGGTAGTAGCCTTCGACGCTCTTAGGTAGGTCGAGGTGGGCCACGAAGCGGACGTCGGGCTTGTCGATGCCCATGCCGAAGGCGATGGTGGCGACCATGATGACGGCGTCTTCGCGCAGGAATGCCTGCTGGTTGCGGGCGCGGTCTTCGGCGGTCATGCCGGCGTGGTAGGGCAGTGCGTTGAAGCCCTGGGCGCGGAGCCACAGGGCGGTGTCGTCAACGGACCGGCGCGATAGGCAATAGACG
>DATHOE010000018.1:0-31464 GCA_035485275.1 bacterium
CCGGCCCGTCCTCCAGCACGCAGTCGTAGTTCGCGCTCTCCACGTAGGCCGAGATCGACCAGGCCGTGTTGTTCGCGGGCGCGCTGGTGCTGTCCGTCAGGTTCCAGGGCAGGGCGCAGGGGCAATTCCCGCCGCTGGCCAGGGGCCAGGCTCCGCCGTCCAGGAAGGTGCTGATGACCGTCGGATCGCTCGGGGAGCCTTCGTACACGCTCAAGGTCAGGGGCGCCGAGCCCGCCAAACCAAGCCCCGCGCTTCCTGAACCTCCTTGGCTTACGACCCCCAGGTCCTGAAGGCCCGTTCCCGTGGTCGCGCTCACGGCCCCGTCCGCGCTCTCGCCTGTGGCGTTCTCGTAATAGGTCAGTATCGTGCCGGCCGGATAGGACGCTCCCGCGGTCACGGCGATGTATTTGTTCTTGCTGCCCGTCTGGGTGGGCGGGCTCGAGGGGCTCGAGCCCCCGGTGGCCCAGCCGTCGTTGGTGAAGTACAGCGTCGTGCCGGCCGCCATGGGCTGCAGCAGCGCCACGCTGAACTGCTTGCCGAAGGCGTTGTAGGCCACGAAGGCGATGTCCCCGGCGTTGAAGGTCGTGCCGGCGGTCATGCTGGGCGTCGGCGTGGCCGTGGGTGAGGCGGTCTGCGTCGTGCTCACAGTCGGGGAGGCGCTTGCGGTGCCGGTCCCCGTGGGGCTATCCGTTGAGGTCGGCGAGTCGTTCTCGGTGTTCGTCGGGCTCGAAGTCGGAGAGTCGATGTCCGTGTTGGTCGGACTCGGGGTGGGCGTGTCGATGTCCGTGTCCGTGCCCGTGGGGGAGGGCGTGCTGGATTGGAAGGTCGCCGTTCCGCTGGGCGAAGGCGACGCGGTGGATGAAGGCGTCGCACTGGGCCCCGCTTCCCCCAAGAAACCGCAGGCGTCCGATCCGACGTAGCCCGGGCTGGTCGAATCGACCTGCCAATTCGCCAGCGCCGCGCCGCTGTCGTTATTGATGGCCCCGTCCAAGGCGGCTTCCGACCCGTCCTCCACCACGCAATCGTAGTTGGCGCTCTCCACGTAAGGCGAGATCGACCAAGCCGTGTTGGCTCCCGGCGAGGATTGATTGTCCGTCAGGTTCCAGGGCAAATCGCAGGGGCAGTTCCCGCCGCTCTGCGTGCCCCAGCTGGCCCCTGCCAGCATCGACGTGATCACGGCCGGACCCTGATATCCCTGGTACTGGTACACGCTCAGGGTCAACAGCGAGGTCGACAGCCCCAGCGGCCCGCTCCCGGAGCCTCCGCCGCCGACCACTCCCAGGTCCTGCAGGCCGCTGCCGGTCGTGGCGCTCACCGCTCCGTAGCTGCTTTCCGTGGTGTCGAGTCCGTAGTAGGTCAGGACCGTCCCCGCCGGATAGGCGGCCCCCGCGGTCACGAAAACGTATTTGTTGGCAGTGGACAACTGGGTCGGGGGGCTCGCCGCGCCCGATCCGGCGCTGTTCCAGCCGTCATTGGTGAAGTACAGCTTTGTGCCGACGGCCATGGGCTGCAGCAACACCACGCTGAACTGCTTGCCGACGGTGTCGGTGGGGCTGTTCTCGTTGGCGTCGTAGGCCGCGAACGCGATGTCGCCGGGGTTGAACTGGGTCCCCTGGCTCACGGAATAGGTGCAGGAATCGCCCGGGGTCGAACTCAAGGTCGCCGTCGTCGAGCTGCTCGTCGTCCAGTTCACGGGGGTTCCGCCGGGTGCGTCGTCGTTGTTGATAGCGGTGTCGAGGTTGGGCTCGATGTCCGTCGTGTCGGCGCAGTTATAGTAGGCGAACGGAAAATAGGTGGCGAAAGCGGTGGCGTACCTTCCCTCGGCCAGGCCCCCGGGATAGTCGCCGCTGGTGCTCACGCCGGTGATGGTCGAATTCGTATAGACCCCGCCGTCCACCAGGACGGCCAGGCCCACGGTCGTGGTGGTGGTGCCTTGGAAGGCCGAAAGGATAAAGCCGCTGGCGCCCAGGCTCAGGCCCGCCTCGGTGGTATAGGTCACATAATTGGCCGAACTGGCCAGCGCGGTGTTGGAAACCACGCCGGCGGAAAAGCTGCCTCCGCCGGTCCCGGTGTTGGTGTAGGTCACCACCGTGCCGGCCGGGTAATTGACGTCCGCTCCCCAGCTCACCACGTTGATGGCGGTGCCCGACAGGTGCGCTCCCGCTTTGCTCCACTGGGAATTGCTGAAACCGATGGTGGTCCCCTGGGGCGCGTTCGCCAGCAGCACGAACGAAAACTGATTCTGGGCGACCCCTGTTCCGGCGGCATACCCCGTGAAGGACACATCGCCCGGATTCAGGGCCGCGAACGCGGGACGCGCCCAAGCGAAAGCCGACAATGCCGCAAAGGCGCTGAAAACGAATTTTTTGAGTAGGTGCACAGGCTGCCTGAAAATATCCCGCTAAAAAGTCCGCAGAGATCCAGCATTAGACTCGGGTCAGGTAACAAAGAAGATTTCACACTGTAAATGGACGGTGAAATCTGGCGGCGCGCGTCGGCCGGGAAAACGGAAGGGTCTCAAGTTAGAAACTTATTTTTAACGACGCCGTTACGCGTCCTCGCGAAACCGTGATTAAGATGGGTGCCCCGGCGCGCTTCCTGCGCCGTCTTCTCCGAGGTCACTGTTCATGCTGAAAAACCACGCCCTCGCCGGCCTTCTCGCTTGCGCCTTGTTGCTCCAGGGCCGGCCGCTTCCGGCCCACGGCCACCACCATGGCGCCGCGACCTCCGACACCTATCCCATCACCGAACAGGTCGACCTGAGCAAGCTGTTGGCGCCGCCGCCGGCCCGGGACTCCGCCCAGACCAAGATGGAAATCGAGGAGCTCCTGAAAATCCAGGGCGCCAGGACCGATGCCGCCGCGGCCGCGGCCGTGGCGGACCACAACTACAGCGTGTTCCGCTTCGCCGACGTGATGGGGCCGAAGTTCAATGAGGCCGATCTGCCCCTGACCTCCGCGTTCTTCGACAAAGTGGTGGCCACGGGCAAGTCGGTGGTGGAGCCTGCCAAGGATTTCTGGGGCAGGGACCGGCCCTTCGTCGTGGACAGCCGCATCCGGCCGGTGATGAAGGAGGCCAAGAGCTTCTCCTATCCCAGCGGACATTCCACGGCCGGCACGCTGATGGCCATTGTCCTGGCGAACATGGTGCCCGAGCGGAGCGGCGCCATCTTCGCGCGCGGCTGGGAGTTCGCCAGGAACCGTCTGGTGGCGGGGGAACACTTCCCCAGCGACATCCAGGCCGGCCGCATCGCCGGAACGGTCATCGCGTCGCACCTGTTCGAGAACGAGGAGTTCAAGGCCGACTTCGCGGCGGCGAGGATCGAACTGCGCGCGGCCCTGGGCTACCCGGCGGATCCGGTTCGCTGAACCCAATAATCCGGACGCGAAGAAGCCCGGCCCGCTTGGATGCGGGCCGGGCCTCTTTTTTTATCCGGCGAGCGGTCCGGGGGACCGCGCCTTCAAAACGCCCTACTGCCCCATGCCGTCGCCGTGGCCCGGCATGGCCCCTCCGTGCATGTCGCCGCCCTGCCAGCCGCCCTCGCCCCCCATGGGTCCGTGGAAGCCGTGCCTGCGGCCGCCGAACATCATCACCACCAGCTTGGCCTGCTGCATGGGCGTCAGAATCCCCTTCATCGTCTCGATCTTCTTCTCGTCGCGGGACATCTTTTCCTTGTGGTCGGCTTCCAAAGCCTTCAAGCCGGCCTTCAGTTCCTCGTCCGAGGCCTTTTCGTCCACCAGGACCGCCAATTGGTCGAGGTCGGCCTTGGTCCTGTCGGCGAGCAATTTGGCCTTCTCCCCCTGGTCCTTTTCCGCGGCCTTCCACTGGGAGACCTGGTCGTCCGTCAAACCGAGCTGCTTTTGCAGCATCTTGAACTTGTCCCAATGTCCGTGCGCGTGGCCCTGGTCCATGCCGTCGTCGGCGCGCAGGCTGGGCGCGGCGAGGAGCAGCGTCCCCAAAAACATGGCCGATAGCGCATATTTGAACATTTGCATTTTTCCTCCTGTTTTTTGCGTGGGGTGGCGTCTTGTGGGTGCATTTTAGCCCCCATGGACCGGGCTTGCATTGCCGCTTTGTAATACTTTGCGGTCGGGAAAAGACCCGGCTTAGGGGGAGTTTGGGCGTTTTCGCGCAGCTTAGCCGCCCCGGCCGGCCTGGCCTGTGGCATAATGTGTTTTCTGTCTTTTCCCCGGGTGCCTTGACCGTCCTCCTGCCCTGCTTCCTGTTGGTCTTTGTCAGCGAGATGGGCGACAAGACCCAGTTGATGGCTTTGGTGCTGACCACGCGCTTCAAGCGCCCCTGGGTCGTCTTGGCGGGAATATTTGTGGCCTCCCTCGCCAACCTCGGCCTGGTCGCCTGGCTGGGCGCGAGCGCGTCGGCCTGGATCAACCCGACCATGCTCAAATGGGGCGTGGGCCTGGGCTTTTTCGGCTTCGCCGCCTGGATGCTGGTGCCGGAAAAAGAGGAAAGCCCGGACGCGGACGGCCGCGGATACGGCGCTTTCTGGACCACGGTGGTTTCCATTTTTTTGGCGGAGATGGGCGACAAGGCCCAATTCGCGGTGCTCGCCCTGGGGGCTCGCTACGCCGATCCCCTGCAGGTGACGGCGGGAAGCGTCCTGGGCATGCTGGCCGCGGACAGCCTGGCGGTCGCCTTCGGCGGGCGCCTGACGGCCTGGATTCCCATGGTCTGGGTGCGCCGCGCCGCCTGCCTTTTGTTCGCCCTCTTCGGCCTGGTCATGCTGCTGCGTCCCTAGGACCGGGGATTTTTTCGTACCCGCAAAAAAGCGCGCCGTCCGAAAACAAATCCAAAGAAAACCGCTCAGGCTCCCTGCATGATCCTGCGTCGGCGCATCCTGGCCGCGCCGACGCGTCGGGTGAGCGCCTGCGTCAGGCCCGGGAAATGGCGCATGAGGAAAACCGCGTACTTGGCGTGCAGGGGGAGGACCAGCTCGCGCCGCCGCCGGTTCACGGCCTTGCGCACCTGGCGCGCCACCTTGGCGGTGTCCCCGAGGATGAAGGACGGGATGTATTCGGGTTTGTCCGGCGCGGGCCGCCCGTCGGCGTCCTTCAGCCTGATCTCGCTGGCGAAGAAGCCGGGGGCCACATAGGTGACGCTGACCCCTTCCGGCTTGAGCTCGAGGTCCAGCACCTGGGCGAAGGCCCGCACCGCCGCCTTGCTGGCGGCGTAGGCCCCGGTCTCCGCGACCGCGCCGAAGCCGGCCACGCTGCCGATGATGGCCAGGCGGCCGCGGCTGGCCTTGAGCAGGGGCACGCAGGTCTGGACCGTGTGCAGCACCCCCTCGACGTTGACTTCCATCTGCCGGCGCCACTGGGCCAGGCTGAGGGACTCCAGCCGTCCGGACTGCGAGTAGCCGGCGTTGGCGTAGACCACGTCCAGGCCGCCCAGGTCCCGTTCCGCGGCCTTGGCCGCGCGGGCGACGTCCTGGCGGCGGCGCACGTCCCCGACGCAGGTGCAGACCTTGGCCGCCCCCAGGGACCGGCAGGCCGCGGCCACCTCCCTCAGGCGTTCAGCGCGGCGCGCGAACAGCACCAGGGCGTGCCCCACGGAGGCGTGCTCCTTGGCCAGGGCTTCGCCCAGGCCCGAGGATGCGCCGGTGATGAGGATGCAGGAAGGCATGGCCTATTGTGGCAGGGATGGAGCCCGGAGGCTGAGGTAAATCGGCGTAACGCCGGCGTGACTGTTGTGTGTCATCCGGCCTTGGGCGCCCGGAGGGCGGCGGATTCGCCATGCCGTGCGAGGATCCGGCCCAGCTCCCGCGGCGAGGCCGCGACCGACAGGGCGCCGATGTGCTCTTCCGGGCCCCCGAAACCCCAGGCGGCGGCCACAAAAGCCAGGCCCGAGGCCCGGGCCGCTTCGCGGTCCTGCTCACGGTCGCCGACGAGCACGGTCTGGGAGGCTTCCCAACGCAGGGCCCGCAGGGCGTCGCGGACGATGACGCGTTTGTCGGGGTTCAGATCCTCGGGTCCGCAGCCGTGGAAGCCGTCCATAAAAGGCGCCAAACCCAGGTCCTCGGCCACCAGACAAACCACAAAGGCCGGTTTCGAGCTGGCCAGGGCCGCGCGCCAGCCGTCCCGCTTCAGGGAGTCCAGGCACTCCAGGACGCCCTCATACAGCCTGGCCTCGGCGAAACCGCGGGTCCTGAAAAAGTCCTGAAAATGGCGGGCGGCTTCCGGCCCGGCCTCCCCGCAACCCAAGGCGTGAAAACAGTCCAAAAGGGGCCTGCCGATCTGCGCCGCGACCCGGGTTTCGCCCGGAAAGGGCAGTCCCACCCTGCCGAAGGCGTGCCTGAAGCCGAGCACGATGCCCTCGCGCGGGTCGCACAGCGTGCCGTCGAGGTCGAAGAGCGCGTTCACCGGATCTCAGTCGATCTTGATGGAGCTGACGTCCACCCTGGGCCGCGGATACTCCATCTTCAGGTCCTCCAGGGCGGCGACGAGGGTTTCGCAGATCAGGTAGTCGCGCCACCACTTTTTGTCCGCCGGAATCACGTACCAGGGCGCCTCGTCGGTGCTGGTGCGCTCGATGGCCTCCTCGTAGGCCTTCCAATATTCGTTCCAATGGCCGCGGTCCCGAAGGTCGGCGGCCTCCCATTTCCAGTTCTTGTTCTTCTGGGTGAGGCGCTGCTCGAGGCGCTTTTTCTGCTCGTCCTTGCTGATGTGCAGGAAGAACTTCAGGATCAGCGTCCCTTCCTCCGCCAGCATGCGCTCGAACTCGACCATGTGCCGGTAGCGGCGGCGCCAGGTTTTCTCGGGCATGAGCCCGTTCACGCGCACGACCAGCACCTCCTCGTAGTGGCTGCGGTTGAAGATGACGATCTCGCCGTTGCCGGGCACCTTGTCATGCACGCGCCACAGGTAGTCGTGCTCCAGCTCGGGCTGTGTGGGGGCCTTGAAGGCCACGACGCGCAGGCCCTCCGGGGCGACGCTGGAGAAGACGTTCCTGATCGAGCCGTCCTTTCCCGCGGTATCCAGGCCCTGCAGCACCACCAGGATCCTGTGCTTGCGCTGGGCGTAGAGGAGCTCCTGGAGGTCGGCCAGTTTCAGGCCCAGCTTGGCGGTCATGCGGCGGGTTTCTTCCTTGAACTCGTCGCCGCTCTTCTCGGGCGTCGTGGGATAGGCCGACAGGTCCAGGGTCTGGCCGGGCTTGATCTTGTGCTCTTTCATGCGCTTCCTCGCCGAAAATTCGTTTCAATCCACAAAGGGACCGTTCCATAGCACCGGCTCGCGATGGGGTTCGCCCGCGGCCATCACAAAGGTCAGGTCCCCGGGCCCGGCGTTCTCCACGGCCAGGCCCCGGCCTTCTCCCAGGACCGCGACTTGGGCCCCGCTTGCCGCGGACCCGTCCGCGGGAAAGCCGGCGGAGCCGCCGAAAATGTAGACGAAGCCCTGGTGCCCGGCGGGCAGGTCGGTCTCGAAACGCCCTCCCGGCCGCACGCGCACATCGACATACAGCATGGGCGTCATGATGGACACCGGCGAGCCCGGGCCCACCAGGACCTTCACTTCGGTGCGGCCCTGGTCCTGCTCCTGCCTGGGGAAATCCTTGTCCTGGGCGTGCTGGAAGGAGGGGGCCACGCCCTTCTGGGACTTCTTGAGGTTCACCCAGAACTGCAGGCCCTCCATCTTGCGCCCCGCGCCCGCGCCGCCGGCCTCGCCGTGCCACATGCCCTTGCCCGCGGTCAGGCGCATCATTCCGCCCGCCTCGATCCGCGCGGAGTTGCCGAAGTTGTCGTGGTGGCTGCCCCAGCCCTGGCGCAGGTAGGTGAGGATCTCAAAACCGCGGTGGGGATGCTCGGGAAAACCGGGGCCGCCGGGTTCGATGTTGAAATGGTCCAAAAGCAAAAAGGGGTCCAGGGGCTCCAGTCCCAGGCGCGCCTGGGGCAGGACCCTGCCGATGATCTCCCCGCCGCCTTCCACCACGTCGCGTTTCAGGCCCACGGCCAGTATTTTTCTGTCGAACGGCATGATTCCTCCTTGGGGACCCTGCGGCGTCCGGGGTCCCAAGGTTCTTTAGCGCAGGCCCAATTTTTTCCGGATCTTGTCCATGCGGTCGCCGGCCAGCGCGCGCGCCTTGACGGCTCCCTGCTCCAGGAGCCTGTCCAGGGAGGCGGTGTCCTTCAGCCTGTCCTCGTACACGCGGCGGCCCGGACCGAAGCGGGCCTCCAGGGCGGAGGCCAATTCCTCCTTCATTTCCCCGTAGCCCACGCCGCCGGCTAGGTACTGGGCCCGGCGCGCCTCCACCCGGGCGGGCTCGGCGAAATGCTTGAAGATATTGAAGACGTTGCAGGTGTCCGGGTCCTTGGGCTCCTCCGGCCGCTTGCTGTCGGTGACGATGCGCATCACGGCCTTGCGGACCTCGGCGGCCGGCGCGAAGAGCGGGATGACGTTGTCGTAGCTCTTGGACATCTTGCGACCGTCCAGGCCGGGGATGGTCTTCACTTCCGCGCCGATCAGGGGCTCAGGGACCTTGAACACGCTGCCGATCTGCCGGTTCACGGACTCGGCGATGTCGCGGGCGATCTCGACGTGCTGCTTCTGGTCCTGGCCCACCGGGACCACGTCGGAGCCGAAGAGCAGGATGTCGGCGGCCATCAGCACGGGATAGCTGTAGATGCCGGCGTTGACCCCGTCGTCGGGGTCCTTGGCCTTCTCCCGGTTTTCGTCCACCAGGGCCTTGTAGGCGTGGGCGCGGTTGAGCAGGCCCTTGGCCGTGAAACAGGCCAGGTACCAGTTCAATTCGCCCAGCTCCGACACGCTGCTCTGCTGGAAGAACACGGTTTTTTCGGGGTCCAGCCCGCAGGCCAGCCAGGTGGCGGCCAAGCCGTGGATGAGGGACCGCAGCTCCTTGCCGTCCTTGATCGTGGTCAGGGCGTGCCAGTCGGCGATGAAATAGACGGAAAGATAGCGGTTCGCCAGCTCCAAGGCGGGCTGTATGGCGGCCAGATAATTGCCGAGGTGCGGGACGCCGGTGGGCTTGATGCCGGTCAGGGAGATTTTAGCCATGGTGCACCGGGCTTGGGGTCAACCGCGCTTCGCGAACAGGGCCCGTTTCTGCAGCACCAAAAAGCGCTCCACTTTTTCCAAATCGGTCTTGCTGATGCCGATGAACTTCAATCCGCTGCTCCACTGGTCCTCCACTTGGCGGCACCAGCGCACTTCGGCCGTGGCGTTCACCGGTATGGGCACTTCCGGAAACACGATCTCGAGGCACAGCCGGGTCCCCTCGGGGATGGCCACCATGGTGGTGAGCTTCAGGCCGCCGAGGCTGATGTCTTCGCTCACACCGCTTTCGTCGCTCACCAGCCGGTTGAGGTCGCGGGTCTCCGCGGTGTTGGCCCTGAAGGCCGCGGGGGCGACGTAGTGCCCCTGCTTTTCCAGGGCGGCCTCCTCGGCCAGGTCCACCGGCCGGAATTTGATGCTGAGGCTCGCCCGCATGCGCTCATAACGGCGCTGGTCCTGCACCTGCTTGGACGAAGGATCGCCGGCGGCCTGCCCCTCCGGTTTATGCCCGCTCACATCGTCTGCGTTCATGCTCTCCCCCAGTCAAAAGCCTTGCTAGGTTTTGGGCGGCTTCTGCAGGGCCAAAAAGCGTTCGACCTTGGCGAGGTCGGCCATGCTGATGCCATGGAACTGGATGCCACTGCTGCACAGGCTGCCGGCCCGGCGGCTCCAGCGCACCTGGCCTATGGCGTTCACCGCGATGGGAATGCCCGGAAGGCTGATCTGCAGCCACAAGCGCGTGCCTTCAGGCACGGGAAAGGGCGTGTTGATCTTCAAGCCGCCGAGGCTTATATCTTCGCACGTCACCCGCTTGAAGTCCTCGACCTCGGAGGTCTGCGCCTGGAAAGATTCGGGCGCGGCGTAGTCGCCCTGCTTGGTGAGCGTCGCCTCCTCGGTCGGACCCACCGGCCTGTACTTGACCTGCAGGCCCGCCTTCAGGCGCTCGAAGCGGCGCTTGTCCAGAGCCTCCTTGGCTATTTTTTCCATGCCGGAAAGGTCTTGTCCATCATCTCCACTCATGGATCCCCCTTGCCTTTAGATGCGCGCGCCAAGGCGCGCGATCTCCCCTTGAAATCTATGATACATAGTAGGCGTTTAGGTCCGTGTTTTCATCCCTTGAACTTGCTTGCCGCCCACGGAGACAAAAAACCCATGAACCGTGTGAAACACAAGAAGGCCGCCCAAAGGCGGCCTTCTTGTGTCGTCACCAAATCCCATGGAACCTTAGTACTGGAACAACATCTCGCGGTACTTCGGCAGGGGCCACAGCTCGTCGGCCACCAGGCCTTCCAGGCTGTCCGCAGCCTCGCGCACCTTGAGCATGGCCGGAGCCACCTGGTCGCGGTAGGCCTCAGCCGACTTGGGCATGCTGCTGGCCGAAGCCGCCGTGGCGTGCGCCTTCTTCAGCGCTTCGATGCCGGAAACCAGGCCGTTGATGTTCTCCACCACTTCCTCCAGCACCGACTTGACGCCGGTGTTGTTGGCGGAGACCACGTCCTCGGTCGACTTGATCGCGGAGGCCAGGCGGCACTGGTAGGCCACCGCGGCCGGAAGGATCTGGTTGCGGGCGATGTCGGTCGCGGCCAGGGCCTCGATGTTCTGGGCCTTGATGTAGCGCTCCCACATGATCTCCTCGCGGGCGCCGTATTCCTTGGAGTTCAGCACCTTGTGCTTGGCGAAGAGCTTCTTGTACTCGGAGTTGTCCATGGCGTGCAGGGCGTCCGGCGTGTTCTTCAGGTTGGGGAGGCCGCGCTTGGCCGACTCCTTGGCCCATTCCTCGCTGTAGCCGTTGCCGTTGAACACGACCTTCTTGTGCTCCTTGACGTATTTCTGCAGCAGGGCGGCCAGGGCCTTGTTGAAGTTCCCGTTCTTGGCCGCCTTCTCGAGCTGGTCCGTCATCTCGCCGACCATCTCCGCGACGATGGTGTTGAGCACCATGTTGGGGAAATAGATCGCCGCGGTGGAGCCCACCGCGCGGAACTCGAACTTGTTGCCGGTGAAGGCGAAGGGCGAGGTGCGGTTGCGGTCCGTGGCGTCCTTGGGCAGGGGGGGCAGGACGCTGACCCCCAGCTCCATGACTCCGCCCTTCTTGGAGCGCGAGGCGCCGCCCTTCTCCAGCTGCGAGAAGATGTCGTCCAGCTGCTCGCCCAGGAAGACGCTGATGATGGCCGGCGGAGCCTCGTTGGCCCCGAGGCGGTGGTCGTTGCCCGGCCCGGAGACGGCGATGCGCAGCAGTTCGGCGTACTTGTCCACGGCCGAGACGGTCGCCACCAGGAAGAACAGGAACTGGGCGTTGTCATGCGGCGTGTGGCCCGGATCGAGCAGGTTCTCGTTCAGGTCCGTGGACATGGACCAGTTGTTGTGCTTGCCGTTGCCGTTGATACCGGCGAAGGGCTTTTCGTGCAGCAGGCACACCAGGTCGTGGCGCAGGGCCACCCGGCGCATCAGCTCCATCACCAGCATGTTGTGGTCGGCCGCGATGCTGCTCTTCTCGAAGATCGGCGCCATCTCGAACTGGGCCGGGGCGACCTCGTTGTGGCGGGTCTTGGAGGGGATGCCCAGGCGCCACAGCTCGCGGTCCAGGTCCATCATGAAGGCCAGGATGCGCTCACGGATCGCGCCGAAATAGTGGTCCTCAAGCTCCTGGCCGCGGTAGGGGGCGGCGCCGAAGAGCGTGCGTCCGGAGGCGATGAGGTCGGCGCGCTGCTCGTAGAAGCGGCGGTCGATCAGGAAGTACTCCTGCTCGGGCCCCATGTTTGTGAAGACGCGCTTGGCGTGCTTGTTCCCGAACAGGGTCAGGGCGCGGATGGCCTGGGTGGAAAGGGCCTCCACCGAGCGCAGCAGCGGGGTCTTGTGGTCCAGCGCCTCTTCGGTGTAGCTGACGAAGGCGGTGGGGATGTAGAGGGTCGCGCCGTTGACCTCCTTGATCACGAAGGCGGGCGAGGTCGGGTCCCAGGCCGTGTAGCCGCGGGCCTCGAAGGTGGAGCGGGTGCCGCCCGAGGGGAAGGAGCTGGCATCGGGTTCGCCGCGGACCAGGGTCTTGCCGTCGAATTCGGCGATGGCCTTGCCGCTTCCCGTCATCTCAAGGAAGGAATCGTGCTTCGCGGCGGACTCGCCGGTCAGCGGAATGAACCAGTGGGTGTAATGGGTGGCGCCGTGGCTGAGGGCCCATTCCTTCATGCCCTGGGCCACCTGGGAGGCGATGCTGGAGTCCAAAGGTTCGCCCGCGGCGGCAGTCGCTTTCAATTTTTTGAAGACGTCCTTGCTCAGGTATTTGGCTTGAGCTTCGCCGTTGAAGACCAGCTCCCCAAAAATTTCGATGCCCGGTTGGCCCTGGAAGTCCTCGGTTGAGCTGCTGTACTTCTGAATTTCAAGGACCGCTTTCTGGCGTGGATTGATCATGTTCGCCTCTCCTGTGCATCCGCGTCGCCGTCGTCGCGGACAAAATGAATGGATGGATGGATGAGTCGCTTCAGCGGGGGAGGGCGCTGGCGGGCCCCGCTTCGGGCCTGCGGCGTGTTGCAAATGCTAGCCAAGCCAGGGCGCGGAAGCAAGGGCGTGTCCGTTTTTTTATGGTTTTTTTATCCTCGACTTACAAAAATGTAAGCGTCAAAAAAGGGCGCTCCCCGGACTTTCCTCGAAATTTCCCCTTTTTCGGCCGGCGGGGTAGAATCGCCCAGGCGCGAGGCCGACCAAGCCCGCGCGACGGAATCCCCACACAGGAGCAAGCGCCATGATCCGACACTCCCATTCCTGGGTCCTTGCAGGTCTTCTGGGCCTGCTGGCCGCGGGCTGCGCCCCCAAAATCGACGACAGCGTCATCCGCATCGGCGAATACGACGCGCTGACCGGCGACACGGCCACCTTCGGCCAGACCACCCACGAAGGCATCGTCATGGCGGTGGAGCAGATCAACGCCGCCGGAGGCATCAAGGGCAAGAAGGTCGTCCTCATCACCGAGGACGACCAGGGGAAACCGGAGCAGGCGGCCTTGGTGGCGGAAAAACTGCTCACCGAGGACCAGGTGCACGCCCTCATCGGCGAGGTGGCCAGCAGCAACAGCCTGGCGGTTGCCCCCATCGCGCAGCGCGCCCAGATCCCGATGATCAGCCCAAGCAGCACCAACGCCAAGGTGACCGAGCAGGGCGACTTCATCTTCAGGGTCTGCTTCATCGACTCCTTCCAGGGCAAGGTCGCCGCCAAATTCGCCTTCAACTCCCTTAAAGCGCGGACCGCCGCGGTTTTCAGGGACGAAAAAAGCGACTACAGCCTGGGGCTGGCGGACGTGTTCACCCGCGAATTCGAGGCCGCCGGCGGCAAGATCGTGGCGGACAAGGCCTACATGGGCGGCGACGTCGATTTCAAGGCCCAGCTGACCTCCCTGCGCGACGCCAAGCCCGACCTGATCTACGTCCCCGGCTATTACAGCGAGGTCGGCCTCATCGCCCGCCAGGCCCGGGCCATAGGCCTGAAACAGCCCCTCCTGGGCGGCGACGGCTGGGAAAGCGAGGAGCTCTACAAGATCGGGGGCGCGGCCCTGGAAAACTGCTATTTCACCAACCATTGCGCCCCCGACAGCCCGGACAAGGTCGTGCGGGACTTCGTGGCCGCCTATGAAGCCCGCTGGAAGCACGAGCCCGGGGCCCTGGCCATGCTGGGCTACGACGCGGTGAACGTCCTGGCCGCGGCCATCGCCCGAGCGCCCGACCTGCGCGGCCCCAGCCTGCGCGACGCCCTGGCCGCCACTAAGGACTTCCCCGGGGTGACCGGCAGCATCAGCATGGACGCGGACCGAAATGCGGTGAAAAGCGCCGTGATCCTGCAGATCAAGGGCGGCCGGGCCGTCTACAAGGAGACGGTGGCTCCGTAACAAATGGATGACGCCCGTATCGGAGCTTGAAAGCCTCCGGCGCGGGCGCTAAGCTTTAAGCACAATTTGAATAACGGGCGCGGCCAACCGTATCGGCTTCTCCGCCCGTAGCGTCTTTAAGGCGGACGCCTCCCCAAAACGGCAGGGGAGGCGTCCGCCTTTTTTTGTCCCGTCCCGGGGCAAGGAGCGAACCATGAACGCCTTCAACGCGTACCACCTCGATGGCTTCCACGACGAACTGTTCCTGGCGCCGGGCAAGCCCCGTCCGGCGGCCGAGGCCCTGCTGCGGGCGGCCCAGGCCCTGGGCATCGACGAGCTTAAACGGCGCCAGGGACTGGTGGAGGCGGCCCTCCTGCGCAAGGGCATCACCTTCAACGTGTACGGCCACGCCGACGCCCAGGAAAAAATTTTTCCCTTCGACGTGCTGCCGCGCGTCATCGACCTGAAGGAATGGGAACGCCTGGAGGCCGGGCTCAAACAGCGCATCACGGCGCTCAACCTCTTCCTCCAGGACATCTACAACGAGCGCGCCATCCTCAAGGACAAGATCCTGCCCGCGGACCTGGTGCTGTCGAGCAAGGGCTTCCTGACCCAATGCCAGGGCCTGAGCCCCCAGCGCAAGCTGTGGTGCCACATCGCCGGCACGGACCTGGTGCGCGATAAAAACGGGGTGGTCTACGTGCTGGAGGACAACCTGCGCTGCCCCAGCGGGGTCAGCTACGCCTTGGAAAACCGCCAGCTGATGAAGCGCATGTTCCCGGAGTTCTTCGCGGCCGCCTCCGTGGCGCCCATCGACGATTATCCCCGCCAGCTGCTGGCGGCCCTTCAGTCCCTGAGCGCGGCGCGGCGGCCCGGGGTGGTCCTGCTGACCCCGGGCGCTTACAACAGCGCCTACTACGAGCACAGTTTCCTGGCCCAGCAGATGGGCATCGAGCTGGCCGAGGGCGGCGACCTCTACGTGGAAAACGGCCGCGTGAAGCTTCGCACGACCCGCGGCCCCCAGCCGGTGGAGGTGATCTACCGCCGCATCGACGACGACTTCCTGGACCCGCTCGCCTTCCGCCCGGAATCCAAGTTGGGCGTGCCGGGCCTGTTCAAGGCCTGGGCCTCGGGCGGCGTCGCCCTGGCCAACGCGCCGGGCACCGGCGTGGCCGACGACAAGGCGGTCTACGCCTACGTGCCCCAGATCATCAAGTACTACCTGTCCGAGGAGGCCATCATCCCCAACGTCGAGACCTTCATCTGCTGGGAGGCGCCCCAGCGCGACCATGTGCTGAAAAACCTGCACAAAATGGTGGTCAAGGCGGTCAACGAATCCGGGGGTTACGGCATGCTGGTGGGGCCGCATTCCACGGAGGAGGAGCGCGAAACCTTCGCGGCCCGCATCCAGGCCCATCCCCGCAACTACATCGCCCAGCCCACCCTGGCCCTCAGCCGCATGCCCACCCTGGTGGACGGGGGCCTGGAGGGCCGCCACGTCGACCTGCGGCCCTACATCCTCAGCGGCGAGAGCCAATGGGTGACGCCCGGCGGCCTGACCCGGGTGGCGCTGAAAAAAGGATCCCTGGTGGTCAATTCCAGCCAGGGCGGCGGAAGCAAGGACACCTGGGTCGTTCTGCCGACCCAGCCGCAAAAACCCGCCAATCCGGAGCTCGCCCAGCTCGCGGCGACGGAGGGCTGAGCATGCTGAGCCGCACAGCGGGCGCCCTGTATTGGATGTCGCGCTACCTGGAACGCAGCGAATCCGTGGCCAGGCTGGTGGACGTCAACCTCAGCCTCAGCATGGACCTGAGCGGCGGGGAGGACGAGGCCTGGGCGGCGGTGGTGGCCACCACCGGCGACCTGGAGCCCTTTCTCAAGCGCCATGGGGCGGTCCGCCGGGGCCCGGCGCTGGCCTTCCTCGCCTTCGACCCGGAAAACCCCAACAGCGTGGCCTCCTGCGTCCACCTGGCCCGCGAGAACGCCCGCACGGTGCGCGAACACCTGCCCAGCGAAGCCTGGGAGGCCATCAACGCCCTGTACCTGAACCTGCGCCAGGCGGCCTCCCTCGGGGATTCGCCGGGAACGCTGGAGGCGGCCCTCGAGGAGGTGCGCCTCGCGGGGCGACAATTGGACGGCCTGCTGGCCACCACCCTGGTGCGGGACGAGGGCTGGCAGTTCAGCCAATTGGGCCAGCACCTCGAACGGGCGGACCAGACTTCGCGCCTGGTGGACGTGCAGCACGCCCTGCTGGAGGGCCGCGGCGGGGAATCCGGGCATGAGCTGCGCTGGGAAGCCGTGGCCAAAAGCGCCGGCGCCCTGACCATGTACCGCCGCCGCCACGGGGGGACGGACGGCCAAAAAGTGGCCGAATTCCTGCTGCTGGACGGCGCCTTCCCCCGCAGCGTTTCCTTCTGCCTCAGGACCGCCGAGGAGGCCCTGCGGGCCATCAACGGCACCCCCCCGGGCATGTTCAGCAACGCCGCCGAAAAGGGCCTGGGGCGCCTGGCCGCCGACCTGCGCTACACGGAAATCGCCGACGTGCTCGAGGAAGGCATACACAGCTGGCTGGACCGCTTTCAGCAGCGCCTGAACGCCGTCGGCGACAGCGTCTTGAAGGAATATTTTGAGCCGCCGGCCGCGCCGGAACCGGACCAGCCGCCCGCCTACGAGCACGCCAACCAGCAATAGCGAAAACCACCCAAGCACCGGGAGAACAACAAACAATGACGTTTTGCCTCGGCATCAAATTGAAGGGCGGCCTGGTGGGCCTGTCCGACACGCGCATCACCAGCGGAAATGAAGTGTTCCTGGCCAAAAAAGTCGCCACCTTTCAGCAGCACGGCTACCCCATGTTCCTGATGACCAGCGGCCTGCGCAGCGTGCGGGACAAAGTGTTGACCTACTTCGACGACGAGCTGGCGGGCGGGGCGGGCTACGACCGCCTCTACAAGGCGGCCAGCGCCTTCGGCGCCCAGGTGCGCAAGGTGGCCCAGGAGGACGGCCAGGCCCTGATGGAAAGCAACCTGAGCTTCAACATCCACGCCCTCATCGGCGGCCGCCTGTCGGCGGACAGCGAGCCCAAGCTGTACCTCATTTATCCGCAGGGCAACTGGGTGGAGATCAACGAGGCCCGGCCCTACCACATCATCGGCGAAAGCGGCTTCGGAAGGCCGGTGCTCGACCGCAGCCTCAAGCACGGGGATTCCATCGCCTGGGCCTTCAAGGTGGGCTGCCTCGCCTTCGACAGCACGCGCATATCCGCCTCGGACGTGGACTTCCCCCTCGACGTCGTCCTGTACCGCGACGGGGACCCGGAGGTGCGCTCCGGGCGCCTGCAGCGCGAGGACCTGGCGGACCTGAGCAAATGGTGGAGCGAACGCCTGCGCATGGCGGTCAGCGAAATACCCCAGGACTGGGTCGACTCCCTGGTGGACAAGGTCCTGAAAGGTCCGGTGCGAGACTCATGATCTTCAAAATCCGCCACCGCCTGAGCTACCGATACGCCGCCCCGGCCGTGCTGGGGCCGCAGTCCCTGCGCCTGCGCCCCCGCGAAGACGGCGGCCAGCGCCTGCTGGACCACCTGCTGCAGATAGCCCCCCAGCCCAGCCTGCGCAGCTCCTGCCTCGACGAAAACGGCAACGTGGCTGAGCACGCCTGGTTCGTGGGGCAGACCACCGCCCTTGAACTGCAGGCCGAGTCCACGGTCGAGACCCTGCGCCAGAACCCCTTCGACTTCGTGATCGACGCCGATTTCTCCGGCCTGCCCTGGGGCCACCGCATCGAAAGCGGCCATTTCGGGGCCGCCGCCGCCCTGCTGGGGCCGGTGGAGCCGGAGGCCGCAGAGCTGGCCCTGGCCCTGCGCGGGGACAGCGGCAACGATTCCCTGTCCTTCCTGATGCGCCTGAACCGATGGATCAACGAAAAGATAGCCTACGAAGTGCGGCCCCAGGGAGCGCCCCAGCCCGCCTCCGAAACCCTTAGCCGCGGCCGCGGCGCCTGCCGCGACCTGGCCGTGCTCTTCTGCGCGGCCGCCCGCTCCGAAGGCATGCCCGCCCGCTTCGTCAGCGGCTACCACGAAGGCGACCCCTTCGTGCGCACCAAGGAGCTGCACGCCTGGACCGAGGTCTTCCTGCCGGGCGCGGGCTGGCGCGGCTTCGATCCCAGCACGGGCCTGGCCTGCGCGGACCGCCACATAGCCCTGGCCGCCAGCCCGGATCCGTCCGGCGCGGCGCCCCTCTCCGGCCGTTTCGGCTCGACCACGGCCCAATCGGAACTGGAGACCGAAGTGCTTTTCCTATAGAGTCGGCATCGGACCGGCTCAGGGAGAAGCGCATTGGCCACTTTCATCCAGAACCTCATCAACGGCGTCAGCCTGGGCAGCATCTACGCCCTGATCGCGCTGGGCTACACCCTGGTGTACGGCATCCTGCGCCTGATCAATTTCGCCCACGGCGATCTGTTCATGCTGGCGGCCTACGCGGCCTTGGGCGCCTGCGCAGCGCTGGGCCTGGGTGACGCCGTCTCCGCGGGCCTGCCGGTCTCCTCCTGGGGGGCCTTCGCGTTGGTGCTGGCGCTCAGCATGGCCGCGGCCGCCGCGGCCGGCTGGCTGGTGGAACGCCTGGCCTACCGACCCCTGCGCGGCCAGCCGCGCCTGAACCTGCTGATCACGGCCGTCGGGGTCAGCCTGCTGCTGGAAAACGGGGCCCAGGCGGTCTTCGGGGCCAGCCCCCGCCGGGTCCCGGCCTTGATCGTCGACGCGCCCGCCTTTTCCGTGGCCGGGGCGCAGGTCTCCGTCCTGGACCTGGCCGTGCTGGGCTGCGCTTTGGCGCTGCTGCTGGCGCTGGATGTCTGGGTGCACCGCACCCGCATGGGCCGCGCCATGCGGGCCGTCAGCCACAGCCACGAAACGGCGGCCCTGCTGGGCATCCCCGTGGACCGCGTGATCTCGATCACCTTCGCGGTGGGCTCGGCCCTGGCCGCGGCCGCGGCCGTCCTCTACGGCGCCAAGTACCCGAAGGTGGACCCCCTGATGGGCGTGATGCCCGGCATCAAGGCCTTCGTGGCCGCCGTGCTGGGGGGCATCGGAAACCTGCGCGGCGCGGTGCTCGGCGCGATGATTTTAGGGCTGGCGGAGACCCTGGTGGCGGCCTACGGCGCCAGCTCCTGGCGCGACGCCCTGGCCTTCGGCCTGCTGATTTTGATCCTCCTGTTCAAACCCTCCGGGCTCCTGGGCAGCCACCAGCGAGAAAAGGTATGAGGGGTCCCGCCGTTTCCAACGGCGTCGCCCTGGGCCTGCTGGCGGCCGTCAGCCTGGCGGCCTGGGGGATCGACGCAGCGCTGCCCCCCTACCTCGGCGCCCTGTTCCTGCTCATCGGCATCAACGCGATCCTGGCGGTGAGCCTGAACCTGGTCAACGGCGTGGCGGGACAGTTCAGCCTGGGCCATGCCGGCTTCATGGCCTTGGGCGCCTACACCGCGGCATGGCTCAGCACCGGGCCCCTGGCCGCGCTCTTCAACACCGGGCCCTTGGAGGCCCAGGCGGGCCTCGCCTGCACGGTCTGCGCCGGCGCCCTGGTGGCGGGCCTGGCGGGCTGGCTGGTGGGGCTGCCCAGCCTGCGCCTGAAGGGCGACTATCTGGCCATCGTGACGCTGGGCTTCGGCGAGATCATCCGCGTGGGCCTGCTCAACAGCGAAGCCCTGGGCGGCGCCAGGGGCTTCATCGGCATCCCCCCGGCCGGCGGCGCGGCCTGGATCTTCGGCCTCCTGGCGCTGGCCTGCCTGGCCTGCCACCGGGTGATGGAAAGCAGCTCGGGCAGGGCCCTGCTCAGCGTCCGCGAGAACGAGACGGCCGCCGAGGCCCTGGGCGTGGACACCACGCGCTGCAAGGTCGGCGCCTTCGCCGCCTCCGCGGCCTGGGCCGGGGTGGCCGGGGCGCTCTTCGCCCACCAGGAAAGCTTCATCTACCCCGGCAGCTTCGACTTCATGAAGTCGGTGGAGATCGTGGTCATGGTGGTGCTGGGGGGCATGGGCAGCATGAGCGGCGCCCTGCTCGCGGCTGCCATCTTGACGGCCCTGCCGGAGGCCCTGCGCCCGCTCAAGGAGCTCACGGGCGTGGACCTGCGCATGGTCCTGTATTCGCTGGCTTTGGTGCTGCTCATGATCTTCAGGCCGGGCGGGCTGCTGGGCCGCGGCGAATTGTGGACGGGCGCCTGGGCGCGCCGCTGGATCGACGGAAAAAGACAAGGGGGCGGGACTTAAACGGCCGGCGGGGCTTCTTCCTCCACCTTCACGTCCACCACCAGGGTTTCAGGCCCGCCGCCCTTGAAGATGGTGCCGGAGGTCGGGGTGGCGTCCAGGTAGTTGCGGCCGCAGGCGACGCGCACGTGGTCCCGCCCCGTGACACAACCATTCGTCGGGTCGAAGCCGGTCCATCCGGGCACGGGAAGGTAGACCTCGGCCCAGGCGTGCGAGGCGTCGGACTGCTGCCTGTTCCAGTAGTTGGCCCCGGTGAAGATGTAGCCCACGCGGTAACGGGCCGGGATGTTGAGCAGGCGCGCCAGGCAGATGAAGAGGTTGGCGAAATCCTGGCACACGCCCCGGCGGTTGAGGTACACGTCGAAGGGCGTGGTGAAATTGTTGGTGGAGCCGCTGGCGTAGACGTAATCCTCCCGGATGGTCTGGTTCATGTCCATCAGGGTGTCGAGCAGGTCGAAATCGTTGCGCTGGGCGAAGCCCATGGCGTAGTCGGTCAGCTGGCGCAGCTCGGTCTCCGCCAATTCCGGCGGCAGCAGGTAGGGCAGCATCATCTGCCGCTGCCAGGGCATCCACAGCTGGGGCAGGCGCTCGCGCTGGAAGGCCTTGGAGTCCAGCCAGCGCGTGGGCGCGGGCTGCAGGCGCACCCTGGAACGGCTGCGCACGGACAGCATGGTGAAGGGGTGCTCCACCTCCAGCTGGATGGTGGCGTTGCCGAACACGTCCTCGAATTCGCGGCGCCGGCCGTCCACGGTCAGCTCCACCGAAAAATCGAGCAGGTCCTGGTGGCGGTCGTGCTCCGGCCGCAGGCGCAAGAGGTGGCTGGAGCGCTCCACCGGCATGCGGTAATGATAGGTCGTTTCGTGCTGCACGCTCAGGATGCGCGGCCCCGGCGGCGGCGGCGGCGCCGCCACCGGCTGGGAGACCGTGTTCCACTGGGCCTGGAGGCCCATTCCGGCCCAGCCCGCGGCGGGGTTGGGCCGCCTCAGGGTCCCCGTGCTGTCGTACAGCAGCTGGCCCCGCCGCACGGTCAGCATGGCCCCCGCGGGCACGGGCTGCCAGTCCTCCGGCGAGAGCGGCTCGGTCGAGAAAATGTAGACGCTGCGGCTGGCGTCCATGGCGTCGCCCAGGTCCATGGTCAGGGCTTCGTTCTCAAGGTGGGTGTGCGCGTGCGGGGGGATGCGGCGCAGCCCGTAAAGGCTGCCGCGGCCTTCGCGGTCGCGGTAGGCCACCTGGTTGAGCCCGTCGCTGATCACGCAGTTGAACTCGCCCAGGGCGTTGATCTCGCCCAGCCAGCGGTGCAGGTCGCGCGAAGGGACCCCGGACAGCTTGCGGCTTTGGTTCTCGAAGAGCTTGTGCAGGAGCCAGCAGAAGGCGTGCTCGGACGGGGCCGAGCCCAGGGGCTCGAAGCTGGGGTCGCCGCCCAAGGAAAGCTGGGCCTGGACGTCGCCCTTGAGGGCCCCGCTGAAGACGAACACGAACTGGCGGCCGCCGTAGCTGCGCAGGTAGGGGGGGCTGTTCTTGCCGTGCTGGCGTTCGCCCGACATGGCGAAAAAGGACGCGGAACGGAAACGGTTCCAGTCGGCCAGCAGGCGGTTCAGCTCCTCATCCCCGCTGCCGGAGCTTTTGACCTTGGTGGCCAAGCCGTCGTCGCCCGAGTACCAAACCACTCCCCAATTCGCCTCGCCCTCGGGATCCTGCTCGACCTTGAGGCGCAGGGACGGCGAGGCGGCGTTGTCGAAGGATAGCGCGAAGAAATTAGTCATAAGGAGCATTCTAATATGCCGGACGTAAACCGCGACCCCAAAATGCCTGGAACCTGCGTTGAAGTGAGCCTGGACCACCTGACCCGCTACCGCTATGACCGCTCCGTGCGCCTGGGCCCCCAGACCATACGCCTGCGCCCGGCCGCCCACTGCCGCACGCCCATCCTGTCGTACTCCCTGGACATCCAGCCCTCCAAACATTTTCTCAACTGGCAGCAGGACCCCTTCGGCAACTTCCTGGCCCTGGTGAATTTCCCGGAGCCCACCGACAGCCTGTCGGTGCGGGTGTCCCTGCGCGCCGAACTCCACCGCATCAATCCCTTCGATTTCTTCATCGACGAAAACTGCCGCGAATACCCCTTCAGCTACGCGCCTTCGCTCAAGGACGACCTTTCGCCCTACCTGAAGCTGGAGGAGGACGGCCCGCGCCTGAGGGACTATGTCGCCTCCGTGGGCAAAAAAAAGCGGCACATCGCCGCCCTCCTGTCCGAGCTGAACCAGCGCGTCAACCGCGAGAACAGCTACCTGGTGCGGCTGGAGCCCGGCGTGCAGCCCTGCGAAACGACCTTGGGCCTGCGCAGCGGCTCCTGCCGGGACCTGGCCTGGCTCCTGTGCCTGGTGTGCCGGCACCTGGGGCTGGCCGCCCGCTTCGCGTCCGGATACCTGGTGCAGTTGAGCTCCGACGTCCCGCCCCTTGAGGGGCCCTCGGGCCCGGAGCGGGACTTCACCGACCTGCACGCCTGGACCGAGGTCTATTTGCCCGGCGCGGGCTGGGTGGGCCTGGATCCGACCTCCGGCCTCTTCACCGGCGAAGGGCACCTGCCCCTCAGTTGCACGCCCCACCCGGTCAGCGCCGCCCCCATCACCGGAAGCTTGGAGCCCTGCGAGGCCGTGCTGGAGCACCACATGAGCGTGCGGCGCACGGCCGACCCGCCGCGCGCGACCCTGCCCCTGAGCGACGCGCAATGGCAGTCCGTGGACCGGCTGGGCAAGGCGGTGGACGAGCGCCTGGAGAAGCTGGGCGTTGGCCTGACCATGGGCGGCGAACCCACCTTCGTGGCGGTGGACCGCCGGGACGACCTCCAGTGGCGGACCGGGGCCCTGGGCGCGCACAAGCTGGAGAAGGGCTGGCAGATGCTGCAGGCCCTTCGCAAGCGCTTCTCGCCGGGCTCCCTGGCCCATGTGGGCCAGGGCAAATGGTACGGCGGCGAGCCCCTGCCGCGCTGGTCCCTGAACAGCTTTTGGCGCACCGACGGCCAGCCCCTGTGGACCCGGCCCGAACTCCTTGGAGATCCGTCCACACCCGGACGGGCCTCCCTCGACGGAGGCGCGCTGTTCCTGCGCGCCCTGGCCGGACGCCTGGGGCTGGATCCGCAGCGCGTGCTCCCTGCCTATGAGGCTTCGTCAAAGCAGGCGGCGCCGGCCCGGCCCGCGGCGGCCCAGGCCACGCAGGAACGTGAGGTGGCCGGCGGTTTGGTCCGTCAGCGCCATACCGCCACCGCCACGGCCGAGGCGGTCCGCACACCCACCGGCTGGGTGCTGCCCCTGACCTGGAGCGCGCAGCGCGAGGGCTGGGCCACCGAAGCCTGGCGCCTGAATTCCGGGAGCCTGACCCTCTCCGAAGGGGACTCGGCCATGGGTTACCGCCTGCTGCTGGACCAGATACAGGCGGACCCTGATCGCGCCCTGGAGCCCGTGCCCAGCCCGATCGGCCCCTTCGCGCCGCCCAAGCCCCTGCCTCCCCATCCCATCAAGGCGTCCCGCCCCGGAGGCGACGCGCACGGCGCGGTCCGCACGGCCCTGTGCGTGGAATACGTGGACGGACGCCTGCACGTGTTCCTGCCCCCCCTGGCCCGCCTGGAGCACTTCCTGGAGCTGGTCTCCGACGTCGAAACGGCTGCCCTGGCCGAGGGTGTGCCCCTTGTTTTGGAGGGCTACGAGCCACCCGCAGACAGCCGGCTCGGCAATTTCCGGGTCACGCCCGACCCCGGCGTGCTGGAGGTGAACATCCATCCCGCGGCCGACTGGGAGAGCCTGAAATCCATTTTTGAAGGGCTCTACGCCGACGCCCGCCAATGCGGCCTCAGCGCGGTGAAGTTCCTGGTCAACGGACGGGCCGTGGGATCTGGCGGCGGCTGCCACCTTGTGCTGGGCGCGGCCACCCCGGAAGCCAGCCCCTTTTTCCGCAGGCCCGGCCTCCTTCCGGCCATGATCGCCTATTGGCAGCGCCACCCCAGCCTGTCCTATTTCTTTTCCTCCCTCTTCGTGGGCCCCACCAGCCAGGCTCCGCGCCCTGACGAGGCCCGCCACGACGTGCTCTACGAGCTGGAAAACGCGATGGCCCGGGTCCCCGAAAGCGGCGGCCTCCCCTATTGGCGCCTGGACCGCCTGTTCCGCCACCTGCTCTCCGACGTCAGCGGCAACACCCACCGCACGGAACTGTGCATCGACAAGCTCTACGACCCCGGCTCCGAGCGCGGACGCCAGGGCCTCCTGGAGCTGAGGGCCTTTGAGATGGCCCCCCATCCCCGCATGGCGCTGCTGCAGGCCCTGCTGGTCCGGGCCCTGGTGGCCCATCTGTGGAAAGCGCCGCGACGCACGTCCCTGGTGCGCTGGGGGACGCGCCTGCATGACCGTTTCATGTTACCCTGGCACCTGTGGGACGACTTGAACGAGGTCCTGCAGGACCTCAACGCCGACGGCCTGCGCTTCGAACTTGAGTGGTTCCGGGCCCAGCTCAATTTCCGCTTCCCGGTCTGCGGCAGGGCCGTGATCGACGGAGCCGAGCTCGAACTGCGCGCGGCCCTGGAGCCCTGGCCGGTCCTGGCCGAGGAATCTCTGGCCGGTTCGGTGAGCCGGGCCGTGGACGCCTCCACCGAACGGGTGCAGGTGCTCCTTCGGGACGCGCGGCCCGGCCTGATCCTGTCCTGCGCCGGACGCCGCGTGCCCATGCGGCCCACCGATGTGCCCGGCATCCAGGTGGGGGCGGTGCGCTACAAGGCCTGGGACCAGCCCTCTTCGCTCTATAGCGACGTCCCCGCAGTGTCCCCCCTGGTCCTGGAGCTCATCGATCCCGTCCAGCAGCGCTCCCTCGGCGGCTGCGCCTGGCACGCCAGCCACCCCGGCGGCCGCAGTTTCGAACTCATGCCCGTGAACGACGAGGAGGCGGAATCGCGTTGGAAATCCCTGTTCGAGGCCCGCGGCCGCGCAGGCGGCTGGGTGGCCGTGCCCGGGCGCGAACGGCCCTCGGATTTCCCGTCCTGCCTTGATCTGCGCCGTCCGCGGACCTGAAAAAACGGAGCATTTTTGAGCGAAACGATCCTGTCCGTTGAAAACGTAAGCCTCCGCTTCGGGGGGCTGAGCGCCCTCAGCGACCTGAGCCTGACGCTGGGGAAAGGGGAACTCGCCGGGGTCATCGGCCCCAACGGCGCCGGAAAGACCAGCCTCTTCAACGTGCTCACCGGTGTTTACCTCCCCAACCACGGCCGGGTGCTGGCCCTGGGGCGGTCCTTGGACGGCATGAAACCCTTTGAGATCGCCCGGCTGGGCCTGGTGCGCACCTTCCAGAACATCCGCCTGTTCAAGGAAATGAGCGTCCTGGACAACGTGCGCCTGGCCCTGCACGCCGACCATGCCCCGTCCCTGGCCGCCACCCTGACGGCGCGCGGCCCGGCCCGGATGGCGGAAGAAGCCATGCGATCCCATGCCCTGCACCTCCTCGCCCGCATGGATCTGGGCGCGCGGATCCAGGAACGGGCCGGCAGCCTCCCCTACGGCGAGCAGAAGCGGCTGGAAATCGCGCGGGCCCTCGCGGCCGGCCCCAAGATACTGCTGCTGGACGAGCCCGCGGCCGGCATGAACCCCTCCGAAAGCGGCTGGCTCAAGGAGGCGATCCGGAGCCTGCGGTCGGAGTTCAAGCTGAGCATCCTGCTCATTGAACACGACATGAGCGTGGTGATGGACCTGTGCGAAAGGCTGATCGTGCTGGACCACGGGCAGAAGATCGCCGAAGGCCGGCCCGAGGCGGTGCGCCGGGATCCCAGGGTCCTGGAAGCCTATCTGGGCACAAAAAAGAACGCCCTAAGGGCGGCGTCCTGATGGAAAACATCCTCGAACTCAAGGCCGTCGAGGTCGCCTATGGCGCCATCAAGGCAGTGCAAGGCCTGACCCTGTGCGTGCCCCGAGGGAAAATCGTGTGCCTGATCGGGGCCAACGGCGCCGGCAAAAGCAGCACTTTGCGGGCCATCAGCGGGCTTGAGCCCTTCAAGGGGAGCATCCTCTTCAAGTCCGCACCGACCGCGGGGCTTCCCGTGCACCATCTGGTCCGGCGTGGCCTGGTGCATTGCCCCGAAGGCCGCGGCGTTTTGGCCGGCCTGAGCGTCGAAGAAAATCTGGATCTGGGCGCCTATACCCGCGGCGACCCGGCGGGCGTGCGGAGCGACCGGGACCACGTGTTCGGCCTTTTCCCCCGCCTAGCGGAACGGGTCAAACAAAAGGCCGAAACCCTCTCCGGCGGCGAACAGCAGATGCTGGCCCTGGGCCGCGCCCTGATGGCCCGGCCCGAACTGCTCCTGCTGGACGAGCCCAGCCTGGGGCTGGCCCCCCAGGTCACGGAGCTGATTTTGGAGACGGTGAGCCGCATCTGTTCCGAGGGCGTGAGCGTGCTGCTGGTCGAACAAAACGCGGCCGCGGCGCTGGAGATTGGGCACTACGCCTATGTCCTGGAGACGGGCCGCCTGGCGCTGGAAGGTCCGGCGGCGGAAGTGGCCCGCGACGAACGCGTACGGATGGCCTATCTAGGGGAATAACACTTCGTTTGACTTAATTCTGGCGCCCAAAATTGTGCTAAAAAATGCCCAAGACCGACTAAGCACCCCAATTTATACCCCAAAGACTTAGTTCCCAAAGCGCCATACGCCATTTGATATTTTCGATGGTTTTATGCCATTCGACATATGTACTCCAGCTCACCTGCTGATAACAAGGAGGTGCGTTGCCTATATCATTCTTCTTCGTACTCCATCGGAGAAGTTGATGACTGCAAACCTTGAAATGCTATGCCCTTCCCGGGAAATCCCAAGAACGGGCTTCCTTCGTAAATGTGATCTTCAATCAAGGCCTTGTGATTGCTAGGAGCAAGCCTGGATCTCAATTTCCATGGTGAATCTGCAATAACATAGTTTTCTGGCTGATGTGGCTCTGGTTGGGACTTTTCGACTTTAACGCAGATGACATCAAAATGCTCAGGGTCGGTGCCATTTTCTAGGCGATATTCGTTTCCATTTAGGGCTCCATCTTCGCGTTTTGATACAAGACGAATCCATCGTCCTTTAAGGGAAATTCCCGCAATACACCTCTCCCTGTGTTTTAGAGAGCTTGCAAGGCACAGAAATTCCAACTCCTTAAGCATGTCCTCATCTCACAAGTGGACAATTTTCAAATTGGGCCGCTGTTCCTTGAGACGTTCAGCGACTAACCGGCGGTGACAATGCTCAGCTGTGGCTTCGCTACAGAGCATCACGGTCGGCTGTTCGAGCAGTCCATAGTCAAAGTCAGCGACGGACTTTCGGGCATCCAGAATTGCTTGAAACTCTTTTTCGTACCCCGCCCAGTCGATCTTTTTGTTTTGGTAGCGCTTTAATAGGTCTTGCGTCGGAGCCAATTGCGGCATATGGACGTACTGAATGCCGCCCAGCTTCTCAAGGAAAAAGCTCAGGTCTTCTTTCTTGGTGAAGCCTGCTAGTTGCGAAACGTTGTTGACGCGGATGTCTATGAGGCGCTGGATGCCATTGCTGTTCAGAATGCCGAAAAATTGTCGGGCGCTCTTTTGTGCGAAACCGATTGTAAAGATCTCCATGCTGACCTCTGTTCGCCCGGAAACAGCGCCATTTGATGGGAAGCGTCCGCCTCCTCTATAGCGGCTGCGGAGACAACATTGCCCTTCGCCCGAATGTGGTCAATCTGAAAGCCATCTTTCAAGAGCACTCGGGAAATCAAAAGGTGCCTGTGGCAGGTACGGGGATCCTCTTCACTGCATACCATTGCAACCCTGTACTTTGATACGCCTTCCTTCAGACGCCGAAGGCCTTCCTGAAAGATCTCCGATTCGGCCATTTCCGAATATAAGGCGTGGCCATCTTCGTCGTAGAATTTGCTCCCTAGGGGACGTCCCCCAAGTTCTTTACCAAGAAAAACGTACTTGATGCCATACTCCGGCAGATTTTTTTCCAGGTACGCCCGGTCAAAGTGCGGGCTGAACTTCGACCTAGGTTGCGAACGGACATCCGCGACCACCTGAATGTCCTGCTCCATCAAACGCCGAACAAAGGTTTCGAAGTCTAGGTTGGAATGCCCTAGGCTCCAGAGCCTGCCGGTTACGGAATAGTCTTGACCGTCCATTTCAATCCTCATTTATCGACGTCTTTAGTTTAATCCCTTAGTCAAGGTTGGGCAATATCCACTCCCTCCAATGATCCTGTTGGCCTTTTGCTGTGCCACGCGTGTGCCATCTTTGTGCCAAAAACGTGCCTAAACCTGGATAGCACCGCCCAAACCTGACCAAACAGCCCTTAACGCTTCATCGTGGAAAACGACAGTGTGGGCCACTTAGACGCTGAATGCGCCTCGGTGAAACCCATTGGGAATCTTCCTTTTCCGGGCTTTGAACGCAAAAGACCCGGCCTTTCGGCCGGGTCCTCTGTTATCTTCGGAAAGGGAGGGATTCGAACCCTCGGTAGCGTCCTAAAACACTACGTCGGTTTAGCAAACCGATGCCTTCAGCCGCTCGGCCACCTTTCCGTACCTATAGAATCCCAAGCCACGCCTTTTTAGGAGCCGGACTTGGGGGCGAGTATAGTCCTCAAATACCGGTGCCTTGTCAATTGGCGGCCGCCAATAACCATCCATGACCGCTGGGATCGCGAGTAAAAAGGCCTGTTTTGCCGCTTTCCAGCCCATAACCGGCCGCGGCCAAGCGTTTCCCCGCGGCCTGCAGGTCGTCCATGCTGGGCAGGACCAGGGTCGCGGACCTCAGTCCGTAGGCGCCCATGGGCTGGGGAGCCACTCCCCGGCCGGCCCACACATTGAAGGCCACATGGTGGTGGTAGCCGCCCGCGGCGGTAAAAACGGCCTGGTCCGGAATCTCGACGGTCTTGGTCAGGCCCATGGCCCCGCAATAAAAGGCCTCACAGGCCTTGAGATCCCCGACATGCAAATGCAAATGCCCCACCCTGGTCGATGCGGGCTGCGTATCGCGGGAGCCGGCTTGGGCATCCGCCTTCAAAAGGCCCTCGGTATCCAGCGGCGCATTACCCATGGCCAGCCACTCCGACCAGGGCCGCCATTCGCTGCGCGGACGGTCCCAATTCAGTTCAATCCCGTTTCCTTCGGGATCCTTCAGGTAAATGGCCTCCGCCATGCGGTGGTCCACCAGGCCGTCCAGCTCATAGCCCTTGTCCAGCAGACGGCGCAGCCACCAACCCAGGTCCGCGCGCAGTTCCACGGCCAGGCAGAAGTGGTACAGCGACGCGTGCCGGCCGGCCTCCACAGCGGCCTTGTCCTCCACCAACCGCAGCAGGTCCTCTCCGCCGAAACCGAGGGAGCAAAAGCCCGCTCCCTCGCCCTGCACCCGCAGACCCAGGGCCCCGGCGTAGAAGGCCGCCATGGAAGAACGGTTTCGCACGGTCAAGCTCAAAGGCCCAAGGCGGGTGGCCGCGGGAAGCACTGGGTCGCTAGGAGGCATGGCTTGTTCCCCACCCAAAATTCGCGGCGATCCGCCGACTAAAGTACGGTTCAAAAAGCGTTTACGGCAGCGTGATGGATCCGCTGGTGGTGAATGTGTAGATGTTGTTTCCGCCGGAAGTGGTCAAGGTGCCCCCGCTGACGCCGGTGGCCAGTCCATAGGACGACGGATAGCTGATGATGACTACTCCTGTGCCGCCATCTCCACCGGTCTGGGGCTCGGTGCCGTTCGAGCCGCCCCCGCCGCCGCCGCCCGTGTTCGCGGTCCCAGCCACACCCGCAGTGGTGTAGCCGCCCGCGCCGCCGCCGCCGGATCCGCCGGCGCCATTGATGTCGGTGAGCGTTACACCGCCAAAGACGGTCCCGTTCCTCTGGTAATCGCCGCCGCCGCCGCCGCCGCCGCCGTAGTAAGTGGCAGCTCCGGTGATGGAGGAGCTAAAGCCTATTCCGCCGTTGCCGGCCTGGCCGGTGCCGGAGTTCTGGGACGCCTGACCCACCCCACCCGCGCCGCCACCTCCGCCGCCCAGGTAAAAAGGATTGCCATCGTCTGCGACGCCGCCGGCAAAAACATTGGCACCTGTCCCTGCGGCCGCGGCGGCCGTTTTACTCCAATCTCCGCCGCCCCCCGAACCACCCGAGGTCGCGGCAATGCCAGTCTCCGAAGCTCCTCCGCCGCCGCCGTACGCGGTGATCGTGGAGAACGTGGAGTTCCCGCCTTTGCCTCCCGCGGAGCCGGCTGCCGCAGCGCCAGTACCGGCTGCGCCGACAGTAACGCTATAAGTGTTTGCGTTCAAGTCCAGCGTGGCTGTCTCCACATCGCCGCCGCCGCCGCCGCCGCCACTGTTGTAGCCGCCGCCGCCGCCGCCGCCCACCGCCAGGACCGTGAAAGCATAGGGCGTCGATGTGGGTGTGGCAGTTGGCGAGTCCGTTGAGGTCGGCGAATCTGTAGGGGTGGGCGAGACCGTGAAGGTCTTCGTATTGGTCGGGCTTGCGGAAGGGCTGGGCGTACGGGTCGGCGACGGCGTATTTGTGAACGTTTTCGTGCTCGTGGGTGAGAACGTGAACGTCTTTGTGTAGGTGTTCGTAGGTGAGGACGTGGACGTCTTCGTGACCGTGTCCGTAGGCGACACCGTGAACGTGTTCGTCGGTGACACTGTGAATGTTTCAGTTACCGTGTTCGTGGGCGAAGTCGTGAATGTTTTGGTCGGCGAGGTCGTGAACGTGTTCGTGGGCGACGCCGTGAACGTGTTCGTCGGCGACACTGTAAATGTTTCAGTTGCCGTGTTCGTGGGCGAAGTCGTGAATGTTTTGGTCGGCGAGGCCGTGAACGTGTTCGTAGGCGACACCGTGAATGTCTTCGTGGGCGAGGCCGTGAACGTATTCGTGGGCGAGGCTGTGAACGTATTCGTCGGCGAGGCTGTGAACGTATTCGTCGGCGAGGCCGTGAATGTATTCGTCGGCGAGGCTGTGAACGTGTTCGTCGGCGAGGCCGTGAACGTGTTCGTCGGCGAGGCCGTGAACGTGTTCGTGGGCGAGGCCGTGAAGGTCTTCGTAGGCGAGGCCGTGAAGGTCTCGGTCGGCGAGGCCGTGAACGTGTTTGTCGGCGACACTGTAAATGTTTCAGTTACCGTGTTTGTGGGCGAAGTCGTGAATGTTTTGGTCGGCGAAGTCGTGAACGTGTTCGTGGGCGACGCCGTGAACGTGTTCGTCGGCGACACTGTAAATGTTTCAGTTACCGTGTTCGTGGGCGAAGTCGTGAATGTTTTGGTCGGCGAGGCCGTGAACGTGTTCGTAGGCGACACCGTGAATGTCTTCGTGGGCGAGGCCGTAA
>DATHOE010000019.1:0-146661 GCA_035485275.1 bacterium
TTCCCTTTGCCTTCGGGCAACTAAAGGCCCCTTGTAGTCTACGAGGTTGATAGGCCAGAAGTGTAAGAGCCGCGAGGCTTTCAGCTAACTGGTACTAATTGGCCGTGAGGCTTGACTCTATGATAAAGGTCTTGAATGGACCTCAGGAGTCTTGTCTGCGAAATAAAAGCAAAAAACGCTAAAAACTTCTTCGTTCCTGGATTGTCATGGTGGCTCATGCCGCCGTTCTTGAACGCCTTTAGGGGCGCTCGAGCATGGCAGCTCCCCCAAAGGGGGGCGGGGTATGAGCCAGCAAAGTTTCTCGGTGGCCATGTCGGTGGGGCAACACCCGTTCCCATTCCGAACACGGCAGTTAAGTCCACCGGAGCCGATGGTACTGCAGTGGAAGCGCTGTGGGAGAGTAGGACGCCGCCGGGATTAAATTCAAGGCCCCAGCCGAAAGGCTGGGGCCTTGTTTTATTTGGGAGCGAATTAAACGGATTGGTTCAAGCTATTGCCGCGGCGCCCTGTTAGCATGCCTGGACTTTTACAACCTTTTGGGGGGCAGAATGAAAGCCATCACCATCGACCGTTACGGACCACCCGAATGCCTGAAGCTGGCGGACCTGCCCAAACCGGAGCCCAAAGAGCGCGAAGTCCTGGTGCGCGTCCGCGCCGGCTCCGTGAACGCGGCTGATTGGCACGTCATGCGCGCCGATCCCTTTTTGGTCCGGCTGGCCTTCGGCCTTTTGAGGCCCAAATTCAAGGTCCCCGGGGCCGACCTGGCCGGCCAGGTGGAGGCGGTGGGCGCGGCGGTGACCCGTTTCAAGGTCGGCGACGAGGTCTTTGGATGCCTCAGCGCCTGCGGCTGGGGAGCCTTCGCGGAGTACGCCTGCGCCCCTGAGGAGGCCCTGGCCCTGAAACCCGCCCGTTTGAGCTTTGAGCAGGCCGCAGCGGTGCCTTTGGCCGGAATGACCGCTGTCCAGGCCGTGCGGGGCTTTGGAAGGGTCCAGGCGGGCCAGAAAGTCCTCGTCAACGGGGCTTCCGGGGGGGTGGGCACCTTCGCGGTGCAGGTCGCCAAGGCGCTGGGGGCCGAGGTGACCGCGGTGTGCAGCGCCCGGAACCTTGAGATGGCGCGTTCCATGGGCGCGGACCACGTCATCGACTACCAGGCCACCGATTTTACGCGCCAGGAGGCCCGCTACGACCTCATCGTGGCCGCGAACGGCTACCATCCCATTTCCGCATACAAAGGCGCCCTGGGCCCGACAGGGCGCTATGCCATGGTGGGGGGCTCAGGCAAGCAGATGACGGAGGTCCTGGTCCAGGGCGCCTGGCTGTCCAAAGGGGGGCAGAAGCTGGGCAACGTGCTGATGAAGCCCGATCCGAAGGACCTGGACTTCCTGCGCGGGCTGATGGAGGAAGGGAAGCTCATTCCCGTCGTGGACCGCAGCTATACCCTGGAGCAGGTGCCGGAAGCGATCCGCTATCTGGAGGAAGGGCACGCCAGGGGCAAGGTCGTCATCACGGTCTGACAGGGATCCGCGGGTTTTTTTGGCACCAAGGAAAGTTTTTGCGCGGCCATGGGCTTGGGGCCCATGGCCGCCTTCGTTTGGATGCCCGGATTTTTTCGGTTCCTTCAACAGATCAACGGGTCCTGAACAATCACCGCACGACGGCCACTTTGATGACCTTCCGGGCCAGAATCCCGGAGCCGCCGTCACGCACCTCGAAATCAAGCAGGTAGACGCCCGCGCTCCATTTGCCGGAGAAGCTCAGGGTATTCGGTCCGGAGCTCATTCCCACGCAGACCAGCTGCCCGGCGAGGTCATACAGGGTGGCCACGGCCGAATCCACGCCGTCGGGCTGGTACTGGACCGTGAACGAGCCGCCCTGCACCGGGTTCGGGGCCGCCACGGCGCTCTGCGCCATGCCGGCCGCGCCGAAGTCCGGGGCGTTCAAGAGCACAAAGGGCTGCGTCTGCACTACCTTGCTCGCCCCGGGTTCGGCCATGGACAGGGTCGCGAGGTAGTTTCCGGGCTGGAGCGGCTGCCCCTGGCTGTTCAGGCCGGTCCAGGGCACGTCCAGGGTGTTCCCGTCGGCGAAGGTCAGCTTGATGACCAGGCCTTGTTTGGAGTTCGGGTTCGTGGAGGCGACCATCCCGTTCTGACCGCTGGGGAGTTCCAGGCTCATGCTGATGGGGGCGCTCGTGTCGTTCGCCAGGGCGCCGCTGAGGTTGGCGACCAACTCCCCGGCGCTGTTGTATATGTTCAGGGTCGCCTGGCCGCCCACGGCCAGGACGGAGACCGCCTTGGTCTGGGTCTGGATCTGGCCGAAGGAGTTTTTTGACGTGATCACCACGGTGTAGACGCCGCTTTGGACCGACTGGCCGCTGTTGTTGTTCGCGTTCCACTCCAGGTTCGATCCGGCGTTGCCGTCCAGGCCCGCGATGTCCACCTGCACGGCCCCGGTGGGGCTGACGGTTTCGAGCACCTGGGCCTGGTCCGCGGAATACTCGGAGGTCCCGTTGTACAGGCTGCGCACCAGCTCCCCGGCGCTGTTGTAGATGTTGACGACGACCTGGTAGGGCTCGGGCACGGGCGTGGCCGAGGCCGTGAAGGTCTGCGTCACGGTCAAGGTCAGGGTCATGGTCGGCGACGCGGTGCGGGTGGGCGACCAGGTCGCGGTGGGGCTCCTCGTGGAGCTGGGGCTGGCCGTCGGGCTCGCCGTGACGGTGTCGGTCGGCGTGTCGGTGCGGCTGGGGCTCGAACTGAGGGTCGAACTCGAGGTGGGCGTGTGCGTGGGCGTGGAGCTTGGGCTGGGGCTGTCGGTGGCCGTGTCGGTGGAGGTGTTTTGCGGGCTGTCCGTGGCGGTGGAAGTGTAGCTGGGCGTGTCCGACGGGCTGGACGTTTCCGTGGCACTGTCGCTCGCGGTCGGGGTCTGCGTGGCGGTTTCGCTCCAGGTCCGGGTGGGGCTGGCGGTGAAGCTGGCGGTGCCGGTCGGCGAATCCGTGGCGGAATCAGGCGGGGAAGGGGTGAAGGTTTCCGTGGCGCTCAGGGTGAAGCTGGGCGTGGCGCTGGCCGTGCCCGTGGAGCTGGGGGTGAAGGTGTCGGTCGGGGACTGGGTGGAGGTGCGGGTGGGCGACGCGGTGAAGCTGTCGGTCGGCGACGCGCCCAGGGTCGGGGTCCCGGTCGGCGACAGAGTCTGGGTCTGCGTCGGCGAGGACGTGGAGGTCGGCGTCGCGGACAGGGTGGAGCTCTCGGTCGGGGAGGCGGTGGAGCTGGAGGTGTCCGTCGCCGAGCCGGTCGGCAGCTTGGTGAAGGTCTCGGTGGGCGAGGCCGTGGAACTCAAGGTCGGTGACGCCGTGAAGCTCTCGGTCGGCGACGGCGTGAAGGAATCCGTGGGGGACGCCGTGAAGGTGCCGCTGGGGGAGAAGCTGAAGGTATTGGTCGGCGAGGCGCTGAAGGTGGGGGTCGGAGAAGCCGTGGCGGTCTCGGTCGGGGACTCGGTGAAGGTGTAGGTGTTCGTCACCGTGCCGGTGGACGGCAGGGTGGAGGTTTCGGTCACGCTGACGCTGGGCGAGGCGGTGAAGGTCCTGGTCGGGGAAACCGTGGACGTCTGGCTGGGGGAGGCAGTGAAGCTTTCCGTGGGTGAGGGCGTGAAGGATTCCGTGGGGGACGCCGTGGAGGTCTCGGTCGGGGACGCGGTGAAGCTGTCGGTGGGTGAGACGGTGAAGCTCCTGGTGGGCGAGGCGGTGAAGCTGTCGGTGGGCGAAACGGTGAAGGTGTAGGTGTTGGTCACCGTTCCCGTGGACGGCAAAGTGGAGGTTTCGGTCACCGTGACGCTGGGAGAGGCGGTGAAGGTCCTGGTCGGGGAAACCGTGGACGTTTGGGTCGGGGAGGCGGTGAAGGTGCCGCTCGGCGAAGGGGTGAACGACGCCGTGGGTGAGGCCGTGAAGGTTTCAGTGGGGGAGAAGCTGAAGGTATCGGTCGGTGACGCGGTGAAGGTTTGGGTCGGGGACGTGGTGAAGCTGCTGGTGGGTGAGACGGTGAAGGTCCTGGTGGGCGAGGCGGTGAAGCTGTTGGTGGGCGAAACGGTGAAGGTATAGGTGTTCGTGACCGTGCCCGTGGGAGGCAAGGTGGAGGTTTCGGTCACAGTGACGCTGGGTGAGGCCGTGAAGGTCCTGGTCGGCGAAGCCGTGAAGGTCAGGGTCGGTGAAGCGGTGAAAGTGTTGGTCGGCGACTGCGTGAAGGATTCCGTGGGCGAGTCCGTGAAGGTGTTGGTGGGGGAAAAGCTGAAGGTGTTGGTGGGTGAGACGGTGAAGGTCCTGGTGGGTGAAACGGTGAAGCTGTTGGTGGGCGAAACAGTGAAGGTATAGGTGTTCGTGACCGTGCCCGTGGGAGGCAGTGTGGAGGTTTCGGTCACGGTGACGCTGGGTGAGGCCGTGAAGGTCCTGGTCGGTGAAGCGGTGAAGGTGTTGGTCGGCGACTGCGTGAAGGATTCCGTGGGCGAGGCCGTGAAGCTGTTGGTGGGTGAGGCCGTGAAGGTCCTGGTCGGTGAAGCGGTGAACGTGTTGGTCGGGGACACCGAGAATGTGTTGGTGGGCGAGACCGTGAAGGTGTCGGTCGGGGAAACGGTGTAGGTCCTGGTGGGCGAGACCGTGAAGGTGTTCGTCGGAGACGGGGTGAAGCTGTCGGTCGGTGAGACGGTGTAGGTCTTGGTCGGGGACACGGTGAAGGAGTTGGTCGGCGACGCCGTGAAGGTGCTGGTGGGCGAGACGGTGAAGGTGGCGGTGGGCGAGGCGGTGTAGGTCCTGGTGGGGGACGCCGTGAAGGAGTTGGTCGGTGAAGGCGTGAAGCTCTCGGTCGGTGACACCGTGAAGGAGTTCGTCGGGGATGGCGTGAAGGTGTTGGTCGGGGAGACGGAGAAAGTGCTGGTGGGGGACACGGTGAAGCTGTTGGTGGGGGAGACCGTGAAGGTCTTGGTGGGCGACGCCGTGAAGGTGTTCGTCGGCGACGGAGTGAAAGTGTTGGTCGGGCTCGCGGTGAAGCTGTTGGTGGGCGTCGACGTGGGAGTGAAGGTCTTGGAGGGCGTATTCGTGGGTGTCGGGCTCGGTACGCAGGGAGGGGCCAGGATTTCGATGTTCTCCGAGGACCAATAGTCGGCGTTGGATGACATGGAGTGGGTGATGGTGGTCGCGGTGTTGGCCGTGGGTTGGATGACGTCCGAACCCCAGAAATCGTCCGCGCCGGGCGCGGAAAACTCGGTAGCGGCTCCACCGGGACTGGAGCCGGAGATGCTGACCGTCGGGTTGGAGTTGTCCTCGCCGTCGGTCAAGATGCTGGAAACCAGGCTGCCGGTCTGGGAGCTGGTCAGGGAGCTGACATAGCTGGTGCCGCCGCTCTGGACGATGTTGTCGCTGGTGGCGCCGAGGGGATTGCTCTGGTTGACGTTTTCGAAGAATTCCGCGGAAAACCAGATGGGGTCGTAGTAGACGCCGTTGTTCCAGTTGAACACGAGGGTTTTGGTTCCCGTGGGGATGCTCGCGCCCGTGAGGTACCAGGTCTCGAAGTCGGTGTTGGAGGTGCTTCCGCCGATGGCGGTCTGGCCGGTGTAATAGACCTGGAGGGGCACGCCTCCGTAGGTCACGGAGGTGAGTATGCCCGCGGGCGCCCCGGTGCTCCCGCCGACATAGACCCGCACCAGGAACAGGGGATCCGTCGGCAGCGTGGCGGGTCCGGTGACGGTGCCGCTGAAGGTGTCGGTTCCTCCGCCGTTGCCGTTCCATTCTGTGCCGGTGTCCAGGCTGGGGCCGGGGCCGCAGGGCGTGGGCGCGCTCGTGTTGGTCGGGGTCTCGGTGACCACCGGGGTGCGGGTGGGCGAGGGAGTGGCGGACACCATCGGGGTGTTGGTGGGGCTCTGGGGGTTGGGGCATTTGTTCATCAGCACCAGGGAGGCCAGGAAGACCGTGTCCTTGGCGGCGTAGGTGGTGTTGTTGTAAAGGTCGTATTCGGTGGCGTCCTGGCCGACGCTGAAGGCGGGGGAACCGGGGCTGTAGCTGGACACCTGCGGGCAGGGTTCGCCGCCGCAGATGGGGAGCTGGCCCGTGGGGCCCGTCCAAAGGATGGCGTGGGTGCTCGGATTCAGGATTTCGTCGGCGTATTTGCCGTCGGCAACGTCGCCGTCGTCGACGTTATAGATGTTCCCGCCGGCGCGGCTGAAGCTGACGTCGCTGACGTTGCAAACGGGGTTGTCGGCGCAGTTCCAGTTGAGATTTACCGGTTCGGGTCCGGGGCCGTCCTCGGTGGTCTCGTTGTCGTGCCACACGTTCATACCGTCGGCGAAGACCAGGGTCGTCTCCGTGGTGTCCGAGGCCAGTTGGTAGACGATGGCCAGGTATCCGGACTGGGCGACGCCGATGGATGAGACCGAGCCGCTGGCCCAGGAATAGCTGGTGCCGGTGGCGGTCACCAGGGCGGTGACGTCAAAACGGAGGTTGGTGTACCACAAAGGGCTCCACAGGAAGCTGGTGGTCGCGTTGGTGGCGGTCACGCCGGTGCCGTTGAAGGTGGCGGTGGTGACCGGGGTGGCGGTGTTCTCATCCTCCACCAGCCAGAAGTAGGCTTGGACAATGACCGCGCCGGCGGGAAGGGCGACCGTGAAGTTCTTGCCGGCCGTGGTTTGGACCAGGGTGTAGTTCAGGCCGATGCCGGTGATGGTGTTGAACTGGGTCAGGGATTCCGCGGCGACCGGGGTGGGAGCGGAGCTGTTGCAGGCGGTCACGCCCGAGCCGCCCAGGGCAAAGGCATGGGAAGCGCAAACCAGGATCGACGCGAGCAAGGCCCCGGCGGCGTGAACACTGAATTTAGTCCGGATCAGCGTCATTGCCCTCTCAAGACCGACAGCTAAGTCGGCGCTCAGCTGGTGCGCAGTCTTTGTTCCGCAATATCAAGTAGGCTGTACCAGGTCCGACCCCAAGGGGCTGGGCCAAGGAACTTTTGCCTTCTCGGATCACGAAATGGAATTCCGTGGAAAAATTTGGACTGTGCACGATAGTTCCTTTCTATGGATTTAAAGGCGCTATCGGACTTGGTCTGAGGTCATGGTGGATTATAGATTTTTAGTAACTTTCAATACGCTCCGGATTCGGTCATTTTGTGATCGAATTTAATTTTCAGAATAGGTAGGCTGCAAAAGGATTATGGAAATACGATAGTGGAGGTGTTTTTGAAATACGGGTCATTTTTTGTTAATTCGAGTTAATTCTGTATCGTTTTTTTTGCATTTATAGAATTCCATAAGATGTATATGGAAGCGACAGATCCAGCCAAGCAGGGCGCCTCGTTGTGTATCCTGCTGTCGCCATTAAAAAGGCAGGATGTTTTAAAGCTTAGAGGTTACGGGAACAGGGAAGCGATCCTAATGCGTGGCGCCGGGTCCGGCCTTTTGGGCGGTAAAAAAGCAAAGCAGTGCGGAAATTATCTAAAGTAATAATTTAAGCTAAGACGTAAAAGCGTTGATTTTAAATAATTTTAGATATCCTTATCAAGAAAAATCAAGGAATTACCGCAAACTTCAAGACCATGCTTTGGGTGTATCCGGAACTGAAATTCACCGTAATCTGCGCAAAGTACACCCCGGCGGAAAGGCCTTGGGTGGAGAAGCGGTGGGGGCCACTACCCTCAATACTCAGCTCGTCGATCCGCCGACCGGCCAGAGTATAGACCCGCCAGTGGGTACCGGACGGCTGGGCGTTGAGGTACAAGGTCACGGCTTCACCGCCCCTGGCCGGATTGGGCGCCAAAATGCATTTTCCCAGGCCGCTTGAAAGGTAGAGGGGGGTGGGGCTGGCCGTGGGGCTGTCGGTGAAGCTGGGGCTGGCCGTAAAGCTGGGCGTCGGGGTCGGGCTGTCACTGAAGGTGGGGGTGGCGGTGAAGCTGGGGCTGGCCGTAAAGGTAGGCGTCGGAGTGGGGCTGTCGCTGAAGGTGGGAGTGGCGGTGTAGCTGGGGCTGGCGGTCCAGGTGGCCGTAGGGGTGGGGCTGTCGCTGAAGGTGGGGCTGATGGTGGGGCTGGCGATGGTCCCGACCAGGGCTTGGATCAGGGCGGCTCCTTTTGGGCTTCCCCAGCCGGTGGCGAGGTTGTAGCCGGCGACAGCCGTGTAATAGATCGAATCGCAGGAGGTGTTGGAGTCGCTGACTACGTCGTTGTTGCTGTTGTCCTCGATGGAATGGAAATCCGCGGTATAACCGGAGCCCTTCGCCACGGCGTAGAGTGCGGGATTCGCGAAGCCCAAAGGGGCCTTGCCCACCGACGCGGCCTGCTCGTTGACCAAGGCCAGAAAAGCGGCCCACAGCGGCGTGGCCGCGCTGGTGCCGTCGAAGGGGGCCGCCTGCTGGCCGGCGCCCTCCTGGCCCACGACCGCCGGGCAGAGGTCGCAATACACCACCCAGTAGTTTTCGGCCATCGCGGACACGTCGGGGATGTTACGGCGGGTGGTGGAGCCGCCGTTGGTGGACATGGAGATCCCCTCCTGGTAGCTGGGAATATCCAGGATGTTCGAACCGTCGCTGCCGTCGCATATGCCGCCGCCACTTACGCCGCCTTCGCAGGAACCGCAGCCGGTGACGATGCCCGAACAGGTCCCGGAATAGTCGTTCCAGGTGCTTTCCGAGGCGTAGCTGATGGGCGGGCTTGTCGACGCCCCTGTGTTCAAGTTGGTGCCGCCCACCTCAGTGATGTAGGGGCTCAGGTCGTCCGGGCCGGGCACCCCGCCGGCGACGTCGCCGGAGCCGTAGGCGCCCACGTCTCCGGTCGCGTTGAAAAAGGCCTGGCCTTGGGAGGCGAGCTGGAGCAGCAGCGCGGCGGCGTTGGATCCCATGTCGCCCCCGCCCCAGGAACAGCTGATTTGGTTGCAGACCGGGTCGTCCGCTATGGGCGCCAGCACCTCGCTCATCGAGGCGCTGAAGGGCGCCTCGTAGGTGATGATATGGGCCTGGGGCGCCATGGACATGGCCAGTTCTATGTCTAGGGAAACCTCGGAACAGTCGCCTTCGGGGCCGCCGGTGGAGGCGCTCCCGTCGCCGTTGTCCATTGGGTTCCCGTCGAACCCGTCGACCAGGACCGTGCCCACCACGGTGACGGGCAGCGGCGGATTGGAGGTGGCGGCGTAAGTCGAGATGTCCTGGCTGTAGAAGCCGCCGAACTCCACCAGGCCGATGTTCTGGCCGCTGCCTTGCAGGGATACGCCCGGGACATAGGCGTCGCGGAAGTCTTGGCCTTGGTAGGCCCCGTCGGAATCGTCCCCCGTGCCGGCCCTGGGAGCCCGCCCTGTCTGGGCCCTGGTTCCGCCTTGGGCCGGGCCGGGATGGCGCAGCGAACGCCTTTGCCTGCGGGCAAAGTTGTCCAAGCCGCTCACGCTCAGGCCGGGCAGGGTAAGGTCCACGGAAGGATCCTGGTCCGGCGCAAAAAATTGGGAGCCGTCCGGTCGCAAGCGGCGCCCCAAGGTCACATGAAAGACCTGCTCGATGCGGTCGGCCCGGCCCCGGACCTCGAGCAAGAGGCGGCTGCTGTGGGTGGCGCGCACCGTCAGGCCCTGGGCGCGGACGAAGTTTTCCAAAGCTTGGTAGTCCTGGGGGCTTGGGCCGAAGCGCGCGGCGAAAGATTGGGGGTCCAGGTAGCGGTGATAATTTTTCGATTGGGGATCGTACAGGGTAGCGACAAACGCCTGCAGACCGGCGGGATCCGGCAAGGGCAGGCCGAGGTCGAGGTCTAGGGGCCTGGAGCCGTCCAGGTCTCCCACGCGGGCCGCGGACTCGAATTCAGGCCGCAGGCAGCCCTTGAGGACTTGCCCCTCAGCCTTTGCTGCTAAGGCCGTCAGGGCCGTGGCGGTCAAAACGAGGATAAGGAACTGCGAACGGGACACGTACATTGTCCTCCATCGGACCGTGCTCGCCAAAGGGGCCGCGCTGCCCGGATTTTAACACGCTGAGCCGCCGCCTTTCGCTTCTTTCTTGACCGCCCTGGGGGGCGGGCCTAAGCTTTCCTAAGTAAGCCTGACAAAGTGTGGCACCTGCCAGCTTTGTCGGGCTTTTTTTATTGGCCAGGTGCCTTGCAAAAGGGGGACCTATGGCGTTGACACGCTACGCACGTCCGGCTTCCGGGCGGGGCCAGGGACTGAGGAACGGCATCCATGCGCTGATCGCGACGCGCAGGATGATCGCCGAGGCGCGCTCCAAGTCCGTCCTCGACGTCCATGCTTCCATGCTGGGCCTGTATTGGGATTTGGGCCGGCTCATCCGCCGCGCTGCTTTGCTGGAAGAGAGGCAACTGAGCCAGGACCGTTTGGACTCGCTGATCGCCACCCTGGCGCGGGCCCTGTGCAGGCTCCATGGCCAGAGCTACAGCGACGACGCGCTGCGGCGCATGGTGCGTTTCGCGGAATGTTATCCCACCATAAAAAGCAGGGACAGCCTGAGGGGCCTGGCCTGGGCCCACGTGCTCGCGCTGCTTGCGCTGTCCGATCCCAGGCAGCGGGATTTTTTCCGCGCGCGCTGCCTCAAAAGGGACTGGAGCCCGGACCGCTTGCGGGTCGAGATCAGGTCCATGGCCTATCCGTCCGTCCCTGAGGGCCGGTCCGCGGCGGAGCGGTCCTCGCCCTGGGCGCTGGAGCGGCCCCTGGAAAGCGCGCTGGACCCGGATTTCGCCGCTTTTGTGGGCTGCGCCGAGGGCCATCCCAAGGGGACGCGCGGCGCGCTGATCCGCGCGATGGAGTCCCATCTGCTCAAGCTTGAGGCCGGTTTCAGCCTGGTGGAGCGGCGGAAACGCTTCCAGGTCGGTTCCGACGATTTCTATCTGGACCTGCTCCTGTACAACCGCCGCCTGCGCTGCCTTTTCGCCCTGTCTTTTGACTACGGGGCCCGTCCCAGCAGGGGCCCGGAGCTCATGAACTTCATGCTGACCTGGCTGAACCTGCATGAGCGCCAGCCCGGGGAGAATCCTCCGGTGGGCATCGTTTTTGACGCGGACGCGCCGGGCGACCGCCTCGGCATCCGCCACCTGGAGAGCGAGAGCTTCCGGATCGCCTGGCACCAGACCGGTATGCCGCCCAGGACCCAGGCCCACCAGTTCTTTCTTCAGTCGCTCGCCGCTGCGCGGGCCGCCGGGGAAGGCTGAGGGGCGAAGTGAGGCCCAGGGTGTTTGGGCGCCAGTGGGAGCGCTTTCGAGACCGTTTGAATAACAGGCAGATGAATGATCTTTCGGCCGCGCTTGAATGGAAGATCAGGTCAGGCTTGTTGGGGACGGCGTGCCACGCATAGTGATCGCGACCCCGGACCCCAAGGCCGCCGTTTTTGTCGTCAAATAGGGGGCTGTCCCGCACATCGTCGGAGGCCGTTTTATGCGCCAAGGCGAGCCGACCTCCGATTGAAGCGCGACATAAATCGTGCCGGCCGGAAGAACGGACCTTGGGGTTATGCAATATATTGCATTTGCTGTTGCTGAGCCATGGAGGGCGCCTATGAAAACGACCACCTTAAAAAAAGCAGGGAGTCCAAGTTCTTCCAAGGGGGAGTTTATGCCCGATTTTTGGTCCCATATCGGCATGAACATTTTTCACGCGCGGCTGGCCCTGAAGTGGACACAGCGGCAGCTCGCCCAGAAGCACGGGGTGTCCCTGAGGCGACTTCATAGCGTCGAAACGGCGGCCATTGAAAATGTGGCGGTAAGAACTTTGGCGGTTATTGCGGCGGCGCCGGGCCTGGAATTAGTAGATTTGTTCAGGCAACGCGGGGAGCATGTCCGGGTCTGAGCCGCTCTAGGCTTCTTTCGGCAGCTCCACCCTCTGCACCACGGGCGCCACTTCAAGGACGTGGAACGCGAACACGGCGGGGACCTTCCAGTCGTCCTGGCCGTCCTGGCGGAGCTGGGCCAGGACTTTCTCCGAAAACACGGGCATGAAGGGCCGGCTCAGCTTGGCGATGCACAGGGCAAGCCACAGGGAGTTCACCAATATCTTTTCGGCCGCGGAGGGGTTCTCCTTCATGGCCTTCCAGGGCGCCTGGGCGTCCACGTAGCGGTTGCCGGTCTCGGACAGGCGGATCACCGCCCACAAGGCCTTGCGGAACTCGCCGGCCTGGATGTCCTGGGCCACCGAGACGAAGGCGGCTTCCGCCTCCGCGCGCAGTTCGGGGTCGATGTCCGCGGGGCCGCTGGAGACGCCGATGCCCCCGGGGAATTTCGCCAGGGCGAAGGACAGGGTCCGGTTCACGAAATTCCCCATCTTGCCGATCAGCTCGGAATTGACCTTCACCTGGAAGTCCTCCCAGGTGAAGTCCGCGTCGGCGTTTTCCGGGCCGTTGGCGACCAGGTAGTAGCGCACCGCGTCGCTGCCGTGGCGTTCCACGATGTCGTCGGCCTTGATGACCAGGCCGCGGCTCTTCGAGAACTGCTTCTGGCCGAAGGTGAGGTATTCAGAGGAATAGAGGCGGTCGGGCAGATGGTAGCCCAGGCCCATGAGGATCCCCGGCCAGATGATGGCGTGGAAAGGGATGTTGTCCTTGCCGTGGATGTAATAGTGGCGCGCCACGGGGGCCGTCCAGAAAGCCTTCCAGGCTTCCGGGTCCCCGCCGGCCTTGGCCCATTCCACGCTGGCCGACAGGTAGCCGGAGACCGCCTCGAACCACACGTAGATGCTCTTGCCCTCGTAGCCCGCCAGGGGCAGGGGGATGCCCCAGGTGGTGTCGCGGGTGATGGCCCGGTCCCTGAGGCCCTCGGAGACGATGTTCTTCACGTAGGTCGTGGCGTTGCGGCGCCAGCCCTCGGATTTTTCCAGCCACGCGAAGAGGCGGTCCTGCAGTTTGGACAGCAGCAGGAAGAAATGCTCGGAATCCTTCCATACCGGGGTCTGCCCGCAGAGCTTGCAGCGCGGCGAGATCAGCTCCGTGACCTCCAGGATTTTGCCGCAGGCGTCGCACTGGTCCCCGCGGGCGCCCTCGGTGTGGCAATTGGGGCAGGTGCCTTCCACGTAGCGGTCCGGCAGGAAGCGCTGGTCCTTCTCGCAGAAGGCCAACTGCTGGGTGCGCTTTTCGATGAGGCCTTCGTTCAGGAGCTTGGTGAAGGCGCCCTGCACGACCTCGCGGTGGTTGGCGGTCATGGTCTGGGTGTAGACGTCGTAGGAGAAGCCCAGGCGCGTGCACAGGGTTTCGCGGAATTCCTTGTGGAAGCGTTCGGCGATGTCCTCGGGCCGGCAGCGCTGGCGCTCGGCCTCCAGGGCGATGGGGGTGCCGTGGCAGTCGCTGCCCGATACGAACAGGACCCGGTCGCCTTGGAGGCGGTGGAAACGGGCCAGGACGTCCCCGCCGATCAGGGCCGCGATGTGCCCCAGGTGCAGGGAACCGTTGGCGTAGGGCCAGGCCCCGCCGATGAAAATGACGCGTTTGGAATCGCTCATGTCCGCCTTTAAAATCTTGATTCCATGGGTAGGGTCGACCAATATAGGTAAAGGGCCCCTTTTTGAACAGCGCATTCTCCCTTCAGGACACGCATGCCTCCCCAGGTCCCCAAGGATCGCTACTTCGTGGTTCCGCCCGGCCCCAACATCACCCCCGAACTCAAGCGCGCCTATCTGGGAACCTCGTACCGCGTGGCCTCCGGGCCGGCGAGTTTCGTCCTGCGCATCGGCGACGCCTCCCCGGCCCTGGCCCGCGTCATGGCCGAACGGGGGCTGGACTGCGCCGTGGGCATCACCGCCCACAACCCGCGCAGCCGGATCCTTGGCCGGGACCTCAACGAGGCCGCCCACCTGCGTCTCCTGCAAAAGCTGGCCGAACAGCCGGGCCGCTTCCACCTGGATGGGATGAACGAGGACCGCGGCGGGCTTTGGCCCAGCGAAAAGAGCGTGCTGGTGCCGGGCATGAGCCTGTTGGAGGGGCTGGCCCTGGCCCGCGAATTCGGGCAGTTGGCCATCGTCTACGCGGGACAGGACGCCATTCCGCGCCTGGCTTTTTGCCGCGCCGACTGAGGCCGGGGCGCAGCCGGCGTTTGACGTCTTGCTTCAAGTCCGGAAATCCAGCAAAATGAAGCGTTTTCGCCACCCACCTAGGAGCGGGCATGTCGGGTCATTCCAAATGGGCCACCACCAAACGTAAGAAGGCCGTCATTGACGGCAAGCGCGGCAAGATTTTCACGAAAATCACCCGCGAGATCATCGTCGCCGCGCGCATCGGCGGGGGAGACGTCAATTCCAACTCCAAGCTGCGCTTGGCCGTGGACAAGGCCAAGTCGAACAATATGCCGGCTGAGAACTGGCAGCGCGCCATCAAGAAGGGCACCGGCGACCTGGAAGGGGTGAACTACGAGTCCCTGACCTATGAGGGCTACGGGCCCTCCGGAGTGGCCGTGGTGGTGGAGGCGCTCACCGACAACAAGAACCGCACCGCCAGCGAACTGCGGAGCATCTTCACCAAGAACAGCGGCAACATGGGCGAGCCCGGCTGCGTGGCCTGGATGTTCAAGCGCAAGGGGCTCATCGTGGTCCCAAAGGGCGCCCTGGCCGAGGACCAGGTCATGGAATGGGCCCTGGACGCGGGGGCCGAGGACATGAGCTCCGGCGAGGAGACCTTCGACGTGGTCACCTCGGCCGAGGATTTCGAGAAGGTGAAGAAGGCCCTCGAGGCCAAGGGCATCAAAGCAGCCAACGCCGAAGTGACCCAGATCCCCGCGAACTACGTCAAGCTCGAGGGCGAGGACGCCGGCCGCATGCTCCGGCTGATGGACGCCCTCGAGGACAACGACGACGTCCAGAACGTCTACGCCAATTTCGACATCCCCCAGGACGTCATGGATTCCATGGAATGAGCATGACCCTGTTGAGCCGCCTGCGGCCCCATGTCGCCGGCTTTTTCGCCTTCCGCGAGAAACCCGGACAAAGGGCCTTGATGCGGACGGCTGAGGCGGCTTTCGCCGGCAGCGGCTGGAAGGTCCTGGCCGTGCCGGTGCTGCGCGCGGCCCTGGGAGCGGGCGTGGCCGTGGTCGGGGATCGCGCCCTGGCGCGGCGCTGCTCCCTCCTGGTGTCCCTTGGCGGCGACGGCACCCTGCTGGGCGCCGCGGCGCTGGCGGCCCCGCTGGGCCGTCCGGTGCTGGGCCTGAACCTGGGCGGTCTGGGTTTCATCACGGCCTTCGGCCCCTCCGCTTTGGACGCCAAGCTGCGCACCCTGCTCAAAGGGCCATGCCGCCTGGAGACGCGGCGCATGGTGCGCGCGGAAGTGCGCCGCGCCGGGCGCCGGGTGCTCCTCCTGGACGCCGTCAACGACCTGGTGCTCGCCCGCCCCGAGGTAGGACGCCTGGCCCGCATGCAGGCCAGCGTGGACGGGCGTTTTCTTGCCGCCTTCCGGGCGGACGGCCTCATTTTCTCCAGCCCCACCGGATCCACCGCCTACAACCTCTCCGTGGGCGGCCCTTTGGTCGACCCCGCCTCCCCGGTCCTGCTGCTGTCCCTGATCTCCCCCCACACCCTCAGTTACCGGCCCCTGGTCCTGCCCGACGACAGCGTGCTTGAATTGAAGCCGGAGGGCGGCCTGGAAATCGCCGCCGACGGACGCCGCGGCCTTCTGCTGAAGGACGGCGACACGGTGCGCCTCAAACGTTCGCCCCTGTCCGTGAAATTGGTGCTCGCGCCGGACCACGATCCCTGGGCCGTGCTGAGGGACAAGCTGGGCTGGCAGGGCGCCACCCCCACCGCGGGGGTCCGGCGTGCTTGAACGCCTGGAGGTCCGCGACCTCGCGCTGATCGACGCCCTGGTGCTGGAGCCGGGGCCGGGGCTCAACCTTGTCACCGGCGAGACCGGGTCGGGCAAGACCCTGCTCCTGGACGCGCTGGGCTTCGCCGTGGGGACGCGCGCCAGCGCAGATTTGGTGCGGGCCCAGGCCGACAGCGTGCAGGTGTCGGCCCTGTTCGCGCCCCCAGCGAGCTGGGTGCGACGCTGGCGCCCCTGGTTCGCCGAGAAGGGCCTGGCCTGGGACGAAGGGCAGATCCTGCTCAAGCGCGAGCTCCAGCGCGGCGGCAAAGGCCGCGCCTGGATCAACGGGGAAGCCGCGCCCATGGCCCTCCTGGCGGAGCTCGGACAGGCCCTGGTCGATTTCCACGGGCAGCATGACCACCAGTCCCTCCTGAGGGTACCGGAGCACCGCGGGACCTTGGACCGCTTCGGGGCCCACGACGCCGCGCTCCAGGCGGTGGAAAGCGGCTATGACGCTGTGGAGAAATTGCGCGAGGCCTTGGAGGGCCCCGGCGGGGACCCCACGGCGCGCGCGCGGCACCTTGATTTTCTGGATTTCCAGGTGCGGGAGCTGGAGGAGCTGGCGCCGCGCGAGGGCGAATGGGACGCGCTGCGCACGGAGGCGGCCCTGCAGGGCGGGGCGGAGAAGCGCTCGGAGGCCCTCAGCGCGGCCATGGCGGACCTTGAGTCCGAGGAGCAGGGCGCGGTGGGCGCCGCGCAAAGGGCCTGGACCGCCTTGCGCCGCCTGCCCGAAGCGGATCCCAGCAGGCAAGCCCTGGCCGGACGCCTGGAGGCCGCCTTCCTGGAATTGAGGGACCTGGCCGACGGCGTGCGGACGGCCCTGGAGGCCGTGGAGGTGGATCCCGCCGTTCTGGAGCGCATGCAGGCGCGCCTCCACCACTGGGAGAAGTTGGCCCACAAGCACAAGACCCCGCCCCGGGAGCTCCCCGAGGCCCTGGCCCGTTTGCGTGCGGAACGGGACGGCCTCCGGGACCTTTCGCGGGACGAGGCGGGCCTGCGCCAGGCGCTGGACAAGGCGCGCGCCGACTACGCCGCGGCCGCCCTGGCCCTGAGCCTGGAGCGTGAGCGCGCGGCCGCCCGCCTCATCAAGGTCCTGACCAAGGAACTGCAGCACTTGATCAGCCCGGGGGCCCTGTTCACGGTGAGCCTCAAACGCCGCGCCGCCGCGGACGGCGCCTTCATGGTGGACGGGCAGGCCTGCCGGGGCGACCGCGGCGGCGTGGACGACGTGGAATTCCTGTTCGCGCCCAACCCGGGGGAGCAACCCAAGCCGCTGGCCCGGATCGCCAGCGGCGGCGAGCTGTCGCGGGTCGCGCTGGCCCTGAAGACCGTGTTTTCCAGGCAGGAAGGGGCCTGTTGCCTCGTCTTCGACGAGATCGACGCCGGCATCAGCGGCAGGGTGGCGGCCCTGGTTGGGGAGCGCATCGCGGCGCTGGCCCTCAAGCACCAGGTCTTTTGCATCACACACCTGCCCCAGATCGCGAGCCTGCGGGCCACCCACTTCAAGGTGAGCAAACGCAGCGCCCTGGGGCGCACCACGATGGCGGTGGAGCCGCTGGACGGCGCGGGCCGCGAGGCGGAGGTGGCCTCCTTGATGGGCGGGGAAGCCGTCGGCGCCAGCGCCCTGGCGCACGCGCGCGAATTGCTCGCCGGCGCGCCCGAAACCGCGGCGTGAAGCAGGCCTTCAGCTCCGCCCTGCGCGGTCGGCGGGCGGCCCTGGTGGTCCTGGAAACCCTTCTGTTCGTCAACGAGTTCGCCTGCGCCATCCTTTTCTTTTCGACCGCCGCCCTGGCGCCCAAGCATTGGGACCTCGGGCTGGGCTGGGCCGTGGCGCCCTCCGCCGCGCTTTTGGTCCTCAACAGCTGGGCGCTCCTCTGGTCCGTCAAAGCCGGGTACTTCGTGGCCGTGGTCGGCCGCTGGCCGCTGGCGCCGCTTCCGGACGGGCTGACCCAGGCCGACGAGCATTCCTTGCTGGCGGCCGGGCACGCCTTCGACCAGGGGCGTTTTGAAAAGGTGCCGGACCTTTTGGCCCGCCTGCCCCCCGAAGGCCTGGTTCCGGGGCACTGGCTCGGCCTGGGCCGTTCCCTGGCCCTCGTGGGGCGCGCGCAGGAGGCCGTCGAGGCCCTTGAAAAAGGGGGGGCGGGCCGCAGGGTGCTGGGCCTGTTCCGGCCGCGCAGGCGCCTGGGCATGGATATCGGGCCCTATTTCGACGACCGCGTTTCCGCCCGCCTGGAGCGCATTCCCGGCCTGGCCGGCCTGGCCCTGGGCCTGCTCCTGGCTTCGGTGGCCCTGTCCCACGCCATTGTCCAGGACCTGAGGAGCTTCGCCCCTCCCGCCGCGAGCTTCGACGGGAGTTCCTTCCACATCGAGGTGCGGGGGCGCCTGACCATCTACTACCACGACCCCGTTTTCAGGGACCAGTCCGCGGCCCTGGCCGAGGCCGCCCTGGACCATGACCTGGCCTTTTTGGGGATGCCGCCCGACACCTTCGGACCCGGGGCGGTGAAGCTGTACCTGTGCGATTCCGAGGACGAATACCGCCGCCGCGCGCCGACGCATCCGTCCTGGGAGGCCGCCTGCGCGGAGCCGGATGCGGCGGCCGTCTACATCCACCGCTTCCCTGACAAGGACCACGTCTATTTCGAGGTGGTCATGGCCCACGAGCTCGGCCACCTCTGCTATTACCGCCTCGCCGGGTCCAGCCCGGATGACTGGCTCAATGAGGGGCTGGCCGACTACCTCGGCTACGATTTCGGCCTGACCCGCGCGGGGGTGCCGCGGCAGGCCTGGCTCCAGGACAATTACTTCGCCGGGCTGCGGAGCAGGGCCCTGCCCTTCGACCTTTTTTTCCGCACCGATCCGCACCTGCTGCCCGAAGCGGACGTCGCGACTTTCTACCAGCAGGGTTTTTCCGTGGTCTACCTGCTCATCGAGGATTACGGCCGCGAGCCCTTCCTCCGTTTCCTGCGCGAATACGGGGTGGGCAAGGACGTCAACGCCGCCCTGGCGGCGTCCTTTCCGACCATCCCCGACATCGGGGCCTTGGCAGCGGTATGGAGCCTGTTCTATCCCCGGCGGGCGCCGGCTGCGGCCACGGCGGTCCCCGGGGCCTGAGGGCCCCGGCGTGGTCCCGGAAGCGCCGATTTTAGCTGACTTTCAGGTGGAAGAAGCTTAGGATGCCCTGGTGTAGGCGGGGCCCAGGCGGGCCCTCCGGGCCCCACTTGGGGTCGTCTTCTGGTTCCCGCAGGGAGGTTCGTTCCATGAAGAAGTTCATCTCCGCAATGTTCCTGGCTCTGTTCGCGATGTGCGCGGTGTCCCTGTCCGCCGATCCGGTCGTCGTGGTTGAGCATCATGATGTGGTCGTCCACCACCACCACCACCACATGGTCCACCACCGCCACCACGTGATCCACCACGACCACCCGGTCGTCGTGGTCCATCCGTAGTCGCAGCCAAGGCCTGAGGGGTTTAAAAACCCCGTCAGACGAAGCATGCAAAAGAAGCCGCGCCCCCGGGCGCGGCTTCTTTGTGTTTGCGCCCCGAGGGGCTTGACAAAATTAAACAAGATGTTTTATTATACACGCCGTTTAAGATCCGTTGGGGCGCGCCGCATTCCGGCCTCCGGGCAGGGACAAAAACCGCGCCCGGCGGGATCCATCCTTAAAGCAAGGCACCGGGCGTTTTTTTGGGGAGCTGTATGCCTGAAATCGTATCCATCCGTGGCGTCCGCAAGGATTACCATCTCGACAAGGTGGTGGTGCCGGCCCTCCGGGGCGTGGACCTGTCCGTGGAGGCCGGGGAGTTCATCTCCATCGCCGGGCCCTCCGGCAGCGGCAAAACGACCCTCCTGAACCTCATCGGCTGCGTCGACGTAGCCACCTCCGGAACGGTCATGATCGCCGGGCACGACACCGCCTCCCTGAGCGACCGCGAGCTGACCCGGCTGCGCCTCAACACCCTGGGCTTCATTTTCCAGAGCTTCAACCTGGTGCCCGTGCTGAGCGTGTTCCAGAACGTCGAATTCCCGCTCCTGCTGCAGGCCAAATACACCCAGGCCGAGCGCAGCTCGCGCGTGGACGCCCTGCTGGCCAAGGTCGGCCTGAACAAGCACTCCCTGCACCGCCCCAGTGAACTGTCCGGCGGGCAGCGCCAGCGCGTGGCCATCGCCCGCGCCCTGGTGACCCGTCCGCAGATCGTGCTGGCCGACGAGCCCACCGCCAACCTCGACTCCGTCACCGGCGACACGATCCTCAACCTGATGAAGCAGATGAACACGGAGGAGAAGACGACCTTCATCTTCTCGACCCACGACGCCAAGGTGATGTCCCACGCCGACAGGGTCATCCGCCTGGCCGACGGCCTGATATCGGACCCGGCCGCCGGACTGGTGGGAGCCCGTCCGTGAACGGATTCCGCCTTTTGATGCGCATAGCGCTGCGCAACCTCTCCGCCAGCTTCCTCAACATCGTCATCGGCCTGATCATTTTCGCAGGGACGCTGTTCTTCGTGGTGGGCGGCTCGCTGATCAGCAGCATCGACCAGTCCATGAGCCGCAGCATCATCGGCAGTATGGCCGGCAACGCCCAGGTGTACAGCGCGGCCTCGGCCGACGCGCCGGCGCTCTTCGACAACTGGAACCTGCCGGATCTGGCGGCCATCCCCGACTTTTCCAAGGTCAAGACGGCCCTGCTCGCGGACCCCGACATAGCGGCCGTGGTGCCCATGGGCGTGGGCGTCGCCACGGTGGCCAGCGGCAACACCGCGGACCAGGCCCTGGAGCGCCTGCGCAAGGCCTATAGCTCCCGGCCGCGGGCCCCCAAGGCGGAGATCGAGAGCCTGAAGGCCCATGTCCGCCAGATCGTGAAGGTCATCCAGGGCGACTACGCCAAGCTGTCGGTGGTGGCCGTGGCGGACGCGGTCGACGGCCAGTCGTCCAAGGACCTGGAAAAGGCTGCGTCGGACGCGTTTTGGTCCGGATTCGACGCCGACCCCTTCGGGCACCTGGAGTTCCTCGAGAACCGCATCGCGTCGCTCATCCCCGACTCCGACATGATTTACCTGCACTACGCCGGCACCGACCTGGACAGCTTCGGCCGTTCCTTCGACAGGATGCAAATCGTCGACGGCACGGCGGTGCCCAAGGGCAGGCGCGGAATGCTGCTGTCGAAGTTCGTCTACGAATCCCAATTCAAGCTGAAGACCGCCCACCGCCTGGACGACATCCACGACGCCCTCACGGTCCAGGGCCGCCATATCGCCGGCGACCCGGAGCTGCAGGACTGGGTCAAGCAGAACCGCCTCGAGACCCGAGCCATCATGCTGCAGTTCGACCCACTGTCGGCGCGCAAGGCCACGGCGATCCTGCAGGCGGACACGGGCTCGCACGAGACGGACCTGGCCAAGCTCCTTTCGGCCTTCTTCGACACCAACGACGCCAATTTCGAGGTCCGCTACAAGGAGTTCTACGGGCAGTTGGCGCCCCTGCTGGAGCTCTACCGCCTCAAGCCCGGGGACTCGCTCACCATCGAGGCCTACACCAAGTCCGGTTTCCAGGAGGAGATCAACGTCAAGGTGTACGGGACCTTCGAGTTCAAGGGCCTGGAGAAGTCCGACCTGGCGGGGGCGCTGAGCCTCATGGACCTGATGAGCTTCCGGGACCTTTACGGCTACGTCACGCCCGAGAAGATCGCCGAAGCCAAGCGCATCGAGGCGGAGGCGGGCGCGGCGGCTCCGTCCAGGGCCGACGCCGAGTCGGCCCTCTTCGGCAGCGCCTCGGCGGTCGCCGAGGCCACGCCGGTGCCGATCGACGACAAGGCGGAGCTGAGCGGCCTCGCCGGCCGGGCCGAAAGCCGCGCCGCCGAGGACCGGGTCTATTCGACCGAGGAGATCGACAAGGGAGTTGCGCTGGAGGCCGCCGTGGTGTTGAAGGACCCGGCCCGCCTGCCCCAGGCCATGAAGGACATACGGGCCCTTTCCGACGGGCATAAGCTGGGCCTGAAGGTGGTCGACTGGCAGAAGGCCGCCGGAAACATCGGGCAGTTCGTGCTGGTCGCCAACCTCATACTGTTCATAGCCACGGCCATCATCTTCGTGGTGGCCCTGGTCATCATCAACAACGCCGTGGTGATGGCCACGCTGCAGCGCGTCCGGGAGATCGGGACCCTGCGCGCAATCGGCGCCCAGAAGGGCTTCGTCCTGGCCATGGTGCTCACGGAAACCGTGGTCCTGGGGCTCGTCTTCGGCACGGTGGGCTCCCTGGCCGGGGTCGGGGTGGTGGGCCTGATGCACCACGTCGGCATCCCCGCCTCCAACACCTACCTGTATTTCTTCTTCTCCGGGCCCCGGCTCTACCCGGATCTTTCCGTGGGCAGCCTGGTGGGCGCCTTTGTGGTGGTCCTGGTGGTCACCTGCGCTTCGGCACTGTATCCGGCCCTCATGGCGACCCGGGTTTCACCGATCCAGGCCATGGCTTCGGAGGATTAGCGTGGGCCGACTTATTCTCATCGCGTACCGCAACCTGCTGCAGCACCGGCACCGCACACTCATGCTGGGGGGCGCCATCGCCGGGGTGACGGCGCTGCTGGTCTTCCTGACCTGCCTGAGCTCCGGGATCGGCCAGACCCTGCTGACCTCGGCGACGACGGTGTCCACGGGCCACATCAACGTGGGCGGCTTCTACAAGGTCACGGCGGGGCAGAGCGCCCCGCTGGTCCTCGACTACGCCAAGATCGAGGACATCGTCAAGAAGAGCCTCCCCGACGTCGACTACATCGTCGCCCGCGGCCGCGGATGGGGCCGCCTGGTCAGCGACCAGGACAACACCCAGGCCGGCATCGTGGGAGTGGACATCGACAAGGAGCCGGGCCTGCCCAAGGTGCTCAAGCTGGAGCAGGGAAGCCTGGCCGGGCTGGCCCAGAACGGTACCATCCTCCTGTTCGAATCCCAGGCCAAGAAGCTGAAGGTCAAGGTGGGCGACAGCCTGGTGATCTCGACCCAGACCCCGCGCGGCGTGAACAACACCGTGGACGTGCGGGTGGTCGGCGTGGCCCAGGACATGGGCCTGCTCAGCTCCTTCAGCGTTTTCGTCTCCCAGCAGACCCTGCGCCAGCTCTACCAGCTCAACCCCAGCAGCACCGGGGTGCTGCAGATCTTCCTGAAGGACATCAAGCGCAGCGAACCCGACCTGGCCATCCTGCGCAAGGCCCTGGCGGCGGCCGGCTACACCCTCATGGACCGGGACGCCGAGGCCTTCTGGTTCAAGTTCCAGGCCGTGAACGACGAGGACTGGACCGGGCAGAAGCTGGACCTCACCAGCTGGGACGACGAGATCAGCTTCATCAGCTGGACGCTGAAGGCCGTCGACGGCATCACCTTCATGCTGACCATGGTCCTGCTGGTCATCATCGCCATCGGCATCATGAACACCCTGTGGATCGCCATCCGGGAGCGCACGCGCGAGATCGGCACCCTGCGCGCTATCGGCATGGACAAGTCCTGGGTGGCGGCCATGTTCGTGATCGAGGCCTTCCTCTTGGGCGCCCTGGGCACCCTGTCGGGGGTCCTGCTGGGCTGCCTGGCCGCGGCCTTCCTCAACACCCTGAAGCTGCCCGTGCCCAACGGCGTGCAGATCTTCCTCATGTCCTCGACGCTCAAGTTCGCCTTCGAGCCCCTGCGCATCGCCAAGGACGCCGGTCTCATCACGTTGTGCACCACCCTGATCGCTTTGATCCCTTCGACCAAGGCGGCGGGCCTGCGGCCCGTCACCGCCATGAGCCACATAGGATAAAGCCATGCCCACGATGAAACGCCTCGTTTTAGCCGCCCTCCTGCCCTTGCTGCTCCTAGGGGCCGCGGCGCGTGCCGGCGAGCCCCTGTCGGTGCCGAAGATGGTGGACCTGCTCAAGGGCATCGACGACCGCATCCGCAGCTCGGGCGATTACCAGGCCCTGGTCTACCTGGAGTCGCGGGAGCGCGACCGGCCCGACACGGCCCAGGAGGCCCTGGTCTACCGGCGCGACACCAACAACGAGCTGATGATCCTCTTCACCAAGCCCAAGAGCTCGGCCGGCACCGGCTACCTGCGCATCGACAACAACCTCTGGTACTACGACCCCACGGTGGGCAAGTGGGACCGCCGCACCGACCGCGAACGCATCTCCGGGACCGACTCCCGGAGGGAGGATTTCGACCACTCCGACCTGGCCCACCAGTACGACCCGGCCTATGTGGGCGAGGAGAAGCTGGGCGTCTACAAGGTTTGGCACATCAAGCTCACGGTCAAGCCCGGGGTGGACGTGGCCTATCCCCTGGTGGAGTTCTGGATCGACGAGGCCACCGGCAACGACCTCAAGCGCCAGGACTTCGCCCTGTCGGGGCGCCTCATGCGCACCAGCTACGTGCCCAAATGGGAGAAGCTCTACAGCGCGTCCAAGGGCGGGGACCTGTGGTACCGCGAGCAGATCAACATCTACGACGAGATCGACAAGGCCAATTCCACGGTGGTGGTCATCAAGAGCGTGAACCTGGACCCGCTTCCGGAGAACATGTTCACCAAGGCCTGGCTGGAATCGAAGAGCCGATGATGAAGGCGCCGCTGCGGTTTTCGTGGATGGCCCTGGGCCTGTGCTTGGGCCTGGCTGCGGGGTCCCTGCCGGCGGACCAAGCCCAGCGCCCTGACGAGGACAGCCTCTTCGGCGGAGCCCCGCAGGCCTCGGCGCCGGGCGACAGCAGCGCCGCCGCCCAGAGCGCGGCCCCGGAAGCGGTCTCCCCCGGGCCTTCGGCTCCGGCCCCCTCCGCGGACCAATCCCGCGGTTCCGACACGGACTCAGGCGGGCTTTCGCAGTCCACCCTGGGGCACGACGATTTCGCCAACGGCAGCGTCAAGGACGACGCCCTCCAGGTCGGGGGCATCGTCTACCAGCAGCTCTACATGGACGAGTCCCTCTACCAGGCCCCGGGCAACAGCGCCCTGTCCATGCCCCTGCAGGTGGACACCTACCTCGACGCCCGCCCCAACGACCGCCTGCGCGCCTACGTCGACGGCCGCCTGATCTACGATCCCACCAAGAACGCCGAGGGCGAGGCCACCAGCGGCTCGAACTACGGCGCCCTGAGCGCCGGGTCCACATCCGTCTCCCAGACCGCCAACCCCACGGTGGTCCTGGACCAGGCCTGGGTGAACTTCGACGTGAACCGGACCGTCTTCCTGACGGTGGGCAAGCAGCACGTCAAGTGGGGCACGGGGCACATCTGGAACCCAACGGATTTTCTGACGGTGCAGAAGCTCAACCCCCTGCAGCCCTATGACCTGCGCCTGGGCGACACCATGGTCAAGGCCCAGATGCCGGTCCAGGGCATGACGGGAACCAACCTCTACGCCGTCGCCCTGCTCGACAACCCCGTTCCCGCGAGCACCCTGGGCCAGACCGGCGGGGGCTTCAGGGTGGAGACCCTGCTGTGGGGTGCGGAGGTCGGGCTGGACGCCGTCACCCGCGCTGGCCAATACCCCGCCTACGGGGCGGACCTGTCGACGCCCCTGGGGCCCTTCGACGTCTACGTTGAAAACGCCCTGCTCAGCGGCGCCGACTATCCCGACTATGTCTCCAAGAGCCCCTCTGGCGCTGACCCAACGCTGTCCTCGTTCTACGGCGTGAACCTGATGCCGGGCCCCATGGACCAGACCGTGGCGGGGATCAGCTACGACTTCCCCTGGAGGGAGGACCGCCAGGCCACGGTGGGCGCCGAATACTTCTACAACGAGCTGGGGCTGGGCAGCGCCAAACTGCTCCCCATCCTGATCTACGAGGGGAACTACACGCCCTTCTATATGGGCAAGAATTACGCCGCCATCTATCTCAGCGCGGAAGGCCCCGACGAAGGGAAAAAGACCAGCTACAACCTTTCCAACATAGCCAACCTCTCCGACGGCTCGGCCGTGTCGCGGCTGGACTTCTCCTGGATCCTGCTCGATTACCTGACCTTCGGTGCCTGGGCCTCGGCGCACTACGGGACCGCGGGCGGCGAGCTCAATTTCGCGGTGAACACACCGGCCATCGGGCCCCTCATCGCTGGCAACCCGACCATCCCGGCGGTGCATGTGCCGCCCGTGCCGGTGGAACTGGGCATGAGCCTGAGGATGTCGTATTAGCCCGGAACCCCAATGCCTAGTTCAAACGTTTTTTATATGGATTTTATGGCATGAAGCCCGCCCCTGCGGCGGGCTTCGGGACTGAATTAATCACAAAGTCGTTGAAATTAGGGAGGTTTGGGGCGCGTGCCTCACGTATAATTTGGGCATGCAAAACAGTAAGGACACAAAGGGCGCGGCCCCGGTCGGCGGTGTTGTGCGGCTGAGGCTTCTGTTGGCATTCTTGTTGTTATCCCTGCCCGTTTTGAGCCGGGCCTTTCCGTTTTGGCTGAACAGCCCCAGCCGCCGCAATCCCAACGATCCGCAAAGCAGCGGATTTGCCGCCGCCCATTTCAGTCCCGTCCCCACGGGCAGCAACACCGTTTCGCCTTCGCAAACGCCCACCTTCACCATGAGCGACACCGCGACGGACAGTCCGACCATCACACCGAGCTTCACCAACACGCCCTTTGAGACCCCGACCCCCTCCGTGACGGCCTCCGCCACTCCGACCTCCACTCCGACCTCCACCCAGGTCGTCATCGGCGCCGCGCTGCCCTACGACGAATATGAAGCCGAGGCTGCGACCAGCTACACCGGAACCCTGATCGGCCCCAACACCAAGATGTCCATCAACGGCGGCAACCTGGCCAGCGAGATTGCCGCGGAGTCCTCGGGCAGGGAAGGGGTGTCGCTGACGGCCGGGGAATCCATCACCTTCAGCACCATCCACCAGTGCAATTCGATCGTGGTGCGCTACATCATCCCCGACGCCGCGGGCGGGGGAGGGATCAGCGCGACGCTCAGCTGCTACGTCAACGGGACCTTCAACCAGGAATTGAACATGACGTCCATGTACAACTGGGACTACGGCAGCAACATGAACTACACCACCAGCGGCGGGGTCAACGTGCCGGGATACAACAAGACCCCGGGCGGCGACGCATTCCACCTTTACGACGAGACCCACGCCCTGCTGAACGAGGAAGTGGCCGCGGGTTCGACCATCACGCTGGAGGTCGGCGCCAGCGACACCGCGAAATATTACATCATCGATTTCATCGATCTCGAGGACGTGGCCGCGCCCTTGACCATGCCCGCCGGCTTCGTGTCCATCACCTCCAGCCCTTACAACGCCGTGGCCAGCCCCTACGGCGCCTACAGCGCCGGCACCGGCGCGGTGGACTGCACCACCGCGATCCAGGACTGCCTGAACGCCAACTCTGAAGTGTGGATACCCCAGGGCAATTTTTCCTGCCTGGGCGCCGGCACGGGCAAGACGCTCAACGTCCCCGCGGGGGTGACGGTCGAGGGCGCCGGGATGTGGTATTCGGGCCTGTCAGGCTATTACGCCACCCTGAACCTTTCGGGCAGCAACACGGTGTTCTCCAATTTCTACCTCGACGGCGACACCACCAACCGCGACGACAATTCCCCGGACTGCGGGTTCAACAACGGCGGGGGGACGGGGTCGAGCATCACGGACGTGTGGGTGGAGCATGAGAAATGCGGGTATTGGATGAACAAGGGCTCGGCCGTGTCCAACGGCATGACCATCACCGGCTGCCGCTTCCGCGACCTATACGCCGACGGCGTGAACATGAACCAGGGTGCCAGCAACTGCCTGGTGACGCAGTGCAATCTGCGCAACACCGGAGACGACTCGCTCGCAGCCTGGAGCACCGGCGCCTCGGACGTCAACGACACCTTCTCCTTCAACACCGTCCAGAACCCCTGGCGCGCGGACTGCTTCGCGCTTTACGGCGGCACCAGCAACGTCATCGAGAACAACATCTGTTCCGACACCCTGGACCAGTCCGGGGTCATGGTGGACCAGGGTTTCAGCTCCGAGGCTTTCGCGGGCAATTCCGTGATCCAGAACAACGACATCATCCGGGCGGGCGCCCTGTTCGGAGGTTCCCAGTACGGGGCCGTGGACCTGTGGGGCAATGATTTCGGCCTGGCCGGGGCCTTCACCTTCCTGGATAACCTGATCCAGTCCTCGACCTACATGGCGGTCGAGTTCAACGGCAATGATTCCTCCAACGGCACGAGCGGCCACGACGCCAGCGGGGCGACCTTCACGGGAACCACGATCAACAACGCAGGGAGCTGGGCGGTCCAGGTGATGAGCGGCACGAGCGGGACAGCCACCTTCAACACCACGACGGTGAACAGCCCGGGTTCAGGGAACACCGTGAATTCCGGCACCATGACCCTGAACGGGGATCCCTAGAGTCCCGCATCGCGGCACACCGAAAGACCGCTTTATGAAACATTCCGATCGCCGTGCGCGGTGCAAAAAATAGGACAATTTACCATATTATAGTGACGACACCCCCGAGGGACGAAACTATGCTCCTAGCGTCCGCTTGGATGAATGGATGGGAGTTCTCGGCGGCTTAACCGTAGGGGAGAGAGACCAATGCGCAACGGCATCAAATGGTTGAACGCGCTGTTTATTCTTTTGTTTGTCGTGATTCCGCTGTGCGCATTCGCGTTCCCTTTTTGGCTTAGCGCGCCGACAAGAAGCAATCCCCACGACCCCATGAGCCCCTATTTCCACCTGACCGCCCAGGCCATCGTCGCGAGCCTGACGCCGACCTCCCCCGCCGGAAGCACGCCGACCCGAACGGCCTCGGCCACCCCGACCCGCACCCCCAGCCCCACGCCCACCTTCACGAGCGGAAGCCTGGCGCTGTGCACGACGACGGACCACCTGGACCTGCAGGTGTCGACCAGCACCAACGGCCTCGGGGTCAGCGGCTATGACCCGTCCCAGCAGGCCTACGAGTATCCCATCTTCAAGATCGTCAACAACAACGCCAGCGCCTCGGTCAACGTGAACAACCTGACCATCGTGGGCTGGTTCAAGTCCGCGGACACCGGCGTGCCCGGCGCCAGCTGGGGCGGCGCCAACTACCGCACCTGGATCTGGAACGCCAGCAGCGGCGTGGATACGGTGGCCTCGAACTGCTCCAGCGGCGTGGCGGCCACGGCCGTGGAGACCTCGGGAAGCTACGGCAGCATGCAGGAGCAGGTGACCATCTCCTTCAACGCCACGGGGGTGGTGATCCCCGCGGGCGAGTTCATGCTGGCCGGCGGCGGAAATCCCTTCAGCGCAGGGGTGCCCCTGTTCCAGTTCAGCACCCCGGGCACCATCTTCGACCCCGGCTTCGGCAACTACTCGAACCTGAGCAGCGGCGGGGTGGTCTACACGCCGCCCTCGACCTACACGAGCAGCTACTACCAGAACCCGGGATGGGTGCTGTACGAGAACGGGGACCAGGTCTGCGAGGAAACCGCGCCGGGCGTCAGCGACCCCAGCACGGGCGTCCCCGCCACGGGGGCCACCTGCTCCTGCCCGAGTTCGGGCGGCGGCGCCACCCCTACGCCCACGCAGACCACGGGCAGCTCCGCCTGCGCCACGACGGACCAGTTGGACCTGCAGGTGTCGACCAGCACCAACGGCCTCGGGGTCAGCGGCTATGACCCGTCCCAGCAGGCCTACGAATACCCCATCTTCAAGATCGTCAACAACGACCCCAGCACGGCGGTCAACGTGAACAACCTGACCATCGTGGGCTGGTTCAAGTCCGCGGACACCGGCGTGCCCGGCGCCAGCTGGGGCGGCGCCAACTACCGCACCTGGATCTGGAACGCCAGCACCGGCGTGGACACGGTCGCCTCGAACTGCCCCAGCGGCGTGGCGGCCACGGCCGTGGAGACCTCGGGAAGCTACGGCAGCATGCAGGAGCAGGTGACCATCTCCTTCAACGCCACGGGAGTGGTGATCCCCGCGGGCGAGTTCATGCTGGCCGGCGGCGGCAATCCCTTCAGCGCCGCGGTGCCGCTGTTCCAGTTCAACACCCCGGGCACCATCTTCGACCCCGGCTTCGGCAACTACTCGAACCTGAGCAGCGGCGGGGTGGTGTACACGCCGCCCTCGGCCTTCACCAGCAGCTACTACCAGAACCCGGGATGGGTGCTGTACGAGAACGGGGAGCAGGTCTGCGAGTGGACCGACTCCGCGACCAAGGACACCAGCACGGGCGTCCCGGCGACCGGGGTCAGCTGCTCCTGCGCCTCCGAGGTGCCGCCCAACAACCCGACCGCCACGCCCACGCCGAGCTTCACGGCCCCCTCGGCCTTCAGCGCCACGCCCAGCGCCACGCCGAGCCTCACCATGAGCGCCACGCCGACGCCCACGGCGACGTTCACGTCGAGCCTGCCGGTCTGCGTGACGACGGACGCGCTGGACCTGCAGGTGTCCACCAGCAACAACGGCAACGCCACGGTGAGCACCTATGATCCCTCGCAGCAGGCCTACGAATACCCGATCTTCAAGATCGTCAACAACTCGGCCGGCGCGGTGAACGTCAACACCCTGAGCATCAAGGGCTGGTTCAATTCCAACGACACCGGGATCACGAGCGGCTGGGGCGGCGAAAACTACCGCAGCTGGATCTGGAACGCCGCCGGTGTCGAGGATTCCACGAACTGCCCCAGCGGCGTCGCCTGCACCGCGGTTTTGGCGGCGGGCAGCTACGGGACCATGGGCGAGCAGATCACGTTCACCTTCACGACCTCGGGCGTGGCGCTTCCCGCGGGCGAGTTCCTGCTGGCGGGCGGCGGCAATCCCTTCGGGGCCGGTACGCCCCTCTTCCAGCTGAGCACGCCAGGGACGATCTTCGACCCCGGCTTCGCGAACTACTCGAACCTGGACTACGGCAACTCGGGGGTCGTGTACACGCCACCGGCTTCGGCCACGAGCGCCTACTACCAGAACCCCGGCTGGGTCCTGTACGAGAACGGGAACCAGGTCTGCGAGTACACCAGCACCGGCGCGGATCCGAAGACGGGTATACCGGCGACGGGGGCGACATGCTCCTGCCCGATCCCCACGCCCACCAACACGCCGCCGGCCTGCGCGGCCACGGACTCGCTGGACCTGCAGGTGTCCACCAGCAACAACGGCAACGCCACGGTGAGCACCTACGATCCCTCGCAGCAGGCCTACGAATACCCGATCTTCAAGATCGTGAACAACAACGCCACCGCGGCGGTGAACGTCAACACCCTGGTCATCAAGGGCTGGTTCAATTCCGCGGACACCGGGATCACCAGCGGCTGGGGCGGTGAGAACTACCGCAGCTGGATCTGGAACACCGGCGGCGTGGAGGATTCCACGAACTGCCCCAGCGGCGTCGCCTGCACCGCGGTTTTGGCCGCGGGCAGCTACGGGACCATGGGCGAGCAGATCACGATCACCTTCACGACCTCGGGCGTGGCGCTTCCCGCGGGCGAGTTCCTGCTGGCGGGCGGCGGCAATCCCTTCGGCGCGGGGGTGCCGCTGTTCCAGTTGAGCACTCCGGGGACGATCTTCGACCCCGGCTTCGCGAACTACTCGAACCTGGACTACGGCAACTCGGGGGTCGTGTACACGCCGCCGGCTTCGGCCACGAGCGCCTATTACCAGAATCCCGGCTGGGTCCTGTACGAGAACGGGAACCAGGTCTGCGAGGTCACGGGTTCCGGCGCGGATCCGACCACGGGTGTCCCGGCGACGGGGGCGACCTGCTCCTGCCCCTAGGGGTCTCCGTTCGGGACAGCCGGTCTTTTCAAGAAAAGGGGAGGGAGTCGGAAGACTCCCTCCCCTTTTGTTTGCGGAAAATTTGGCCTAAGATGGGGCCCCAAGGCACCCGCATTCGCCGAAAACCGCCCACCCCGACCAAGGAATCCATGCGCACCCAGACTTTAGGCAAAAGCACCCTTGAAAGCAGCCGCCTGTCCTACGGCTGCATGCGCATCAGCGGGGCCTGGGACCCCGCCGAGGTCACGACGGACATGGAACGCAGGGGGATCCAGGCGCTCCTCTGCGCCCTGGAGGCCGGCTACACCCTGTTCGACCACGCGGACATATACGGGGGAGGCCTCTGCGAAAGCATCTACGGCAAGGCCCTGAAGGAATCCGCGGAGCTCAAGCGGCGGGGCCTGGTCGCCACGAAATGCGGCATCCGCTGGCAGGGCGACCCCGGCCCGGACGCCCCCCACCGTTACGATTTCTCCTACGAACACATCGTCTGGTCCTGCGAGCAATCCCTCCGCCGGCTGGGCGTGGAGCGCATCGACTTGTACCAGCTGCACCGGCCCGATTTCCTGGCCGACCCGGCCGAGATAGCGCGGGCCTTCGCCCTGCTGCACTCCCAGGGCAAGGTGCGGTATTTCGGGGTGAGCAATTTCTCCCCCAGCCTGCTCAGCGCGGTGCAGTCCGCCTGCCCCATGCCCCTGATCGTCAACCAGGTGGAGATCCACCTGGGCCGCTTGGCCCCCTTCGAGGACGGCACCCTGGACCAATGCCTGGCCCTTGGCCTCACACCCCTGGCCTATGCCCCCCTGGCCGGGGGCCTGCTGGGCGACGGCGGGCGGCCCGGCCACCAGGACCCCCGCCGGGACTTTTGGACCGGTATGTTGCAGACCCTCGACGCCATGGCCCTGGCCCTTGGGGTCAGCCGGACCGTCCTGAGCCTCGCCTGGCTGCTGAAGCACCCCTCCAAGATCATCCCCATCGTCGGCACGATCCAGCCCGAGCGCATCCGCGACGCCGCCCGCGCGGACGACCTGGATCTGAGCCGGGAGGACTGGTATCGACTGCTCCTGGCCGCACGCGCGAAGTCCCTGCCCTGAAGGCGCGCGGCCCGACCAGGCTCGACAAGGTTTTCTCCTCCCCCATTAAGAGGTTTCCGTGGAATACACGCAATTAGGCCGCACCGGCCTCAAGGTCAGCCGCCTGTGCCTGGGCACCATGAACTGGCCCTGGCTCACCACCGAACCCGAAGCCTACGACATCATGGACCGCTCGCTGGAGGTCGGGATCAATTTCTTCGACAGCGCCAACATCTACGGCGGAAAGATGGGCGAAGGCCTGACCGAACAGGTGATCGGACGCTGGTTCCGCCAGGGCGGCGGGCGCCGCGAGAAAGTGGTGCTGGCCACCAAGGTGTACAACCCCATGGGCGAGTGGCCCAACCAGCGCGGCCTGTCCGCCCTGCACATACGGCAGGCCTGCGAGGACAGCCTCAAGCGCCTGCATACCGACCACATCGACCTCTACCAGATGCACCACGTCGACCGGTCCACCCCCTGGGAGGAGATCTGGCAGGCCATGCAGCAGCTGGTCCAGGCGGGGAAGGTGATCTACGTGGGCTCGTCCAATTTCGCCGGATGGCACATCGCCCAGGCCAACGAGGCCGCCAAGAGCCGGAATTTCATGGGCCTGGTCTGCGAACAGACCCGCTACAACCTGCTCTGCCGCACCCCCGAACTGGAGGTGGTCCCGGCCTGCGAAGGCTACGGAGTGGGGCTGATCCCTTGGGGCCCGCTCATGGGCGGCGTTCTGGCCGGAGCCGCGGCCAAGGCCAAAAGCGGCCGGCGCGGGGACGCGAACGCCGCGCGCGACCTGAAGAAGAACCTGTCCCGGGTGCAGGCCTACGAGCGTTACTGCGCCAAGCAAAAGGTCGATCCGGCCCAGTTGGCCCTGGCTTGGCTGCTCCACCAGAAGGTCGTCACTGCGCCCATCATCGGGCCGCGCACCGTGGGCCAGGTCGACACCGCCCTGAAGGCGCTCAAGTTGAAGCTTTCCTCCGACGTGCTGAAGAAGTTGGACGAGATTTTCCCCGGTCCCGGAGCCCCGGCGCCGGAGGCCTACGCCTGGTGAGCTGGGGGCCGCCGCGCAATCCCTAAGGTCGCGCTTCGGCCTCCTCCTGTTTGAAGGCCTGCTCATCGCGGGCCTGATCGTTCTGCGTCTTGCCGCGTCCGATCTGGGCACATCCCCGGCCGCGGCTTGTTTGGAATTTTCGGCGTCCCTTGCCGGCCTGTGGCTCCTTTTCCGCTGGAGCCGCGGGCCGGCCCTTAGCCCCGCCCTCCAAGATCCCGACGGCGTGTTCTGGACCGCATTGCTGTGGGGACTGGGCCTTTATGCGGCCCTGGTCCTCCTCCAGGAGAGCGTCCGCATAGACGGCCTGCGCTACTTTTGGCTGGAGGACGACGCCATGGTGTCCATGCGCTATGGCGCCCGTTTGGCCGCGGGCAAGGGCCTCACCTGGACGGACGGAAGCCGGGTCCAGGGCTACAGCAACTTTTTGTGGACCCTGGCCATGGCGCTGATCCACTGGGCCGGGTCCTCCAAGGCGCTGGCATCGGCCTGGGTGCTGGCCCTCAATGCCGCGTGCCTGGCATGGCTGGCCTCGGCGGTGCGGCGCTTGAGCCTGGGGATGGGCGCCTCCGCCATGACGGCCGCCTTGGCGGGCCTGGCCTGCGCCCTGTCCTACGACCTCATGGACGGGGCCCTGAGCGGACTGGAAATGGTCGCGGTCTCCGCAGTCATGGCCGAGGCCCTGGCGCAGGGCCTGCGGGCCGAAAGGGAAGGCCGCGCCTGGCCTTGGCGTACCTTCGCCTTGGCCGGGCTCCTTCCTTTGTTGCGGAGCGACGGCGCGCTTCCGGCGGTGCTGGTCCTGTGCCTGGGACTGCGGCGCCGGCCGGGCGCGGGCCGGGTCCTGGCGGCCTGCCTGCTGGCCCTGGGTCCGGGTCTGGCGCAGGCCTGCTTCAGCCACGCCTATTACGGCGACTGGCTGCCCAACACCTACTATTTGAAGCGGGATTATTGGCCCGGGAAATATGGGGATGGGGCCCTGAAGCTGGCCCAGGCGCTGGGGCGTTATCCCCTGGTCCTGGCCGCCGCGCTGGCGGCCCTAGGCTTCCGGGCATTGCGTCCCTGGGTCGCAACACTGGCGGCGCTGGCCCTGTATTGCGTTTGGACCGGCGCGGATTACTACACTTTTTTGCGTTTTTTCGCCCCGGGATGGCCGCTGTTTTTCGCCCTCGGCTTCGCCGCGTCCGACCGGCTGAGCTTCGGCCGCTTGGGCGCCTGGCCCGCCCTGGCCCTGCTCCTGTTTTCCGCGAACACGGTCTGGGCCTTTCCCACGCTGCTTCAGTCCGGCTGGGAAGGGGCGCAGGAGCGTCTGCGGGTGGCCCTGTACCTGGAGCGCAACATCCCCCCGGACCAGAGCCTCGCGAGCGCCTGGGCAGGGACCTTCTTTTATTTCAGCGGCCTTCCGGGCGTGGATCTGCTGGGCAAGTGCGATCCGGTGGTGGCACGGAGCAGGCCCGATCCCAGCCTGGGCGGCTCCGGCCACAACAAGCTGGATCTGGACCGCTCCCTAGGGCTTCTCAAACCCGATTGGGTCCTCCTGCCGGCGCCCTCCTTTTCCTCCGCCGACCGGGCCTACCTGATCTCCCCCTATGACCAGCGCATCGCGGCGGATCCCCGCTTCATGGCCGCCTGCCTGCCCCATTTGCGCCAGATTTCCGACCATTGGACCCTCTGCCACTGTGTATGGGCTCAGGCCCAAAAAACGCCATTTCAGTCCAAAAAAAGCGCCAAATACGCCCAATAAGGGCATAAAAACGGCCAAAACCATTAAAAAGCCGTTCTGGGCCAGGGTGAAGGGGAGCCGAATCTCCCTTGACAAACAAAGCCCGTCATAGAGATAATTTTTTTGGCCACAGACGGCCGAAAAAACAGCTTGCCGTCTGTGGTTTGTTTTTTTTGCAATGACGCAACCGGGGCCTGTTCATGGATGATGTTTTTCTGACCTCGCAGGGTTTGGCCAAGATGGAGGCCGAATTGCGCGAGCTCAAAATCGTCAAGCGCAAAGAGATCGTGACCGCCATCCAAGAGGCGCGCGCGCAGGGCGACTTGAGCGAAAACGCGGAGTATGACGCGGCCAAAGAAGCCCAGGCCTACAACGAACGGCGCATCGCCGAGTTGCAGGACACGCTCAACCGCGCCAAGCTCATCGACGAGAACAACATACCCAAGCACAAGGTCTGCATCGGCAAATGGGTGCGCCTGCACAACGCCAAGACGGGCAAAGAGGTGAAGTACCACCTGGTCGCGCCGGAAGAGGCGGACTTTTCCGCGGGTCAGCTGAGCATCACCTCCCCCATCGGCAAGGCCCTGGTCGGACGGATCGTCGGCGACGTGGTCGAGGTGCAGGCCCCCGGAGGGGCCATCAAATACAAGCTGCTCGAAATGGGCATGTGACACCCCAGGCCCTGGCCTGGGGCTGGCTCGAGCATCTGCCGGCCCGGCCCTTCACCCTGCTGGAAACGGCGGGTTCCAATCCGAAAAAGCGGTTTTCCCTGCTCGCAGGGGAGCCGCTTTTTGTGTTTGAGGGCAGGGCCTCGCGTTCCAGCCTGGTCTGCGGGGCCAAACGCTGGCGGCTCGGCCTGCCGCCGGAACAGGCCTTTGAACGGATCGGCAAGGCGCTGGCCGGGCGCGGAGGCTCCGCTTTCTGGCCCCTGATCAACGCGTTCGGCTACGAGGCGGGCGGGCGCTTCGAAAAGCTCCCGCGCGCGTCGGCCGGATCCTTGAAACTCCCGGATTGGTGGGCTTTTTTGCCGGGCCTGTGGGCCTGGTGGGATCCCGGCAAAGGCGCCTGGCGCCGTTCCAGGGCCGGGCTGGACGCTTCGACGTCCAAGGCGCTTGCCCGAAGCCTGGGCCTGCCTGCGCGGGCCCTGGAGGCTGCGCGCAGGGCTCCGGAGGCGGCCTGGATTCGCCTGGCATCGCTGCTGAAAGGGCCCCTGTCCGCGCCTGAACCGGAGCCGGCGCCTCCGCGCGGCGCCTTGGACGATTCCATGGGCAAGGCCGGATACTGCGCCAGGGTGCGCGCCATCCAGCGCCACATCCTTGACGGCGACATCTACCAGGCCAATTTGGCCCATCATTTTGAGACGGATTTCAGCGGCAAGCCTTTCGACCTCTACCGCCGCCTCACCCGCATCAATCCCAGCCCCATGGCGGCCTATGTGGACTTGGGCGCGGTCCAGGTGGTAAGCGCCTCGCCTGAGCGCCTCTTCCAAGTGCGGGGGCGGCAGGCGGAAACCTGGCCCATCGCCGGCACCGCCGCCAGGACCGGGCGTCCGGGTGAACGCCAGGCCCTGCGCCGCAGCGCGAAGGACCAGGCCGAGCACGTGATGCTGGTGGATCTCGAACGCAACGACCTTGGCCGGGTCTGCGTGCCGGGGACCGTGCGGGTGCCGCGCTTTCAGGTGGTGCACAGCTACAGCCATGTGCACCACCTGGTCAGCCAGGTCTGCGGCGTCCTGCTTCCGGGGCTTTCCTTGCCCCAGGTCCTGGCGGCCGGTTTTCCCGGCGGGTCCATCACCGGCGCCCCGAAGATACGCTGCATGGAGATCATCGCGGCCTTGGAGGGGCGGGCCCGCGGATGGTACACGGGTTCGCTGGGCTGGTGGGATCCCCGCCGGCGCGAGGCGGACCTGAACATCCTGATCCGGACGCTCTTCGTCGCGAAGGGCCGCGCGGGCGCCGGGGTCGGCGCCGGGATCGTCCTGGATTCCAAGCCCGAAGCAGAATGGGAAGAGACCCTGGCCAAGGCCGCCGCCCTGCTGTCGGCCCTGGGGCGGACACGGTGAAGCCCTCGCCTTGGAAGCCGGCGGGGAAGCCCGACTCGGTTTGGGTCGACGGGCGCTGGGTGCCCTTAAGCCATGCCACCCTTGGCCTGGAGCGCTGGCAGCCCTGGTCCTCGCTCAGCCTGGCGGAAAGCGTCGCGGTGGAACGGGGCGTGCCATTGCACCTGGGCCTGCACCTGGAGCGCCTGGCGACGGCTTGCCGGGCCATGGGCTGGCCCGACCCGGACCGGCGCGTCCTGTCCGCCGTGGCCCGCCAATTGCCCGTCCGCAACCGCCTGCGCCGGGGAGGCCTGCGCCTGCGCTGGTGGGGAGGCCGGAGCCGGCCCCTGTTTCTGGCATTCGGGCTGCAGGCGGCGGCCCCGGCCGCCGGGGGGCTGAGGCTGATGACCAGCGCCGTGCGCCATTACGGCGCCGACAGCCTCAACGGCCGCGCCAAGCTGGGACAGATGCTGCCCAACTGGCTGGCCAGGGCCGAGATCGAGGCCTATGCGGAGGACGGCCTGAGGCTGACGCCCGAAGGCCTGGTGGCGGAGGCGGTCTGGAGCAACATTTTCGCCTTGAAGCGCGGGGTCGTGCGGACTCCGCCGCTGGGCTCCGGAATCCTGGACGGCGTCGCCCGGACGCGCTTCATCGCCAAGCTGCGCCGGGGGCCTTGGGAAGTCCGGGAGGAGCCCCTGACCCGCTATGACCTATGGACCGCGGACAGGGTCTGGCTGAGCTCCTCCTTGCGCGGAATACTGGAGGTCGTCAGCGTGGACGGGCGGACGCTGGGGCCCGACGACATTTTGCCCGGGCCCGCCGGGTCGGGAAAAGGGAAGTGAGACGATGTCCCCCTTGAGCCACCAGCTCGTCGCTGAGGTCAGCCTGGCGGGCATGGGCTTCGACGCCCTGGGCGGCTGTTACCTGGCCTACGACCTCCTCGGCGGCAAGAGAGGCCCCCTCGGAGCGATCGCACGGACGGCCGGGTTCACCGCCCTTTTCCTGGTGGGCTACCTGGTCGTGCTCGGCCTGAAGTACGCGGTCGTGGCAGCGGGGGGCATGGGCCTGCTGCTGGCGATCGAATTCCGCCCTTCCGTTTCCGGCCCCGGGCACGAGCAGATCCGGGCCGCCCGTTCGCTGCTGTTCGGGTTCCTGCGGGGCCTGGTGCTTGGACTGGCGGGCATGACCCTCGCCGGTCCGCTCTTCGGCGCCATTTTCGGGGTGCTCTCCGGGCTTGGCCTGATGGGGGTCTACTCCCTGGGCTTCTCACCCCGGCGGGAGCAGGAAAGGCCCGGCCGGCCCCATCTGTCGCGCCAGAAGATCCTGGCCTCCCTGATGAGGGCCCTGGCCGTGAGCTTGGCTGGCCTGGTCGCGGCCTTTGTGGTTCCCAGCTCCGAGAACTGGGTCTGGTTCGGGCTGAGGCTCGGCCTGGCGGCGGGCACGGTGAGCGCCCTGGTGAGCCTGTACAGCCCGACCATCGAGTGGTGGGTGGACAACCTGCCCGAACGGCGCCTGGGCGTGATCGGCCTGTGCCTGGTGTTTTTCGGGATGCTCCTGCAATCCTTCCCGACTTGGATGACGGCCCTGAATATCGCGGTCCAGTGAGGCCTTAGGCCCCGAATCGGTCCAGGCCGCGGGTATTCCACTTGCCCCCGGCTTCTGCTATACTCTCGGACTTTGAAAAGCTTTGTCCTTGAGAGGTTTTTCCTTGTCAGACTATCCGTTCCGATCCATCGAACCTAAGTGGCAGGCCTTTTGGGCCGAGCACCAGACCTTCCGTACGCCCAATCCGGGCGATCCGGGCTTCGATCCGGCCAAGCCGAAAATCTACATCCTCGACATGTTCCCCTACCCCAGCGGTGACGGCCTGCATGTGGGCCATCCCGTGGGCTACATCGCCACCGACATCATGGCGCGCTACAAGCGCATGAAGGGCTTCAACGTCCTGCACCCCATGGGCTGGGACAGCTTCGGGCTTCCGGCGGAACAGTACGCGGTGAAGACCGGCCAGCATCCCGCGGTCACCACCCAGCGCAACATCGCCCGTTTCAAGGAGCAGATGCGCCGCCTCGGGTTCAGCTACGACTGGGACCGCGAGCTGGCCACCTCCGATCCCGCCTATTTCCGTTGGACCCAATGGATCTTCCGCAAGCTCTACGAGAAGGGCCTGGCCTACCAGGCCGAGGTGCCTTTGTGGTGGTGCGAGGAGCTGGGGACGGTGCTGGCCAACGAGGAGGTCGACGCCGACGGCAAAAGCGAGGTGGGCGGCCATCCCTGCGTCCGGCGCAACATGAAGCAGTGGGTGCTCAAGATCACGGCCTACGCGGAGCCCTTGCTGAAGGATCTGGACGAGCTGGACTGGCCCAGCGGCGTGAAAAAAATGCAGGCGGAATGGATCGGCAGGAGCGAGGGGGCCGACCTCGATTTCAGGATCAAGGGGGGGGCCGCCGACGGGGAGGCCCTGCGCGTTTTCACCACGCGGCCCGACACGCTCTTCGGCGCCACCTACATGGTGGTCGCCCCGGAGCATCCCCTGCTGGCGAAGCTCAGCACGGAGGCCCAGCGCCCGCTGGTGGACGCCTATGTCGCCGCCGCGGCGCGCAAGGGCGAGCGCGAACGGCAGATGGACCAGAAGGAGAAGTCAGGCGTGTTCACGGGCGCCTACGCCGTGAACCCTGTCAACGGCGAGGCCGTCCCGGTGTGGACCGCCGACTACGTGCTGGCCGGCTACGGCACCGGGGCCATCATGGCGGTCCCCGCCCACGACGAACGCGACTTCGCCTTCGCGAAAGCCTTCGGCCTGCCCGTCAAGACCGTGGTGCGGCCCGCCGGCGCTCCCGGCCCCCTGCCCGTGGCCCTGGACGCATGCCTCAGCGGCGAGGGCGTGGCGGTGCATTCCGGTTTCCTCGACGGCCTGGCCAGCGGCGACGCCAAGGAGGCCATGCTTGCCCACTTGGAAGCCAAGGGCCTGGGCCGGAGGGTGGTCCGCTACAAGCTGCGCGACTGGATCTTCAGCCGCCAGCGCTACTGGGGCGAGCCCTTCCCGGTGCTGCACCGGCCCGACGGCTCGGTCGCGCTGGTGGACCCGGCGGAACTGCCCGTGACGCTGCCCGAGATGGAGAGCTTCAAGCCCAGCGGCGGCTTTGAGGCGCCCTTGAGCCGGGTCCGGGAATGGGTGCATACCGCCCAGGGCGACCGCGAAACCAACATCATGCCGCAGTGGGCCGGCTCCTGCTGGTACTTCCTGCGTTTCATCGACCCGCGCAACAACGCCGAGCCCTGGAGCAGGGAACTGGCGGACTATTGGATGCCGGTGGACCTTTACATCGGCGGCGCCGAGCACACCGTGTTGCACCTGCTCTACGCGCGTTTTTGGTTCAAGGTCTTCCACGACCTGGGGCTGGTGGGCCCCAAGGAGCCCTTCAAGAAGCTCTTCAACCAGGGCATGATGATCGGCCCGACCTACAAGACCAAGGCCGGGCTGGCCGTGAAGCCGGACCAGGTGGCCTTCAAGGACGACGGCCCGGTGCACGCCGTCACGGGCGAGGCGCTCGTCGTGACCCAGGCCAAGATGAGCAAGAGCATGGGCAACGTGGTCAACCCCGACCAGGTCGAGGACGAATACGGGGCCGACAGCCTGCGGCTCTACGAGATGTTCATGGGCCCCCTGGCCGACGGGAAGCAGTGGGACACGCACGGCATCAACGGCGTGCACCGCTTCCTGCGCAGGGTCTGGAATAAAGTGGCGTCGCCGGAGCATATGGAAGGGGCGCGCGGGGATTTCGCGCGCCAGGAGGACGCGGAGGTCGCCCGCGCCCTGCACCGCTGCCTGGCCCAGGTAGGCGGCGACATCGAAGGCCTGCGCTACAACACGGCCATCGCCGCCATGATGAGCCTGCTCAACGCCGTGGAGGGCAAGCCCTTCACCAAGGCGCAGGCCGGGATCCTGGTGCTGATGCTGGCGCCCTTCGCCCCGCACATCGCCGAGGAACTGTGGCAGCGCCTGGGCCACGCCAAGCCCCTGGCCTACGAGCCCTGGCCCGCGGCGGACCCGGCCCTGCTGGTCGACGATACCGTCGAGGTGCCCGTGCAGGTCAACGGCAAGCTGCGCTCGCGCGTCAGCGTCGCCGCCGACGCGGACGCCGCCTCCCTGGAACGCGCGGCCCTGCGGGACCCCAAGGTGGCGGCCGCGCTGGAAGGCAAGCCGCCGAAAAAAGTCATCGTCATCCCCGGAAAGATGGTCTCCATCGTCGTGTAGAGGGCCCGCCCCTCGCAAAGCCTGAAAGGACACAGCATGAAACATTTTCTGATGATCGCGTTGGCGCTCGTGGGCCTGGGCTTCCTGGCCGCCGCCTGCGACGAGGCCCTGCCCATCAAGGGCAACCTGCCCAACGAAAGCAACAAGGTCTATATCCCGCCCTTCGAGAACAAGACCAGCGAGCCCGGCCTGGACACCCTGCTGACCCAGAAGGTGATACAGAACTTCCTCATCGACGGACGCCTCCAGGTCGCGGAAGAGGACAAGGCCGACATGATCCTGGAGGGCACCATCGAGCGCTATGACCGCCTGGTGATGACCCGGGACCAGAACCAGGTGCCGCAGCAGTACCGCCTGCAGGTGGTCGTGGACCTGACGCTCTATTCGGCGAAACCGAAAAAGAAGGAGCTGTGGACGACCCACACCATCGTCAACCTTACGCCCGGCGAGAGCATGACCGGCGACGAGTTCGACTCCACCAACGTCACCAGCCTGCGCGAGTTCACGACCTACTATGTCCTCAACGTCGCGGGCGTGCCGCCCGAGGACGAGCCCACGGCCCAGGCCCGCCTGATGGATCAAATGGCGGGCAGGGTGGTGCGGCGGACGATCGACGGCTTCTGATGCCGGGCCGGACGGCTAGGGTCCTTGCGCCGGCCCTGTGCCTGGCGCTCCTGTGCCTGGGCGCCGGCCCCGCGGCGGCGGCGGCCAGGCCCCTGGTCACGGTGCTGGACATCTGTTCCTCGCTGGCCGCGGACACCTATCCCGCGGACACGCAAAATTGGTTCGACCCCGAACGCAACGCCCAGGTCGTTTTCTACGCGCAGCTGCTCTTTCCGGTGGACCCCCTGCCCGACGAAAGCCTGCCCGCGGCACCGGCCCAGTCCTGGCATCCGCCCATGGCGGTTTCCGCTCCGCCGTCCTCCGGCTCCGCTCCCGCCGAGGGGCAGCACTACGCCGAGGCCGAATGGCTCGATCCGGCGGGGAAGGGCCTGGCGCTGTTCGGGATGACCCTGACGGCGCGGGCCCAGAGGGACTGGATCAGCGTGTCGGGTCGCAGCTATATCCCCCACACCTTCGCCATGGCCATCGGCACGCGCGACCTGAGGGCCGCCGCGGGGCAGACGGCCCTGCCCGGGCAGCCGGGGCAGTACACGGTCCGCCTGCGGGTGGACGGCCGTTCCGTGGGCCTGGCCTTTTTCAAGATGCTGCGCGGCGCGGCCGCCCCGGCGAAGCCCGGCGCGCCGTCCGCCCCGGCGGCGATCCAGGCCATCAGCACCCCGGTGCCCATCCCCACGCTGCCGGCGCTCAAGCTTCCTTGAACAAAAAAAAGGACGCCCCTCTTCAGGGACGCCCTTTGATTTCTGCGCGAAGGCCGGCGCTTCGTTCCGGCGCTCTTGAACGGCCTGCTTAGGCGGCTTTCTTCAGCTTCTGCACCACGATCGCCAGACGGGCCTTGTTGCGGGCGGCCATGTTGGCGTGGATGTATTTGCGGGTGGCGGCCTTGTCGATGAGCGACACGGCGTCCTTGTACAGGACGGCGGCTTCATCGGCGGTCTTGGCCTCGCGCACCTTTTTGACGGCGCTGCGGAGGCGGGTGATGACGGCCACGTTCCGGACCCTGCGGCGGGCGGTGCGGCGGACGTCCTTTTCAGATGACTTCTTGATCGGCACAGGGGCTCCTTGAACTCGAAAACACTCCGAAGAACAAAAAATCTAGCACGTCCGGGCTCGCCCTGTCAACAAGGGCAGGAGCCGGGCGGCCGGGCATGAGCGCCTCCCGGGGCCTGAAAAAGGCCTTCCTGCTGGGCGGCCTGCTTGCCCTGGCCGGCCTTGCCCTGGCGGGTCAGGGGGCCGGAGCAGCGGTTTTGGGCCTGGCCCTCTTCGCCTGGCTGGCCTATGAGACCCTGAAAAGGACCCGCTTCCGCTTCACGGACAGGGGCCGGGAGCTCGGTTTGGCCTTCGATTCCGAGGTCCTGGACCTTCACGGAGGGGCTTGCGGGGTCTTCGTGGAAGGCGGGGGGACGGTCACGGTCCTGCCCTTGGGCCCGGGCCGGACCTGGCGCCGGACGCTCAAGCCCCCTCCCATGGCCCTATTGCCCCTGTCCGGGGGCCACCTGATCCTGGCCTACGAGGACCGGCTCAGCCTGACGGACAAGGGCGGCGCGGAGATCCGCGGTTTGGCCTTTGAGCCGCCCCTTTTGCGCCAGGGCTACCGGCTCGTGGCCGATCCCGGCGGTGACTGGGTGGCCCTGGCCACGCCTTGGTTCGTGCAGGTCGCGGACGCGGGCCTGGAAAGGACGGCCGGCCGGCTGCGTTTCGAGGACGCCGGACACTATTTCAAATACGCCGCCCTCGGACCCGGGGGCAGGGGCCTGCTGGTGGGCGGCGCCTACCTCCTGGACGAGGAGGCCGGCGGATCCCTGGAGGCGCGCTGGGGCTGGTGGGAGCGGGGCGACGACGCTTCCTGGACGCGGCGTTGGGGCCAGGCCCGCGAAGGATACGAGAACAGCCAGCTGCGCGGCGTCCACCTATGCGACGACGCGGGCATCCTGTGCACCGAACTTTGGCGTTCCGGCTACGCCTTCGAGCTGCGCAGGCCGGACGGCACGCTTTTATGGGAAAGGCCGGGAGGGGAACGCCCGGTCTTGAGCCCGGGCGGAGCCAGGCTGGTCTGGGAAAAAGGGCAGGACTGCCTGGTGATGAGCTCCGCGGACGGGACCGAATGCTGGCAATGGAAGCCCAAGGAACAGATACGCATGAAGCGCCCTTTGGATGACGGCTCCTGCATCGTGCTCGAAGGCCGCTGCCTGAGGCGCTTCAGCCCCGCGGGCGTCCAGGGCCCTGAGACCTGGTTGAAGAACGACGCCGCCCACCTGGCGCTCGGCGCGGGCGGAAGCTTGCTCCTGGCCGCCGGACGCCACGGCGCCCTCCTCAGCCTTGACGGGGGTTTTTGACATGGCGCGGCGCCTGGCCCTCGCGGTGTTGACGCTCCTGGACCTGGCGGCCTTCGCCCCCGCACGCGTGGACGCGGCCGCGGTGGCCGGGCGCCTTAGCTTCAAGGCCGAGCCGGTGTCCCGGCAGGCCTCCTTCCTGTCGGCCCTGCTGGCCCCGGGACGGGGTACGGGCGCGGCGGCCGGCGCGGTGAGTTTCGCCTTGCCCCAAGATTTGGCCCAGGGGCGCGACGCTTCCGGGCGCTGGATGGCGCCTGCCTTGCAGGCCGCTCTGGCCTCCCAGGGCGCCCTCGACTTCCGCGGCGACCCGGCGCAGGCCGGCGCCCCCGAACCCGGGCCGCGCTGGCGCCCGGCGGAAGCTTCCATCGGCGGCGGGCGCATCAGCGCGACCGGCCTTCCGCGGGTGCTCCTCCTGGAGAACAGCGCGACCATATCGCCGCTGTCCAAGGGCCTGTCCTCGTGGGGCTGGCCCCTCACCCTCAGATCCTTCGCCGACGCGGAATCGAACCCCTCCAAACTCTTGGACCCGGACGCGGTGGACGTGGTGGCCGTGGAATCGCCCGCCGGCTGGGGCGCCGGCGACGAGCCCTCCGGTCCCTCCCAGATGAGCGACGCCGTCGCCGCGGCGCTGCGGGACTTTGTCCGCCGGGGCGGCACCGCGGTCTTCTTCGACATCTCCCAGTGGGACGTGGAAAAAGTCTGGCCCGGCAGCGTCGGCCTCGCGCCCGTCGGACCCTACGCGGTGTCGAAACTTTCCTTTTATAAGGGCCCTCACGGGGGAATCAGCCTGTCCAACTTCGGGGAGGTGGCCGACAGCCTGAAAGCGCGGGAGGCCTTCGGGCTTGTCGGGAGCCGCGCCTTTGATTTCGCGGACGGCAGCCAGGGGCCGGTGTACGCGGCCTGGGCCATGCCCGATCCCGGCGGGGGCCTGGGCTTTGTCGCGGGTCTTGCCTTCCACGTCTTCGACCAGGACGATTCGGATTCCCTCGCTTCCGCGGCCCAGCGCCTGCTCCTGAACCTTTTCCTGCTCAGCGGAGCGCGGCGCATCAGCATCCAGGGCCAGGCCCCGCCGCCCGAGCCCCCGGCTGCGGCCACGGCCCTGCCCCCGCCGACCTCGACCCCGGCGCCGCCGACCTCAACGCCGGTTCCGCCGACGCCGGTTCCGCCCTCGCCGACGGCCCTGCCCAGCCCCGCGCCCGCCACGCCGGTGCCGACCCTGCCGCCTCCAAGCCCGGTGCCGACGCAGCCGCCGCCGACGGAAGCGCCCAGCCCTGAGCCGCCCACGCCGGTGCCGAGCGTCTACGTGCCGCAGCCGATTCCCCCGGCCCAGCCGGTCTTCCTGGCCCCGACCGCGCTTCCCAGCCCCTGGGTGCCGGCGCCGATGCCGCTGTTCCTGTTGCCCACGCCCGTGCCGACCCCGGTGCCGCCGGTGGAGAGGCCCATGGCCCTGCCCATGGCGCCCCTGCCGCCCCTTGCGCCCAGCGCGCCGCAGCTTCCTGCGGCGACCGCGACTCCCTACCTGTACCCCACTCCCACGCCCCAGCCCGCCCCGAGGCCGCGTCCGCGCAGGCGCAGGCGCCTTGCCCGCCCGCTGCCGTCGCCGACACCCGAGGCCCGGCCGACCGTGGCCATGCGCGCGGTGGTCCAAAATGCGCTGGGTTGCCTTGCCAGCGCGCCGGAACCCTTCTCCGACGGGGGCGTGTACATAGAATTCTGCCTGAGCCACGCCGCGAACGTGCGCATCGAGGTCTACGACTCCTCCGGGATGAAGCTTTGGACCTCGGAGCTGAAGCTCCTGCAGCCCGGTCAGCAGCAATGGTGGTTTGACGGCACGGTCCAAGGCAGGGCCCTGGAGCCGGGCTCCTACCTCTTCGAGATCACGGCGGACTACGGCGGCGGCATGAGCGAGAGCAGGCAGGGAAGCATGACCCGCGGGCAGGACCGTTCATGAGCTTCGCGCTGGCGGCCGCGGCCTGGTTCGTGCTCGCCTGGCAGGGCGGCCTGCATCCCTGGCAGCAGGCCCTGGCCGCTGCGCTCCTGGCCCTGCTGGTTTGGCGGGGACGTTCCAGGATCCCCGCCTGGCGGGATCTGGGTGGAGTCGAACGCGTGCTGGTCCTGTTGATGGGCCTGGCGGGCCTGGCCACGATCCACAGCCTGCGGCCCCAGACCAGCCTCAACGCCTGGGCGGCGCTGGGCCTGGGACTCGCGGCGGCCTTTCTGCTCCGGCGCCGGCGCGAAGCGCTCGCGCCGACCGTGGCCAAACTTTGGATGTTCGGCGGCGGGGCCTTCACCGCCGCGTTCCTGGCCTGGGGTTTGGCGGCCTGGATGCTGGGACCGCCTGCGCCGGATCCCGTGGATGTGGCCCGCTGGTTCTTCCCCAATCAAAACCTGCTCGCCGGCGGGGTGATCGTGCCCGCCATGCTGGTGGCCCTGGCCAGCCTGGCTTGGGCGCTGCCGCTTCGCGAGCGGCTGATTGCGCGGCTGAGCATCGCCCTGGGCGGACTGGCCCTGGTCTGGGCCGGCTCGCGGGGGGCCTACCTCGCCTTGGCGGCCGGCTCCTTTTGGCTCGTGGCGCGCGGGCCCAAGCGCGGATGGGGCTTCAAAGGAAGGGTTGTGGCGCTCCTGTTGTGGGTCGCGGCCATGGCCTGCTGGGCGCCCTTCTCCCGCCTGGCCCTGCGCATACAGAACCAGGACAGGCCCGGGCTCCAGGACATGAACTACTATCGCCGCACCGATTTCTGGAAGGGAGCCGCGGAGCTGTCCCTGCGCAGCCCGCTCCTGGGCCAGGGGCCGGGCGCCTTCAGCGCCGCGGCCTATGGCCTGGACCTGCCCACCAGCTTGACCCCCACGGAACCCGTGGCCCGCTACCGCCTGTCCCTGGACCATGCGCACAATGAATGGCTGGAGGCCGCGGTGGAGGCGGGTTGGCCCATAGCCCTGATGCTCCTGCTGTGCGCCGGGGCCTGGAAGCTGAGGCGCTGGCGTTCGGAGCGACCGGACAAGGACCGCCTCGGCCTGGAAGCGGTGCTGATCGCGGCCGGGGCCCTCAGCTTGGTGGACATGAACCTGCGTACCCCGGCCCTGGCATGGGGCTTGATGCTCAGTTTCTGCGCCGTTGAACCTCTGCCCCGGGACGATGACGCGACAGCGCAGGGCCTTTCCTGGTCCGGGAAACTGGCCGTGATCGTCGCGGCCTTGGCCGTATTTTGCCTGGCGGGCTCGGCCCTGGCGGAGCGTTTCCGGAAGGACCAGGCCTCGGGCCATGCGGACGGGCGCCAGGCGCTGACCGCCATCTGTTTCCAGCCCCTGGACGCGGGGCTGGCGGTGTCGGCCCGGGACCAGGGCGTGGAGGCCTGGCCCTGGTCGGCCTGGGCGGGACGGCGCGATCCGGTGTGGTGGTGGGGCGAGGCCCTGCGTTCGACGCTGCCGGCGGAGCAAGCCGCGGACGCCCGGCAGGCCGTGGCCTTGCGGCCCTACTTCGCCCCGGGCTGGTACTGGCTTGGCTTGAAACTAGCCCAAAACAAGGACGCGGCCGGAGCCTCCCAAGCCATGGGTCAGGCCCTCAGCCTGGAGCCGAATTTCTGCCGGGTTTTGGCTTGGGAAGCGGACCAAGACGAAGCCAGGGGCGAGACCGCGGAGGCCCGGGACCTGGCGCGAAAGGTTTTTGCGGTGCACAGCATGAGAGTGTCCAGCCCGGACCCCTACACGTCTTACATCCAATCCGTAGACCCTGACTGGCTGAAAAGACAGGCCCCAAAAATCTTTACACGTTGACCCAGGGCTCGGGACTGGTTATAGTATTTTGCTTTTAATCCTTTTCAATAAAGGGTTTTTCGGCTTTTCCGCCAAACTATGCCTAAAGTAAAAAAGAAGGTCACATTCGCATTGCTGGGCCTGGGAACCGTGGGCGTCGGCGTCGCTGAACTGCTGGAAAAAAACCGGCAGCTCATCGAGGGGCGCGTAGGCGCGAGCCTGGAGCTCAAGACGGCCCTGGTGCGCGACCTCAAAAAGGAGCGCCCCGGCGTCCCGGCCTCGGTGCGCATCACCACGGACCCGGAGGCCATCCTCAAGGACCCCGAAATCGACATCGTCGTCGAGGTCATGGGCGGCTTTGAGCCGGCATACGGGCTCATGCGCCGCGCCATCGAGGCGGGCAAGCACGTGGTGACGGCCAACAAGGCGGTTTTGGCCAAGCATTGGGACGAAATCTTCCAGCTGGCCCACGACAAATCCGTGGACGTCTACATGGAGGCCAGCGTCGGCGGGGGCATCCCCTGCGTGCAGGCCATCAACGACGGCCTCGCCGCCAACCGCATCGAACGCATCACGGCCATCATCAACGGCACGACCAATTACATCCTCACGGGCATGGCCTCCCACGGCAAAAGCTTCGAGAAGGCCCTCAAGGACGCCCAGGCCAAGGGCTACGCCGAGGCCGACCCGAGCTTCGACATCGACGGCATGGACGCCTGCCACAAGCTCGCGATATTGGGCTCGATCTCCTTCGACCAGCGGGTGCGCATCGAGGACGTCCACCTCCAGGGCATCCGCGGCATCACCAAGCAGGACATCGACATCGCCCGCCAGGAGATGGGCTGCGTGGTCAAGCACCTGGCCATGGCCCGCACCCGGGCCCAGGACGGCGCCCTGGAGGTCCAGGTCGTGCCCTGCCTGTTGCCGGTGGACCACCTGCTCGCCCGCGTGGACGGGGTGAACAACGGCATCCTGGTCAAGGGCGACGCGGTGGGCGAGGTGCTCTTCAGCGGGCGCGGGGCGGGGAAGCTCCCCACGGCCAGCTCGGTGATCAGCGACATCATCTTCGTGGCCCGCAACGTGGCCGTCGGCGTGGCCGGCAAGGTGCCGTCCATCCCCTACGACGTCGAGAAGGTGCAGAACCGCCGCATCGTTCCGGTCGACGAGATCAGCAACCGCTTCTTCGTGCGCCTGACCGCGGTGGACCAGCCCGGCGCCCTGGCGGCCATCGCCCGCGTCTTCGCGGACAGCGGCATCTCCATCTCCTCGGTGGCCCAGAACGAGAAGGAAAAGGGCTCCACCGTGCCGGTCTACGTCAGCACCTACCAGGCCTCGGAGAAGTCCATGCGCGAGGCCGTGGAGGCCCTGGAGCGCCTGCCCAGCGTGAAGCCCGGAACCCTGGTCCTGCGCCTGGAGGTCCCCGAGGCATGAGGGCGCACCTGTGGCAGGGCCTGATCCACCGCTGGAAACGCTACCTGCCGGTCAGCGCCAAGACGCCCGTGATCAGCCTGCACGAGGGCAACACTGACTTGGTGGACGCCCCGGCCCTGGCGGCGCGCATCGACGCCGGCGGCGCCAAGGTTGAGCTTTGGCTGAAGATCGAGGGGCAGAACCCCACCGGCAGCTTCAAGGACCGGGGCATGACCCTGGCCGTGAGCAAGGCCGCCGAGGAGGGGTCCAAGGCCATCCTTTGCGCCAGCACGGGCAACACCTCGGCCTCCGCCGCGGCCTACGCGGTCCGTGCGGGCATGAAGTGCGTGGTCCTCCTCCCCAAGGGCAAGATCGCCCTGGGCAAGCTGGCCCAGGCCATGGTGCACGGGGCCACGGCCCTCGCCATCGAGGGCAACTTCGACGACGCCCTGTCCATGGCGCGGGAAGCCGCCTCCAAATACCCCATCACCCTGGTCAACTCGGTCAACCCCTACCGCCTGCAGGGCCAGAAGACGGCCGCCTTCGAGATCGTCGAGCAGCTCGGCGACGCGCCGGACTTCCACAGCGTGCCCGTGGGCAACGCCGGCAACATCTCGGCCTACTGGATGGGCTACCGCGAGGCGACCAAGCATGGGCTGTCCCGCACCCGGCCCCGCATGCTCGGCTTCCAGGCCGCGGGCGCGGCGCCCATCGTGCTGGGCAGGCCGGTCAAGCACCCCAAGACCATCGCCACCGCCATCCGCATCGGCAATCCGGCCAGTTGGGAGCTCGCGAACGCGGCCCTGCGCGAGAGCCGCGGACGCATCGAGGCCGTCACCGACGCCGCCATCCTCAAAGCCTACCTTTTTCTCACCCGCCATGTGGGGGTCTTCTGCGAACCGGCCTCGGCCGCGTCGGTGGCCGGCGTCCTGCGCCTTTCCGACAGCGGCTGGTTCCGGAAGCAGGCCCGCGCGATGGGCCGCCGGAAGCTGAGGATCGTGTGCGTCCTGACCGGCCACGGCCTGAAGGATCCCGACCGCGCCATCGCAATGAGCCCCCAACCCAAGGTCATCCAGCCCAACCTGGCGGCTTTCGCCAGGGCTTTGGGGTGGTGAACACCAGGAGATAAGTCCATGCCGCGATTCCTGCGCCTGACCCTCGCCGCCGTCCTGCTGGCCTCCGCGCCGGCCTTCGCCGACGAGTCCGCCGCCGTCCAAGCGTACGGCCAGGGCGTGGACCAAATGCAGTTGGGCAAATGGTCCTCCGCCGAATCGAGCTTCAGGAAGGCCGTGGAGCTGAAGCCGGACTACGCGGAGGCCTACGACAAGCTGGGCCTCAGCCTCTTCAACCAGAACGAGGAGATGGAGGCGGTCACGGATTTCAAGATCGCCGTGGCCATCGACCCCCGCCTCACCTCGGCCTGGTACGACCTGGGACAGGGCTTCGAGAGGCTGGACCACGACACGCGCCTCAAGGACGACGACAAGACGCGCCAGCGCCTGCGCAAGACCGAGGTCGACGACGCCATCGCCGCCTACCGCAAGGCCCTGGAGGTGCAGCCCGGCAACGACGTCGACGCCGAGGCCAACGCGCATTTCCGCCTGGGCGTCCTGCTCAGGGACGAGGCCATGCGGGCCTGGGCCCTGGCGCACGCCGAGCTCCCCGGCGCCACGTCCACGGACCGGCCCAGCCTGGAGCAGGCCAACCTCAAGGAGGCCATGCTGAACCTGGAGGCGGCCAACGCCCTCGACCCGGACTTCCCGGAGAACCGCAACGAATTGGGGCGCCTGTATGACATCATCGGCCGCTACCCCGAGGCCATCGAGCAGTATGACCGCGCCATCGCGGAGCGGCCCGGCTACGCGGCCGCCTACAGCAACCGAGGCGTGGCCTGGTGGAAATCGGGCAACTGGGACCGGGCCCTGGCCGACACCCTCAAGGCCACCGAGATCGACCCCGGCTTCGCCGGCGGCCACTACAATTTCGCCGAGGTCCTCTTCGCCCATGTGCAGGTGCTGCACCTGATCGACAGCGACGCGAGCTCGGACAGCTCGCTGCAGCACCTGGAGGCGCAGAAGGCCATCGCCGAGTACAAATGGGCCACGGACATAGACCCCGGCCTCATGCCGGCCTGGTACGGCCTGGCCAGGGCCTACCGCGGCTACTTCGACTTCGCCGACGCGGAAAAGACCTACGACAAGATCATGGACATGGACAAGCGCCAGCGCCAGGCCAAGATGGAGATGCGGGACATGCTCAAGCAGGAGGCGGGCTTCGTCAGCCACATCCCCCGCGACTACCGCCCCACCCCCACGCCCAACCTGACCCCGGGAAGCTGATGAAGTACGTCGTCGTGCTTATGGACGGCGTCAGCGACCGTCCCAGCGCCGCCTTGGGCGGACGCACCCCCCTGCAGGCCGCCCACAAGCCCAACCTGGACCGCCTGTGCGCGGCCGGGACCCTGGGCTCCATGAAGACCGGTCCGGAAAGCCTCCCCATGGGCTCCGACGTCGGCAACATGGCGGTCCTGGGCTACGATCCCAGCCGCTATTACAGCGGACGGGCGCCCCTGGAGGCCAAGGCCCTGGGCGTTGAGGTGAAGAAGGGCGAGTTCGCCTTCCGCGCCAACCTGGTCCACGTCGCCGACGGGGTCATGGACGACTACAGCGCCGGCCACATCAGCACCGAGGAGGGCCGCGAGCTGATCAAGATGCTGGACAAGAGGCTGGGCTCGGACAAGATCCGCCTGGCCGGGGGCACCCAGTACCGGCATCTGGCGCTGCTGAAGGGAAGCAGCTTCGAGAACGCCAAGTGCACGCCGCCCCACGACATCACCGGACGCCCCATCGAGGAGTTCCTTCCCAAGGGCGCCGGTCACAAGGAAATCCGCCGTTTGATGGACGACAGCCGCTTCCTGCTGGAAGGCCACGAGGTGAACCGGGAGCGCCGCAGCGCGGGCAAGAAAACCGCCAACATGGTCTGGCTGTGGGGCCAGGGCAGGGCGGTGGAGCTGCCTTCCTTCGCCGAGCGTTACGGGCTCAAGGGCTCGGTCATCACGGCCGTGGACCTGATCCGCGGCCTGGGCGTGGCGGTGGGCCTGGACGTGGTCGAGGTCCCGGGCGCCACGGGCTGGATCGACAGCAACTTCAAGGGCAAGGCCGAGGCGGCCCTCAAGTCCCTCAAGAAAAAGGACTTCGTCTTCGTGCACCTCGAGGCCACGGACGAGGCCGGGCACAAGGGCGACGCCCAGGCCAAGGTCAAGGCGGTGGAGCTGATCGACGCCGAGGTGGTGGGCCGCATCGCCGAAGGGCTGGCGGGCGCCGAGTGGCGCCTGCTGGTGACGCCGGACCACGCCACTCCCCTGGAAACCCGCACCCACGCCTATGACGCGGTGCCCTACTTCGTTTACGACAGCACCCGCCCCAGCGAGGGCGGGAAACCCTACACGGAAGCGGACGCCCTGGCCGCGGGGAAGACCCTGGAGAAGGGCTGGGACCTCATGCCGGCCTTCCTCAGGGGCTCCGCCGCGCCCGCCGGCGCCCCCGCGGGAGGCGACTGAGGTGGCTCTGATCGTCCACAAGTACGGCGGCTCCTCGGTGGCCACCCCCGGCCACATGAAGGCCGTGGCGGAACGCATCGTGAGGGCCCGCAAGCAGGGCCATGACCTGGTGGTGGTGGTGTCCGCCCCCGGCGACACGACCGACGAATTGATCGCGCTGGCCAGGCAGATCACGGAATACCCCGACGAACGCGAGATGGACGTCCTCCTGGCGACCGGCGAACAGCAGAGCATCGCCCTGCTGGCCATCGCCATCAAGGACCTGGGCTTCGACGCCATCAGCTTCACCGGGCCCCAGGTGGGCATCATCACCGACGAGTTCCACGGCAAGGCCCGCATCGTCAAGGTGGGCGACGAGAAGATCCACAAGGCCCTCAAGCTGGGCAAGATCGTGATCGTGGCCGGCTTCCAGGGCCAGACCGCGGACGAGGACATCACCACCCTGGGCCGGGGCGGATCGGACCTGACCGCCGTGGCCCTGGCCTCGGCCCTGTCCGCGGACCTGTGCGAGTTCTTCAAGGACGTGGACGGGGTCTACACCGCCAACCCCCACATGGTGCCCGGCGCCCGCAAGATCGACGCCCTGAGCTACGAAGAGATGCTGGAGATGGCCTCGGCCGGCGCCCAGGTGCTCAACGCCCGCAGCGTCGAGTTCGCCAAGAAGAACAAGGTGCGCATCCATGTGCGCTCGTCGGCCCACGACGGGCTGGGGACATTCATACAAGAGGAGACGGCAGGCATGGAGGACGCGCTCATTTCGGGTGTCACCTACAGCAAGGACGACTGCAAGCTGACGGTGCTGGGCATCAGGGACAAGCCGGGCATCGCGGCCGCCATCTTCCGCCCCCTGGCCGCGGCGGAGCTGAACGTCGACATGATCGTGCAGGACGTGTCCGAGGCCGGCATCAACAACCTCTCCTTCACGGTCAGCAAGGGCGACCTGAAGAAGGCCCGCGACGTGCTGGAGAAGGTGGCCAAGGAGATGCAGGCCAGCGGCATCCAGGTCGACGAGGACGTGGCCAAGGTGAGCGTGGTGGGCGTGGGCATGCGCACCCACAGCGGCGTCGCCGCGCAGATGTTCGAGGCGCTGGCAAGGCACAACGTGAACATCGGCATGATCTCGACGTCCGAGATCAAGATCAGCGTGGTGATCCCGGAGAAGGACGTCGAGACCGCCGTGCGCGCGATCCACGAGCAGTTCAAACTTTCGGCGGTGGCGTGAGCACCCCCGCCTCCAACGGGGTGGACGCCGACTACCGCGACTTCGCCCCCCTCTGGCACCTGAAGGCCGTCGCCCTGTCGGCGGCCGTCCTGGGGGCCTGCCTGTGGCCGGCGTGGAATCTCTTCCTGGGATGACCCGGTCTTAGCCAGCCGGCATCCGCTACGAGGATCCAGGGTATGAGAGCGAAAATAGAGATCTACGACACCACCCTGCGGGACGGATCGCAGGGCGAGGACATCAGCTACTCGGTCGAGGACAAGCTCGCCATCGCCGAGGAGCTCGACGCCCTGGGCATGGACTACATCGAGGGCGGCTGGCCGGCCGTGGGCAACGCCAAGGACCAGGCCTTCTTCAAGCGCGCCAAGAAGCTGCGCTTCAAGCACGCCCGCCTGGTGGCCTTCGGGTCCACCCGGCGCGTGCGCGAGAAGGTGGGCGCCTCGCTGCTCCTCAAGGGCGTGCTCTCCGCCGAGACCCGCGACGTGTGCCTGGTGGGGAAGTGCTCCGACTACCACGTCACGGCGGTCCTGCGCACGACGCTTGAGGAGAACCTCCGCATCGTGTCCCAGAGCATCGGCTTCATGAAGAAGCGCCGTGAGCGCGTCTTCTTCGACGCCGAGCACTTCTTCGACGGCTTCAAGCGCAACGCGGGATACGCCCTGCAGGTGCTCACCGCGGCCCGCGACGCGGGCGCCGACGCCCTGGTCCTGTGCGACACCAACGGCGGCGTGCTGCCCTCCGACATCGAGTTCGCCACGGCGGAAGTGCGCAAGGCCTTCCCCGGCACCGTGATCGGCATACACACCCACAACGACGGCGAGCTGGCCGTGGCCAACAGCCTGGCGGCGGTGGCCCAGGGCGCCCGCCACGTGCAGGGCACCGTCAACGGCTACGGCGAGCGCTGCGGCAACGCGAACCTCGTTAGCGTCATCCCCGATTTGACCCTGAAGATGGGTTTCGCGACCATCCCCGAAAAGCAGATCGCCAAGCTGACCGCGCTCTCCCGCTTCGTGGCCTCCGTCGCCAACCTGACCCTCTCCGACCACCAGCCCTACAGCGGCACCAGCGCCTTCGCCCACAAGGCGGGCCTGCACATCGACGCCCTGCTCAAGGCCCCCGGAAGCTACGAGCACATGGACCCGGCCGCGGTGGGCAACGTGCGCCGCCTGCTGGCCAGCGAGCAGGCCGGCAAGGCGGCCATCTCCAGGAAGTTCGCGGACTTCAACGTGGTGGCCGGGCCCGAGGACGCCCAGGCCATCATCGCCCTGGTTAAGCAGCGCGAGATGGAGGGCTACCAGTACGAGGGCGCCGACGCCTCCCTGGAGCTGCTGGTGCGCAGGCATCTGGGCAAGGCCAAGCCTGCCTTCAAGGTCCTCAGCTGGCACGTGGACGTGGACCGACGCCAGCAGGTCGAGCCCACCGAGGTCTCGCTGAAGCTGCAGGTCGGCGGGCGCGAGGAGCACACCGTGGCCGAGGGCAACGGCCCGGTGAACGCCCTGGACCGGGCCCTGCGCAAGGCCCTGCTGCCCCATTTCTCGGCCCTCAAGGGCGTGGAACTGGTCGACTTCAAGGTGCGCGTCCTGGACGGCAAGGGAGGCACCAGCGCCAAAGTGCGGGTGCTCATCGAAAGCCGCGACGCCTCGGGCGTGGTCTGGAGCACCGTGGGCGTCCACGAGAACATCATCGAGGCCTGCTGGGAAGCCCTGCTGGAGGCCGTGGAATACAAGCTGATGAAGTCCTCCAAGCGGTGAAGGCGAGCGCGCGGCCCATAGGCGTCTTCGACTCCGGCGTGGGCGGCCTGACCGTGGCGCGGGAGCTGCTGCGGCAGCTGCCCGGCGAGAAGCTCATCTACCTCGGCGACACCGCCCGCACCCCCTACGGCAACAAGAGCCCGCAGACCCTGATCCGCTTCGCCCTGGAGACCGGGACCTTCCTGGCCCGCCGCGGGGTGAAGATGCTGGTGGTGGCCTGCAACAGCAGCAGCGCATACAGCCTGGGCGCCCTGCGCGAGCGCCTGAACATCCCCGTGGTGGGCGTCATCGAGGCCGGGGCCCGCGCCGCCGTGGCCGGCCGCCGCGGAAGGCCCATCGGCGTCATCGGCACCCGCGCCACGGTGCGCTCGGGGGCCTACGCCCGGGCCATCCACGCGCTGGATCCGCGGGCCCGGGTGGTGGCCCAGGCCTGCCCCCTGTTCGTGCCGCTGGTCGAGGAAGGCTGGACCGGCCACGCCCTGGCCGCCCAGGTGGCCCAGGAATACCTGCGCCCCCTGAAGCGCGAAAAGGTCGAGAGCGTGGTGCTGGGCTGCACCCACTATCCCCTGCTGAAGACCGTGCTCGCCAAGGTCCTGGGCCGCGACATCGCCCTGGTCGACTCGGCCAAGGAAGTGGCCCGCGAGGTGAAAACGCTGCTCAAAGCCAGCGGCCTCGCCAGCCCCCTGAAGACCGTGCCCTTCAAGCAGCACCTTTTTTTCGTCACCGACCCGCCCGAGCAGTTCGCCGGCCAGGTCAAGCGCTTCCTCGGCCGCCAGCCGGACATCCGGCCCGTGCGCCTGGCTGAACTGCCGGCAAAATAGGTCCTTATGCCCCTGCGCACCCGACTCCTCGCCGGCACGCACCCCTACGACGGCTCGCCCCTGAAGGGCCATTGGGCCTACACCAGCCACGGCATCCAGGGCGACAGCCTGGTGGCCTTCGAAGGGCCCTGCGAGGTCGCGGTGGAGGCCCTGGCCGACCTGGAGGACGCCCGCGCGGGCGCCTTCATTTACAGCCCGCGCATGCTCCACTTCGTCCTGGAGCTCTTCGGCCCGGACCTGGAGCAGGCCGTGTCCCGGCAGTGGCTCATGGCCGCCACAGCCCAGGACGAGGTCAACCGTTCCCAGAAAAGGGCCCGCTGCGATCGCGACGGCAACGACCTGTGGGTTGGGAAGCGGAAGCTGAGCGTGTCGATCGCGGCCCCCACCCTGGTCAGCGTCAAGGTGCACTTGGGCCTGAACATCGACGCCGAAGGGGCTCCCGTGAAGGCCATCGGGCTGAAGGACCTCGGGATAGCCACCCGCGCCTTCGCCCTGCGACTGCTTGAACGCTTCAGCGACGACCACGCCCGCATGCGCGGCGCCAGGACCAAGGTGCGGCCCTACCTTTGACCGAAGCCCCATGAACCCAATCTCTGGAAGATCCATGTCCCGCGAAAACATCTCCTCCGGTTCAAACTGGGAGCCCCTGCTGGGCTATTCCCGCGCCGTGAAGGCCGGGCCCTATGTGCACGTCGCCGGCACCACGGGCCCCGGGGGCAGCGCCGCGGAGCAGACCCGCGCCGCCCTGGAGACCATCAAGAAGGCCCTGGAAAGCGCGGGGGCCCGCATGGACCAGGTGGTGCGCACGCGGCTGTTCGTCACGGACATCAGCCAGTGGGAGGCCATCGGCAAGGTCCACGGCGAGTACTTCGGCGAGATCCGGCCGGCCATGGCCATGGTCCAGGTGGTCAAGCTCATCGACCCGGCCCTGCTGGTGGAGATCGAAGCGGACGCCTATGTCGGCTGAAGCCGACCTGACCGCCCTGGAAGACCTCCGCGCCCGGCTCACGCCGGGCGCGCTGTGTTTCAGCCTGGCGACGCCGGAGGAGGCCGAGACCCTGCGGCTCAGCCTGCCGCAGGAGGGCCGGATCTGGGTGGGCTGGCGCCAGCGCGAAGCCCTCCTGCGGGCCTGGCGCCCGGCCGCGCAGGAGCGCTACCACAGCGTCGCCGGCCGCGACGCCCCCTCCCTGCGCGCGTGGCTGGAGGACAGCTTCAAGGTGTGGAGGGAATCGGGGCGGGGCGATTGGCGCATCGAGGTGGAGGGCGCCCGCGTGGAGGAGGCCCTGGCCCTCTGCGGCCTGGGCGGCCTGGAAAGCCGGTCCCTCAGCCTCCTGTCCAACGGGGAGGCGGCCCGCGCCTGCCTGGCCGCGGCTTTGGGGTCGAAACCGGCCTTGCTCGTCCTGGACGACCTGACGGAAGGCTTGGACGCCAAGGGCAGGAAGATGCTCTCCAAGCTTGCGCGGACGCTGGCGGGGAAGGGGACGGCCGTGCTGGTCCTGGCGAGCAGGGAGAGCCTGTTCCCCTGGGCGGCCGCGGTCCGTCGGGCCCCCCAGGGGCTGTCCGATCTTTCGCTCGTCCCGAGGCCCCTCAGCGAGGAGGTGTTTTCCTGCGAGGGGCTGTCCTTGGAGGCGGGAGGCCGCATCCTGGTGAAAAGCCTGTATTGGAAGCTGTATGAGGGGGAAAATTGGTGGGTGGAGGGCCCCAATGGGGCCGGGAAAAGCACGCTGCTGGCCTATCTCAGCGGCGAGCACCCTCAAGCCTGGGCGCAGTCCTGGAGGCTGAAAGGGGAGGGCCGCGAGGCCTGGACGCCCCCGGCCCTGCTCAGGAGCGCGGTCGCCTGGGTGAGCCCGGAGCTGGCCGCGGCGTCCGGGCGGCCGCTGGGGGAGATGCTCAGCCGGGCCCTGGAGAGTTCCGCGTCCCTGCTGATCCTGGACGAGGCTCTGCGCGGATTGGATCGGGAGGCCCTGGGCCGTTGCGAGGAGGACCTGGCGCGGTCCTTCCGTGAGCGGCCCGGCCGCAGCGTGGTGTTCGTGAGCCATGACTTCCATGAGATACCGCCGGGGATCAACCGGGTCCTGCATTTACGGGGGGACGGCGACTGGGACTTTGAGGAGTGACTTCCGGCGGCTGCTTGGGCCGCCGGTGGACGGCGCCGAGGCTTCGGGCCATTTCCCCAACGAAATCGAGGGAGGAATCGAGATGAGGAAGGTCGTCTACGGATTGAATGTTTCCCTCGACGGGTTCTACGCGGACATCCACGGAAGCATCGACTTTACGGTTCCGGAAAAGGAGGTGTTCCGCCATTTCATCGGGTTCGAAAGGGAAGTCAAAGTCCACCTTTATGGGCGCAAGATGTACGAAACCATGAGCTATTGGAAAGCCGACCACAATTTCGGGCCGGCGGAGCTTGAGTACGCCAAGATTTGGAACAAGAGACCCAATGTCGTCTTTTCCAGGACCTTGAAAAGCGTCGCTTCGAACGACCGGCTGCTGAGGGGCGACATCGCGGCGGAGGTGAAAAAGCTGAAGAAGGGGCCGGGGAAGTATATGGTGGTCGCGGGCGGGGAGATCGCGTCGACCTTCATCAAGCTCGGCTTGATCGATGAATACCGGTTCTACTTGAGGCCGATCGTGCTTGGAAATGGGAAGCCCATGTTCCAGTCCCTGGCCAAGCGCCTGCGCCTGAAGCTGATTGACAGCGAGACGATTGGATCCCAGGTGGTCCTCCTGCGGTATAAAAACGCCCTAGGATGAGCAGTCTAGGCCCAATGCCGATAAAACAAAGGCATTTTCCAGGATCTAATACCTAACAAAATATCTAACGATAGCTTACATTTACCGTCACTATGGGAAACATCGCTTTGCTATGGTAAGGCTGGCGGAAGGTATGGAACTAAACTTCCAACAATGAAGCCGATCTCATGAATGCTTTGGGGAGCCATTCTTTTCGCGATCCCGAGACCCCGCAGGACAAGGGCCGGACCCTGTTTTTGAGTCAAAACGAAAAACGCGTTTGCCCCTATTGGGGCTCCGGTGTGCAAGGCCGCCATTGGTTTGGGTTAATTACGAAACAATGTTCTACAGATAGAAATTATTATCCGCCCTGATATAGTCCATAAAATCAAGGTTAAATATAATCGAGCAATCTAGAACTGCAATAAACAGCTTCCAAGCGGTGGATTCAAAGAGCCCAAAAGAGATTCTCAATAGGAGATGCATGGACCCACATCACCGCATCCGAATCAGAGGTTTAGCCATGAAATATCTGCTGCTTTTCCTGGTATTGTTGGCCGGTTCAGCCGGCGCGGAAGAGAACGATTCAGACCTGGTCCACGGCCTCGCGCACGGCGGCGCGGGGGCGATGGTCGCCATGGCCACTGACACCGTCCCGGTCAACATCGCCCGCTATGATCTGAGACTTCGGAACCAAAAAATGCCCTGGTATATGCCGATCCTGATCGACTCGGGCATGGCCTTCCTCGCGGACGAGGCCTACGAACTGGCCACGGAGAAGACCCCGACCGTGCTGGCCCAGCATAACCTGGACGCGACGCTCGGCGGGCTGCTCTATTCCGTGCATTTGGAAGTGGAATTTTAGGACGATCCGCCTTCATCCAGGCCCGGGAGCCGCGGCGAAAGCCGGGGCGCGCGCGGCCTTGTTGTCCTATGCCCGATTTGAGGTCCAACCGTTCCGGGTCTTAGTTTTTTATGCGGGACTTGAGGTTTTCGACCTGGCTGATGAAGGTGCCGTTCTTCTCCATCTGGTCGCGGACTTTCTCGATGGCGTGGATGACGGTGCTGTGGTTCTTGCCGCCGAAGGCTTCGCCGATTTCGGTCAGGCTGGCGTTGGTCAGCTCGCGGGCGATGTACATTGCCACCTGGCGGGCCAGGACCACGCCGGCGGTGCGGTGGCGTCCGCGCAGGTCCGCCACGCGGATGTTGAAGTGGGCGGCGGTCTCGTTCTGGATGCGGTCGATGCTGATGACCCGCACCTCGGCCTCCAGCACGTCGCGCAGCACCTGGCGCGAGAGGGTCAGGTCCAGCTCCTGGCGCGTCAGGGCCGCGTAGGCCGTGACCCGGTTCAGCGAGCCTTCCATGTCCCTGATGTTGCTGCGCATGCTCTCGGCGATCAGCAGGGTCACGTCGTTGGGGACGTTCAGCCCCTCGGTCTCGCACTTCTTCTTCAGGATGGCGATGCGGGTCTCCAGGTCGGGCGGCTGGATGTCCACCGTCAGGCCCCACTCGAAGCGGCTGCGCAGCTTGTCGCCCATCTGGATGTCCTTGGGGTGGCTGTCGCTGGTGGCCACGATCTGCTTGCTGTGCTCAAAGAGGCTGTTGAAGGTGTGGAAGAACTCCTCCTGCATGCGCTCCTTGCCCTCCAGGAACTGTATGTCGTCCACCAGCAGCACGTCGATGTCGCGGAAGGCGGAGCGGAACTCCTCCATCTTGGAGGCCCGCAGGCAGCGCACCATCTCGTTGACGAAGATCTCGCTGGTGACGTAGAGGACGCGGGTCTCGGGGCGCGATGCGCGTATGTGGTTGCCGATGGCCTGCAGGAGGTGCGTCTTGCCCAGGCCCACCTTGCCGTAGATGAAGAGCGGGTTGTAGCTGAGGCTGGGGGCCTCGCCCACCGCGGCGCTGGCGGCGCAGGCGAAGCGGTTGCTGTTGCCCACGATGAACTTGTCGAAGGTGTAGCGCGTGCTCAGCGGCAGGCCGGTCTTGATCTCGGGGCTGGGCTGGTAGGCGGCGCTGCGGGCGTCCGCGGCTAGGGCCGAGGGCGAAGGGGCCGCGGCAGGCTCGGGGGCGGGGGCCTGGATCTGCACTTCCCAACGCTGGTGGGCGGCCTCGTCCACGGCGAGCTTGAAGGGCACCACGCGGCCGTGCACGGCCATCAGGGCCTGCGCGATGGCTGGCCCGTAGTGGCTGCCGATCCATTCCATGAAGAACTGGGAGGGAACGTGTAGGAACAAAGTGTCGCCGTCCCACTCCGCGGTGGTGGGAGCGAACCAAGTCTCGAAGGACTGGGGATCCATCTGGCCGGAGAGAAGCGTGAGGGCTTCTTTCCAGAGCGCCGGTTTGACTCGGTTCAAGTCGATGCCTCGGTCTGATTTGGGGATGGGGGTGTCGCAGTGGGTGGAGTGGGCGTATTATAGCCGTCCTCCAACAAAGCGCAACCTTTTCAATCCGCAAAGAGATGAATTCCATCCCCAGCATAGACCTGCATCCCGAAAAAATCCCCGGCGGCCCGCACGACGCGGTGCGGGCCTGCAGGGAATTTCTTGACAAGGCGCTGGCCGCGGGTCACCGCCAGGTCCGCATCGTCACGGGACTGGGCATGCGGGGCGACGGGACGCCGCGCCTGCGCACCCGGATCGAGCAGGAGGTCCTGGGCGGCTTTTTCAGCCACATAGAGCACAGCGCCTATGAACAGGGCGGGGCCGTGATCCGGATCTGGCTCAAGGCCTCCAGCGCCAAGCCCAGCGCGGCCTGGAAACGCCAGCAGCGCCGCGACAGCGAACGCCTGGCCGTGGCCGACCGGGAGGAGCGCCTGATGGTGGCCGGGGACCGCCTGGAGGCCGCGGAGCAGGCCTTTGATGAGGGGGACCTGCGCCGCTGTAGGCTCAAACTCAACCAGGTGGCGCGCGAATTCGGCTGGGAAGAGGCGCCGGCGGGCCTGGACGACGACCAGGCCCTGCGGCTTTTGGAGTCCCACTGGGCGCAACTGAAAGCCTTGGACGCATAGCTTCCTTGACGCTGGTCGCCCCGAAGTGCTACCTTTTTTATCCTTTGCCCGGCGTCCCCAGCCGGACAAGCCCGGTGACGTACCCAAGTGGTTCAAGGGGACGGTCTGCAAAACCGTTATTCATGGGTTCGAATCCCATCGTCACCTCCAATTTGAACGTTCCGGTCGGGTTCAGGGGCGGTCTCGTGCCGCCCCTGAACCGCGTCTGAGCCCAGGAGCCTTCCCATGCCCAAGATCACCGTCATCGGGGCCGGCAATGTCGGCGCCACCACCGCCCAGCGTCTGGCTGAAAAAGAGATGGGCGACGTCGTCCTCGTGGACATCGTCGAGGACATGCCCCAGGGCAAGGCCCTGGACCTCATGCAGTCCGGGCCCGTCTATGGATACGACACCCTGATCACCGGCGCCAACGCCTACGAGCCCACCGCGGGCTCCGACGTGGTGGTCATCACCAGCGGCATCCCCCGCAAGCCCGGCATGAGCCGCGACGACCTTTTGAAGACCAACGCGGGGATCGTCCAGAGCGTCACCAGCCAGGTCGCCAAGCACAGCCCCAACGCCATCCTCATCGTGGTCAGCAACCCGCTGGACGCCATGACCTATGTGGCCCACAAGGTCAGCGGGTTCCCGGCCAACCGGGTCATCGGCATGGCCGGAGTGCTGGATTCCGCCCGTTTCAGGACCTTTTTGGCCCTGGAACTGGGGGTTTCCGTGGAGGACGTGCACGCCACGGTCCTGGGCGGACACGGCGACACCATGGTCCCGGTCCTGGCATGCTCCACGGTGGCGGGCATCCCGGTCGGCCAGCTCATCCCCAAGGAACGCCTGGACGCCATCGTGCAGCGCACCCGCGACGGCGGCGCCGAGATTGTGAAGCTGCTCAAGACCGGCTCCGCGTACTACGCCCCCTCGGCCAGCGCGGTCGAGATGGTGGAGAGCATCCTCAAGGACAGGAAACGCATCCTGCCCTCGGCCGTCCTGGCGAACGGAGAATACGGCGTGAAGGGCCTCTTCGTGGGCCTGCCGGCCGTCCTGGGCTCCAAGGGCGTGGAGAAGATCATCGAAATGAAGCTCACCGCGGACGAGCAGGCGGCCCTGGACAAGAGCGCCGCGGCGGTGAAGGAGCTGTGCGGGGTGGTCGATTCCTTGATGGGATGGTGAAGCGATGAAGTTGCACGAATATCAAGCCAAGGATCTTCTGGACGCGGTCGGGGTCAAGGTGCTCAAGGGTTTCGTGGCGGGGAACGCGGCTGAACTCGACGCCGCGATCGCCAATCTCAGCGCCTCCGGGCCCTGGGTGGTGAAGGCCCAGGTGCACGCCGGAGGCCGCGGCAAGGCCGGGGGCGTCAAGCTGGCCAAGACCAAGGCCGAGCTCAAGGAAAAGGCGCAGGCCATCCTGGGCATGACCCTGGTCAGCAAGCAGACCGGGCCCCAGGGCGTGCTGGTGAAGAAGATCCTGCTGGTGGAAGCCTGCGACATCGCCAAGGAGATCTACGTCTCCATCCTCATGGACCGCAAGGCCGGCAAGCCCCTGGTCATCGCCAGCGCCGAAGGCGGCATGGAGATCGAGGAACTGGCGGTCAGCCATCCCGAGAAGATCCTGAAGGTCCATCTGGACCCCTTGGCCGGCATGCAGGCCTTCCAATCCCGCGCCCTGGCCTACCAGCTTGCGCCTGGGGAGGCCTCAGACAGCCCCGTGGTGGCCGAGCTGGCGGAACTGCTCATGGGCCTCAGCCGGGCCTTTTTCAAGTACGACGCGAGCCTGGTGGAAGTGAACCCCCTCATCATCACCCCGGACAAGCAGGTCATCGCCCTGGACGCCAAAGTGGCGATAGAGGACAACGCCCTGTTCCGCCATCCGAAAATCGAAGCCATGCGGGATGTGGCCGAGGAAAACCCCAAGGAGGTCAAGGCCGCGGCCGCGGGCCTCAACTACATAGCCCTGGACGGCAACATCGGCTGCCTGGTCAACGGGGCCGGCCTGGCCATGGCCACCATGGACCTGATCAAGCTGCACGGCGGGGCGCCCAACAACTTCCTGGACGTGGGCGGCGGGGCCAACAAGGACACCATGCTTGCGGCCTTCAAGCTGCTGCTGGGCGACGAGCAGGTGAAGGGCATCCTGGTCAACATCTTCGGCGGCATTGTGCGCTGCGACCTGGTGGCCCAGGGCGTCATCGACGCGGCCAAGGAGGTCTCCTTGAACGTGCCCATGGTGGTGCGCCTGGAGGGCACCAACGTCGAGGCCGGACGCAAACTCCTGGCCGAGAGCGGCCTGCCCATCACCCCGGCGGCCGGGTTCAATGAGGCCACGCTGAAAATCGTCGAAGCCGTAAGGGGGAAGTAAGCATGTCCATCATCGTCAACAAGAACACCAAGGTTTTGTGCCAGGGCGTGGGCAAGGCCGGCAGCTTCCACCTCAAGGGCTGCAAGGACTACGGGACCAAGATGGTGGGCGGTGTGCAGCCCAAGAAGGGCGGCACCACGGTCGAGGGCCTGCCGGTTTTCAACACCGTGCGCCAGGCCGTGCTTGAAACCGGGGCGGACGCCAGCATGATCTTCGTGCCGGCCCCGGGCTCGGCGGACGCCATCCTTGAGGCCGCGGACGCGGGCATCAAGACCATCGTCTGCATCACCGAGGGCGTGCCCGTCCTGGACATGAGCCGCACCAAGGCCATCCTCAAGGCCGACTACCCCGGCGTGCGCCTGATCGGGCCCAACTGCCCGGGCATCATCACCCCGGGCGAGTGCAAGATCGGCATCATGCCGGGCTACATCCACAAAAAGGGCAAGGTCGGCATCCTGTCCAAGTCCGGAACCCTGACCTACGAGGCCGTGCACCAGACCACGGCTGAGGGCTTCGGCCAAACCACCTGCGTGGGCATCGGCGGGGACCCGATCTTGGGCTCCACCTACTTGGACCTGCTGCCCCTTTTCGAGTCCGACCCTGAAACCGAGGTCATCGTGCTCATCGGCGAGATCGGCGGGGACGCGGAAAAGAGCGCCGCGGAGTACTGGAAGGCCCACATGAAGAAGCCCGTGGTGGCCTTCGTGGCCGGCCGCACGGCCCCTGCGGGCAAGCGCATGGGCCATGCCGGAGCCATCATCGGCGGGGCGGACGACACCGCCGACGCCAAGCTAAAGATGCTGGCTTCCTACGGCATCCACACCGTGGACAACCCGAGCCTGATCGGCAAGGAAGTGGCCAAGGTGCTGGCAAAGCATTGATTTTCTTCGCGAAGTTAGGCTGGAAAGTCCCTTTAAAACAATGATTTTAGGGACGGAGCTCGAATGAACAGCAGCTTTGATCCTGGGTCTAATCTGAAAAGGCGTGCTTCCGGAGAGGAGCACGCCTTTTTGTATTGGGCCTGGGCCGGGGGCCTGGTGTTCGCGGCCCTGGCCGTCTTTGAGGTGCTGGTCCTCAGGCCCGGCCTGGGCGCTCCCGAAGAACTGGCCAACCTGGCCTATATTGTCCATGCGGGTGAAACCTGGCGCGTCTGGGTCCGTATCGGAGGCGGGGCCATCAGCCGCGGCATCATGGCCTTGAGCCTGGCTGGTCCCTGGGGCTGGCAAGCCATCTACCTGTTCAATGTCCTGGCCTTGGGAGGCCTGGCCTGGGGCCTGTGGAGCCTGGGCTCCAAACTGGGAGGAGCGAAGGCCGCCGCCCTCAGCCTCGCCTTCGCCTACTGCGCCCCCTTCAGCTTCTTGCAGGCCCGCACGACCTTCAGCTATGTCCTGGTGCCGGCGCTCCTGCTGGGCCTGATCCTGGCCCTGCGCCAGCCCTGCGGCCGCTGGGCCTCTCTGGCCCTGGGAGCTGCCGCAGCCCTGGCCTGGCTGGACTATGAAGCATGGATCCTGGCGGTCCCAGCCCTCTTGGCTGCCTGGGCATCAGCCCCCCGCCACGCCAGAGCCAAAGGAACCTGGGTGCTCACCGGTGTCGCCCTAGGATGTCTCCTGCTGGCTTGGGCCGAAGCTCCCTACATGGCGGAATGGCTCTTCCAGCGTGGGCATGGATCCTCAGGCCAAGGGGACTTCCTTCCAAACCTAAAGAGCTTCTTTTTTGGCGGATCCAGCCCCCTGGCCATGGGTATGGAGGAAGTCCCGAGCTTTCCCATTCTGGCTTGGCCAGGGCTCTTGGTTGGCATCATCGCCGCCCCTATATGGCTGTGGGTCTGGGCTGTGGGAGGATTGCTTGGACTCGCCGCGGCCGGTCCGGTGATGGAACCGAACCGGGCCATCCTGGCCTGGCCGGCCCTGCTTTTGATCAGCGCGTTAGGGACTGCCTGGCTTTGGAAGCGCTTCGCGCCCCGTTTGAGCGGGATCTGGCTGGGCATCTTCCTGGTGGCCGCTCCGCTCACAGGCTATATCCAATTCAATCGCGCCATTGCGCCCTGGGATGCGGACATCCATGGACCTTCCCGCGTAGTCTTCCAAATGGCGGATTTCCTGAAGAAGAGGGAAGCCGAGCATCCCGTGGCCCTGGGCGGTTCCTTGGACCTGCTCTTGCATCCTCTGCTGGAGCGTATGCTCCCATCCATGTCCGGCCCAGCATGTTCAGGTTGTGAAGTCTGGTTCCTGGTACCCCGCAGCATGGCCGATCCCGCGGACCCACGCTGGGGCCGTTGGGTCGCCTTCAACGCCGCAGGCGACGCCTATCCCCAATACCTGCTGCTCGCGAGCCCCAGGGCCGAAGCACTGCTAAGCCAAGCCGCGCAAGACTTAGCCCCAGAGCAAGGCATCATGGCCAATCCGGGCCCAGATCGTCTGGCCGCCCTACGGAGCCTGCCTGACCAGGCAAAAAACCCTTGGTCCTGGACCGCCTGGTCCAGCTTACGCCTTCAAAGTGCATTGGAACTGGGCCAGGTCAAAGCCGGTGACGTCCTGCCCTTGCTTAAGGGCCCCTGTCTCAGCGAGGAGCCGCTGATAACCATTTCCGAAGCCCTGGAGCGCACGCAGCCCCAAGCCACCGCGCTTGCCCGAAAGCGCATGGAAAAATTGGAGCGTGTGGGGACAAGGTGGACCCTGGTTTTCGGTATTTCTTAGGCCCGACGCGCTTCAAATTTAGGCACCGCGGAGCCGGAATTTGGCTCGCTGATGAGTTAGATGCAAAGGCATGATTTACTTGGCGAACTGCGACATGATTACGTTACACAGCACAATGTGGTGGTCACGATAAATTGTCGTAGATCGGAACCAATGTAGAGACATTCGTTTCCTCGCGCAAAGGTGCCACTCCCCTTGAAAATTCTCGGTTGGATTCTCGTGGCGCTAGCCCTCTCTGGACTTTGTAACGGCTGCATGACCTTGACTCCAAACGGCTGGCGGTTTGATCCTGGGCCTTTTTCTGACCGTCCAAGGCCCGATCCTGGGGACTCCATCTTCAGTCGAAATCGGGCTCTGCGCTGTATGGTGGATGGTGCGGGTATTGGTGCAATGATCGGGATTGCGGGCGGTGTCACCTATGTGGTGATCAACCATGACCAAGAAGAGGAAGATGATGAGGCGCCGGAACCCCTCATTGCGGGCCTTGTCGCCATGGCTGGCGCGTTCTATGGCAGCGGCATTGGAGCGGTGATCGGCCTGTTTTATGGCCTGGCGACTTCGGACGGCCCCTTGGCCAGTTCCAACCTAAGTCCCATTCGACCCATGGAAAGCCCTCAGGACAACGAACGGGATTTGGCAAGGGAAGCACTGTCCGCGCCGGATGATGTACAGGTCTGGGAAGACCTGGGTGACGCCGAGGTCCGCGTTGGCGATCTGGGCGACGCTCTTAAGAGTTACCAGTGGGCCCTGCACCTCTCGCCGAAGGACGTAAATTTAAAGTTCAAGATCGCGGCCCTGCAGGCGCCGGCCGACTAGGGAATTAGTCGGTTTTAAATAAAGAAACCCGCCGAGACTCCGGCGGGCTTCTTGTTTTCTTGGGTTTTCTGTGGACTAGCGGTTTTCCATCGGCTGCCAGTGCGCTTCCTGCGGCCCGACCCATTCGCCCACGGGGCGGATGAGGCGGTTGTTGGCCTGCTGTTCGAAGATGTGGGCGGTCCATCCGCTGAGGCGGCTGAGAGCGAAGATGGGGGTGAACATCTCCGGGTCGATGCCCATGCAGTAGTAGACGCTGGCGGAGTAGAAGTCCACGTTGGGCTTGATGGCCTTCAGCTCCCACATGGCCTCCTCGATCAGGCGGCTCATCTCGTACCACTGCGGCTGGCCCACCTTGGCGCACAGGCTTTCGCTCATGCGGCGCAGGTGGGAGGCGCGCGGGTCCTCGGTCTTGTACATGCGGTGGCCGAAGCCCATGATCTTCTTCTTCTTTTCCAGGGCGTCCTTGACCCAGGCCTTGGCCTTGGAGGGGTCCTGGACTTCCAGGAGCATGTGCATGACCTCGGTGTTGGCGCCGCCGTGCAGGGGCCCCTTCAGGGCTCCCAGGGCCGCTCCCACGCAGCTGTGCAGGTCGCTCAGGGTCGCGCAGGCCACGCGGGCGGTGAAGGTGCTGGCGTTGAACTCGTGGTCCGCGTGCAGGATCAGGCACTTGTCGAAGATCTTCTCGCTGCCCTCGTCGGGGTCCTTGCCGGTCAGGCAGCGCAGGAAGTTGAAGGCCACGCTGGCGCCGGGCTTGGGGTCCACGAAGGGAAGCCCCTGCATCACCCGCTGGATGGCGGGAACCAGGGCGGTCATGCGGCCCATCAGGCGAATGGCCTTGCGGCTCTGCGGGTGGTCGCGGCCGAAGCCGGGCCCGTTGGGCAGGAGCTGGCCCATGTAGCGGAAGCCGTCCTTCCAGGGCTCCGGCGTCACGGAGGCGCCTTCCTCGGGGTCGACCAGGCCCAGCAGGCTGATGCCCGTGCGCAGGAGGCTCATGGGGTTGGCTTCGGGCGGCAGCGTCTTCAGCCAGGAAGCGACCCTGTCCTCCAGCACCGTCTCGCGGGCGATGGAATTCTTGAGGTCCTCAAGCTCGGCGGCCTTGGGCAGGCGTCCGTACCAGAGCAAGAAGACGGTTTCCTCAAAGCTGGAGTGGTCGGCCATCTCGTGGATGGAAATTCCACGATAGGTCAAAACCCCGCGTTTGCCGTCGATCGTGCTGATCGATGTTTGTCCCGCTACGATATCTTCAAGACCCGCGCCGGCCATGGTGAATCCCCCCGTCAGACCAATTGTTTGTAGTAGTTGTGCAGTATCTCGATCTCACCCGGGCGCGATTCGATGAGGCGCAAACCCATGCGCCAGCGGCCGTAGATGTCGATGGTGTTGCGTTTGGCCCAGGCGACCTGCGTGCGCACGGTCACCGTCCTGGGCGGCTTGTCCAGCTTCACCGTCACGTCGACCACGGTCATGGGGTCGAGCTCGATGTCGCTGTGGATCTGTAGGCCGGTCAGGCTGATGTTGAGCGTCCGGCCCCCGAAAACGTCGCCGGCGCCCAAGAAATGCGGGGTCGTCTGGTTCAGGGGAAGGGAAAGGATGGTGCAGTCGATCGGCAGGACCTTGGTGATCCGCTGCTTGGAACGGGCGTCTTCTTTGGGTGCGCGCATGGCTGCCATGGTCATCTCTGAGGTGTTTGCCGGAGGTGGGACTTGAACCCACATGCCCACTGAAGGACGAAGGATTTTGAGTCCTTTGTGTCTGCCATTTCACCACTCCGGCGTTGGCGCGAATCGTACCTGAAACCTGGCCCCAGGGTCAATTGGTTTTCTTTTTCGTAGCGCGAAACGGCATGCTACTTTACCGGATGTTTCCACAAAAAAGGCGCTTCGGGCTTTACGTTTGACAAAATTTTTGTCGGATGTTAGCGTGTGACCAGAATGCCGGGGACCGTTGAAACCCTTGGCACTATGGAGTTTTTGTGCCCGAGGATAAAAAAACTATCGTCAAGATGGCCCAAATGTTTTCCCAGGAGGGACGTTGGGACAAGGCCATCGCGGAATACAAGAAGCTGATCGAAATCGAGCCTGAAGATTTCAGCAGCTATTCCCTGATGGGCGATGTTTACGTCAAAAAGGGCGATTTGCAGCCCGCTTTTGACGCTTATTTGCTGTGTTCCGATGCCTACCTCCGCTTGGGCCAGATGGAAAAGGCCGCCCAGGCGCAGGAAAAAATCGCCGCTTTGAGCCCGGATGGCCTGAATCCGGAAAGCCGCAAGAAGCAGATCATTTTCAAAAAACAGATGGAAGGTGACAAAATTCTTGAGTCCGGCGATCCGGCCAAAGCGGTGGCCGCGTACCAGGCCGTCCTGGCCATGGATCCGAACCGTTTCGACCTGTACCAGAAACTGGGCGACCTCCACCTGAGCCAGGGCAATGTCGCGGCGGCCTGCGCCAAGTTCCGGGAACTCGGCGACATCTACCTGAAGAACCGCCTGGTCAAGAAGGCGGCCCCCCTCTTCCAGAAGATCGTCGAGCTCGAGCCCGAGAACACCGAGGCCCGCGCCGCCCTGGCTGAAATCCACGCCAAGAACGGCAACGACAGCGACGCGAAAAAGGAATTCCTCCTCTTGGCCGAGGCGGTGTTCCAGCAGGGCGACTTTGACCGGGCCTTCCAGTTCGCGCAGAAGGCGGAGCAGCTCAAGGCCATTGAAAGCTACAACTATCTGGGCCACGTGGAACTGCACCGCGGGCGCCGCGGGGAAGCCCGCGGATGGTTCGAGAAGCTCCTCAAATTCAAGCCGGGCCACGGCGGAGCCCTGTGGGGCATGGCCCTGATCCAGGTGGCCGAGTCGCACGCCGACGAAGCCGTCAAGACGCTCGCCAAGGTGCCCAAAGCGGACCGCTTCTATGGCGAAGCCCTGGCGGCCATGGCCGATCTCGAGGCGGCCAAGGGACTTCCAGAGGCCGTCCAGCACTATCTCGACGCCGCGCAGATCTTGAAAGCCAAGGGCGCCTTGACCCAGGCCAAAGCCGCCGAAGCGGCAGCCGCTGCGCTGGACCAAAAGCCGGGCGCCGAGCCCCAGGCCCCGGCGCCAGTTGCGGCGAAGGAAGCTGAAGTGGCTCCCGCGCCGGTGGCGCTTGCGCCTCCGGCGCCTGCACCCGCACCGGAACCCGTTCCCGCGCCTCCTGTGGCAGCCCCGGCTCCGGTGGCCGCGGTCGAGGCTCCTGCGCCCGTGGTTGCGGCCCCTGCGCCGGTCGCGGTCGTGGCCCCGGCCCCGGTCGTGCTTCCCGAAGCGCCCATTGCCGAGCTCGCGCCTGTCGTCAGCCAGGAAGCGCCGGTCCAAGCCGCCGCGCCCGAGCCTGAGCCCGCTCCCGCTGCCAAGGCCCGCGTGGAGCAGGCCGAGGACGCTGCGACCCTACTGTCCCTGGCCGAGAACTTTGAGGCTGAGGGAGCCCTGGATGAGGCGCTGGGGATATACCAGCGGGTCCTGAACCTCGACGCGAACCACGCCGGCGCCCGCGAAGGCATGAGCAGGGTCTACCGCTTGCTGGCCGGAAGCGCGCCGCAAGCCAGCCCGCCTCCTCCCCCGGCGCCCGTGGCCCTTGCGCCGCTGCCCGCGCCCCTTGCGCCCCCGGCTCCGGCGCTCGCGCCCCCGCTGCCGCCGCCCTCCATGAAGCTGCCGCCCCTGGCCGCGCTCGCTCCCTTGCCGGGCCCCGGCGCGATGGACATGGAGAAACTCGCCGCCATCAAGGCCCAGACCGAAGCGATCCAGCGCCAGGCCAAGGCCGACGTCGAAGCGCGCATGCGCGACGAAACCGAGGCCAAGCTCAAGGCCGAGATCGCGGCGCTCAAGGCGACCGGGATGGAAGCGAAGCGCCGCGACCTGGAGGCAGCGGAGCAGGCGGCCGCGGAAAAGAAGCGCATGGAAGCCAAGATCCGCGCCCAGATCGAGGCGGAAATGCGTGCCCGGGCCGAAGGGGAAGCCGCGGCCCGCCATGCGGCCGAGGCCCATGTCCCCAAGGCCGCTGAGCCGCACCACGCCGCCCCACCGCACAACGACAAGGATGAGGTCAGCCGGCGCCAGGCCGAGGTGCTGGCCCGCGTGGACGCCCAGCAGAAGGAAAGGCTGGCGCCCCTGCGCCGCACGATCGACGACATCCGCCGCAAAGCCGACGGGCAGGCGCCCGGGACCGCAGCCGCGGCGCCTCCGGCCTCCCCGCTGCCGCCCCTGCACAAGGCGGAGGAGGAAGCCGATGAGATGGAGGACTTCGCTTCGGTCTCCGTGGCCGAGATCTTCGTGAAGCAGGGGCTCAAGGCCGAGGCCCAGAAGATTTACGAGCGCATTTTGAGGCGGGAACCGGACAACGACGAGGTCCGCGCCAAGCTGGAAGCCCTGTTGGGGCACAAGCCCGCGCCCGGACCCTCCGCCCCTGCGGGCGGCGGACCCGCGGCCGGCCCGAAGAAAAGCAAAGTATCCTACCTTTGACGATCCCTTATGCAGGTTGCCATTATGAGCTATGAACTCCATTTCGGCCTCGCTGAGCAGCCCTTCAGCAACGCCGCCGACAGCCGCTTCTTCTTCGAGAGCGAGCAGCACCAGGAGGCGATGCTGCGCATCCAGCATTCCGTGTCCACCATGAAGGGCCTGACCGTGGCCATCGGCGGGCCCGGCGCGGGCAAGACCCTGCTGGCGCGCAGGGTGCTGGAGAAGCTCGAGGAGAACAGCAACGAGTACGAGGCGGCGCTGCTGGTGATCGTGCATTCCGAGGTCAGCGCGGACTGGCTGCTCAAGAAGATCGCCACCCAACTGGGCGTGGCCCAGCCCGCGGAGCGCAAGGCCGACCTCCTGCCGCAGCTCTTCGACCGCCTGGGGGAGATCCACGCCGCCGGGCGCAAGGCCTGCGTGATCATCGACGAAGCCAACATGCTCAAGAGCAAGGAGATCTTCGAGGAGTTCCGCGGCCTGTCGAACCTGGAGGTGCCCGGCCGCAAGCTCATCAGCATCGTCCTGTTCGGCCTGCCCGAGCTGCAGGACAACATGGCCTGCGACCCGCCGCTGGTCCAGCGCATCGCGATGAAGGTCGGCATCAAGCCCTTCGACGAGGCGGGCACCGCCAACTACGTGCGCCACCGCATGGTGGTGGCCGGATCCCACGCCGAGGTCTTCGACCTGGAGGCCCTGGGCGCCGTGCACCGGCTCACCCAGGGCGTGCCGCGCCTGATCAACACCATCTGCGACAACGCCCTGCTTGAGGCCTTCCTGCTGAAGAAGAACCGCGTCAACGGGGAGATCATCCGCGACGTCGCCGCCGACCTGGGCCTGGAGTCCAAGTGAAGCCAGCGCAGAAGCTGGGGCTGGCGGTGCTGGCCGGCCTGCTCGTGTTCGCGTCGCTGTCGGCCCTGCGCCAGGAAATGCTTTCCAGGGGCCTCAAGCTGGACAAGAGCATGGACTTCTCCCCGGCCCGCGTGGCGGTCCTGCCCCTCAACGGCGAGATCACGGACGGCGCCGAGACCATCCACTGGCTGCGCCAGTTCGGCGAGAACACGGGCGGCGTGAAGGCCATCGTCATCGCCTTGAACACGCCAGGGGGCGCGGTCGCGCCCTCCCAGGAGATCTGCCAGGAGATCGAGCGCCTGCGCAAGGACGACGGCATCAAGGTGGTCGCCGCCATGGGCAGCATGGCGGCCTCCGGCGGCTACTACATCGCCAGCTCCTGCGACGAGATCGTGGCCGACCCGGGCACGGTCACCGGCAGCATCGGCGTCATCATGGAGACCTTCGAGGGCCAGGCCCTGCTCGACAAGCTGGGGGTCAAGTCCGAGGTCGTCAAAAGCGCCGAGTTCAAGGACGCCGGCTCGCCCTTCCGCGCCATGAGCGCGCGGGACCGCGCCGTGTTCCAGGGCACGGTCAACGATGTGTACGACCAGTTCGTGGGCGACGTGGCCAGCGGACGGCGCGGCGCCCTGGCCGCGGCCATGGCCCGAAGGACCGGCCTGAAGGCCGCCTCCTTCACGGACAAGGAGATCAAGGCCTACGTCAAGTCCCTGGCCGACGGGCGCATCTACACGGGCCGCCAGGCCTATCGGCTCGGCCTGGTGGACTCCCTGGGCGGGCTCGAGGACGCCATCGCCAAGGCCCAGGATCTGGCCGGGCTGAAGTCGGCCGACGTGGTCACGATACGCGAGCCGCGCAGCTTCGCCGAGACCATGACGGGCATGGACCGCGCGGGCTGGAGCGCCTTCCTGAGGGAGACCCTCCTGGGAAGCGCGTGGAGCGGGCCCCATCTGAGCTATCTTTTGCGTTGAACCCCGGGAAGGACCCCGGAGTTTTTTTTGAACCGCCTGAGGAGAAGACATGGCCGAAGAAGTTGAGCCAGGCAAGGGAGCCGAAGCCGCGCCGCAGGCGCCTCTGACGCCCGAGGCCGCGCCCGCGGCGCCGTCCTGGAGCTGGTCCCTGCTGGCCCTAGCCGTGGCGGCGGTGCTGCTCACCCTGGTCGGAGTCTTCACCCTGGCCCGCCCCGTCCCCCAGACCCTGGCCTTGGGGGCCGGGCTCTTCCTGTGGGGCCTCCTCGACCTGCTGGCCCAGCGCCGCGGCCTGGGCCATTGGAAGGGCCCCAAAGCCGCCCTGGGCAACGCCGTCAACCTGACCCGCGCCCTCGCCCTGCTGGGCCTGGGCGTCTGGCTGGGCCTGATGGCCCTGGGGCTCGCCAAGCCGGCCCCCGCGCCCGTCATCATCTGGACCGGCGTGTTCCTGGTGGGCCTCTACCTGGCCGCAGCCCTGCTCATTGAAATGCTGGTGAAGGGCGTGCGCCTCGGGGCCCAGGCCTTCCTGCTGGCCTCGCTGGTGCTGATGCTCTTCTCCTACTTCTACTTCTCCATCCCCTTCATCTACGCCTGGGCCGCGGTCTTCGCGTTCCTTTCCTTCGCCGCCGCCGCCTGGGCCGTGCACAAGAACGTGCTCGTCGAGACGCCCTTCGTCGGCCTGGCCGTGCTGCTGGCGGTGCTGGTTCTGGGCGCTCCCATCAGCACCTACACCTTCCAGCAGGCCCATGAGGTCGAGGAACAGCCCCTGTTCACGCCCACCCTGCTCATCCCCCGCATGCGGCAGGTGGTCACCGGCCTCAGCGCGGAGGCCGCGCAGATCCGCTGGGCCCCGGCGCACACCCAGCCGGGCCAGCCCGGGGACGTGCGTTTCAGCGACAAAGTGGCCTTCGTGGACCAGGACAAGGGCCAAGCCTGCGTGAAGCTGTTCCAGCAGCACGAGGACGGCCTGCGAGAGATCCTCAGGGTCAGCGCCGGCGCCGGCGTGAGCCTGAGCGCCTTCTCCACCGATGGCAGCCGCGTGGCCTACACCGATCCGGGACGCAAGTCCCCGGTCCTGCGCGTGCTGGCCCCCTCGTCCCCCTCCTCGCCCCTGGAAGCCGCGCTTCCGGCGGCGCCCGCGAGGATCCCCTTCTCCCTCAAGCATGCCCTGGAGTGGCTGGCGGACCTGGTGAGCCCCCAGCCCGCGGCCACGGCCGCGCCCGTGCCTTCCAGCGCCCCCCTGGCCTACCGTTCCATGCGCCTCTACGCGGACGTGTCCCCGGAGCCCGCTCACGGCCAGGTATGGCGCTCCATGGGCAAGCAGCTTTATTTCTCGGCCCCCGCCGGCGGCCCGCAGAACCAGGACAGCGCGGTGCTGCGCTACGATTTCCCGGGCGGGAAGCCTGAGGTGCTGATCGCCAACCGGGCCATGCCCGCGGTGTCCCCGGACGAGCGCTCGCTGCTGACCGTGGGTTACGTGCCCAACAAGCGCAACCTGGAGATCTCCGACGTCGACAGCAAGGGCGTTGCCGGGTCGGAGCGTCCCTTCGTGGCGCTGAACGAGGCCTCGTATTTCCCGGCCTGGAACGACATCCAGACCGAGGTGCTCTTCATCGACCCGGTGACGCGCCGCCTGATGGCCATGAACTCCAACGGCAGGAACCACCGGCCCTTCGACCCCATGGCCCTGGATTCCCACAACTGGAAGAGCGAGAAGCTGGTGCCCTTCGAGCTGAATTGGGAGGAGACCGGCGACCGCTTCAGGATCTACCGCTCGCGCCCCGACGGCAACGGCGACCACCTCATCTACGACACCGCCGGCCAGTGGATCTCGCCGCCGCAGTGGTCCGCGGACGGGAAGCGCATCGCCTTCATCATCCGCAACCACGGCAAATCCGAGGTGGTCACGGTGGGCTCCGACGGGACCTGGCCCAGGCATTTCTTCACCACCGAGGACGCCCTGGACGAGCTGAAGTGGAGCCCGGACGGCCTGAAAGTGGCCTGGATCTGCCGCCGCCAGGACGACACCCAGGAGATCTGGACCGCCGGCTACGAGGGGCTCGACCCCGTGCGGGTCCACCAGGACGACGGCGAGCTGAAGGACCTGACCTGGTCGCCGCGGGGGAAGCACCTGGCCGTGCAGGTGACCAAGCCCTGGACCTTCCTGGGCATGCGCCTGGTCCGTCCGGCCCTGCAGAACGTGCTGATGGTGGACCTGACCGACCTGCACGCGCGGGTCATGACCCGTTACGGCATCCTGTCCCACGGCCCCGCCTTCTCGCCGCACGGGGACGCCATCGCCTACTTCACGGACCAGGACGCCTGGACCTTCGTGCCGACCCGGGAGCGCAAGACAGCCCTGGTGATTTCGCAGCTGTATTGAGCCGGACAGGCTCTTTATTTCAAGGGGCGAAACCCAGAATTTCTTGACAGCTTCGTTTCACTCTCTTATTCTTCTGGGCCTTTGTTCCGGAAGCCGTTGAAGGGGGCATTCTTGTACACCGTCCGCCTGACGCGCGTTCCGGAAAACGGCGTTCTCACCCAGGAAGACGTCCGCCTGAGCTCGGCGGACCTTGGCCTGAGCGGGCATTTCGATCCGACCGGGGTGTCCAGCTCCTGGGAACTCACCAGGATGATGGGCAAGGTCTACGGCAAGATGCGGGCCGAAGGGCTGCTGCACCTGAACTGCGGGCGCTGCCTGAGGGATTTCTCGGCCCCGGCGAAGACGGAATTCGCCGTGCTCTTCGAACCGCGCCAGCGTCCCGCGGACAGGGGCAGGGGCCGGGAAGAGGCCCCTGAGGACGACGAAGACGACAGCGAGGACGCCGGCCCCACGGCGGTGTTTTTCGACGGCGAGGAACTGCCCCTGGGCGAGGAGCTGCGCCAGGAGCTGGAACTGGCGGTCCCCTACAACGCCCTGTGCAGCGGGACCTGCCGCGGCCTGTGCCCGCGCTGCGGGGCCAACCTGAACGACGGCCCCTGCGCCTGCATCAAGTAAAGAATGCGCGGCCCCATCTCCAGAGGGGCCGCGGATAAGCCGGCCGGACTGTCCGGACGGCAACGGAGGAAGCAATGCCCAATCCAAAGAAACGCCATTCCAAGGCCCGACGGGACAAGCGTCGCGCCAATTGGAAGATTGAAGCGCCCAATTTGAGCCTGTGCCCGCAGTGCCGCCAGCCGAAGATGCCGCACCGGGTCTGCCCCACCTGCGGATTCTACAACGGCAAGGAAATCATCCCCGCTCAAGAAGCCTGATAAAGCATGCGCATTGCCCTTGATGCGATGACCAGCGAACTGGGCGTCGAGGAGGCCGTGTACGGCCTTTTTGACGCCCTGGGCGCCGTCGGGGACCTCAAGGTCCTGGCCGTCGGGCAGCCCGACCGCCTGCGGCCGCTGCTGGACCGCGGTCCGGCGGCCCTGCGCGGCCGCGTCGAATTGGTCCCGGCCTCGGACGTCATCGGCATGGACGAGGAGCCCGGCGTCTCCTTCAAGGCGAAGAAGGAGGCCTCGGTGTCCGTGGCCGTGCGCCTGGTCAAGGACGGGCTCGCCGACGGCGCATGCTCCGCGGGCAACACCGGCGCCTCCATGACCGCCGCGACGCTCATCCTCGGCCGCGTGCCGGGCGTGCGCCGCCCCGCCATCTTCACGGCCCTGCCCTCCTCCAAGGGATACTGCGGCCTGCTCGACTCCGGCGCCGTGGTGGACTGCCGCCCCGAGGACCTGGTGCAGTTCGGCGTTATGGGCAGCATCTACATGCGCACGGTCATGGGCGTCTCCAACCCCCGCGTGGGCCTGCTTTCCATCGGGGAAGAGGACAAGAAGGGCAACGCCCAGACCCTGGAGACCCTGCCCCTCCTGCGCCAGGCGGACCTGAATTTCATCGGCAATGTGGAGGGGCGCGACCTCTTCAATGGCGCCTGCGACGTGGCCGTCTGCGACGGCTTCGTCGGCAACGTGGTCCTCAAGACCGCCGAAGGCATCTCCAAGCTGATCCTGACGCAGCTGCAGGAGGGCTACGCCAGCCAGGGCCCCCTGGCCAAGCTGGGCGGCCTCCTGAGCAAGCCCGTGTTCAGGGGCATGCGGAGCCGCATGAGCCCGGACAGCGCGGGCGGCGGCCCCCTGCTCGGCGTCGGCGGCGTCTTCATCATCACCCACGGCCGTGCCAACCGGGTCATGATCATGAACAGTTTGAGGGTCGCGGCGGAATGCGGGCGCCAGGACGTCCCGGGCCGCCTGAAGGAAGCCTTCCGTGGACTGGAGTCGGCGGCGTGACGCGTCCCATAGCATCCATCCTCGGCACCGGCCGTTTCCTGCCCGCCAACGTCGTCACCAACGCGGACCTGGAAAAGCGCATCGACACCAGCGACGAGTGGATCCGCTCCCGCACCGGCATCCGGGCCCGCCGTATCGCCGGGCCCGGCGAGCTGCCCTCGGACATGGCCACTGAGGCCGCGAAACAGGCGCTGGCCAAGGCCGGCGTCGCGGCCGGCCAACTGGACGCCATCATCACCGCCACCTTGACGCCGGATTACCCCTTTCCGGCCACGGCCTGCGTGGTGCAGCACAAGCTGGGCGCGACCAAGGCCTTCACCTTCGACCTGCAGGCCGCCTGTTCCGGCTTCATCTACGGCCTGGCCGTGGCCGAGGGCCTGATCGCCTCGGGCGCCGCCCGCTACGTCCTGGTGTGCGGCTCCGAGAAGCTCAGCACCATCACCGACTGGCAGGACCGCAACACCTGCGTCCTCTTCGGCGACGGCGCGGGCGCCGCGGTGCTTGGACCTGCCACGGACAAGGGCCGCATCATGAGCCTGTACCTGGGCGCCGACGGGAGCATGGTCCCCAAGCTCCTGCAGCCGGCCGGCGGTTCGGCCATGCCGGCTGACGCCGAGAGCGTGGCCAAGCGCATGCACTTCCTGAAGATGGACGGCAAAGAGGTCTTCAAGTTCGCGGTGCGGATCATGGGCGAGGCCTCGGCCGAGGCCCTGAAGCGTGCCGGCTGGGAGGCCAAGGACATCGCCCTGTTCATCCCCCACCAGGCCAACCTGCGCATCATCGAGTCGGCGGCGAAATACATGGAGCTGCCCATGGAACGGGTCTTCGTCAACCTGGACCAGTACGGCAACACCTCCGCCGCCAGCGTGGCCATAGCCCTGGACGAAGCCCAGGAGCAGGGGCGCCTGAAGCACGGCGACAAGACCGTGATGGTGGCCTTCGGAGCGGGCCTGACCTGGGCCTCCTGCGCCATCCAATGGTGAAGACGGCGGTCCTCTTCCCGGGCCAGGGCAGCCAGTGCGTGGGCATGGCCGCGGAACTGTTCGCGCAAAGGCCCGAGGCCAGGGAAGTGCTGGACCAGGTGGACTTGGCCCTGGGCCGCGGCCTGCTTGAGCTCATGTTCAAGGGCCCCGAGGAGGGGCTCAAGGAAACCTTCAACACCCAGCCGGCCCTGTACGCCGCGGGCTTGGCCTCCTGGGCCTGCCTGCGCAAAGAGGGCGTGGAAGCGGACGCCTTCGTGGGCCACAGCCTGGGCGAATACTGCGCCCTGCAGGCCGCCGGGGTCTTCAGCTTCGTGGACGGGCTGAAGCTGGTCCAGGCGCGGGCCGCGGCCATGACCAGGGCCGCCCAGGCCGCGCCCGGCACCATGGCCGCGGTCCTGAAGCTGGACGACGCCGTGGTGGAGGAGGCCTGCCGCGAAGCCTCCCAAAGCGGGCCGGTGGGCGCGGCGAACTACAACTCCCCGGGCCAGGTGGTCATCAGCGGAAGCCGCGAGGGCGTGGAAAAAGCCATGCAGCTGTGCAAGGACAAGGGCGGCCGCTGCCTGCCCCTGGCGGTGAGCGGGGCCTTCCACAGCGCCGCCATGGAGCCGGCGGGCCTGGAGCTCAAGGCGGCCTTCGCCCAGGCCCTCTGGGCGGACGCCCGGGCCCTGGTGCTGGCGAACGTGAACGCCCTCCCTCAAGTCGGCGTGGCCGCGATCCAGGCCAACCTGGTGGCCCAGGTCAGCGGGCCGGTGCGCTGGACCCAGAGCATCCTGGAACTGAAGGCCCTGGGCTTCGGCCGCTACATCGAGGCCGGGCCGGGCAAGGTCCTGGCGGGCCTGGTGAAAAAAATCGATCCGGAGGCCCAGGTGTGCAGCGTGGGCGACGTGGCCGGTCTGGAAGCGGCGCTGCCGCTTTTGACGGGGAAGGCGTGAGCATGGGCGTTGGAGACGGACTCAAGGACAAGGTGGCCCTGGTCACCGGCGGCACGCAGGGGATCGGCTACGCGGTGGCGGAGGACTTCCTGCGCCTGGGAGCCGTGGTCGCCATCACCGGCCGCGACAAGGCCCGTGCGGCCGCCGCGGCCGAAACCCTGGGCAAGGCCACCGGCGGACTCTGCCTGGGCTTCGGGGCGGACGTGGCCAAGGCCTCGGAGGTCGAAAGCCTTTTTTCGGAAATGCTTGACAGCACAAAAAGGCTCGATATCTTGGTGAACAACGCCGGCATCGCCAAGGACGGCCTGCTGATGCGCATGGCCGAGGAGGACTGGGACGCGGTCCTGGACACGAACCTGAAGGGCGCTTTTCTCTGCTCCAAGGCCGCCTGCCGCCCCTTGCTCAAGGCCAAGGGGGGAAGTATCATCAGCGTCTCCAGCGTGGTGGGCGTGGCCGGCAACCCCGGGCAGGCGAACTACGCGGCCAGCAAGGCCGGCCTGATCGGCTTCTCCAAGAGCCTGGCCAAGGAACTGGCCTCGCGGGCGGTGCGGGTCAACGTGGTGGCCCCCGGCTTCATCGACACGGCCATGACCGCGCAGCTGAGCGAGGAAGCGCGCCAGGGCCTGCTGGCCCAGATACCCCTGGGGCGCTTCGCGGAAGTGCACGAAGTGGCCTCGGTCTGCAGTTTCCTCGCCGGCGACCGGTCCCGGTACATCACCGGCCAGGTGATCCGGGTCGACGGCGGGATGATGATGTGAGTTTTGAACGGTTTTCAACCTGAACCAAAGGAGATGAGCGTGGCGATTGAAGACAAGGTCAAGGAAATCATTGTTGAGCAGCTCGGCGTCGACGCGGCGCAGGTGAACCCCGATGCCTCGTTCATCGACGATTTGGGCGCGGATTCCCTGGACACCGTCGAGCTGGTGATGGCGTTCGAGGAGGAGTTCAACATCGAAATCCCGGATGAGGCCGCCGAAAAGATCAAGAAGGTCGGCGACGCCATCGACTACATCAAAGCCAACGCCAAGCAGGCCTAGGCTTCGACCCCGGGACAAGGACGCAACGCCGAAGGGTCTGTAGGCCCTCAGGCGTTGCGTTTTGTGTTTTTTTTTAGCCAAGCCAAAGGACAAGCATGCGACGCCGAGTTGTGGTGACGGGCCTGGGGGCGGTGACCCCCCTGGGCAACGATGTCGAAACGTTTTTCCAGGGGCTGCTTGAAGGCCGCAGCGGCATCGGCCCCATCACGCGCTGGGACCCCAGCCGGCACACCACCCATATCGCCGGCATGGTCAAGGACTTCAGCCTCGACCCGGCCGTGGCGGACAAGAAGGACGCCCGCCGCATGGACTGGTTCGTGCAGTTCGCCATGGCGTCCACCCAGCAGGCGCTTGCGGACGCGGGGCTCTCCGACCTCTCCAAGCTCGACCTGGAGCGCTTCGGCGTCCTGATCGGCAGCGGCATCGGCGGCCTGGGCGTGATCGAGGAGCAGGTGGCCATCCTGCTGGAGAAGGGCCCCTCGCGGGTCAGCCCCTTCCTCATCCCCATGCTGATCGTCAACATGGCCTCGGGCCAGGTGGCCATACGCTGGGGCTTCCAGGGCCCCAACAGCGCCGTGGCCACGGCCTGCGCCACGGGCAACCACGCCCTGGGCGACGCGGCCGAGATCATCCGGCGCGGAGCCGCGGACCTCATGGTCGCCGGCGGCACCGAAGGCGCCATCACCCCCTTAGGGCTCGCCGGCTTCTGCTCGGCCCGGGCCCTGAGCACCCGCAACAACGAGCCCACCCGCGCCAGCCGCCCCTTTGACAAGGAGCGCGACGGCTTCGTCATGGGCGAAGGCTGCGGCCTGCTGATTTTGGAGGAGCTGGAGCACGCCAAGGCCCGCGGCGCCCGCATCTACGCCGAGGTCCTGGGATACGGCATGTCCGAGGACGCCAACCACATCACCGCCCCGCCCGAGGACGGCAACGGCGCCATGCGCGCCATGCAGGCCGCGCTCAAGGACGCGGAGGTCCCGGCGGACTCCATCGACTACGTCAACGCCCACGGCACCAGCACCCCGGCCGGGGACAAGGCCGAGACACTGGCCATGAAGCGCGTCTTCGGCGCCCACGCCACGGACAGGAAGCTGTGGATCAGCTCCACCAAGAGCATGACCGGGCACCTGCTGGGCGCGGCCGGCGGCATCGAGGCCGTGGCCTGCGTGAAGATGATGCAGAGCGGCAAGGTGCACCCCACCGTGAACCTGGAGAACCCCGACCCGGACTGCGACCTGGACTACGTCGCCAACGCCACCCGGGAGCGGAAACTCAAGCGCGTCATGAGCAACGGCTTCGGCTTCGGCGGCGTCAACGCCAGCCTGGTCTTTGGGTCCTTCGAGGGCTGAGAGGGAGATGGCGGCCAAAATCCGTTCGGCCATGGAACTGTGCTCGGCGCTGGGTTTCGTCCCCAGGAACGCCGCGGTCTACGAACAGGCCCTGGTCCACCGCAGCCTCCTGAACGAAACCGGCCAGACCCTCGACAGCAACGAACGCCTGGAGTTCCTGGGCGACTCGGTGCTCGGCCTGGTGGTGGCCCGCTTCCTCTTCGAGAATTTCCCGGACCTGAGCGAAGGCCAGCTGGCCCGCAGGAAGAGCCAGCTCGTCAGCACCTCCATGCTGGCGGAATGGGCGCGGGGCATAGACCTCGGATCCTGCCTGCGCCTGGGCAAGGGCGAACAGCTCAGCGGCGGAAGCGCCAAGGAGACCCTGCTGGCCGACGGCTTCGAGGCCTGGCTGGGCGCCATCTACGTGGACCACGGCTTCAAGGCCGCGGAAAGCTTTGTCCTGGGCTTCCTCAAGGACCAGGCCGCGGCCAGCGCGGCCGGCCGCCTGGCGGACAGCAAGAGCCGCCTCCAGGAATTCACCCAGAAGCTCTACAAGCGGCCGCCCCTCTACCGGGTCAGCGGAACCTCGGGCCCGGACCACGAAAAGGTCTTCGAGGTGGAGGTCGTGATCGAGGGCAAGGTTCTGGCCCGAGGCAAAGGGAAGAACAAGAAAGAGGCCGAGCAGCAGGGGGCCGACGCGGCCCTGGCGATTATCGAAAGCAAACGCCCTTGATTTTGATGGGCTTTGTGGTATTATTCCGCTTCCCGACTTTGAGAAATATTTCACAAAGTGCGGTTTTCCACCGGAGACGAGTCCATGGCGGGTGATCCACTCCAAGAAGTAGTGCTTACCACCAAGTTGGACAAGGTCCTTGGCTGGGCCCGTAAATACTCCCTTTTTCAATACCCTTTCGTGACGGCCTGCTGCGGCATGGAGTTCATGTCGACCTCGGCCAGCCACTACGACACCGACCGCTTCGGCGCCGCTTTCCCGCGTTTCTCCCCGCGCCAGGCCGACCTCCTGATGGTGGTGGGCACCATCACCCACAAGCAGGCCCCCATCCTGAAGCGCGTCTACGACCAGATGTGCGAGCCCAAGTGGGTGGTCGCTTTCGGCGTGTGCGCCACCTCGGGCGGCTTCTACCAGAATTACGGCTCGGTGCCCGGCATCGACTGCTTCCTGCCCGTGGACATGTACATCCCCGGCTGCCCGCCCCGCCCCGAGACCGTGATCGACGCCTTGTTGAAGCTGCAGGAGCGCATCCAGAACCAGCGCCACGCGGTGTTGTGATGCCCAAGAACAGCGCCTCCCCCCTTTATGACGTGCTCAAGCCCGTCTTCGGCGACAAGATCGAGGCCCGCCAGGAGCTCAAGGGCCGGGAAGCCCTGCGGGTCAGCCCCGCGGCGCTCCTCGAGGTCGTCCGCCACCTGAAGAACAGCCTGGGTTTCGACTTCCTCATGGACCTGTCCGGGGCGGATTACAGCGGCTATCCGGGCCACCAGGGCGACCCCCTCTGCGTCAGCTACCAGCTTTTCGGCGCCACGACCCGCGCGCGGGCCTGGCTGAAGGTCTACCTGCCCCTGGAAGGGGCCATGGTGGACAGCCTGAGCCACGAATTCGCCTGCGCCAACTGGTATGAGCGCGAATGCTGGGACATGTTCGGGGTGCATTTCAAGGGCCATCCGAACCTGAAGCGCCTGCTTCTGTACGAAGAATTCGTGGGGCACCCCCTGCGCAAGGACTACCCCATCATGCGCATGCAGCCCCTGATACCGATGAGGAACGCGGTCGACTACGAGTCCGTCGCCGTGGCCCGCCGCAAGGAGGCTGAAGAGGCCTCCGCGCCCAAGGCGGGGAACTAGCCATGCCCATGGACATCACCCAGAAAATCCCGCAATGGAAGGCCCAGCGCGACGACGGCTTCGACATCGAGCCGCTGTACATCAACATGGGCCCCTCCCACCCCGCCATGCACGGCACCGTCAAGATGGTGCTGAAGCTCGACGGCGAGACCGTGGTCAACACGGAAGTGGAGATCGGCTACCTGCACCGCTGCTTCGAAAAGACGGTGGAGCAGAAGACCTGGAACCAGGCCATCCCCTACACGGACCGCCTCAACTACGTCAGCCCCCTCATCAACAACATGGGCTACTGCATGGCCGTGGAGAGGCTCCTGGGCATCCAGGTCCCCGAGCGCACGGACTACATCCGCACCATCATGTGCGAGCTCAGCCGCATCGGCGACCACCTGACCTGCATCGGCGCCGGCGCCATGGAGCTGGGCGCCCTGACCGCCTTCCTGTATTTCATGAAGGCCCGCGAATCCAGCTGGCAGCTGATCGAGGAGGTCACCGGGGCCCGCCTGACCATCAGCTACGGCCGCGTGGGCGGCGTCGTTCGCGACCTGCCCGCCAATTTCTCCGAGCGCTGGGCCTGGGTGAAGTCCCAGGTGGAGGAGAACCTCGGCGAGGTCTCCACCCTGCTCAACACCAACCGCATCTTCATCGACCGCATGAAGGGCGTGGGGATCATGCCGCTGGACCGGTGCTTAAGCTACGGCATGACCGGGCCCTTCGCCCGCGCCTCGGGCTTCGACTACGACCTGCGCCGCGACGAGCCCTACTTCGCCTACGACAGGATGAAATTCGAGGTGCCCACGCGCACGGGCGGCGACAACTGGTGCCGCTACGAGGTGCGCATGGAGGAGATCCGCCAGAGCGTGCGCATCATCGACCAGGCCCTAGCCCAGATGCCGGAGGGCATCGTCCGCGTCGAGGACCCCCAGGTCAGCCTGCCGCGCAAAAAAGAGGTCTACAGCAACATCGAAGCCCTCATGAACCACTTCAAGCTGCTCATGCCCGGCCACGGCATCCGCCCGGCCCTGGGCGAGGTCTACGCCGCGGTCGAGGGCGGCAACGGCGAGCTGGGCTTCTGGCTGGTCAGCGACGGCGGCGACCGCCCCTGGCGCCTGCGCGTTCGCCCGCCCTGCTTTCCGATCATGTCCGGGGTGGAGGAACTCATCCTGGGCGAGCAGGTGGCCGACATCGTGCCGGTGTTCGGCTCGGTGAACATGATCGGCGGAGAACTGGACCGATGAGCCTGATCACGCCCGAATTGAAGGCGCGTTTCGACGCGGTGGTGGCCCGCTATCCCAAGGGCCAGGAGCAGAGCGCGGTCATCCCGCTGCTGCACGCCATGCAGGAGCTCGGCGGGGGGCACCTGACCCAGGAGCACCAGCAGGCCGTGGCGGACTTCCTGAACCTGCCCATGTCCAAGGTGCACGAAGTCACCACCTTCTACACCATGTTCAGCCTCAAGCCCCGCGGCCGCCAGCACCTGAGCGTGTGCCGCACGCTGCCCTGCGCCCTGTGCGGGTCCGAGGACGTGACCAAGGCCCTGAGCGCCCGCCTCGGCGTCGGCCCGGGCGAGGTCACCGCGGACGGGGAATTCAGCTACGAAGAGGTGGAGTGCCTGGCGCAGTGCCACCTGGGCCCGGTCCTGCAGGTGGGGGACACGGTCTACGGCGACCTGACCCCGGACAGCACGCGCTCCCTCATCGACACCCTGTCCAAGAAGGGAAGGCCCTAAAGCCATGGAAGCCTGCCCCCTCTACCTCACCAAGAATTTCAAGAACCCGGCGGCCCTGACCTTCGACGGTTACGTGGCCTCGGGCGGCTATGTCGCCTTGAAGAAGGCGCTGTCCATGCAGCCCCAGGAGATCATCGACCTGGTCAAGGCCGGCAACCTGCGCGGACGCGGCGGGGCCGGTTTCCCTGCCGGAGTGAAGTGGGGCTTCCTGGGCAAGACCGAGGGGCCCAAGTACCTCTGCGTCAACGCCGACGAGGGCGAGCCGGGCACGGTCAAGGACGGCCCCCTGATGGAGTTCGACCCCCATCAGATGATCGAGGGCATCGCCATCGCCTGCTTCGCGCTGGGCATCAAGTGGTGCTACATCTACATCCGCGGGGAATTCTACAAGGCCCACCGCATCGTGCAGAAGGCCGTGGACGAGGCCTACGCCAAGGGCGTGCTCGGCCCCAAGGTGATGGGCTCGGGCTTCCAGCTCGACGTGGCCCTGCACCCCGGCGGCGGCGCCTACATCTGCGGCGAGGAGACCGGCCTGCTCTCGAGCCTGGAGGGCAAGAAGGGCTTCCCCAAGCTGAAGCCGCCTTTCCCGGCCCTGAAGGGCCTCTACGGCGCCCCCACCATCGTCAACAACGTCGAGACCCTGGCCTGCGTGCCCCACATCATCAACCTGGGCGCGGAGGCCTGGAACGCGCTGGGCACGGAGAAGAACGGCGGGACCAAGATGTACAACGTCTGCGGCCACGTCATGAAGCCCGGCTACTACGAGACGCGCCACAGCATCACCCTGCGCGAGCTCATCTACGACGTCTGCGGCGGCATGAAGCCCGGCCGCACCCTCAAGGGCGTGGTCCCGGGCGGCTCCTCCAGCCCCATCCTGCTGCCCTCCGAGATCGACGTGCGGATGGACTTCGACAGCCTGGGCAAGGCCGGCACCATGCTGGGCTCCGCCGCCGTCATCGTCATGGACGACCGCACCAGCATCGTGCGGGCCCTGGACAACCTGCTGCACTTCTACAGCCACGAGTCCTGCGGGCAGTGCACGCCCTGCCGCGAGGGCACGCACTGGCTCTACCTGATCAGCCAGCGCATCGTCAACGGCGAGGGCAAGGCCGGCGACGTGGACCGCATGCTGGACATCTGCAACAACATGGTCGGCAACACCATCTGCGTGCTGGCCGACGCGGCGGCCCTGCCGACCCAGAGCTACATCAAGAAGTACCGGGCCGAATTCGACGCCTATGTCCTCGACGGCGGGCGCGTCGGCCTGCTCGGAAACCGCGAAGAGAAGGCGGCCGCCCATGCCTAAGCTGACGATCGACGGCAAGGAAATCGAGGTCCCCGCGGGGACCAACCTGATCGAGGCCGCCAAGACCATGGGCGCCGAGATCCCGCACTTCTGCTACCACCCGGGCCTGAGCGTCGCCGGCAACTGCCGCATGTGCCTGGTGGAGATCGAGAAGGCCCCCAAGCTGCAGATCGCCTGCAACACGCCGGTGGCGGAGGGCATGGTCGTCATCACCACCAGCGAGAAGGTCAAGAAGGCGCGGGCCGGGGTGATGGAGTTCCTCCTGCTCAACCACCCCATCGACTGCCCCATCTGCGACTGCGCGGGCGAGTGCTACCTGCAGGACTACTACATGGACCACGACCTCAAGGCCTCGCGCCTCGAGGAAGGGAAGACCAAAAAGCAGAAGGCCCAGCCCATCGGCGAGCACGTGATGCTCGACAAGGAGCGCTGCGTGCTGTGCTCCCGCTGCGTGCGCTTCACCGACGAGGTCAGCAAGACCTTCGAGCTGGGCATCTTCGGGCGCGGCAGCACCGAGGAGATCGGGCTGGCGCCGGGCAAGGTCCTGGACAACGCCTACAGCGGCTGCGTGGTGGACCTGTGCCCCGTGGGCGCCCTGACCGACCGCGACTTCCGCTTCAAGAGCCGGCCCTGGTTCCTCAAGGAGACTGAGACCGTCTGCACGGGCTGCTCCATGGGCTGCAACGTGGTGCTGGACACGAACACCAACCCCTACAACAAGGTGGGCGAGGCCCGCGCCTACCGGCTCTTCCCGCGCGAGAACAAGGCCGTCAACGGCTACTGGATGTGCGACGAGGGCCGCTACAGCCACAAGGCCATCGACCAGGGCCGCGCGCAGTCCGCGGCCCTCGAGGGCCGCACGGTCCCCCTGGAGAGCGCCCTGCACCGCCTGGCCGGGATCGCCGCCCCCCTGGTCAAGGCCGCGCCCGCCCGCGCCGCCTTCCTGCTCTCCCCCCAGCTGACCAACGAGGCCCTCTTCGCCTTCAAGCGCCTGGCCGCCTCCCTGGGCGTGGCCCAGGTGGAAGTCGGCGACGACCTCAAAGCCGTGGGCAAGGCTGACGGATACCTCATCCAGGCCGACAAGAACCCCAACAGCCGCGGCGCGCAGGACCTGGGCCTCGCGCCGCGCGCCGGCGTGCTGGGCGGCTCGGCCCTGCTGGCCTCGGCCGAAGCCGGGAATTTCGACGTCCTGGTGGTGGTGGGCCATGTCCTGCAGCCGCAGCGCCTGAAGGCCCTGGGAGCCAAGGTGAAGGCCCTGGTGGGCCTGCAGAGCCACGCGCACGAGGGCTCCGAAGCCTACGGCGTTCTGCTGCCCATGGCCGTGGCCGCCGAGCAGGACGGCAGCTTCACCAACCACCAGGGGCGCGTGCAGCGCAACCGCAAGGCCCTGGAGCCCCTGGGCGAGAGCCAGCCCGGCTACGCGCTGGCCCAGGCCCTGGGCCATGCCCTGGGCTCGCCCCAGGCGAAGGACACGCCTGCGGACCTGTTCCTCGGCTGGGCCAAGTCCCTGCCCCAGTCCGCCCATCTGACCCTGGAAACGCTGGGAACCCAAGGCGCGGCCTCCGCCGCGTCCGCGGTCCCGGCCTGAGCAGAAGAGACATGCCCGACCTGGATTCCTCCCTGGCCTTTTTGACGGCCCATCCATTCCTGATACAGCTGGCCGCGGCCCTGGTCAAAACCATCTTCATGATGACGGTGGTCATGCTCATCGGCGGCCTGATCCTGAGCTGGGTCGAGCGCAAGCAGTCCGCCATCATGCAGGACCGCATCGGCGCCAACCGCGCCTCGATCCTGGGCGTGCGGGCCATGGGCCTGATCCACAACCTGGCCGACGCGGCCAAGGGCGTGCTGAAGGAGGATTTCATCCCCCCCCAGGCCAACCCCTTCCTCCACACCCTGGCGCCCTTCCTGGCCGTCTGCACCGCGGTGGTGGCCTTCTCGGTCCTGCCCTTCGGCGGCGACGTCAGCATCCTGGGACAGCACATCCCCCTGACCATCGCGCCCCTGCCCGTGGGCATCCTGTTCGTCTGGGCCATGATGGGCATGGGCGTCTACGGCGTCATCCTGGCCGGCTACGTCAGCAACAACAAGTACTCCATGCTGGGCTGCCTGCGCGCCAGCGCCCAGGTCATCAGCTACGAGGTGGCCACCGGCCTGACCATCCTGGGCGCGCTGGTCTTCTACCACAGCGTCGACCTGCGTGACATGGTGCAATGGCAGATGGTCCACAGCCTCAACCAGGTGCCGGGCTTAAGCTGGATGCCGGCCTGGGTCCCGGCCTGGGGTGTCTTCCTCCAGCCGGTGGGCTTCATCCTCTTCTTCACGGCCACCATCGTGGAGATGAAGCGCATACCCTTCGACCTTCCCGAGGGCGAGAGCGAGATCATCGGCTACAGCATCGAGTACTCGGGCATGAAGTTCATGATCTTCATGATGAGCGAGTTCGTGGAGAGCCTGCTCTTCGCCTGGGTCGTGGTCCTGATCTTCTTCGGCGGCTGGCACGTGCCCGGCCTGAGCCTGCCCGACCAGATGGGCATGCCCGCCACCCTTGGCATCCTGGGCGTCCACTCCCTGCCCTATGCCGCCGGCGTGGCCCTGGAGACGGCGGCCATGGCCCTCAAGATCATCTTTTTCCTGTGGCTCCAGATGCTGGTGCGCTGGTCCCTGCCCCGCTTCCGCTATGACCAGATCATGCACCTCGGCTGGAAGATCATGCTGCCCCTGGCCCTCGTGAACCTGGTCGTCACGGCGGGCCTGTGCGTGCTTCTAAAGTAGGGGGAGCGATGGCCAAAGCCAAGATGACCTTCGTCGAGAGGCTCTACCTGCCCGAGATCGCCAAGGGGCTGGCCCTGACCTCGCGCCATTTCTTCCGCAACATGTGGTTCCACACCCTGGCCTCCCTGAAGCTGGGGCGCCGCAGCAAGGCCATGGTGACGATCTCCTACCCCGAGGTCCGCCGCCCCTATCCCCTGGTCGCCCGCTCGCGCCACCGCCTGACCAAGCGCGAGGACGGCAGCCCGAAGTGCGTGGCCTGCATGATGTGCGCCACGGCCTGCCCGGCCGACTGCATCTTCATCGAGGCCGAGGAGCACCCGGATCCGGCCATCGAGAAGCGCCCCAAGCACTTCGACATCGACATGAGCAAGTGCGTCTACTGCGGCTTCTGCGTGGAGGCCTGCCCCGAGGACGCCATCCGCATGGACACCGGCGAGTTCGAGCTGGCCTACTTCGACCGCAAGGGCCTCATCTACGACAAGGACTTCCTGCTGAACGACGACCCCTACGCGGTGCCGCCCTTCGCCGAACCCCTGCGTTCCGTGAGGCCCTGACGCCGTGGAAACCGTGATGGGACTCCTCATCTTCACGGCGGCCGTGGTCGCCAACTTCGCCGGCATGATCGGCGCCTCGGCCGTGCTGGGGCCGAAACGGCGCAACGCCGTCAAGGACGAGCCCTTCGAGTGCGGCTCCCTGCCTGTGGGGCCGAACCGCACGCGCTTCCACATCCGCTTCTATCTCACGGCCATCCTCTTCCTGATCTTCGACATCGAGGTCGTCTTCCTGTACCCCTTCATCACCATCTTCCGCAACGAGCTGGGCCTCTACGGCCTCGAGGTGATGGGGATATTCCTTTTGGTGCTCATTTTCGGGCTGGCCTATGAGTGGCGGCGGGGGGGCATGGAATGGGACTGAACGACATCCTCTTCGCCATCTTCTCCTTCGGCGCCCTTTCCAGCGCCATCGCCGTGGTCCTGACGCGCAACACCGTCCACGCCGCCCTGCACTTCGTGGGCCATCTGCTCTGCCTGGCGGTGCTGTATTGCCTGCTCAACGCGCCCCTGCTGGGCGTCCTGCAGGTCATGGTCTACGCCGGCGCGGTCATGGTGCTCTTCGTCTTCGCGGTCATGATCCTCGACATGGGCGAGCAGGAGCACGCCCCCCTGTTCAACAGCGCCGGACAGGCCTTGGGGGCCGGCATCCTGGGCGCCCTGCTCTTAGGCCTGCTGGCCTGGGGCCTGGGGCGCGGCGGCCTGGACCAGGCCCTGGCTCCGGCCGGAGCCGCGTCGCTCCCGGGCGTGGAGACCGACAACATCGCCCAAGTGGCGCGGTCCCTGTTCCGCGAGGGGGCCCTGACCTTTGAAGCCGTCGGCATCCTGCTGTTGACGGCCGTGGTGGCCGTCATGGTGATGGCCAAACGCAAGCTGGAGAGCTGACATGTTCGGTGTCGGATTCGTCCTGGCCCTGGCCTTGGCCATCTTCAGCATCGGCGCCTTCGGCGTGCTCACGCGCCGCGACCCGCTGGTGATGTTCATCTCCATAGAGATGATGTTCAACGCCGCCAACCTGGCGCTGGTGGACCTGTCCAACTACCTGAAGCTGGTGCAGGGGCACGCGCTGGTCTTCTTCGTGATCGCCGTCGCCGCCGCCGAAGTCGCGGTGGGCCTGGGCATCATCATCGCCATCTTCCGCACCGAAAAGGACGTCAACGTGGACCACCTGTCTGAATTGAAAGGATGAGCGGCGGCATGAGCCCCCTTTACGTCGTCCTCTTCCTGCCCCTGATCGGCGCCGTCATCAACCGCCTCTTCGGCGCGCGCCTGGGCAAGCGCGCCTCGGCGGGCCTGGCCTGCGCCGCGGTCCTGACCGCCTTCGCCTTCGCGGTGTCGGCCTTCCTGGGGCTGAGCGCCCTGGCCCCGGCCGCCCGCAGCGTGGTGACGCCGGTCTACGGCTTCCTGACCGTGGGCAGCTTCAAGATCGGCTTCGACCTCCTGCTCGACCCCCTGAGCGCCGTGATGATCTGCGTGGTCACGGGGATCGGCTCCCTGATCCACATCTATTCCGTGGCCTACATGGAGGAAGAGGACGACGCGGAGTACGCCCGCTTCTTCGCCTACATCAACTTCTTCGTGTTCAGCATGCTGACCCTGGTGCTGGCGGCCAACTTCATGGTCATCTTCACCGGCTGGGAGCTGGTGGGCGTGAGCAGCTACCTCCTCATCGGCTACTACCGCGGCAAGACCAGCGCGGCGGACGCGGGCAAGAAGGCCTTCATCGTCAACCGCGTGGGCGACCTGGGCTTCCTGCTGGGCATCTTCATCATCATGGGCGTCTTCGGCAGCCTGGATTTCGGCGTGGTCCTGCCCCACGCCGCCCTGCTGGGCGCCGGAAGCGGCCTGGCCACGGCCACGGCCCTGCTGCTGTTCATGGGCGCCATGGGCAAGAGCGCCCAGGGGCCCCTCTACGTCTGGCTGCCCGACGCCATGGAGGGCCCCACCCCGGTGTCGGCCCTCATCCACGCGGCCACCATGGTCACGGCCGGCGTTTTCCTGGTCGCGCGCTGCCACGCCATCTTCGAGCTGAGCCCCACCGCGATGGGCGTGGTGGCGTGGATCGGCGGGCTGACGGCTCTCTACGCGGCCACCATCGCCATGGTCCAGGCCGACATCAAGCGCGTGCTGGCCTACTCAACGGTCAGCCAGCTGGGCTACATGGTCATGGGCGTGGGCCTGGGCGCCTACACGGCCGGCTTCTTCCACCTCCTGACGCACGCCTTCTTCAAGGCCCTCCTCTTCCTGGGGGCCGGCAGCGTGATGCACGCCCTGCACGGCGAGCTGGACATGCACAAGATGGGCGGCCTGAGGAAGAAGATGCCCATCACGCACATCACCTTCGTCATCGGCGCCTGCTGCCTCGCGGGCGTGCCCCTGACCAGCGGCTTCTTCAGCAAGGACGAGATCCTCTACATGGCCATCGCCGGCCCCCACGCCAGCCTATGCCTCTGGGTCGTCGGCTACCTGGGCGCCTGCTGCACTGCCTTCTACTCGGGCCGCCTGGTCTTCCAGATCTTCTACGGCAAGCCCCGCGACCACCACGCCTATGACCACGCCCACGAGAGCGCCTGGCCCATGGCCCTGCCCCTGGTGGTCCTGGCCGTCGGCTCCCTGGCCGTGGGCCTGCTGGGCCTGCCCAAGTTCGCCAGCTCCTGGCAGCCCTTCTCCGACTGGCTGGCCCCCGTGTTCGCGGACGTGAAGACCGCGCCCGAGGCGGACGGCGGCTCGCTGGTGTACTGGCTGATGCTGCTCTACACGGCCACCGTGGCCTTCCTGGGCTGGCTGAGCTACCAATGGTTCGCCAAGGAGAACCCCAAGCCCACGGCCCTCGCCGCGCGCTGGAACGGCCTCTACCGTCTGCTGTGGAACAAATACTACGTCGACGAGTTCTACCAGCTCGTGTTCGTGCGGGCCTTCCTGGGCTATTCGCGCTGGCTGTGGCGCTGGGTGGACCAGGGGATCATCGACGGCGCGGTGAACGCGGTCGGGGGCTTCGCCCAGCACCTGGGGGCGCTCCTGCGTGAGCGCGTGCAGAACGGCCAGACCCGCCAGTATGCCGCCTTCCTGATGGCCGGCGTCTGCCTCCTGCTGGGCCTGGTGTTCATCTACGGCGGGGGACGCTGATGCTGTCGCTGATCATCGGCTCCTCGCTGCTCTCCGCCCTGGTCGTGGCCTTCGGGCCCTGGGGCAGCCCGGGCGCCGTGCGCCGCGTGTCGCTGGGCTTGAGCCTGGTCCAGATCGGGATCGTGGTTTGGGTGCTGTCGCAGATGGATTCCTCGGCCGGTTTCCAGATGCAGGAACAGGTCGCCTGGATCCCGGCCCTGGGCTCCAGCTACCACCTCGGCATCGACGGCATCAGCCGCTGGCTGGTGGCCCTCAACGCCCTGCTCCTGCCCATATCCATCCTGGCCTCCTGGAACGCGGTGCAGAAGAACGTACGGGCCTTCCACGCCCTGCTGCTGGCCCTCCAGGCCATGGTCTACGGCGTCTTCCTGTCCCTCGACGTCTTCCTCTTCTACCTCTTCTGGGAAGCCTCGCTCCTGCCCATGTACTTCCTCATCGGCGTTTGGGGCGGCGAGCGGCGCCTCTACGCCACGATCAAGTTCGTGCTCTACACCCTGTCGGGCTCCCTGCTGATGCTGCTGGCCATGATCTGGATGGCCTTCCTGGCCCGCAAGCAGCTCGGCCACCTGAGCTTCGACTTGGTGGACTGGAAGAGCCTGGCCATCGGCGTGGACGTGCAGCGCTGGCTCTTCCTGGCCTTCTTCCTGGCCTTCGCCATCAAGGTGCCGCTCTTTCCGTTCCACACCTGGCTGCCGGACGCCCACGTCGAGGCTCCCACGGCGGGCTCCATCCTCCTGGCCGGCGTCCTGCTCAAGCTGGGGACCTACGGGCTGATGCGCTTCAACATCAACCTCTTCCCCGAGGCCGCCCTGCTGTTCCAGAGGCCGGTGCTGCTGCTGTGCCTGATCGGCACGATCTACGGCGCAGTCATGGTGCTGGTGCAGACGGACTTCAAGAAGATGGTGGCCTACAGCTCCGTGTCCCACATGGGCCTGTGCGTGCTGGGCCTCTTCAGCTTCACCCTGGCCGGGCAGCAAGGGGCGCTCCTGACCATGCTCAACCACGGCATCTCCACCGGCGCGCTCTTCCTCGTGGTCGGCATCTTCTATGAGCGCTGCCACACCCGCGACCTCTCGCAATACGGCGGCGCCATCGCCAAGATGCCGGTGCTGGGCCTGCTCTTCCTGCCGGTCGTCTTCTCCAGCATGGGCGTGCCCGGGACCAACGGCTTCGTGAACGAGTTCCTCTGCCTGCGCGGCGCCTTCCTGGCGAACCCGCTCCTGGGCGCCGCGGCGGCCCTGACCCTGATCCTGGGCGCGGCGTACATGCTGCGCCTGACGCAGAAGGTCATGTACGGCCCGGTGGCCTCCCACGCCATGGAGGAGCTGACCGACATCAACGCCAGGGAGCGGACCAGCCTGGGGGTCTTCGTGGCCCTGATCTTCGTGCTGGGCGTCTTCCCCAACCTGGTCCTGAGCTCCACGGAAGCCTCGGTGCAGATGGGCCTGGACCGCCTGCTCCAGGGCCAGCCCGCCGCGGCTCCGGCCGTGGCCCCTCCCGTGGTCCAGGGGTCCCTGCCCTCCGCCCCGCGCGCGAAGCTGGCCGAGACGAAGGGCAAGGGAAGCGAAGTCCTGGCATTTTCGGATCTGAACGGCGCTGAGGTGAAGCCTTGAACCCAGTCTATACCCTCAGCGATTTCGCCGTTCTCGGCCCCGAGATCGCCTGCATCCTCGGCGCCATCCTGGTCCTGTCCTTGGACATGGTCTTCCGCAGCCAGAAGAGCCGGCGCCTGGTGGAGGCCGCCACGGCCCTGAGCCTGCTGGTCGCGGGGCTCCTGGCCTGGGGCCGCCTGTCCGGAGCCCCCTCCGCGGCCTTCGGCGGCCTGGTCCTGGACGGCGCGATCGCCGACGGCTTCCGCCTCGGCCTGGCCGGCACGGGCCTGCTGACGCTGGTTTTGGCGCGGCGCCAGGGCCGGACCCAGGACCTCCTGCACGCCGAATTCTACGCCCTGCTGCTCTTCGCCCTGGGCGCCATGATGCTCATCACGGTTTCCCAGGACCTGATGCTCAGCTTCGTGGCCCTGGAGACCTTCTCCCTGGCCATGTACGTGCTGGCGGGCTTCAACAAGGCCTGGCACGGCAACCGCGAAGCGGCCATCAAGTACTTCCTTCTGGGCGCCTTCGCCGCGGCCTTCTTCCTCTTGGGCCTGGCCTTCATCTTCGGCGCGGCCGGCTCCGTGCGCCTGGACGCGATCTCGGCCCTTTTCCACGGCCCGGCCATGGCGCCCTCGCGGGTCCTCCTGCTGGACCTCGGCGTGGTCCTCTGCGTCACCGCCCTTGCCTTCAAGCTCGGGGCCGCGCCCTTCCACCTGTGGGTGCCCGACGTGTACAGCGGCGCCACCACCCCCGTGGCGGCCTTCCTGTCCGCCGGCGCCAAGCTGGCGGGCTTCGGCGCCCTGATCCGTTTGCTGTCCGCGGTGCCCGTGGGGCAGGCGCCCTTCCCCCAGATCATCGCGGTGCTGGCCATCCTGACGCTGCTGGCGGGCAACCTGGGCGCCCTGAAGCAGACCAACATGAAGCGCCTGCTGGCCTACAGCTCCATCGCCCACACGGGATACGCCCTGGTGGGCCTGCTGGGTCTGGGGGTCGCGGACAGCGGCGCAGACCGCGCGGTGCTGGCATACACCCTGACCTACGCCCTCATGGCCTTCCTGGCTTTCGCCCTGGTCGCGGCGGGCGAGGAGCGCCTGGCGGCCCAAGGCAAGTCCAGGCCCATGGTCCTGGGCGACCTGCAGGGCATGGGCTTCGAGCACCCCTTCTATGGCCTGGCCATGGCCGTGGCCATGGTCTCCATGGCGGGCCTGCCCCCCACGGCCGGATTCATCGTGAAATTCGGGGTCTTCAAGGCGGCCCTGAACGGCGGCCACAGGCTGTCCGCCGCGGTGGCCATCCTCAACAGCGTCGTGTCCGCGGCCGTGTACTTGAGAGTTCTCGTCGCTTTGTATATGCTTCCCAAAACCCCGGAAGGGGAGGGAGGACGCCTGACCGGAGGGCTGGGGGTGGCGACGGTGGCCCTGGCCTTGGTTCTGCTGCTTTTGGGCGTGCTCCCCGTTTTGTGACCCCTGCCGGCGCCGGCGCGGCGGGCCGGCCATCTGAAGTATGATTGATCCCACGGCCACGACAAACCTTGCACTTGGGGCGGCTCAGTGTATCTGAAGAAAATAGAATTCCAGGGCTTCAAGAGTTTTGTCGACCCCACCGTCTTGTCCTTTGAGCCCGGCATCTCCGCCATCATCGGCCCCAACGGCTGCGGCAAGAGCAACGTGTCCGACGCCATACGCTGGGTGCTGGGCGAGCAGAGCGCCAAGGCCCTGCGCGGCTCCAAGATGGCCGACGTCATCTTCAACGGGACCGACACCCGCAAGCCCGGCGGCATGGCCGAAGTCTCCCTGACGATCAGCAACGAGGACCGCGCGCTGGCGATGGATTTCGCGGAGGTCTGCGTCACCCGCCGCAGCTACCGCAGCGGGGAGAGCGAATACCTCATCAACAAGGCCCCCGCGCGCCTCAAGGACATCTACGCCCTCTTCACCGACACCGGCATCGGCACCGACGGATACAGCCTGCTGGAGCAGGGCAAGCTCGACCTCATCCTCAGCTCCAAGCCCATGGAGCGGCGCTCCGTGTTCGAGGAGGCCGCCGGCATCACCAAATACAAGGCCCAGCGCGACGAGGCCCTGCGCAAGCTGGAGGCCACGGACCAGAACCTCCTGCGGGTCAACGACATCGTCAACGAGGTGAAGCGCCAGATCGGCTCCCTGGAGCGCCAGGCCCGCCGGGCCGAGAAGTACCAGACCCTCAAGAGCGAGCTCGACAAGCTCCGCGCCGTGCTGCTGGTGGGCGAGGTGAAGGCCTCGCGCGAGACGCGCCTGGCCATGGACGCCGCCCTGCTGCGCCTGCGCGACGCGCTGGACGTGCTGGAGGCGAAACAGAAGGAGCAGGACGCCTCCACCGCGGGCCTGCGCCTGGAGCTCTCGGGCGACGACGAGGCTCTGGCCAAGGCCAACCAGGCGCTGTACGCGCTGGAGAGCCAGGCCGCCCAGCTGGACCGCCAGCAGGAGCTCAACCGCGCCCAGATCAGCAACCTCGAGGAAAGGGCCCAACGGGCCCTGGCCGACGCCGGGGACCAGCGCGCCAAGGAGGCCCGGCTGAAGGCGGAGTGGACCGCCAGCCAGGCCCAGCAGGCCGCGGAGGAGGAGGCCCTGCGCGGCCTCAAGCAGAAGCTCGAGGAATCCGAAAGCGCCCTGCGCGAATCCAGCGCGCGGCGGCAGCAGCGCAGCGAGCAGGCCCAGGTGCTGCAGCAGCGCCTCATCCAGTGCATGGACCAGAAGTCCGCGGCCAAGGGCGAGTCCGAGGCCCTGCAGGGCCGCCTGTCCATGCTGGACACCCGCTCCAAGCAGCTGGAGACCGAGCTCGGCCAGGCGCAGACCTCATTGCAGGAAGCGGGCCGGCGCCTCGAGGAGGCCGCGGCCCAGGCCGGGGTGAAGGACGAGGAGGTGCGCTCCCTGGAGGACGTCCTCGGCGGCCAGTACCTGCGCAAGCTGGAGCTGGACGACGCACTGCGCGCGGCCGACGAGAGCGTCAACGCGGCCCAGGTCGTTCTGGGATCCGAGCGCGCCCGCCTGGGCGCGCTGGAGGAGTTGAGCCGGGCCCTGGAAGGCTATGAGGCCGGCCCCAAGGCCCTGCTGCAGGCCCGCGCCAAGGACGGCGGACCGGCCCCCGTGGAGAGCCTGGCCCACCGCGTGCGGGCCAAGGCCGAAGCCGAGGCAGCGGTGGAACTGGCCCTGGGCAAGCGCCTGCAGACCCTGCTGGTGGACGACGAGGCCGAGGCCTTCGCGGCGCTGGAATGGCTGAAGACCGGCAAGCACGGCCGCGCCAGCATGCTGTCGAAGAGCATTTTCCGGGCGAACCCGGCCGGCTTCGACGCCGCCGTGCTCTCCCTCGACGGGGTCATGGGGCCCCTCACCCAGTTCATGGAGGCCGACGCCGGCCTGCAGGACATCCTGGGCTGGCTCGCCGGCGGGTACCTGCTGGTCCGCGACCTCGACAGCGCCCGCGCGGCGGCCAGGCTGCTCGGGCCCGGGGCCGAGGCCGTGACGCTCGACGGATGGCTGGTCAGCGCCGAGGGCCTCATCAGCGGCGGCGCCAGCGACGCGGCCGAGCGGGGCCTTCTGTCCCGCGACCGCGAGATGGCCGCGCTCAACGCCAACATCGCCCAGGGCGACGCCCGCCTCGAGACCCTGCGCCAGGGCCGCGAGCACCTGCGCAACGAGCTCTCCGAGCTCAGCAGGTCGATAGAGCAGCAGAGCCGCCAGAAGTCCGACGCCGAGATCGCCGTGGCGCGGCTGCAGAAGGAGCAGGGCGCCAGGCAGGAGGACGTGGGCCGCCTGGCGGGCGAAAGCGAGGAAAAACGCAAGGCCATCGAGGCCGTGCAGGTCGAGGCGGCGGGCTTCCGCGGGCGCCACGAGAACCTCTCCCGCCAGGTCGCGGAGCTGGCGGCCCAGGAGGCCGCGCTGCAGGGCGAGCTCAACGCCGTGCTCGACGCGATCAACCAGCTCCGTTCCGACGAGGAGCGCTGCGTCCAGCAGGTCAACGAGCAGCGCGTGGCCCAGGCCGGCGCGGAACAGCGCCTGCAGAACCACCGCGTCAGCTCGGGCCGCCTGGAGCAGGAAACCCGCGTCGCCGGCGAACAGGCCGGCCGGCGCGAAGGGGAGGCGGCCTCGGCCCGTACGGAGCAGGAAGCCCTGCGCGGCCGCAACGAGGGCCTGGAGGCCGACCTCAAGGCGCTCTTCGAAAAGCGCGAAACGGCCCAGGAGCAGGTGCGCCTGCTCACCGAGCGCCGCCAGGAGCGCATGGACGCCATCGCCTTCGGCGAGGAGGCCCTGCGGCTCCTCCGGCACGAGGCCCAGTCCGTGGCGGCAGAACGCCACGAGCAGGAACTGCGCGCCCAGGAGCTGCGCCTCAAGCTGGACGCCCTGGAAAAGACGCTGGTCACGGATTTCCACTTCGACCTGCAGGCCCTGGACCAGGCCCAGCTCTTCGCGCAGGTGGACGGGGAGGAGAGCGCCCCCCAGGACGTCAGCCCGGAGCGCGTGGAGGAGCTGACCCGCAAGATCGAGGACCTGGGCGTGGTCAACCCCGCCGCGGCCGAGGAATACCGCGAGCTGGAGCAGCGCCACAGCCTGCTGGTGGGCCAGCTGGAGGACCTCCGCAGCGCCAAGGCCGACCTGATGAAGGTGATCCACAAGATCAACCAGGAGAGCCGCGAACGCTTCCTGGCCACCTTCGAGAAGGTGCACGAGGCCTTCAAGCGCACCTTCAAGACCCTCTTCGGCGGCGGGGAAGCGCACCTCCTCCTGATGGAGGAGGGCGACCTCCTGGAGGCCGGCATCGACATCATCGCCCGCCCCCCCGGCAAGCGGCAGCAGAGCATCACCCTGCTGTCCGGCGGCGAGAAGGCGCTCACCGCGACGGCCCTGCTCTTCGCGCTGTTCGAGACCAAGCCTTCGCCCTTCTGCGTGCTCGACGAAATCGACGCGCCCCTGGACGACGCCAACATCATGCGCTTCAGCGACCTTCTGACCCAGTACGCCAAGAACACCCAGTTCATCGTCATCACGCACAGCAAGCTGACCATGGAGAAGGCCGACGTGCTCTACGGCGTGACCATGGAGGAGGCCGGGGTGAGCCGTGTGATCTCCGCCAAGTTCCGCGGGGAGAAAGCCGTCACCGTGGCCTGAAGCGCCGCTTCCCATTCGGCTGACAGAGGGGCGGCCTTTTTCGGGGGCCGCCCTTTGTCCTTTGAAGGGCTTTGTGCGGGGACCTTCGCCGTCGGCGGGCCCTGCTGCAAGAGCGTGGACATAAACCGGACTTTTTCTCGGACAGGGGCCCATGGGCCTTTTTGACGTCTTCTCGAAGGGTCTGCAGCGCACCCGCGCGGTGCTTGAACGCGCCTTCAACACGGTGGTGGGCGGCGGGCTGGACCCGGTGTCGCTGCAGGCTTTGGAGGCCTCCTTCCTGGCGGCCGACCTGGGACCGGACCTCGCCTCCCGGCTGGTCGACGAGATCCGGCGGGCGCCCGGAGGGGCCGAGGGCGCGCGCGCGGCGGCCAGGGCCTTCCTGCTCAAGGAACTCTCCAAGGTCCAGCCCCGCGACGGGGACTGGCTCACGCGGCCGCGCCTGGCGCGGCCCGAGGTGACCCTGCTGCTGGGGGTCAACGGCTCGGGGAAGACCACCACGGCCGGCAAGCTGGCGGCCCATTTCCAGGCGAAGGACGAGAAGGTCCTGCTGGGCGCGGCGGATACCTTCCGCGCCGCGGCCGCGGACCAGCTGGACTTGTGGGCCGGGCGCAGCGGAGCCGCCCTCCTGCGCCAGAAAGAGGGCGCCGACCCGGCCTCGGTGGCCTTTGACGCGGTCGGGCGGGGCCTCGCGGGCGGCTTTGACCGGGTCATCATCGACACGGCCGGGCGCCTGCAGACCAAGGTCAACCTGATGGAGGAATTGAAGAAGGTGCACCGGGTCTGCGGCAAGGCCATGGCCGGGGCGCCGCACCAGGTCCTGCTCGTGCTCGACGGCACTTCCGGCCAGAACATGCTTTCCCAGGCGCGCATCTTCCACGCGGCCGTGCCCCTCAGCGGGCTGGTGGTCACCAAGTTGGACGGCACTGCCAAGGCCGGGGCCGTGCTGGCAGTGGCCGCCGAGACCGGGGTCGGCGTGCAATTGGTCGGCCTGGGCGAAGGCGTCAACGATCTCAGGGAGTTCGAACGTGCCGCCTTCATCGACGCCCTGCTTCCCTGAAGCCCCGGCGCTATGGCGCCTGCGGCAGCCCCTTCCCGGGGCCGAGGCGGCCCTCGCCGCCGGCGGCCGTTTCCCCGCGCCCCTGGCCGGCCTGCTGGCCGCGCGCGGATATGCCGACCCAGCACTGGCCTCGGCCTTCCTCGCCTCCGGGATGGCGGACTGCCACGATCCCCGGCTCCTGTGGGGCATGGACCTGGCGGTGGACCGCCTGGCTGAGGCCTGGCGCCGCCGAGAAAAAGTGGCGGTGTTCGGGGATTACGACGTCGACGGCGTCACCAGCACGGTGCTGCTGGTCAAATTGTTCACCCTGCTGGGGATGGCCCACGAGCCCTACATCCCGGACCGCTTCCTGGAGGGCTACGGCCCAAATGCCGCCGCCTTCAGGGAACTGAAGGCCCGCGGCGCGGCCGTGCTGGTCACGGTGGACTGCGGCATCAACTCCATGGCCGAGGCCCTGGAAGCGAAGGCCCTGGGCCTCGACCTGATCATCACCGACCACCACCTTCCGGGCCCGGCTTTGCCCGTGGCCCTGGCCGTGGTCAACCCCCAGACCTCGCCGGCCTACCCCTACCCGATGCTGGGCGGGGTGGGGGTGGCATACAAGCTGGCCCAGGCCCTTCTGCGGAAGCTGGAGCATCCCAAGGCCGATGACTTTTTGGACCACATGCTGGAGCTGGTGGCCCTGGGCACGGTGTGCGATGTGGCGCCCCTGGACGGCGAGAACCGCGCCCTGGTGCGAACCGGCATCGCCCGCATCCGCCAGGGTCGCTGGCTGGGCCTGCGCAGCCTCGCCGCGGTCTGCGGCGTGGACTTGAGGCAGGCGGACGCCGGCATGCTGGGCTTCCAGCTGGGCCCGCGGCTCAACGCCGGGGGGCGCGTCGGCGACGCCATGCTGGGCGTGAAGCTTCTGCTGTCCAAGGATCCCCTGCAAAGCCGGGAGCTGGCGGGAGCCTTGGACGCCGCCAACCGGGAGCGCCGCGGCCTGGAGAAGAGCGTGGTGGCGGAGGCGACCGCGCGCGCCGAACAAAAGATCGCCGCGGGCGCCCGCAGCCTGGTCCTCTGGGACGCGGCCTGGCACCCGGGAGTGGTGGGCCTGGCCGCCTCGCGCCTGCTGGAACGCTTCCAGGTGCCTTCCTTCGTGTTCGCGGTGGACCAGGACAAGGCCAAGGGCTCGGGCCGGTCCCGCAAGCCCTTCAACCTGGTGGAGGCGCTGCGGGCCTGCGCCCCGTACCTGCTCAAATACGGGGGCCATGAGGTCGCGGCAGGGGCCAGCGCCGCGCTGGAGAGCCTGCCCGCCTTCGCCGAGGCCTTCGAGGGCCAGGCCTCGCGGCTGAGCGCTCAGGATTCGCAAAGGGTGGTGGACGTGGATCTTGAGGTCCGCCTGCGGGACATCGACGAAGGGTGGATGGGACGCCTGGAGGCCTTCGAGCCTCACGGTTCCAAGAATCCGCGGCCCAGCTTCCTGGCCAAGGGCCTCAAGCTGGGCTCCGGCACCCGGGCCGTGGGGGAAGACGGCGCCCATTTGAAGCTGGAACTGAGGCAGGGCGGCGCAGCCTTCCAGGGCATCGCCTTCAAGCAGGGAAGCCGCTGCGAGTGCCTGCTCGCCGTCGAGAACGTGGACGCGGTCTTCCACCTGGGCTGGAACACATGGAACGGCGTCCGTTCCATACAGATGGATGTGCGCGACCTGCGCCCCTCCGAAGAGAGTCGCTGAGATGCGCATATTCGCCGGCAGCGCCAAAGGCCGATTCGTCAACGCCCCGCCCGACGCCAAGCTGCGTCCGACCACGGACCGGGTGCGCCTGGCCGTGTTCAACGCCACGGCCGGCCTGATCCCGGGCTGCCGCTTCCTCGACCTTTTTTGCGGCAGCGGTTCCATGGGCCTGGAGGCGCTTTCGCGCGGGGCGCAACGGGTGCTGTTCATCGACAGCCAGAGGCCCTGCGTGGAGGCCCTGCGCGTCACAGCCAGGGACTTCGGGTTCCAGGCATCGTCCTGGGAGGCCTGGTGCGCGGACTACCGCCGGGGCCTGGCCTCCCTGGCCGCGCGCGGGGAGAAGGCGGACCTGGCCTACCTCGACCCGCCCTACGACGCCGGCCTCGGCCCGGACGCCCTGAGGCTGCTGGTGGAATTGAAGCTGATGGCGGAGCACGAAAACATGCGGGTGCTGTACGAGCACGCCTCGGATGTCGAGTCGCCCACGGTCGGGGGGCTGGCCCTGTACCGGCGCTACGACCACGGCGCGGCCAGCGTCAGCGTCTACGGCCCCGTGCCTGCGGGATAGGGGAAGCCATGGTCCGTTTCAGCTTCAACAGCGGCGCCACGGCGCGCAAGGGGATCCTGGGCTGGGTCACCCAGTGGCTGGTCAACGCCTGCGGGCTGGCCCTGGTCGCGCGCACCGTGGGCGGGGTGGGCCTGCGCGTGGACAGCGGGACCCAGGCCCTGCTGACGGTGCTGGGCGCCGCGGCCGTGCTGGGCCTCCTCAACATCCTGCTGAAGCCCCTGCTCCTGCTCGTCACCCTGCCCGTCAACCTCCTGTCGCTGGGGCTCTTCACCTTCGTGGTCAACGGCCTGGTGCTGTGGCTGGTCGCCGCGCTGGTCCCCGACTTCTCCATCGCCGGCTTCTGGACCGCGGTCTGGGCGGCCCTGTGCTTTTCGGCCTTCACCCTGGCGCTCAACGCGCTCCTGGGCTCGGCCAGCCTGGACGTCCGCATGGACCGGAGGCCCTGACATGGCGGCGCTGAAGGGGCCCTCGATGATGGAGCAGTACCAGTCCATCAAGGACCAGAACCCCGACTGCCTGCTCTTTTTCCGTTTGGGGGACTTCTACGAGCTCTTCGGCGAGGACGCCAAGGAGGCCAGCCGCCTGCTCGGGATCACGCTGACCGCCAGGACCTCGGGGGAGGGACGCAGCGTCCGCGTGCCCATGGCCGGTGTGCCCTTCCACGCGGCCTCGCAATACCTGCAGCGCCTGCTCAAGGCCGGAAAAAAGGTCGCCATCTGCGAGCAGATGGAGGACCCGAAGGCCTCCAAGGGAATGGTCCGCCGCGAGCTGGTGCGCGTCGTCACCCCCGGCACGGCCCTGGAGGACGGCTTCCTGGACCAGCGCAGCAACAACTACGTGGCCGCCCTCTTCGAGGCCAAGGACGGCAGGCTCGGCCTGGCCTGGGCCGACAACGCCACCGGGGAATTCATGGCCCTGGGGCTGCCGGCCGATCCCGCGGCGCTGGAGGAGAACCTGCAGCGCCTGCGCCCCTCGGAGCTGCTCCTGGCCCAGGGCCGCGCAACGGCCTCCTTGGGCCCGGGCCTCGCGTCCGGCGCGGTGCTGAGCGAGGCGGACGCCTGGACCTTCGAGCCCGGCGAGGCCGCGCGCCGCCTCAAGGAGCACTTTGGCGTGGCGACCCTGGACGGCTTCGGCCTGGCGGAGGGCTCCCCGGAGGCCTCCGCGGCCGGCGCCCTGCTGGCCTACCTGGGCAAGACCCAGCGCAGCGCGCTGGCCCACGTCCGCGACCTCAGGATATTCCAGCCCGAGGGCCACCTCAGGCTCGACGCCTCGGCGCAGCGCGACCTGGAGATCGTCCAAAACCTGGAGGACGGCGGCGCGGCCAACACCCTCTTCAGCGTGGTGGACAAGGCCGTCAGCGCCGCGGGAACGCGCGCGCTCAAGCAGTGGCTCAAGGCGCCGCTGGCCGACCTGGCCGCGATCGTGCCGCGGCAGGACGCGGTGGACGCGCTGCACGGCCAGGGCGAGCTGCGCTCCCGTTTGCGCGAGATCCTTGGGCGGGGCGCGGACCTCGAGCGCATCGTGGCCAAGGCCGGCTGCATGGCCGCGGGCCCCCGCGACCTGGCCGGGGCCCGGCAGACCCTGCGCCTGCTGCCGGAGCTGGGTGCGCTCCTGGCCGGCTGCGGCGGGCTCCTGGGCGGCCCGGACCCCGCGCCCTTCGCCGCCCTGCTCGCGCTCCTCGAAAGCGCCCTGGTGGAGGACCCGCCGGCCCTGCTGCGCGAGGGGGGCTTTGTGAAGCCGGGCTTCGACGCGCTTCTCGACGAGGCCGTCTCCGACGGCCATGGCGCGCGGGAAAAAGTCCTGGCCGTGCAGGAGCAGGAACGCGCCCGCAGCGGCAACCCAAAGCTGAAGGTCCAGTTCAACAGCGTCTTCGGCTATTACATCGAAGTGAGCAAGGGCCAGGCCTCCTCCGTGCCCGGGGACTACGAGCGCAAGCAGACCCTGGTGGCGGCCGAGCGCTTCACCACGCCGGGCCTGCGGGCCATTGAAACCCGCGTGCTCACCGCCGAGGCCCGCCGCAAGGCGCGCGAAAGCGAACTGTTCGAGGGACTGCGCCAGAAGCTCCTGCTGGAGGCCCGCGTGCTGGGGGACCTGGCCCGCGTGCTGGCGGCGCTGGACGCCCTGGCGGCGCTGGCCGAGGCCGCGGCCCGGCAGGGCTGGACGCGGCCCGTCCTGGACGCCTCCACGGTCCTGGACATCCGCGCTGGCCGCCATCCGGTCCTGGAGCCGCTGCTGCGCGCGCAGGGCGCGACCTTCGAGCCCAACGACTGCGTCCTGGACACGGACGAGGGGCAGATCAGCCTGATCACGGGCCCCAACATGGCGGGCAAGTCCACCTACATGCGCCAGACCGCGCTCATCGTGCTGCTGGCCCAAAGCGGCAGCTTCGTGCCCGCTGCCTCTGCGCGCATCGGACTGGTGGACCGCATCTTCACGCGCGTGGGGGCCAGCGACCGCCTGAGCCGGGGCATGAGCACCTTCCTGGTGGAGATGACCGAGACCGCCAACATCCTGAGGAACGCCACCCGCAGGAGCCTGGTCGTTCTCGACGAGATCGGGCGGGGCACCAGCACCTACGACGGCGTCAGCATCGCCTGGGCCGTGGTCCAGCAGCTGCACGACGCGCCGCACCTGGGCTGCCGCACGCTCTTCGCCACCCACTATTTCGAGCTGGCCGAGCTGGAAGGCCGCCTGGCGCGGGTGCGGAACTATTCCGTGGCGGTGCGGGAGTGGCAGGGCAAGATCGTGTTCCTGCACTCCATCAAAAGGGGCGCCTCAGAGCACAGCTACGGCATCGCCGTGGCGCGGCTGGCCGGGATCCCGGAGACGGTGCTGAAGCAGGCCAGGGCGGTGCTGGCCTCCCTGGAGATGCACCGCCGCCCGCCGCGGGAGCCCGCGGAGGGGCCCCAAGCCTTGGACCTCTTCGAGGCCGCGCCGCGGGACGGGGAAGCGGAGGGCGTGCTTGAGCGCCTTCGTTCCCTGGACAGCGACAACCTGACGCCGCTGAGGGCCCTGCAGGAGCTGCAGGAAATGAAGGACATCCTTTTGCGGGGCGGGCATGTCTAAGACCGCGGCGCAGCAGCAGATCGAACTGCTTAAACGCATGAAGGCCGGGCGGCTGGAGCCTTCAGCGCCCGTTGCCGCGCCCGCGCCACGCGCCAAGGCCAAGAAAACGGCCTCGCCCCGGGTCGAACGCGTCGCCAGCCTTCCGCTGAGCCGCGAAACCTGGCGGCTGTTGCTGCGGAGGCAGGCCGCCACCCGGGAATTCCGCGGGAAAAAAGACATGGGCGAATGGGCCGCGCGTCTCGTGCTGGCCCTGCCGGCCGGCGCCCACAGCCTGGACGCCGATGCGATCGAGGAATTGTTCGCGTGCATGCGCGCTTTCTGCGCGGAAAAAGGCCTGCGATGAAATCCGGCCCCGATTTGCGGGCCTTGGCGGAGCTGTTTGAGGAGGCTTGCGCCCTCAACCGGGAGGCCTTGGCCGCTCTTGAGGCCGGGACCCCGCTGCATGCATTGAGCGGACTCTTCGGCCGCAAGCAGGGCCTGGCCGAGTCCCTTGAAAAAGAGTGGTCCGGCTCCGCTTCCCAGGCCCGGGGAAGCAACGCGGATTTGGAGCGGGTCTTGAGGTCCCAAAAAGAGGCCGCACTCCTGGAAACGCGCCTGTCCGAAGCTCTCGGAAATGCTGTTCCACGTTCCGGCAAGGCCCTGGCCGCTTATAAAAAAAATACTTTAGGAGCGCGTTCGGAGGGCCTAGATCATTCAAGATGATGTGCATTTTACTTAATGAAACACCGATTTTCTTGTTGTGGGTAAGGCTCAAGTAAGCTGGATTTTCAATGTTTTTCACAAATCCCTTGACAGGGAGTTTTCACAAGACTAACATCCCCCTGCCAAGAACGTAACTCATTGCGGAACTGTATTCCACAAATACGGTTTCCCGCAGGGGGACTCCCTTGTACTCACTTAAATCCTAGTGATTGAACGCCTTCTGTCGACGGACATGTTGGACCTCATCCAGCGCGCGCTGGATGCGTCCTCTATGGCGCATTCGGTCATAGCCAACAACATAGCCAACGTCGACACCCCCGGCTTCAAGCGCTCGGAAGTCGTGTTCAACGAGCAGCTTAAGGACGCCATCCAGGCGCGCCAGGCCGACGCGCAACAGCTGCCCCTGGCCCGGACCGACCCCCGCCACCTGGATCTCGACCCCCTGCCCCCGCTCAGCTCCCTGAAGCCCAAGGTCGTGACCGACCTCTCCAGCAGCCTGCGCAACGACGGCAACAACGTGGATATAGACACGGAAGTGTCCCTGCTGGCCCAGAACACGGTCTGGTACCAGACCCTGGCCCAGATCACCCAGCACCAGTTCACCGGAATGCTCGACGCAATCACCGACAACGTGAAGTGAGCAGGAGGCGCCCATGAAGGTGTTCAGCAGCTTCGAGATCAGCGCGTCCGGACTGTCCGCCGAGCGTCTGCGCATGGACGTGACGGCGAACAACATCGCCAACGTCGAGACCACGCGCACCCCGGCCGGCGGCCCCTACCAGCGCCAGATGGTGGTGTTCGAGCCCCGCGAGGAGCAGGCGCCCTTCCAGCTTCCCGCCGCGCTGAGCGAGCTCTTCGGCGACCGCGACAGCGTCAGCGCGGCTCAGCCGAGCGAGCTTTCCCAGGACCCCTCCCAGGGCCAGGGTGTGCGGGTGGTGGGCGTGGTCGCGGACCCCTCCCCGCCGCGCATGGTCTACGAGCCCGGGCACCCCGACGCCAACGCCCAGGGCTATGTCGCCATGCCCAACGTCTCCATGGTCAACGAGATGGTGGACATGATGTCCGCCACCCGTGCCTACGAGGCCAACATCGCGGCCATCGACAGCGCCAAGAGCATGTACCAGCAGGCCATCTCCATCGTCGGCCAGTCGACCGCCTACTAAGCTCCACGGCCCCTCCTCAAGAGCTTTGAACCATGGCTCCCATCGCCCCCATTCCTCCGCTGTCCCCCTTGGCGCAGGCCGCCCAGTCCCAGGGCCCCTCGGCCGCCGACCTGGCGTCCGCGGCCACGGCCCAGCTCGGCCAGGGAAGCGGGGCCGCCGCGACGGCGCCGCTGGCGACCTTCCAGGAGTTCTTCGCGGACGCGGTGAAGACGGCCAGCAACCTGGACGCCCAGTCCAGCCAGCAGCAGCAGAAATTGCTCGTGGGTGACGTCGACAATCTCCATGACGTCTTCATCGCCATGGAGAAAGCCGATCTCGCCTTCCAACTCACCATGGCCGTCCGTGACAAAGTGATCTCAGCGTATCAAACCGTCATGCAGATGTCCGTTTGACCGATGATGCCGTCTAGCGCATTGAGGTGCTCGCAGTGAACGACTTCTTCCGACAGCTATCCGACCAGACGCGCTCCGCGTGGCAGCGTTTCAACCCCATGCAGCGCCTTGTCGTGGTGGCCGTGCCGCTCTTGCTGCTACTTGGTATCGGATACCTGCTCTACAACGGCGCCCAGCCGCGCTACCGCACCCTCTACGCCAACCTCAGCGCGCGCGACGCGGGGGTGCTGGCCCAGAAGCTGAAGGCCGACAACGTCGAATACCGCGTCGGCGCCGACGGCACCAGCCTGGAAGTGCCGGAGGAACAGCTCTATGATGAGAGGCTGAACCTCGCCAGCCAGAACCTGCCCCTGGGCGGCGGCGTCGGCTTCGAGGTCTTCGACAAGAACAACTTCGGCGTCACGGACTTCACCCAGCAGGTCGATTACCAGCGCGCCCTCGAAGGCGAGCTGTCGCGCACGATCAGCCACCTGAGCGAAGTCTCCGAGGCCAGGGTGCACCTGGTCCTGCCCAAGCCCGAGCTCTACAGCGCCCGCGAGAAGGACGCCACCGCCAGCGTGGTGGTGGACCTCCGCGACGACGCCCAGCTCAGCACCGAGCAGATCCGCGGCATCGTGATGCTGGTCTCGGCCAGCGTCGAGGGCCTGGACCCCAAGAACGTCACCCTGCTCGACTCCCACGGCGACGTGCTCAGCGACGCGATCCGCGACGACCTGGCCGACGAAGCCGCCGACTCCCAGCCCGCGGGCGCGGACGGCGCGGTGACGGGCGGCCGCCTGCTGAAGCAGACCAACGGCCAGCTGGAGGTCCAGGAGCGTTTCGAGCACGACCTGGAACAGCGCGTGGCCGGCATGCTGGACCGCGTGCTGGGCCCGAACCGGGCGGCCGTGCGCGTCACCGCCGAGCTGAACTTCGACCAGAGCGAGGAGAACAGCGAGACCTACGAGCCGGTGGCCAACAACGAGGGCCTGCCGCGCAGCACCGAGCGCAACGTCGAAAGCTACACGGGCACGGGCACCCTGCCGGGCGGCGTGCCGGGCACCGAGAGCAATATCCCCGGCTACCAGGCGCAGTACGCCACGGCCTCGAACAGCAGCTACACGAAGTCCGAAGACCTGGTCAACTACGAGATGAACAAGAAGGTGGCCAAGGTCGTGGAGGCCCCCGGCTCGGTGAAGCGCCTGTCCATCGCCGTGATGGTGGACAGCCTGCAGCCCCAGCAGGTGGACAGCATCCGCCAGGCCGTGATCGCGGCGGCGGGCCTGGACACCGCCCGCGGGGACCAGGTCGCCGTGGAGAACGTCAGCTTCGACACCAGCGACCGGCACGCCTCGGAACTGGCCGACCTGCAGTCCCAGCGCACGGAACTGTGGCTGATCCTGTGGAAGGGCATCGTGGTCCTGCTGATCGTGGTGTTCCTGCTCTTCTTCCTCAACAGCATCCTCAAGCCGCGCGTGGTGCGGGTGCAGGAACGCCTCATCCGCGAGATCACCCGGGTCGGCGAGACCGAAGCCGGCGTGGGCGAGGAAGCCGCGATCCCGCTCGACCAGGTCGGCCGTCCGAGCGAGAGCGCCCTGGAAGAACAGCGTAAAGCCCAACTTCGCCAGCAGGTGATCCGCCTGGCGCGCGAGAAGCCCCAGACCATAGCCATGCTGATCAGGCGCTGGCTGTCCGAAGAAAAAGCCTGAGGAGGCCTTTCCCACATGGCTGTCACCATCGGAACTAAATTGAGCGGCGAACAAAAGGCGGCGATCCTTTTGATTTCGCTTGGCCCCGAGATCAGCTCCGAGGTTTTCAAGGAGCTGAAGGAGGAGTACGTCGAGCAGGTGGCCCTGCAGATCGCGAACATGAAACGGGTCACCCCGGGCGACCGGGACTCGGTGATGGAGGAGACCTTCCAGCTCTCCATGGCCGACGAATACATCAGCGCCGGCGGCGTGGACTACGCGCGCGAGGTGCTGGAGAAGGCCCTGGGCGAGCAGCGGGCCATCGAGATCATCAACCGCCTGCAGGGCGCCCTGCAGATGTCTCCCTTCGACTTCATCAAGCGCACCGACCCGCAGCAGCTGCTCAACTTCATCCAGAACGAGCACCCTCAGACGATCTCGCTGATCCTCGCCCACCTCAACGCCGAGCACGCGGCCACCATCCTGGCGGCCCTGCCGCCCGAGATCCAGGTGGACGTCGCCCAGCGCATCGCGGTGATCGAGCGCGCGACGCCCGACATCATCATGGAGATCGAGAAGGTGCTGGAGCGCAACATCGCCAGCGTCTTCACGCAGGAGATGTCCTCCGCCGGCGGCGTGCGCGCCGTGGCCGAGATGCTCAACCGGGTGGACCGCAGCACCGAGAAGGCCATCATGGAGAAGCTGGAGGAGGCCAATCCCGACCTGGCCGACGAGATCAAGCGCCTGATGTTCGTCTTCGACGACGTGCTGCTCATCGACGACAAGTCCATCCAGCGCATCCTGCGCGAAGTGGACCAGAAGGACCTCATCCTGGCCCTGAAGGGCGCGGGCGAGGAGGTCAAGGCCAAGATCCTCAAGAACATGTCCCAGCGCGCCCGGGCCCTCATCGTGGAAGAAATGGAAGTGATGGGACCCACGCGCCTGAAGAACACCGAAGAGGCCCAGCAGAAGATCGTCAACACGATCCGTCAGCTGGAGGAGATGGGCGAGATCGTGGTCGCGCGCGGAGGCGAGGAGGAAGTCTTTGTTTGAGTCCGCCCGGGTCTTGAACGCGAAGGACTACGCGACCGCTTCGCAGCCATACCTGATGGAAAAGGTGGCGGCGGCCGCGGTGGAAGACTTGCGCCGCAAACGCGAGGAAGCCAGGCTCAAGGCCGCGGAAGGCAGCCAGATCGACCCCCAGGCCCTGCGCCAGAGGGAAGAGGCCGCGGAACTCAGGGCCCAGGCGGCGCGCCTGCTGAAGGAGGCCCAGGCCAAGGCGGAGTCCATGGTCGCCGAGGCCCAGGTCCGCTCCGCGGCCGAGGCATCCAAGGCCAAGGCCGAGGCCGCCAAAGAGGGCCTAGCCCAGGGCACTGCCTCGGGCTTCGAGACGGGACAAAAACAGGGTTCCGAAGAGGGACTGGCCCGGTACCGGGAGGGAATCGCCCGTTTCCAGGCCCTGCTCGACAGCGCCAAGGCCGAAAAAGAGGCTTATTTCACGGACCGGGAAGCCCTGCTGGTGGAGCTCGCGGTCCGGATAGCGGCGAAGGTCATCCACCGCGAGGTGGCCACCGGGCCCGAACACATACAGAACCTGTTGCGGCAGGCGATACGGAAGCTGTCCGACAAGTCGATCCTCCTGGTCTACCTCAATCCCCAGGACCTGGAACGGGTGACCCAGGCCCGCGCGGACGGGCTCCTGAAGCTGTCCGGGGTTAAACAGGTTGAGTTCCTGGCCGATGATAAGATGGTGGCCGGGGGCTTGAGGGTCGCCTCGGGGCACCAGACCCTGGATGCGGCCTTGGACAGCCAGCTCGCTGAAATTTGCCGCGGCTTGTTGGAAGAGGCATACCATGAAGCTTGAGTCCCTGCCCATGGGCGGCGAGGCTCAACGGTTCTTTGAAAAACTGGAAAACACCGAATCGGTCCGCTCGCTGGGGCACATCGAGCAGCTGATCGGCCTGGTCATGGAGGCCACCGGCCCCTCCAGCAGCGTGGGCGAAGTTTGCTGGGTCTACGGCGCCGACGGCAGGGAACGCATCCAGGCGGAGGTGGTCGGCTTCCGCAACGACCGCACCCTGCTGATGCCCCTGGGCGACCTGCAAGGGATAGGACCGGGCAGCCTGATGGTTCCCACGGGCCACTCCTTCCAGGTCCCGGTGGGACAGCGCCTGATGGGCCGCGTTTTGGACGGCCTGGGACGGCCGCTCGACCAGCTCGGGCCCCTGGGCGCTTCGGCCCGCGTGGCGGTGCACCGCGATCCGCCTGACCCGCTCAGCCGCCGGCGCATCACCGAGGCGCTGAGCACGGGAGTGCGGAGCCTCGACGGACTTTTGACCCTGGGCCGCGGACAGCGCGTGGGCATCTTCGCGGGTTCAGGGGTGGGCAAGAGCACTTTGATGGGCATGGTGGCCCGCGACGCGGACGCCGACGTGAACGTGATCGCGCTGGTCGGCGAGCGCGGCCGCGAGGTGCGGGACTTCATCGAAAAAGACCTCGGCCCCCAGGGCCTGGCGAAAAGCGTGGTCATCGCGGCGACCTCGGACCAGCCCGCCTTGATACGGCGCCAGGGGGCCTTCGTGGCGACGGCCATAGCCGAGTGGTTCCGCGACCAGGGCCTGACGGTCATGTTCATGATGGACTCCGTGACGCGCTTCGCCATGGCCCAGCGCGAGATCGGCCTGGCCATCGGGGAGCCTCCGGCGACCAAAGGCTACACCCCCAGCGTCTTCGCGCTGCTGCCCAGGCTCCTTGAGCGGGCCGGCACCACCAGCCACCGGGGCAGCATCACCGGCCTCTACACGGTCCTGGTCGAGGCCGACGACATGAACGAGCCGATCGCGGATTCGGTGCGGGCCATCCTGGACGGACACATCGTGCTGAGCCGGGATCTCGCCTCGCAGAACCACTATCCGCCCGTGGACGTGCTCGAGAGCGTCAGCCGCCTGATGCCGGAGCTGGCCTCGCCCGGGCACAAGGCCTCCGCCGCCCGCGTGCGCGACGTCCTCGCCGCCTACCGCGGGGCGCGGGACCTGATCAACATCGGCGCCTACGTGAAGGGCTCGGACCGGCGCATTGACAGGGCCCTGCAGTACATCGACCCCGTGAACGCCTTCCTCAAGCAGGACACGGCTGAGCGGGACAGCCTGGCCGCGGCGGTCGAGAAGATGGCGCTGCTGGCGCCGGAGACGGCATGAAAAAGTTCCGCTTCAGCCTCGAGACGGTGCTGAAAGTCCGGCGCCAGAACGAAGAGGTGAAGCGCCGGGAACTGGCCCTGGCCCAGGCCGAGCGCGACCGGGTTCTCGCGGCCCTGGCCTCCCAGGAAGCCTCCCTCCGCTGGCTCCTCGAGGAACAAAGCCGGGAGCGGGTCGGGACCATCGATCTGGGGCGCGAAGGCTGGTTCATGGCGAGGTGGGGAGGCCTGTTCGTGCAAATCCACCTTTCCAAAAACGAGCTTGAAAAGAAGGAAGAGGCCCTCAGGCTGAGCCGGGAAAAGGCGGTGGAAGCATCCCGCGAGCGCCTGGTGCTTGAAAAGCTCGAAGAGAAGCAGCTCCAAGAACACCTGTTCCTGCTCAACCGCGAGGAGCAGGGCCTGCTCGACGACCTGGCCCAGAGGGCCGTCTCGGCGTTCAGCCCGCCCTCCGCGCCCGCTTCCGCCCCCGGCCTTTGACCGGCAGCGCAATCCCGAAAGAAGGGAGGTGAAACGAACATGAGAATCAGGCCGCAAATCGAAGTGCCCAACGTCAAATCCGGCCCGCCGGTGACCAGCCAGGCCCAGGCCGCGTCCGAAGCCCACTTTGACGCCGCCCTGCTCCAGGCCGCCCAGGTCGTGTCGGACTCCGAACCGGAGGCCTTCGGCGCGCTGGCCCCGAAGGTGCAGCAGGCACTCAGCTCGGCCTTGGAGCAGCTCAACCAGAAGACGCCGTCCCAATTGCAGGTGCTGGTCCGCCAGCCCCAGGCCCTCGCCGCCTTGACCGCCGGCCTGGCCCAGAGCGACGGATTGAACAGCGCCCAGACCGGCCAGTTGACCAAGTTGCTGCAGCTGGCCCTGCCGCGCTTGCTGGCCTACAAGACCAGCGTCGAAACCGCTGCCGGAGCCGGAACCAGCAAGACCCCCGCGCCGAGCACTGCCGCGGCCCAGTCCGCCCCGCAAGGGGGAAGCCCCGCGGTGTCGGCCTTCCCGGCGGACTTCTTCTCTGCGCTCTCCTCCCAGGCGGGGACGGCGCTGGAAAGCGGTTCCGCCCCGCTTCAGAATTTCTCGAGGGCTTCAGACTTGGTCCCCCGGGGCCAAGCAACGCCGCAAGACCCATCCTCCGCTCCCGTGCCCCCGCAGGGCTTCGGCGTTCTGCCGGCCCTTCCCAATCCGGTGCAGGGGATCCCGGTGCAGCCCGCGCAAGACTCGGTTTTTACGCCGGCTGCTTCGGCCGGCGGCCAAGGCCCGGCGCCGCAATCGCCGACTTCCCAGCGCTTCGTTTCACCGGGGACCGGCCAGGGCCTTCCTTTCGGGGCCGCCCAGTCCGTCCCGCCCGCCGGCCAAGCTCCCTCGCCCGCGGCGTCCGCTCCCACGGTCCTGAGCACCGATTCCGGGGCTATGCGGGTCTTTTCAGTCGCGGTGAACCCGGGACAGTCCGCGCCCCAGGCAGGGGAGCCGTCCCAAGCTCCGCTTTACTCCGCCGGGGCCCAGCCGCAGCAAGCCAACGGCGCGGCGGCGCAGAACAACGCGACAGCGGGGCCCCAGGCCTCGGCTCCGGTCTCCGCGCAGGGTCCGGTGCAAAACGGCAATCAAGGCCAGGGCATGGCCCCGATCTCCAGCCAGAACGGCACCACGGATACGGGCTTCCCGGTGCTCTTGGATCTGGCCGCGCAGATCACGGACAGCAGCGCCCCCTTACCCATCCAGGCCGGCAGCCAGGTGACCCTGCGAGGCGATGGAACCTGGGTGCTTCCCCAGGGTGCCCCTCAGCCCGCCGCCAACGCCAGGCCCGCGGCTCCTGTGCAGCCCCAGACCCAGGCATCAACGCCCCAGACCTCGGGAAACCAGGAGCAGCCCTCCGCTCCGGAACTGCCCAGCCTTCCGGGTTCCGTGGCTCCTCCGTCCGCGCCCCAGGTGGCCGGGCTCAATGAGACGGTGGACGCCCAGGCCTCCGCGGTCCCCTCGCCCGGCCTGGTGGAGGATCCCTTTTTCCAGGACCTGGCTTCGCAGCAGACGGACGGCGAGCTTCCGGGCCCGGGCAACGGCGCCCAAGCGTCCTCAGCCCAGGCCTTGGCCCAGCAAGGCCTGGCCCAGGGCGCTTCGCAGGTCCAGTCCTCGCAGCAGCTGGTGGCCCAGATTCCCGTGCTGACGCAGGCGCTGCAAAACAGCGGCGCACAGGGCCAGCCTGGGGCCGGAACAGACAAGACCCTGGCCTCCGCGGAATTCGACCCGATGGGGACGCAGGGAAGCGGCCAGGCCCAAGGCGGCGCGGGACAGGCTCCCGGCGTTTCCAGCCAGTCCACCTTCGGCGGGACCCTGGCCTCCTTCGGCCAGAGCCCGATGCAGGCCCTGGCGGACCAGACCCTGCAGGACTACGGCCTGCAAAAGAACCTCAGCCAGCAGATCTCCACGGCCTTGAACGAGGCCGGCGCGGCGAGCCCCGGCAGGCTGGTGATCCAGCTCAGCCCGGCGGGCCTCGGCAACGTGCAGGTGGATCTCAGCATGGTGGCCGGGAAACTGACGGCCCACCTGGTGGCCACCAGCCAGGACGTGCGCGATGTCCTGGCGCGCGACCTGTCGGGATTCAAGGCCAGCCTCGAGTCCCACGGCATCATCGTCAACGAGGTCAGCGTGGCGGTGCACGCCAACGCCGGGGACGCCCAGCAGGGTTCCCCGGACCAAGGTCAGGGCGGCCAGAACTGGTGGCGCAGCCTTCCCAGCACGGGCCCGTCCGAGATCACCGCGATTCCAGGCGGCCTGTCCGCCTACGACGCGGCCTCGGCGGGCGCACAGCAAGGCTTCAACGCTTTAGCTTGAAGCCCGGAACAAAATCAAGCGAAAGGAGGTGAATCAACCATGGCAGCAAGCCCAACAGGAGCATTGGCGGCGCTCTACAACAACGCGTCGCCTTCGCAACTGCCCAGCACCACGCAGTCGGCCGGCAACCTGGACAACGAGTTCCTGAACATGCTCATGACGGAGCTCCAGAACCAGGATCCGACCAACCCCGTGGACAGCACCACCATGCTGGCCCAGCAGGCCCAGTTCGAGAGCCTGTCGCAGATGCAGAACCTGAACACGAACCTCACGGCTTTGATCGACATGCAGAGCGTTTCCCAGGCTACGTCCCTGATCAACCAGACCATCGTGGGCACCACGTCAACCGGCGCGGCCATCACGGGTCCGGTGGTGGGGATACAGTTCAACAACGGAACGGCCGTTCTGCAGGTCAACGCGGGAGGGAACAGCCCCACCACGACTCCGGTACAGCTCGCGAACGTCACGGAGATCTACTAAATGATCGACGGCGTCACCAACAACCCGGCGCTTCCACCGATCCAAGTCCAGACGGGGGTGACGGGGGGCACCGGCAAGACCACCGCCGGGCAGCTCAGCTTCGGCCAGCTGATCGAACAACAGCTGGGCGGGGAAGAGCTCAAGTTTTCGGCGCACGCCCAGGCGCGCATGAACAGCCGCAACATCACCCTCAACGCGCAGGATCTGGCGCGGCTCCAGCAGGGGGTGGCGCAGGCCGCGGCGAAGGGCTCCAGGGAAAGCCTGGTCCTGAAGGACGACGTGGCCTTCGTGGTCAGCGTCAAGAACAACACGGTCATCACTGCCGTGGACGCCCAGTCGATGAAGGGCAATATCTTCACCAACATCGATTCGGCGGTGATCGTCTAGCACGGAAAAGGGACGGCAAGAGCAAGGGAACAGAAACCCAACCACAGGCGGGCCCCGCGAGGGGAGCCTGGACGCCGCCGACCGACGGACGCGGCGTACCAACTAGGAGGCACAACATGTCAGCATTTGGAGCGGCCATCTCCGGTCTGCAATCATCGGAGCAGTGGCTCACTGTCATCAGCAACAACGTCGCCAACAGCCAGACCGTTGGCTTCAAGGCCGGCCAGCTCAATTTCGCCGATCTGATCAGCCAGGACCTGTCCTCGCCCTCCGGCGACAATTCCAACGCCAATCTGGGCGGCATCGACGCCGAGCAGGTGGGCTTGGGCGTCACCGTGGGCGACATCGCCACGGACCTGACGCAGGGCTCCATCCAGACCACCGGAAACGTCACCGACATCGCGATCCAGGGCCAGGGTTACCTGACCGTGAAGTCCGGGGAACAGAACCTCTACACCCGGGCCGGCAACCTGACCTTCGACAGCAACGGCGACCTGGTGACGGCCGAGGGCGGCCTGGTGCAGGGATGGTCCCTGACCGAGACCATCAACCCCGCGCCGCTGCCGGACGTCACCCCCGGCGGTGTCACGGATCCCCAGATGACGGTCATCAGCAGGACCCTGAACACCACCAACACCTCGGACATCGGCGACATCGTCATCCCGAACAACCTGCAGCTCGCGCCCCTGGCCACCAGCGACAACCTGGACCCGAACAACCAGGCTTTGGGCGTGTCCCTGGCGGGCAACCTCGACAGCAGCACCCCGGACACGGCGAACAACCTTCTCGCCGCGGCCGGTGTGGATTCCGCGGCCCCTCCCGCCACGGCGGCCAACATCTCGCTGCTGACCCAGAACGCCAACGCGACCAGCAATTTCACGGTGTACGACTCCCTGGGCACGCCGTCCAATTTCACCATTTATTGGTACCAGACCGCGGCGACCCCCGGGGCCCAGGCTTCGTGGAGCTACTACATCTATGACACCACGGGCGGGGCCGCTCCCAGCGACACCGCCGTCTTCCCGACGCCCGGCGCTTTCATCGCCTCCGGCGGCGCGGCGGGCGCTGCCATCAACGACACGGTCAACGCCTCCGGCGACCCCAGCGTCTCGGACTCGACCTTCACCGGCCCGGTGACCTTCAACAACGACGGATCCCTGGCCACCAACGGCTCCAGCGCTCCCGGCGAGAACCCGACCATCACCCTGTCGACGACGGACGGCTCCATGCTGCCCTTCACGTTCTCGATCAACCTGGGCACGCCCAACATCGTCGCGGACGATGCGGCGGCTCCGCCCATCGCCGCTTCGTGGGGCCTGAGCAACGGCCTGACGGGCGACTACGGCAACGGGACGACCAACCCCACCACGGGCGTCTACACCCCGGTGCAGAGCATCTACACCAAGTCCGTGGACGGCTATTCCGAAGGCACCCTGACCGGGCTCTCGTTCAACAACACCGGCGGCGTGGAGGGGACCTTCAGCAACGGCCAGACCATCGTCGTGGCGCAGTTGGCCCTGACGAACTTCACCAACCCTGGCGGCCTGGAAAACATCGGCGGGAATTACTTCTCCTCGACCGACAATTCCGGATCGGCCCAGATCGGGACGGCCGGATCGGTCGGCCTCGGCACCATCCAGGGCGGCGCTTTGGAGGAGAGCAACGTCTCCCTGAGCACCGAACTGACCAACATGATCCTGGCGCAGAACATGTACCAGGCCAACGCCAAGGTCATCACCACCCAGGCTACGCTGTTCACGGATCTGTTCCAGGCGATCCCCCAGCAATAAGCCTGAGCTAGGCTAGGATAGGAACGGTTCGGCACCACCAAATCAGGGAAGCCCCCGGCCTCAGGCGCCATCGGGGCCGGGGCTTCCCGAAACTTAGCCCGGGTGAGCGGCATGATCAAACTCTCGCGTCTCAACGCATCGGAGTTTTGGATCAACCAGGACCACATCGTGTTCCTGGAGCGCACGCCCGAGACCATCGTGACCCTGAGCGACGGCAAGAAGCTCACGGTCAAAGAGACGCCCGAAGAGGTCGTCGAAAAAGTCCTGGACTTCCACCGGCGGATTGTGCCGCCGGTGATGGACCAGGCGGACAGGCCCTGAGCCACACACCATCATCATGAACGGTTTATAAACGGGTTTTTCGGAGGACCGCTTGGATATCGCAACCATCGCCGGTTTGTTGATTGGCTGGGGCTTTCTGTTCCTGGCTCTGCTCATAGATTCGAACTTCGAGATGAGCGCCCTGGCCGCCTACGCGAACCTGGCGGGCCTGATGATCATCATCGGAGGCACGGCGGGCGCCACGATCGTGAGCTTCACCCTCGAGGATATCCGCAACCTGGGGAACATCCTGGGCAAGGCCTTCTTCGCCAAGGCCCAGGACCCGGTGGGCGTCGTGACCACCATGGTGGGCTACGCCGGCAAGGCCCGCCGCGAGGGCCTGCTGGGCCTGGAAGAGGACATCCAGACCATCACGGACCCCTTCCTGCAGAAGGGCCTCCAGCTGGTCGTCGACGGCACGGACATGGAGATGATCCGCGAGATCCTTGAGACGGACACCGCCTACATGCAGGCCCGCCACAAGGTCGGCTCCGAGATGATGACCGCCGCGGGCGGCTTTTCCCCGACCCTGGGGATCATCGGCGCCGTGGCCGGCCTGATCCACGCGCTGGGCTCGGTCACGGACCCGACCAAGCTGGTGGGCGCCATCGCCGTGGCCTTCACGGCCACCTTCTACGGCATCGCCTTCGCCAACCTGATCTTCCTGCCCCTGTCCGGCAAGCTGAGCCTGCGCAGCCGCCAGGAGGCTTTCATCCGCGAGCTGACCCTGGTGGGCATCCTTTCGATCTCCTCCGGCGACAACCCGCGTATCGTCGAGGACAAGATGCGCTCATTCATGGCCCCGGTGGACCGGGCCAAGCTGGCGGACGCGGCCGCGAAGGCCAAGGCGGAATAGTTCCGGTGTCGGCCTGGGGGGCCTTCCCCCTAGGCCCTCCTGAAGAGGGTGACGGGCATGGCTGGAAAAAAGAAACGAGGCGATCACGGCGGCGGCGGCGGGCACGACGCGGCCGGCGGCTTAAGGTGGCTGCTGACCTACACGGACATGGTGACGCTGCTGCTGGCGCTCTTCATCGTCATGTGGGCGCAGTCCAGCCCGGACCAGTCGAAGACCGCGGCGGTGCAGCAGGCCTTCAGCCTGGCCTTCGGCTTCGCGCAACCGGCCCTGGTGGCCAGCGGCGCGGCCTCGGGCTCCAAGCCGATGGTGTTCCAGGACAGCGCCCCTCCCAAGGACCTGATCAAGGAGAAGATGCGCAAGTTCCTGCTGGAGCAGCGCCTGGACCAGGCCGTCAACGTGCACCTCAACGAGCGCGGCGTCCTGATCCGCATCTACGCCGACAAGGTCAAGTTCGAGCCCGGCTCGACCGAGATCCCGGCCCTGTACAAGAAGATCCTCGACAAGGTGGCGGAGATCCTCGAGACCACGGACAATGCCATCGAGGTCAACGGTTACACCGACGACACCGGCAGCGACAACTGGCGCGTCTCGGCCCTGCGGGCGGTGAACACGGTCAAATACCTGGCCTCCAAGAACATCGCACCTGAGCGCATGTCGGCCACGGGCTACGGGGAATACGCCCCGCTGGTGCCGAACTCCGACAGCGTCCGGCGCTCCATGAACCGGCGCATCGACATCCAGGTGCTCAAGGGCCCCCTGCTGGAAGAGCTGCAGGACCAGGGCGAGGTGCGCGACAATTACAACCCGGTGGTCCAGCCGGCGCAGGACCAGCCCTTAAGCCCGGTGGAAGGCGTGAGCCCGAAACCCCTGACCTTTTAACTTACCCATCACAAGAAGCAACGAAGGGGTTTTGACCCTAAAGGAGGAAATTCATGGCCGATGACAAGAGCACGCTCCGTTGGATTCTCATCGGCGTGTTCACCACGCTGGCGATCTCACTGGCCAGCGCGGTGCTGACCTACGCGTTCCTCGCCAACAAAGCGGATACGGGGACCCAGAAGGTCATCGAACCGCGGCCTGAGTTGGGGCAGTTGGAGCACATGGGAGACTTCCTGGTGAACCTCGCCGACGTGGAGGAGACCCACTACCTGCGCACCGAGATCGACCTGGAGCAGAACTACGGCTCCTCGCCGGAATTCGGCAACGAGATCGGGAACCGCAAGGCCCAGCTCCGCGACATCATCATCTCCACCCTGTCTTCCAAGTCCTCCGAGGATCTCCGCACCCCCGAAGGCAAGGAAGCCCTGAAAGAGGAGCTGAAGGAGCGCATCAATTCGGTCCTGGCGAAGGGCCAGATCGCCCGCGTTTACTTCACCGAATTCGCGATCCAATAGTTCACCGCCCCAAGCATCAAGGGTAGCCAATGGATGACATTCTAAACCAGGGCGAGATCGACGCCTTGATGGCAGGACTGGACTCGGAGATGAACAAGGCCTCCGAGGAGTCGGTCGCGGCCGAAGCCGAGCCGGAGGAGCGCGAAGCGGAAGCCGCGCCGACGGTCAAGGGCGAGAAGAAGATCAAGCGCTACGACTTCAAGCGCCCGGATCGCTTCAGCAAAGACCAGCTGCGCATGCTCGAGATGATGCACGAGGCCTTCGCGCGCCATTTCGGGACTACGCTGTCGGCCTTCATCCGCACCATCGCCGAGATCTCGGTGGTGTCGGTGCGCCAATCCTCCTACGGCGAGTACGTCAACGGCCTGTCCAGCCCCACCGCGCTGACCGTGTTCAGCTTCGAGCCCCTGCGCGGCAATTGCATGCTGGAATTCAATCCCAGCATCATCTTCCCGATCATCGACCGCGTGTTGGGCGGCCCCGGCCACCCCATCGCCAAGGAACGCGACCTCACCGACATCGAGCAGGTGGTGGTGGGCAAACTGGCGGTGAAGGCCCTGGACAGCCTGCGCGACGCCTGGGAGCGCGTGGCCAGGGTCACGCCGGAGATCGTCAACAAGGAGACCAACCCCCAGTTCGTGCAGCTGGTGGCGCCCTCCGAGATGTGCCTGGTCATCAAGTTCTCGCTCAACGTCAAGGAGCACAAAGGCGTCATGTCCTTGTGCTTCCCCTACATGGTCCTCGAAGCGGTTGTGCAGAAGCTGAGCACCCAGAAGTGGTTCACCAGCAACTCCGGCGGCTCCACCCCGGAGACCCGCCAGAACCTCCAGAACCGCCTGAGGACCACGGGCCTGCCCGTGAGCGTGCAGATGGGGACCCTCACCCTGACCGCGGCCCAGCTGATGAAGCTGAAGCCGGGCGACGTGATCCCCCTCAACAAGAGCGTTTCCACGCAGCTGGATGTCTTCGTGGAGAACAAGCGTAAGTTCGGCGGCAAACCGGGTGTTCATTCCAAGCGCAAGGCTGTGATGATCACGACCGTGTACGCCGACGAATCGGAAGCCTAGGAGGAAGTGAGATGACCCTGAACAGCAAGCAAACCCAGGCCCTCACGGACGCGCTCGGCGCGGCCGGGGAAGCCGCTTCGGCGGCCCTGTCGGGCCTGCTCGGCAAAGGGGTGACCCTCAGCCCGGGCCAGGCTGAGGGCCTGTCGGCGCAGGATCTGGCCGACAAGTTCTTCGGCGCGGTGGCCCAGATCCCTGTGCAGCTCGGCGGCTCGGCCGCGGGCAAGGCCCTCATCGTGTTCAACGAGTCCTCCGCGGCCCTCATGGCGGACCTGCTGATCGGCGGCGACGGCTCGAACCCGCCCGAGAGCCTCAGCGACCTGCACCTGTCGGCGGTCGGCGAAGTGGGCAGCCAGCTCGCCTCGGCCCTGCTCGAAGGCCTGGGACACGCGCTGGGCAAGAGCCTCTCCGGCGCGGCCGGCGACCTGGCTTCGGCCCAGGCCTCGGACCTGCCCTCCCTGGCCGCGGGCCTGGGCGGCGGCGGCCTTGTCGGCCTTGAGTATTCGCTCGAAGTGGAGGGCGGAATGCCATCGCCCTTCGTGCTCGTGTTCGGAGAAACGGCAGCCACCGCCCTCACAGGCGGCCCGGCTGCACCTTCCGCGGCCGGTGCTCCCGCGCCTTTCGCAAGCGGTTTTGGAGGATCCATGAACGCTCCCTTGGTGCAAGCGGCTCAGCTCTCCCAGCTCGCGGGCGGCCTTCCCGCCGGCGCGGGGAACAATCTCGAGCTTTTGATGGACGTGCCCCTTCAGGTCACCGTCGAGCTGGGCAGGACCCAGAAGATGGTGAAGGAAGTGCTGTCCCTGGGGCCCGGGTCCGTGCTCGAGCTGGACAAGCTGGCCGGCGAGCCGGTGGACATTTTGGTCAACGAGAAGCCCATCGCCAAGGGCGAGGTGGTGGTGATCGACGAGAACTTCGGCATCCGCGTCACCGAAATCCTCGCGCCCAGGGATCGCGTCAGCTTTTAAGACGCCACTGCGGAAAGCAAGAGGGACGCGGACAGCATCGCTGCCGCCGTCCCTCTTGATGTTTAAGGGGTCTTCCTTGTTCCGTCTCCACTCCAAAATTTCCCTGACCCTGGCGGGCCTTCTGGCCATGGCCCCGGCCCTGTGCCTGGCGGACCAGGCCGCCGGAGGCTACCTTTCGGACGAGCTGGGGAGGATGGACACGGGCACGGCCCAGGCCCTCTCCACGCCCTCGCTGCTGCCGACCCTCCTGAACGTCGTGTTCTCGCTGGTCTTCGTCCTGGCGCTGATCCTGCTGGCCTACTGGTGCCTGCTGAAGTGGCGCAACCGCCAGGGCCTGGAGCCGGGAAGCCGGGTCGGCCTCATCCGGGTCCTGGAGCGCCAGTTCATCGACGCCAAGCACGGGGTGGCGGTGGTGGAGGTGGGCGACGAGATCCTCACGCTGGGCCTGGGCGACACGGTGACCCTGTTGGGCAGCGTCAGCGACCCCGACAGCGTGGAGAAACTGCGCCAGATGGCGCCCTTGCCGGTGAGCGTCATGGGCTTCAAGGAACAGCTGGAACGGGTGGGCATGCGCCTGCGCAAGGAGGAATGGGGGCAGGCCAAACAGGCCCTGCGCGCCCAGACCGAGGACATGAAGAGCCAGACCGAACGTCTGCGGGGCCCGCGCAAAGGGGGGGCTTGATGCGTCCGCGCCTTTCCTTCGCGGCGGTCGCGTCCGGGCTCTTCCTGCTGCTGGCCCTCGCTTCGCGCCTGGCGGCGGCCACGCCCCTGCCGGACCTGCACATCAGCGTCGGCTCCTCCACCAGCCCGCAGCAGGTGTCCCTGACCCTGCAGATCGTCTTCCTGATGACGGTGCTGAGCCTGGCGCCGGCCATCCTGATGCTGACCACCAGCTTCACCCGTATCATCATCGTGCTCAGCTTCCTGCGGCAGGCCATCGGCACGCCCACGATACCGCCCAACCAGGTCATCCTTGGGCTGGCCCTGTTCCTGACCTTCTTCAACATGAACCCGGTCTTCAGCAAGGTGAACGACACCGCCCTGCAGCCCTACCTCAAGGGCCAGCTTTCGCAGCAGGCGGCCCTGACCAAGGCCCTGGACCCCATCCGCGATTTCATGTTCCGCCAGACGCGCGAGAAGGACCTGGCCCTGTTCGTGTACCTCAGCAAGAGCCCGCGCCCGGCCTCGCCTGCGGACGTGCCGACCCTGGTGCTGATCCCGGCCTTCGTGACCTCGGAGCTCAAGACCGCCTTCCAGATGGGCTTCCTGATCTACATACCCTTCCTCATCATCGACATGGTGGTGGCCAGCACGCTGATGAGCATGGGCATGCTGATGCTGCCGCCCGTGACCATATCGCTGCCCTTCAAGATCCTGCTCTTCGTGCTGATTGACGGTTGGCACCTGATCGTCCGCTCCCTCATGCTGAGCTTCCACTGACATGAACGCAGACTTCGCCCTCGACATCGGTAAACAGGCGCTGATCCTGGTGCTCCTGCTGGGCGCCCCCATGCTGCTGCTCGGCCTGGCGGTGGGCGTGACCATCTCCATCCTGCAGTCCGTCACCCAGATCCAGGAGATGACCCTCACCTTCGTGCCCAAGATCGTGGTGGTGGTGCTGTCCCTGATCTTCTTCGGCCCCTGGATGCTGCGCCTGCTGACGAATTTCAGCCTTCAGCTGTTCGAGCGGCTTCCGGACTTGGCGAGATAAAGGGAAGGCGGCGCACCCGTGGACCTGGCCTCCTGGACCCTGGAACAGTTCACCCTGTACGGCCTCATGCTCGTGCGGGTCGCGGCGCTCTTTTCCGTGGCCCCGATCCTGGGCAACAGCAGCATCCCGACCCAGGTGAAGGCGGCGATGGCGATGGTGATCACGCTGCTGCTCTACCTGGCCTTCAAGGGCGGGCACCCCGGCACCTACCCGGTGCCCGCGAACATCTTCGCCCTGGCCGGCGCCGTGGCCGGGGAGGCCTTCGCCGGGCTCATCGTCGGCTACACGGCCTTCCTGCTCTTCAGCGGCATCGAAATGGCCGGGGAGATCGTGGACATCCAGGTGGGCTTCGGCCTGGTGAACGTCATCGACCCGGCCGGCGGGGCCCAGGTCTCCATCCTGGGGCAGTTCTACTACATCGTGGCCATGCTGTTCTTCCTGGCCATCGACGGGCACCACGCCCTGCTGAAGGCCATGGGCGACAGCTTCAGCCTCATGGCCCCGGGTTCCGTGGACTGGTTCGTGCAGGCGGGCCACGCCGGGCCGCTGCTGGCCCAGTTCTTCGTGAAGCTCTTCGCCATCGCCCTGCAGGTCGCGGCCCCGTCCATCGCGGTGCTGTTCCTCACCAACCTCAGCATGGGCCTGCTGGCGCGGACGATGCCGCAGATGAACGTGTTCATCGTGGGCATGCCCATGAACATCATCGTGGGGCTGCTGATCACCTTCCTGAGCCTGCGGCTCCTGGGGATCGTGCTCACCGACGTCACCTCCCAGGTCGGCAGCAGCAGCTTCAGGACGCTGACGGCCCTGGCGGGGGGCTGAGGCCGTGGCCGACCCCTCAAAGTCAGAAGCCGCAACACCGAAGCGCAAGGAAGAGGCCCGCAACCGCGGCCAGGTGGCGCGCTCCACCGAATTGAGCTCGGCCCTCAGCCTGCTGGGCATCCTGGTCGTCCTGAACCTGTCGGGCGGCTACATGCTCACGGAGCTGACCAAGATCGCCCGCTACACCTGGGGCGGCCTGGGGACCTTCACGTTCAGCGACACGGACCTGCGGCGCCAGTCCCTGACCTTCTTCCTGGAGCTGCTGCTGGTGCTGGGGCCCATGCTGCTCGGGGCCGTGGTCATCGGGGTGACGGTCAACGTCATGCAGTTCGGCTTCCTGTTCGCGCCGGAGGCCATGCAGCTGAAGTTCGAGAACCTGTCGCCCGCGCGGGGCTTCCAGCGCGTGTTCTCGCGCCGCACGGCCGTCGAGATCTTCAAGTCGTTCCTGAAGATCGGCACGATCGGGGTCATCTCCTGGATGACCATCGCGGGCAAGGTGCCGGAGCTGATGAACCTGATGAACACCGACCTGGTGGTCTTTTTCACCATGGTCGGCGCCACGGCCAGCGCGGTCATGCTGCGGGTCGGGCTGGCTATGCTGGGCTGGGCACTGCTCGACTTCTTCTACCAGCGCTGGGAATTCGACGAAAGCCTGAAGATGAGCAAGCAGGAGGTCAAGGACGAGCACCGCCAGATGGAGGGCGACCCCCTGGTGAAGGCCCGCATCCGCAGGCTGCAGCAGGCCGCCGCCCGCCGGCGCATGTTCGCGGACCTGCCCAACGCCGACGTGGTCATCACCAACCCGACCCACCTCGCCGTCGCGCTGAAGTACGACGGCACCACCATGGACGCCCCCAAGGTCCTGGCCAAGGGCGCCAGGCTGATGGCGGCCCGCATCAAGGCCATCGCCGCCGAGCACAACATCCCGGTGATGGAGAACAAGCCCCTGGCCCAGGCGCTGTACCGCTCGGTGCCCGTGGGCGGCTCGGTGCCCGGCGCCTTCTTCAACGCCGTCGCCGAGGTGCTGGCCTTCGTGTACCAGGCCAAGGGCACCCTGGCGGACAAGGCCCGCCAGAACCAGGAACGCATCGCCAGAAAAGCCTGGACCGGCCGCCTCGACGAGGGGCAGGCGGACCTAAGGCCCTGAAATGAACGGTTGAGAGGAATAATCCATGGCTGAGACCACGAACGCCGCCACTCCCGCGTCCCGCTTCCAGGCGAGCGACCTGGCCATACCCGTCGCGGTCATGGCGGTCATTTTGTTCATGCTGTTCCCCCTGCCCAGCCAGATCCTGGACCTGGCCCTGGGGCTGAACCTGGCCCTGTCCGTGCTGGTCCTCCTGGTCACGCTCTACACCACCGAACCCCTCCAGTTCAGCAGCTTTCCGTCCCTCCTGCTCATCGCCACCCTGGTGCGCCTCAGCCTCAACGTGGCCGCCACGCGCCTGGTGCTGACCCAGGGCCAGGGCGGCACCGCCGCGGCCGGCCGGCTCATCGAGTCCTTCGGCATGCTGGTCGGCGGCAACAACGCCATCGTCGGCTTCGTGGTCTTCCTCATCCTGGTGATCATCCAGTTCGTCGTCATCACCTCCGGCGCCCAGCGCGTCAGCGAGGTCGCCGCCCGCTTCACCCTGGACGCCATGCCCGGCAAGCAGATGGCCATCGACGCCGACCTCAACAGCGGCCTCGTCACCGAGGATGAGGCCAAGCGCCGGCGCGAGAAGATCGGCCGGGAAGCCAACTTCTACGGGTCCATGGACGGCGCCACAAAGTTCGTGCGCGGGGACGCCATCGCCGCCATCATCATCGTGGCCGTGACGATCCTTGGCGGCTTCGTGGTCGGCATGCTCGACAGCGACATGAGCTGGACCGAGGTCCTGCGCACCTTCACCCTGCTGACCATCGGCATGGGCCTGGTGACGCAGATCCCCGCCTTGCTGGTGAGTACCGCCACGGGCCTGCTGGTGACCCGTTCCGCGGCCGTGAGCAACCTGGGGCAGGACGTCACCGGACAGCTCTTCACCATGGCCCTGCCCATGGCGATCCTGGCCCTGGTGCTTGCCGCCATGGCCGCGGCCTTCCACAACTGGGCCTCCATACCCATGCTGGTGCTGGCGGGCGTCGCCGCCTACGCCTACGTCCAGCTCGACCGGCGCGAGAAGGCCGGCGTCGCCAAGACCGCGGCCGAGACGGCCAAACCCAAGGCCCGCGAGCCGGAGAACGTGGCCAAGCTCCTGGCCGTGGACGCCATGGAACTGGAGATCGGCTTCGGCCTCATCCCCCTCGTGGACGAGGCCCAGGGCGGCGACCTGCTCGACCGCATCACCATGATCCGCCGGCAGGTGGCCCTGGATCTGGGGCTGGTGGTCCCGCCCATACGCATCCGCGACAACATGCAGCTCGGCGCCGAGACCTACTGCGTGAAGATCCGCGGCACCGAGGTGGCCCGCGGCCTGCTGATGGCCAACCACTTCCTCGCCATCAACTCCACCTCCAGCAAGGACATCCTGCCGGGCAAGCCCACCAAGGAACCGACCTTCGGCCTGCCCGCGGTGTGGATCGACGAGTCCATCAAGCCCCAGGCCGAGCGTTCGGGCTACACCGTGGTGGACCTGCCCAGCGTGGTCGCCACCCACCTCACCGAGGTGGTCCGCTCCCACGCGCCCGAGCTGCTGACCCGCCAGGACGTCCAGCGCCTGGTGGACAACTACCGCCAGGGCAACGCGGCGGTGGTCGAGGAGCTCGTCCCGGCCCTGCTAAACCTCGGGGACGTGCAGAAGGTCCTCCAGAACCTGCTCAAGGAGCGCATCCCCATCCGCGACCTGGGCACCATCCTGGAGTCCCTGGCCGACCACGCCCGCGCTACCAAGGATTCCGACGCCCTCACCGAGTACGCCCGCCAGGCCCTCTTCCGGGTCATCACCAAGCTTTTCGTGGGCCCGGACGGAGCCATCCACGCCGTGACGCTGGACCCCCGGCTGGAGCAGACCCTGCTGTCCTCCATCACGCGGTCGGAAGGCGGCTCCTACCTTTCCCTGGACCCGAAGGTGGCCCAGAAACTGCTCCTGGCCCTGAGCCGGCAGATCGAGGTGCTCAACCGCAAGGGCCACGCGCCCCTCGTGCTTTGTTCGCCGCTGGTCCGGCCTTATTTTAAGCGCCTGCTCGACAAGGTTTTGCCCAACTTGACCGTGATCTCCTATAATGAGCTTGATCCCAAGGTGGAAATCCAATCCGCGGGCAGCATCAAGACGGGAGACGAGGAGCAGGCCTAAGGCCTACGCCCATGAGAATCATGCGTTTTGAGGCTCCCAGCGTCCAGGAAGCCCTGCGGAAAGTCCGGCAGGAGCTGGGTCCCGATGCCGTGATCCTGTACACCAAGAAGGTCCGGCGCGGCGGCTTTTTCGGCTTGGGCGGGGGGGAAGTCTCCGAGGTGACGGCCGGGGTGGATTCCGGCCCGGAAAACCTCCCGGCTTCAGCCCTTCCCCCGGTCCCACAGGCCCCGGTCCAGGCGGCGCCCAGGGCCTCCATGGCGGGCCCTTCCGCCCCCCCTCCGGCGCCCACGGCCCTCCGGCGCCCGGCGGCGGCGCCCATGCGGCCGGCCCCACGCAGCCCGCTCTCCGACGTCCGGCGCGGGGAGGTCTTTCAAAGCGAATTGAACGACGGCAAGGTGCTTTCCGGGGCCCAGATCACCCGCAGCGTGGCCCAGCGGGGCGCGTCGGACCTGCACCCTGAGCTCAAGAAGGTCCTGGAAAAGCTCCTCAGCAACGGCGTGGAGGAGGCCATCGCCCAGGCGGCCCTGGTCCCGGTCCAGCGCGAAATCATGGAAAAGGGCTATCCGCGCGCGGGCACCCTGGGCGCCGTGGTGACCCGGGCGCTGGCTTCGCAGCTGAAAGCCTCCGGTCCGATCGAGGCCATCCCGGGCAAGCCCAGGGTGATCGCCTTCATCGGGCCCACGGGCGTGGGCAAGACCACCACCCTGGTCAAGCTGGCCAGCCAGTACGCCCTGGTCCACCAGTTGAAGGTGGCCCTGCTGACCGCCGACACCTACCGCATCGGCGCGGTGGAGCAGTTGCGGATCTACCGCGACATCATGGACATCCCCTTCGAGGCGGTGAGTTCCCCCGCCGAGCTGGCCCCGGCGCTGCGGCGCTACGCGGACCGCGACCTGATCTTCTTCGACACCGCCGGACGCAGCCCCCAGAATCGGCGGCAGATACAGGACCTGAAGGCCTTTCTGGAGGCCGCCAAACCCGCGGAGACGCACCTGTGCGTGTCCGCCACGACCAAGAACGCCGACCTCCTGCCCATCGTGGGCAAGTTCGGGCTGGTTCCGGTGAACCGCTTCCTGGTCACCAAGCTCGACGAGACGCGCTCCCTGGGTCTCCTGCTGAACCTGGCCGCGGGTTTCCAGATACCCATCAGCTACCTGGGCACCGGGCAGAACGTGCCCAACGACATCGAACTGGCCTCCCCTGAACGCATGGCCGAACTGGTGATGGGGGAAGGCCGTGGCTGACCAGGCCGACAAGCTTCGAGTGCTGGCGGCGGGGCTCAAGGAGGCCAAAGCCTCGGCGGGCGCCCCGTCCAAGGCTCCCAAGGCCCCGGCTCCGGCGACCGCACCTGCCTACGGCGCGCCCCCCAGGGCGCGGGTCATCACCGTGGCCTCGGGCAAGGGCGGCGTCGGCAAGACCAACATGGCCGTGAACCTGGCCCTCCAGCTCAGCCTCCTGGGCCGCAGGGTGATCCTGTTCGACGCGGATCTGGGGCTCGCCAACGCCGACCTTCTGATGGGCCTCCAGCCGCGCTGGAACCTGACCCATTTTTTCGACGGCGGCCGCAGCCTCGAAGAGATCCTGTGCGAGGGACCGCTGGGCCTGAGGCTGATCGCTTCGGGATCGGGGATAGCCCGGCTGGCCGACCTGGGCACGCAGGAGCGCGACCGGGTGCTCACCCACTTCGGTCTGCTCGAGGACCAGGCGGACTACCTGATCGTGGACACGGGGGCCGGCATCTCCCAGAACGTCCTGGCCTTCGCGCACGCCGCGGAGGAGGTCCTGGTGGTCACCACGCCGGAGCCCACGGCCCGGCTGGACGCCTACGGCCTCATCAAGGTGCTGGCCCAGGAGGCCTATCCGGGCCGCCTGCGGGTGATCGTGAACATGGCCGAGACCAAGGCCGAAGGGGACGACGTGGCCCGCCTGCTGGAGACCCTGGCCGGCCGCTTCCTCAACATCCAGGTCCAGACCCTGGGCGTTGTGCCCCGCGACAGGGAAGTCCCCCGCGCCGTCCGCGCGCAGCGGCCCTTTTCCCTGGAAAAGCCCGACTCCCCGGCGAGCAGGGCCGTGGCGGAAATGGCCTCCAGCCTCTGCAACGTGCGGCTCGCCGCGCCGCCCAAGGGCCTGCGCGGATTCCTAGAACACTTCGGCGGCATGCTGCGCCCCAAGGTCTGAACTCATTTCAGGAGCGGCCATGAAGGAAATGACATCCACCCACGACGACATTGAAAAGCGTTTGGCGGTGTTTTTGGGCCTGGGGGCCTTCATCCTGAGCGCCCTGGAGGGCATGGTGCGCGGTTACAGCCTGGAGGGCATGCTGCTCCAGGGAGTGATCGTCCTGACGGTGACCACGGCCTGCGCCTGGCTGTTCGGGGCCTGGCTGCGCGCCGCCCTGCGCTCCTCAGCCCCGGGAGAGGAGCTCCCCTCCAATGTGGAGCGCCGCAGCACCAACCAGTACAGCCTGTCCGACGGCGCCGTGGTCGTCCCCGACCACCTGGCCGAGCCCGTGGTCAGCGAGGAAGTGCACCAGCCTTTGACCGGAACGGTCGTGAATTACACCCTTCCGGAGCTGAACCCTGCGGAAGTCGAGGCCCTCAACGCCATCGCCGCGGCCGGGCCCCAGTCCGAGCCGGAAGCGGAAGCCAAGGCCCCGGCCGGGCGCAAGTGACGGCCTGAGCATGGACGCCCATGGATGAAGGGGCCTCCCGGGCCCTCAGCCTCTGGCTCGCGCACAGGGACGAGGGCCACAAAGAAGACTGCCTTCTGGCTTGGCTGCCCCTGGTCAAGCGGGTCTGGGCCCGGCTAAAAGTCAGCCTGCCCCCTTCAGCCGACGCTCTGGCGGACGATTTACTCCAGTGCGGGTCCATGGGCCTCATGCAGGCCCTGGAAAGCTGGGATCCGACGCGGGGGGTGCCCTTCGAGGCCTGGGCGCGGCTCAGGATACGGGGGGCGATGCTGGACGAACTGCGGCGCCAGGACACCCTGAGCAAGGAGTGCCGGAGGCGTTGGAAAGCCCTGCAAAAGGGTCTGACGGAGCTGGAACAGGGCTTGCAACGCCCGGCCAGCGAAGAGGAATGGGCCACGTTCCTGGGAATCAGCCTTGAAGCTTTGCGTGAGCAGCTTCTTGAAAATTCACCAGGATCAATGGTTTTTCTTGATTTTATAGATGAAGAAGGGAAGGTTCCCCTAAGGGAACGGCTAGCGGACGCTTCGGCCAGTCCCGCCGACGCCGGAGCCCTGAAGGCGGAGGTCAAGCAGGCCCTGGCCACGGCCATAGGAAACCTGCCGGACCAAGAACGGACGCTCCTTGTCCTGCTGCTGAACCAGGACCTGGGGCACAAGGAAGCGGCCCAGGTTTTGGGGGTGTCCGCTGGACGGATTTCCCAGATTTATGCCAAAGCTATTTTGCACCTGCAGGCGGCTTTGGCGGTAAAGTTTGTCTAAACAGCGCGAAGGGGGGCTTATGGCGATCAGGGACCAAGACGGGTACCCGAACATCAATACGGCGGACGACGGCCTGGTGCTGACGGTGTATCCGCCGGCGGGCAGCGGCAAGCGCTGCACCTTTGACGAGGTCCGCTCCAGCATCGAGCACCTGAACGTCAAAGGGGTGAACTGGGAGGACGTCAAGCACGTGGTCGACAACGCCTCGGGACATCCGGTCGTGCTCGCCCCGCCCAAGGCCAAAAACGGGGACTCCCAGATCTTCGTGGAGATCTCCGAGGACGCCATGACCGCCCGGGTCACGGTCCTGCCCCCGGACCCCGGAGGAAGCCCCGCCAACCTGGACCGCGTGCGCGCCACGCTCGCCCACCAGGGCGTGGTCTTCGGCCTGCGCGAGGACCTGCTCAACGCCCTGGCCGGCCCCATCGCCTCCCTGGGGGACGGATCCAAGCATGAGCCCGTGGAGGGCCTGGTCGCCGAGGGCCTGCCGGTCCTGCACGGCGAGGACGCCTACATCGACAAGTATTGGGAAAAGAAGGAAATGGAAGCGGCCGCCCAGACCCAAGCGGGCCTGGAGAACAAGAACGCCCGCGTCGACTACCGCAACCTGAACGTCATCGACAACGTGGCCAAGGACACGGCCCTCTGCCGCCTGGTGCCGGCCAAGCAGGGCCGCGTGGGCATGACGGTGACGGGCAAGACCATCGAAGCCTCCGCCGGCGTGGAGATGACGCTAACCCCCGGCATGGGCGTGGCCCTGGACCCCGCGGATCCGACCCGCTTCATCGCCACCGAAACCGGCCAGGTGGTCCTGAAGAACAACACGATCTCGGTGCTGGCCATCTACGAGGTCAACGGGGACCTGACCCTGAAGATCGGCAACATTGATTTCTTCGGGACCGTGCTGATCCACGGCTCCATCACCGGCGAGTACAAGGTCAAGGCCGGCCAGGACGTGGTCATCGACGGCGTGCTCGACGGCGGAGAGGTCACTGCCGGGGGCAAGGTGCAGATCAAGGGCGGCATCATCGGCCAGAAGACCCGCGTGACCGCGGACGGCAACGTCGAGGCCAAATACGTGCGCAACGCCTATGTCGACAGCGGCGCCGTTGTCACCGTGGTGGACGCCATCATGCACAGCACGGTCATCGCCTCGGACAAGGTGGTGCTCTCCGGCCGCGGCATGCTGGTGGGCGGCACCACGGTGGCGGGCTGGGAAGTCGTGGCCAAGGAGATCGGGGCCCGCAGCAACGTGCCCACCGAGATCGACGTGGGCGAGGATCCGCGCGTGCGCGACGAGGTGCGGCGCATCGACAAGGAAAGCAAGGCCATCGCCGAGCAGATCGACAAGACCAAAAAGGGCGTCCAGTTCCTGAAGGACCTCAGCACCAAGCTGGGCGGCAAGCTGCCCGACGACAAGAAGGACATGCTCAACAAGCTGACCCGGGCCCAGTTCAAGCTGCTGTCCGACCTCAAGGTCCTGCGCGACGCCAAGGTCGACATCGACGCCAAGGCGGCGGCGGAGAAGGGCAAGCGCCGCGCCAAGGTGAGCTGCTCCGGTCTCATCTATCCGGGCACGAAGATCACGGTCAGCCGCGTGTCCAAGGCGGTGTCCATGGAGGAGAAGTTCACCTCCTACGTCGAGGACAACGGCCAGATACGGTCCCTGCCCTTCGGTTGAGCCGGAGTCCCGGCCGGGGCTAGAGCGGGAGCGAAGCCATGAACGTCTCGCAGAACGTGTCGGCCATCTTCAATTCGCCGGAAATCGCCGAAATGGTCCTGCAATCGGTCCAGGCCGGCGAGCTGGCCGAGCTGCAGGGCTTGGCCAGCACCCGGCGCGAAAGCGAACGGCGCGAACACCAGGTGACGGGAGCCGAGGCCTCCGAACAGGCCTCGACCGTGGATCCGCACCCCTCCGACCAGCCCCTGACCATGGCCCGCCCCCCGCGGCGCCCTCCGCACGCACGCCCCCCCCTTGCACAGCAGCCCGAAGAAACGTCGCCGGAACCCGGTGGCGGCCACCGCATCAACCTGTTGGCCTAGCCCATGCCCCTGGTCTTCCTCATTGTCGCGATATTGGTCTTGGCCCTGGGGCTGGTCCAAGCCTGGACCATTTGGTTCCTCAAGCGGGAGGTCCAGCGGCTGGAATTCCGGCTGGGGGAGGCCCTGGACGACGAGGACCTCATGGAGTTCCAGGAACGCCTGAGGGCCCTGCTCAGCCAGGCCAAGGAAACCGCGAGCGGCCTGGCCCAAAGCGTGGATCAGCGCAGGGAAAGCCTGGAAAAATCGCTGGAAAAGGCCAAGCTGGCGGAAAAGAGCCTGGCCCTGCGCATACTCTCCAAGTCCGCGGCCGACGCGGCCAAACCGGGGCCTAAAGCGGATCCCGGGACCGGGCGGCAGGTGAAGGAAAAAGCCAAGCCGACGGCCAAGGCCCAGGCCGGGCCGAAGGCCAAGCCGGCGTCCGCTGGTCCGTCAAAGGCGGTGAATGCGGGCCCCGGGCGCGTGTCCGCGCCCAGGACCGATGACCCCGCCCCGGAGGGGAAGCAGCCGGAGCCGGAGGCCCGCCGGCCTTCCGTTTCCAAGTCCGCGCTTCCCACGGCCTCCCGCTACCAGAAAATCTACGACCTCGCGGATCAGGGCCTGAACCTGGAACAGATCTCAAAAGAGTCCGGCGTCCTGGCCGGGGAAGTGGACCTGATCCTGAATTTACGGCGTAAGGAACCCCGCAACACCTGAGCCCGAGCCTCCATCTTCAAGGTCCACCGTGGCTGTAAGCGCCGCCGGCATCCCCATCCTTTTGCAAGCCGCCTCGATCCCCCTCCAGGATCTGGCCGCTGCGCTGAGCCCCGGCGCCGTCGTCAACGGCCGGGTGGTGGAACTGCTGCCCCAAAATCAGGCCCTGATCAGCCTGCGGGGGCAGAACGTCGTGGCCCAGTTGCCCCCCGGCTCGTCCCTGGCCAAAGGCGATGTCCTTTCCCTTCTGGTCGTGCAGGCGAGCGCCGGGGACCCTTCCACGGCGACCCCGGCCAGCCTGCTTCTGAAACTCCTTCCCGCGACCGAAAACGGCGCCCAGCCCTCCGCGCAGGCCCCTTCTCCGGGCACGGCTTCCTCCTCCGGCACCCCGGGCTTCGGTCCCATGGAAGCGGCCCTCAGCGCCGCCAAACTTCCCGCCAACAGCGTGAACCTCGCCCTGGCGCAGACCTTGTCGCGGCTGGGGGCGCCCCTGGACGCCCCCAGCCTTCAAGCTTTGTCGCGGAGCGTGGAAAGCCTGATCTCCAATGAAACAACGCAGACGAGCCGGCCGGGTTCCGCCCTGGAGGACCCGTCCGTCCGCCAAAGCCTGCAGGAAGGCTTGGCCCAGGTCAGGGTCGCGACCCAGATGAGCCCCTCCGGTGAGCAGGCCCTGAATCTGATGCAGGCGGCCCGTTCCCTGGAAGAGGCGCTCCAGACCGGCACGGCCCCTTCCCAGGAAGGCCCGGGTTCCGCTGCGCCCGCGTCCGGAAAAAATTGGTCTTCGGCGATTGAGCAAGCCGTGCAGAATCTTCTCGACTCGCCAACCCAGGCCCTGGCCCAGAACTTGAACGCGGTGCTGGCCCAGGCGGCCGAAGCCCCCGGTGGGGCCTCCGCCAACGCGGGCCCGAACAAGGGGATCCCGGCCCCGGCCTCCGGCACCGGCGCAGAGGGGGCACAGTCCGGCCTGGCCGCGGCCGCTCCTTCTGAGGCCGGGACAGGCGCCGGGGTTCTCGAGGCTTCCTTTTCGGGCTCCCCGAACGGAGCGGGCGCTACGGAGCAATCCGCCCTGTCCGCGCTTCTGGGCAGTGAAACGGCGGGGCTGGGCGCGGCCCCAGGGGCGTCCGCGGGGGCGACGGGGACCTCCGGCCCGGCGGCCCCACTGGCCGGCCTGGCCATGAATTCGGCGGATATTCCGTCCATGCGGGAGGCCCTGGCCCAGTGGCTGGGGCCTATGAACCAGGACGCCGCGCCCCTGAACGCGGGCTCCCTGGCGGCGGGCGCCCAGGCCCTGGCCAACAGCTTCACTGACGCGTCCCAAGGCCCCACCCAGCGCCTGATCGCGGCGGTGCAGTCCCAATCGCCCCAGTCCAGCCCCTCCGCGATCCAGGGCGCCGCGGCCCGCGCCCTGCAGCAGGTCGCGGACTTCTACGGACAATTGCCCGGGGACCGTTCCGTGCCCGGGGTCCAAACCGTGCAGGCCGACCTCAAGGCGCAAGGCTTGCCCGTGCCCACGGCCGACCTTGCCACCTTGCCTCCGGAAACCGTCGCCTCCGCTGTGGCCTGGCTGAGCGCACGGGGCCTGCCCGCGCAGAGGCCCCTGGTGGAGACGGTGGCGGGATGGATGAACCAGGACCGCAGCGCCTTGCCCGCGGCGCAAAGGGCCCTGCAGGGCCAGGACAAGCTGACCGAAAGCCTGGAGTCGCGGCCCACCCTGAAGCAGGCCTACGAGGCCCTGAGTCAGGCCATGGATTCGGCCGGCCTGAATCCGGAGTCCGACGGCCTCGCCGGCCGTCTGCAGTCCTGGGCCTCGGCTCAGGGACTGACCCTTGAGAGCGACCTGGCCCAGCCTTTCGGATCCCTGTTCGAGGGGGGAGCCGCCGGCGCCGGCACCGCGTCCACGGCGGGGGCCCCGGCCAGGGACACCGCGGCCGGCGCCGCCGTCCCCGGAAATTCCCTGCGCGGCGCCCTGCTGCACCTGGAAAACGAATTGAGCACGGCCCTGCAATCCACCCAGCCCGCGGCCGGGTCCAACGCCGAAGGTCTCAACAGCGCCTTGCGGGACGCCCAGGCCGCGGTGCGCAGCTTCAACGCCCTTCCGCTGCAGGCCCAGGGAGCCCCCTCTTTCGACACCGTGCATCTGCCCCTGCCGGTATGGATGAACGGCGCGATGGGCGAGGGCCGCTTGAGCGTCACCTGGCGGCAGGGCAGGGAGCGGGAGCTGGACGACAAGGACCCCGTGAACGTGGCCGTCTCCCTCAACACCGAGAGCCTCGGCCCCGTGACCGTGACCCTGCAGGTGTGGAAGAATTCCGCCTCGGCCCGCGTCATCGCCGCCGACAGGGAGACCGCCGCTTTCATGGCGCAGGGCGCGGACGACCTGCGCTCGGACTTCTCCGAGAACACGCCTTTCGCCCTGCAGTCCCTGGAATTCTCGACGGCCGCCGCGTCCGTTCCGGCGCAGAGCTCGGGGCCCGAAGCGCCGTCCTTGGGCCTCTCGCTGAGCGCCTGATTCCATGGCCCTAAAGGACAAGCGCCAGCGCGTCGTCGCCCTGCAGTACGACGCGAGCAACCGCAGCGCGGCGCCGAAGGTGCTGGCCAAAGGCCAGGGCGACCTGGCCGAAAGAATCCTGGCCGTGGCCATGAAGGAAGGCATCCCCCTGTACCGCGACCCGGAGCTGGTCGAGGTGCTCGGGCAATTGGACGTCGGAACCCAGATCGAGCCGGACCTCTACAAGGCCGTGGCGCAGGTGCTTATTTTCATCTACAAGATGAACCAAAAGAAAAAAGCCGCGATCGTGGGCCAATTGAAAAAGCAGAACATCCATGTCGGCAAACCCGTCCCGCCCGTCCAAACCGGCCCCTGACCTCCATGCCCAAAATCGCCCTCCTCGACAGCACCGTCTCCGACCAGATCGCCGCCGGCGAAGTCGTGGAACGTCCCTCCTCCGTGGTCAAGGAACTGGTGGAGAACGCCCTGGACGCCGGCGCGAAGCAGGTGCGCGTCGAAGTCGACGAGGCCGGCCGGGGCCTGATCCGGGTGGCCGACGACGGGGAGGGCATGGACGCGGAGGATCTCGCGCTCAGCGTGAAGCGCCATGCCACCAGCAAGATCCGCGCGACCGACGACCTTCTGAGCCTGTCCAGCTTCGGCTTCAGGGGGGAGGCCCTGCCCTCCATCGCCAGCGTGTCCCGGACGCGCATCGTCACCCGGGCCCGCGGCGCGCAGCAGGCTTGGGGCCTGGAGGTCGAGGGCGGCCGCGTGGGGGCCCTTTCGCCCCAGGGCCGCGCCGAGGGCACCACCATCGAGGTGCGCCGGCTCTTCTACAACACGCCCGCGCGGCTGAAGTTCCTCAAGTCCGACACCACGGAGAACGGCCGCATCGCGTCGGACCTCAGCCAGATGGCCCTGGCCCACCCCGACGTGGCCTTCCACCTCGTCTCCGGCGGACGCATCGCGCTGGACCTTCCCGCCGCGGCCCAGGGCTCCGAACGCCTGCGCCAGCTCTGGGGCGGATCCCTGGCGGGCGCGGCCCTGCCCGTGGACCACGGGGAAAACGGCGTGCATGTGCGCGGCTGGATCGCGCCGCCCCAGCTGAGCCGCGGCCAGCGCAGCGGACAATGGCTCTACGTCAACCGGCGGGTGGTGGAGCACCGCCAGCTCGGGTTCCATCTCAGCCAGGCCTTTGGAAGCCTCCTGCCGCACGGCCGCCACGCGGTGGCCGCCCTCTTCGTGGAGCTGCCCTCCGTCCAGGTGGACGTCAACGTGCATCCTGCGAAGCGCGAGGTCCGCTTCAGGCAGGAATCCCAGGTCCTGGACTGCATCCGGCACGGGGTGACCGCCGCCCTGCGCTCCGCGAACCTCTACACCGGCATCGACCTCGCGGCCTCGGCGAGCCTGCCGTCCGGGGCCCTCCAAAGCCTCCACCGCATGCCCCCGCACTATGGCGCGGCCCCTTCGCACGCCTCCGAAGCCGTGCATGGATTCGTGAAGCCCTTGGCCGTCCCCCTGGCGGAGACAACGGCGGACTCGGAGCATCCGCTCCTGGGTTCGCTGCTTCCCAGGAGCGCCAGCTCGGCCCAGCCCAGCCACACCCAGGCTTCGCCCTGGACCCTGCCTGTTTCCGCCCCGGCGCGCGAGGACTGGCCCGTGCCCCTGGCCCAACTCCACCGCTCCTACCTCCTGTGTCAGGACGCGCAGGGCCTGGTGGTGGTGGACCAGCATGCCGCCCACGAGCGGGTGCTCTATGAACGCCAGCTGAACCTCTGGGCCAAACACGCGGTGAAAAGCCAGCGCCTGCTGCTGCCCCAGCGGGTGCAGGTCAACGCGGCCCAGGCCGAGCGCCTGGAGGGCTTCATCGCCCCCCTGGCGGAACTGGGCCTGGAGCTGGAGTCCGTCGGCGGCGGGCTCTTCTTCGTGAGCGCCCTTCCGGAATTCATGAAAAACATCCAGGCCCAGGCCCTGGTGCAGGACCTGCTTGAGCCCGGCGGGGAAGCCCAGCCGGCCAGCGGGGACAAGGCCGAGGATTTCCGGCGGGAGGCCGCGGCCATGATCGCCTGCAAGGCCGCCATCAAGGCCGGGGACCCCATCGTCTGGGAGTCCATGCAGCAATTGATGGCCGATCTGGCGGCCTGCGAAATCCCTTGGTCCTGCCCTCACGGCCGGCCGCCCCTGGTGCGGCTGTCCTTGGTGGAACTCGAAAAGTACTTCCAACGCCGCTGAAGCCCCGGGGAAACGCCTGAAAAAGCTGCTGGTCCTCGCCGGTCCCACCGCCTCCGGGAAAACCGCCCTGGCCGAAGCCCTGGCCCGGGAGTTTCCGCTGAGCCTGATCTCGGCGGACTCGCAGCAGGTATACCGGGGGCTGGACATCGGCACGTCCAAGCCCGACCTGTCCACGCGCGGCCGATGGAGCCTGGTGGACGTTGCGGACCTGGGCAGCCCCTTTTCCGCGGGCGAATTCTGCAGGCTCGCCGCGGCTGCCTGCGAAAAGGCCTGGGCCGCGGGACAGGTGCCGCTCCTGTGCGGCGGCACCGGACTCTACCTGAAGGCCCTGCTCGAGGGCTTGGTGGAGCTTCCTCCGGTGCCCCAGGAAATCCGGGCCGCCCTGGAACGGGAATGGAAGGAGCAGGGACTGGAAGCGCTGCTGCGCCGTTTGGACGCGGCCGATCCGGCCTTGGCCGCCACCCTGGATCGCGCCAATCCGCGCCGGGTGCTGCGGGCGCTGGAGGTCTTTGAGGGCACCGGACGCCCGCTCAGCGACTGGCAGGTTTCGGCCACCCGCCCTTTTTTGGTGCCGGAGCGCAGCCTCTGGCTGGGCCTGGACCCCGGCCGGGAGGCCCTGGCCCTGCGCATCACCCAGCGTGCGGACCAATGCCTGCGCGACGGTTGGCTCAATGAGGTGCGCGAGCTCGCCGCGCGCCATGGGGACGGGGCCCTGAAGGCCTGCGCCGCCATCGGCTATCCCGAACTCCTGGACCATGTCCGCGGCCGCATGGGCCTGGCCGAGGCCAGGGAAGCCATCCTGGGGCGCACCAGGGCCTACGCCCGGCGCCAAGGCACTTGGTTCCGGGCCCAAGCCGGAATACAGTGGGCGACACAGGGAAAACCCTTGAGCGGCCAGGCGCGTAGCTTCTTGGCGGAAGCCTGAACAGCCCCAACACCCCGAAAACAGGAGGCCGGCCATGAAAGCCATTGTCGTTGAAAGCTTTGGGGGCCCCGAAGTCCTGGTCCTCAAGCAGGTCCCGGATCCCAAGCCCGGTCCAGGCCAGGTCCTGGTGCAGGTCAAGGCTGTGGGCGTGAACCCCTATGAAACCCACATACGCAGCGGAGCCTATCCCCTTAAACCCAACCTGCCTTATACCCCGGGCGCGGACGCGGCTGGGGTGGTTTTGGCGGTCGGTCCTGAAACCAACCGATTCAAGGCCGGGGACCGGGTTTATACCTTCTCCTTCAACAGCGGCGCTTACGCCGAACAGCTGGTTTCCATTGAAGACAACCTCCAGTTCCTGCCCTCCAATGTCTCTTTCGCCCAAGGCGCCGCCTTGGGCGTGCCCTATGCCACGGCCCATTACAGCCTCTTCCAGCGGGGCCAGGCCCAGGCCGGGGAGACGGTGCTGGTGCACGGCGCCAGCGGCGGCGTCGGCATAGGCGCCGTGCAATTGGCGCGGGCAGCCGGTCTGACCGTGTTCGGCACGGCCTCAACCGAGGAGGGCAGGAAGGTCCTGCTGAAGGAGGGCGCCCACGGGGCCTTCGACCACTCCGAATCGGGCTATCTCGACAAGATCGTGGCCGCCACCGGGGGCAAAGGGCTCGACATCATCCTGGAGATGCTGGCCAACGTGAACTTGGACAAGGACCTGAACGCACTGTCCCTGCGCGGCCGGGTCATCGTCATCGGCAGCCGGGGGCGGGTGGAAATCGACCCCCGCTCCACCATGGGCCGCAACGCCGACATCCGCGGCCTGACCCTTTTCAACGCCTCCCCCGGGGACCGCAAAGCCATCCACGCGCACCTGCATGCCGGCCTCGAGAACGGGACGCTGCGGCCCATCATCGCCGAGCAAATGCCCCTGTCCGACGCCCCGCGCGCGCACGAGGCCGTGATGAAAAACAAGAAAATCGGCAAAATCGTGCTGGTGCCCTGACCCCATGCCCCCCATCCGCGTCAACGTAGTTTCCGAATCCGGCGGTTTTGAGGCCCAGGGCGTGCACACCGCCTTCGTGGACATGATCGAAGCCTTGAAGCTGCGGCCCGAGGTGGAGATCCTGGTCAACAGCAAGGAGAAGGCCGACATTCTGCACGCCCACACCTTCGGTCCGGCCTATTGGACCCGCCGCCACCAATACCGCGGCCGCAGGGTGATGACGGCCCACGTGATCCCGGACAGCTTCAAGGGCTCCCTGGTCGGCTGGCGGCTGTGGATGCCCCTTGCGGAGTTTTATCTGAAATTCGCATACAACTCCGCGGAAGTGGTCCTGGCCGTGGCCCCGCACGTCAAAAGCGACCTGGAACGCATAGGGGTGAGCACCCGCGTGGAGGTGCTGACCAACCCGGTCAACGGCCGCCGCTTCCACCCCGACCCGGCCCTGCGGGCGGAGGGCCGCCGCATCCTGGGACTGTCCGAAACCGACCAGGTGGCCCTGGGCGTTGGCCAGGTCCAGCCCCGCAAGGGCGTGGCCGAGTTCATCGACACGGCCGCGCTCCGGCCGGACGTGAAATTCTTCTGGTTCGGCGGCCGGCCCTTCGGCTCCCTGACCGACTCGGTCAAGGCCCTGGACGCGAAAATCCACGGCGCCGCGCCCAACGTCAAATTCCCCGGCACCGTGAACCTCGACGCCATGCCCGCCCTCTACAGCGCCGCGGACCTCTTTTTCTTCCCCAGCTGGCAGGAGAACTGCGCCCTGGCCATCAACGAGGCCATGGCCTGCGGGATACCGATGCTGCTGAAGGACAACGTCGAATATCCGGCCCTGTACGGGGCGGAGAACTACCTGAAGGCGTCCGACCCGCCATCCTACGCCGCGGAAGTTGGGCGTTTCTTCGGCGACGCGGAGCTGCGGAAGGACCTCAAGCGGGCCAGCATAGCGGTGGCCGATCGCTTCAGCGTCGAATCCTACGCCGACTATTTGGTGAAGCTGTACCAGGATTTGATGGCGGAGATGTCGCGTCGCTGACGCATCCAAGGCATAGAAGGAAGCGATCTCGATCGTGTCATTCCGTCAGCCGATCATTTTTATGTACAAAGTACGAATTTGAAGGGATTAAAAAATATTAATATGTGTTTTTAATTGTATTTCGAGGTTTCGTTTTTTATCATTCCTTGGATAAAAATAATAAATATCAATTTACATATGTCCATTCTATGGAATTATTTTCGGGGGAATTTTAGTGACAGCCCTAAAAAAATATCTAAGGTCTGTGATCAAATACATTGTTTTCTCGACCTTGTTTGGAATCCTTCCTACAGTCGCATGGGCTGCCATCACGATTGATTCGCCTGCAACTGGGCAAGCTGTCGAGGCCGCGACCAATACTTTGGCTTATACCGTGGGCAACGGAAACGACAGGCTTTTGGTAGTCAGCGTGATTGGATCCGACGACCCAGGATACAACATTGTGTCGTCCATCACCTGGACGCAGGCAAGCAACCAACAGTCCTTTGTTTTGGTGACGCCGACGGCCCAATACACCGCCTGCAGCATCGGTATGGACCTCGAGACTTGGTACCTGGTCGGGCCCAACTCCGGCGCCGGCAGCATCCAGGTTCAGTGGACCGGCTCAAACGCCAACAATATCTCCGCTATCGAATACGCCGGCGTGAATCAAGTGACCCCCTTGGGGGCCATGGCGACCACCAATAGCCCCGAGGTGTCCCTGACCACCACAATCACCACGACGCAACCTGGCAGCATGCTACTGGCCAACTACGGCGGCTACGAGCTCACGGGACTGAGCTCGAGTTCCGGTTTTACCCAAGAAGATGCCGAAATCAATAACAGCGGCACGGGCGTTTCCAGTTCCATTGCCGATGAGCCGTCGACGGCCGTTGGGCCCTATTCCTTCACCGGCACTTATTCCGGCACCATTTGCTCCACCATGCAGCAGTTTCTCGAAATAATCCCTGATGCCACCGCGACCGGCAGCCCCACCGCCAGCCCAAGCGCTACAGTATCGGATACTCCCAGTTGGACAGCGACTGCGACTGCGAGCCCGATCCAGACACTGACGCCCACCAGCATCCCGACCTCAGGTTGCATCATCCCGACGGCGATCGCGACATTCGCTCCGGTCGCCACGGTGGGAGCGACGAACAACATCAACATCACGACTGCCTCGACCACCAGCCCCAACACGATACTCATCGTCACGACCCTGTCCACCGAGGACCAAACCGATGGAGCACCCTACAATAACGTGATGTCCGTGACGCTGAACTATGGGGCCTCGCTGAGCGAAGCGTTTACCCCGGTACCCGAGGCTGTGACGACGTTCACAAATACCACCAGCGGGCCGACCAACGGCGAGGAACTGGAAGCCTGGTATCTTCTGGAACCTCCTTCGAACACCTCCGGGACTATCGTCGTCAGTTACCTGGGCGACGGCGGCTCCAAATCCAACTCCAACGTCGCGACGGCCATTGAATATGACGGCGTGAACCAAACCACGCCCTTTGGCGCCGTAGCCTCCTCCGCGGCGGCGATAACGAGCGGCGGCTTGACGACCACTCTGACTGCCGGCACACCCCAAAGCCTACTACTGTTCAATTTCGGCATGTGGCCGGAGGAAAGCGTATCCGTGGACAGCAACTACAATCAATATTATCCGCCCACGGTTGAAACGAGCGCCGAAACCATGCAAGGCATTGCGGACCGCGTGGTGGGCACGGGGACCTTTACCGCCACGAACCAATACACGTACCAGTCCGTTATTGGGGCCACATACGGGTCCG